>CAMLGF010000048.1 GCA_946479515.1 uncultured Pseudomonadota bacterium | reverse complement strand
GTGCTGGATGTGGTGCTGAGCCCCGGCGCCGCGCTGATCGAACCCGATAAACCCGTGCGCGTGATCTGGAACGGCTCCGCGCATGAGATGCGGCTCGCGGACGGCGCATTGCGCCTGACCGACTCCGCGTACCGGCCGGCCGCGCTCGTGAAGAACGCTGCGTTGCCGGGCACGCTGGCGGATTTCACGAGCACGCCATTCGCCGTGGTGATCGGCACGAGCGCACGGGATCCCGCGATGGTGCAGGCGCTGCGCGAAAAGGCGGATGCGTTCATCAACCACTGGCGCAACTGGCAGAAGTATCCGCCGCGCGTGTTCACCGACACTGAGATATCCGCGGCGGACATCGGCAGATATTCGCTGCTGCTGTTCGGTGGCGCTGGCGAGAACCGCGTGACGGCGTCGTTGGGGTCGAAGCTGCCACTGCGGATCACGAATAACGCTGTGATCATCGGCAGCCAGGCTTTCCCGGCGCCGGCCGCCGCGGTCCAGATGGTCTATCCGAATCCGCGCAATTCCCAGCGCTACGTCTGGGTGGTTGCCGCGAATGCGAGCGAGGCACTGTTCGTTGCCGACGTCTCGCCCGAGAGCCTGCCCGCGTGGGATTTCGTCATCCAGGATGGCCGCATGCCGGCTCACGGCCAGAGAGCCACGCCTACACAGACCGCCATCGCCTCGGGCCATTTCGACTACAGCTGGCGTTACGCGCCTGCGTTCGTCGTGGCGGGTGATACCACCGCGCGTGCCCGCGCCAACCAGGTTCACCGGCCGCGCGCGTCCGACATCCCAGCGCCCGATGTGCTCGATCGCTACGCCGGCAAATACCTCATCGCGGGCGGGCCGGTGGTCGAAATCCGTCGTGAAGGA
Organism: uncultured Pseudomonadota bacterium; assembly: GCA_946479515.1. Next base: position 26,462 of record CAMLGF010000048.1, on the reverse strand, counting down.
GCGAACCTGATCGCGCAGGCCGGCAACGCTACGGGCGAAATGCTTCCCCAGGGCGCGGACAATTTCTTCCTGCCGGCGTTCGGCGTCTGGATCGCATTCCAGCGTGACGCCATGGGCAAGGTCAGCGGGTTCACGACCGCCGGCGGCGGCTCCGACTTCCAGGCCAAGCGTCAACAATGAGCTGACAATCCAGTGATTGTCACCGGGCTCCGCGTCGGCTGGCCAGACTGTGCTTTCTGTTTCCGGCCAGCTCGTGGATTCTTGAAAGCAACTATCGACCGAGTCAACGCATCCGCGCGCTCGCCTGGTTTCCTGCGTGGCTGGTGACGTAGTCCATCACCGTCGACAACGGTGCAACCCAGATTGTGTCGGCATGTCCCTGGAGATACGCGAGTAGCTGCGCGTGCGCCTCGGCGGAAACCTTCAGGTAGTCCCCTCCGACTCCATGAAAACCAAGAACCAACAGGCCGCCGGTCCGAGTGGCACCTTCGATCGCTGAGATCATATCGGCGCCTGTTGCCTTCTCGTCGAACCAGCGGCACGGCACATCCATCGGGTCCAGCACGTTGCCGCCCGGCGAGTCAGCACTGCGGGTATAGCGCACCAATCCGTTGGCGCGCAGCGCAGGAAGATAGTCCACACCTCCGGCCAGATGTTGACCGCAGGGCGTGGCAAAGCTGTGCTGCGACTTCCCATCGATCGCGCTCAGCAGGGTGTTCATCGTCCGGATCTCGGCAAGCATCATCTCGACATCATAGGCTTCGCTCGTATCAAGCTTTCTCGCCGGCGGATAGCTGGCCTGTGGACACGCGTGGCGAATGGTGTGGTTCCCAAGTTCGTGGCCTTCAGCCGCCGCTGTGCGCCAGCGTCCGATCTGCTCCGGGGCCAACGCATTGCCGACCAGGAAGAATGTTCCCTTCAGGCCGGCCGCGTCGAGCGCGGGAATGGCGATGTCGAGATGCGAGGACAGCGCATCGTCGTAGGTCAGCACCACGGCCACCTGTTTGCCGCCAGGCCATTGCCCCGCCTGAACCTGGGCCGCCAACATGGCAGTGCCCAACACAAGTGACCCGATTCGCACTAGAGCTGATGCCATACGCATTGGCTTGGTCCCGTCTGCGTGACTGATGATGGCGCTACTTTAACTGCGGCGCGTCAGTTGGGTGCGGATCTGACGACTTACAAGGCCACTGCCGACTTCGACGACTACAATTCCTATCAACCTTAGCGGCTGTCCCGCTCCTTCTTCCATGCCTCGAAGCTCGGCAGCGAATCGCCGCCGGCGGCCTTGCACGTCGGCAGCTGCAACCGCAAAGCGGGACCGAATGCCGCGATGGGCGCGTCCTGGTTGGAGTAGTAGCAGCGATCGTTGATCCAGTCGATGATCACCCCGCCCTCGAAGCGCTGGCTGTCGCCCAGCTGATGGCGCGAAGACTTCGGCGGGGGTGGGCCCATTCCAGCCGGGTGCTGATCCAGAGCGCGATACTTCTTTTCATCGTCCATGCGTCTGACGGCATCGCTGGCTACCCGGCTGGCTTCCGCGTCCCAATCGATGACTGCGCCGGCCTCATCGATTTCGGACGGCAGGGTGATCATGCTGTCGGGTGCCACTTGGCTCGCGAGGAAAGCCTCACCGATCGAAATCGCGCGCTCCGACCCAGGCCGCGTCGACAGCGGCGTGTCGCGCGGATCGGGTGAGTCGACGAAGAACAGGGTGGCAGCGGCCGCCTCGGACGTCTTCACCTCACGGGGGCCGTCCCTCAGCGACAAGAGGCGTACCAGCACGAGATGCGCGGCGAGTATGACGCACAACAACGCGCACTTTCTGAAAGTCAGCACCAGCCTTCCCTCGCGCGCGTAGTCCAGTAGCGTGCCCGCGCCGCCCGACAATTCGCTGCAATGTCAGATGGCAGGCGCCTGAATCTGGTAGCCGCGCTTGCGCAGACTTTCGAGATACCCCTGCTCGCCGAGCAGGGTGCCCATGTTCACGAAGGCCAGCGTGCTCTCGTTCTTCGCCAATGCATTGCTCGCCGCGACGAACCACAGTTCGTCCGCCTGCTGGCGCAAATCCGCGGGAATGGGTGTCGTCATCGCCAATGCACTGACGATGGCGTTCTCGCATGCAGCGTCGGGATCGGGCAATGAAGGCAGCCGCTCGAGCGTGGCGAGATCGCCTGTGGCCCAGGCGCGGGCTCGAGCGCCTTCCACCTGCTTGTCTGACAGGGCCTCGGTGAGTTCGATGGTCTTCGCCAGACATTCCTCGTCGGCGAGCCTCTGGCGGGAGAATGCCTTGAGCTGGCCACGCAGATTGTCGGTCTTGAAGCTGAACTCGAGAGTGGGATTCGTCACCGGAATGTTTTTCTCCCGAACGAGCTGCCAGAGCTGCTGCCAGACGCCACCCCCGCCCAACTGCAATTTCTCGAGCGCGGCATTGCGCAGCTTCTCGGCCACGAGGAACGGCCGCATCTTCTCGATACCCGGGTCGCGCCCGAGATAGAGCTTCTTCTGCGCCAGCCACCGCGCATACATGTCGGGCGGCAGCAGTTCCTGCAACGTGGCCTTGTCGGGGTTCTTGCGCAACTTCATCGCCGCCGGCAAGAGGCTCAGCATGCGGAACACGCCAATCTTCTTGTCGGGCTTCAGCGAAGTGCCAGTCTGCTGGAGGATCTCCTGCGACTGCAGTGCCACGCGCTCCACGTTCCGCGAATGCCAGCGCATCTGGCTGGGCAATGGCGGCGGCTCGCCGACTATCCAGAGCGTATGACCCGGATGCTCCGGATGCGTGATCTGCCACATGCCAGGCCCCGCGTATTCGCCCGTGACGACGATCTCGTCCAGCGGTTCCTCGGGGGTCTGCGCCCGGGAGATGTCGGCATTCAGTCCGCAGGAGAGGGCGAGCACGGTAGTAAGGCTCTTGCGCATGCGGACGTTGGAGCCAGGCGTGTTGCCAATAGTTCCGGCATGACACGCGCCCGAACCCGGGCGACGGGCCGGCTATCTCTCGTACCGCACGGCGAGGGAACTCATGGGCGGTCTGCTGGCCATGCATTCGGCGGCGGCCGGCTTTACGCTCCTCGCCCGCGACTGGCGCGCGCCATCGCAGTTTGACGGGTGAGGCGCGAGATCACGTCGATGCTCTCGCGGCCCTCCCCGAACCCGGTTCACCGTCCGAGGTAGTTCATCAGCCAAGTCATGGCCGGACGCGGCGTGCCGTTGCTCTGGATCAACCCGCTGCCGTTGACCCAGGTGCTGCCGACCACGTATCCCCAGAGCGTGATCCCCGCCACGGACGGGTGGTCGTGGAACAACGGGAACTGGGACTGCATGATCTGCAGCTGCTCCTGGTCGTTGGTTCGGGCGACGTCGTACTCGGTGATGTAGATAGGCAGACCGAGCGCCGCGACCTGGTTGAGCTTGCTCTGCAGGCTGCTCAGCGACTGGCCCTCGAGGCCGTGGGCCTGGGCGCCCAGCGCGTCCACCACGCCGGCGTTCACGGCCGGTGTCGCCATCTGGATGAACTTGTCGGTATCCCAGCTCAACACGTTGTAGTCGTTGAGGATGAGCACGGCATTGGGACAGTACTGCCGCGCCAGCTGGAAGGAGCGGACGATCCAGTTGCTGCCGAACGCGTTCTGCGCGAATCCTGCGGGCGCGTGCCCCGGCGTGGCCTCGTTGACCACGTCGATCATGGCCGTGTTCGGGTAGCGCGCGCAGAAGTCGCGAATCCACTCCTCGATCTCGGCCGCCTGCTCGTTCGCACTCAGGCTGTTGATCCAGCTCGGCGCCTGATTGCCCCACACGAAAGTGTGCTGCTTGAACGGGATGCCGTGCTGCTGGGCGTAGTTGTATGCCGCGTCGAGGCCGCTCCAGTTGTACACGTCGCGCGTGGCCTCGACCGAGCCCCACTTGCCCTCGTTCTCGGGTGTGATCTGGTCCCAGTATTGGACGAAGTCGCTGCGCACGCTGCCATTGGTGGTGATGTTGCCCACGAAGAAGTCGGGCAGCCCGGGACCGGCGCCGCCGCCACCGCTGACGTTGCCGAAGCCGATGACGCCGTTGCAATGCATCCACTCGCTGAAGCCGCCACCGCCACAGCTGCCATTGGCGTACAGCGCGGTGTTGTAGCTCTGTGCCTCGGCCTGCCGCGTGGTGCCGTTGACGACGATGTAGTCGACCTGGACGTCGCGGCCGCTGGCGTCATTGGTGAACGCCACGGTGATGGCGCCATTGAGGTTCGTGGAGGCGCTGTAGTCCTGCATGCCGGTCGACATCGTCCAGGTCGCGACATTCGTGTTGTCGACCCGCAGGCTGAGGGACTCACTACCCGCCGTGCCGCGCGCGCGCACCACGATGCCGTTGGCGGAATTGGCGACCTGACCGTAGCCGATGGCGCCGTTGCAATGCATCCACTCACTGTTGGATCCGCCGCCGCAACTGCCATTCGCGTACAGACCGGTGTTGTAGCTCTGGTTCTCGGATTGCCGGGTTTCGCCGTTGACGACGATGTAATCCACCTGGACGTCGCGGCCGCTGGCGTCGTTCGTGAAGGCGACGGTGATGCCACCGCTGAGACTGGTCGATGCGCTGAACGACTGATAGCTCGTGGTCAGCGTCCAGGTGGCGACGTTGGTGCCGTCGACGCGCAGCGTGATCGATTCGCCGCCGGCCGTACCGCGTGCGCGCACCACGATGGTACTGGCACCCTGGGCGCTGGCCTCGATGGGTAACCCGGTGAGCACCAGGGCGGCGACAGCCAGGGCGGCGGTACCCAGCCAACTGGCGATGGTTCCTGCCGCGCGCCGGCGGCCTTCGATCCGCGAGTTCATCGTAGTCATTGCGAGCGTCTCCCCTGGTCGTGAGACTAGTTAGAGAAAGATGGTCAGCAGGCCCCGTCGGCTCATCGTCGGTCCGCATCCATTTAGATGCAGGGCGCGGCGAAGGTCTGTAGGTGGAGAACGCGAATGCGCGTAACGCTTGCTGCCAGTCCGCGGGAACAGGCTGGAGGACGCGCCAGGCATAACGTAACGCGCATTGCGAAGGCGCGTTTCCCATATCCTTATCCCAAGGTATGAGTCGCCGCATGCCAACGCACAGCGGCGACGTACCTCCTCACAATGGCGCGCCCATGTGGAACTGCCAGACTGCCCCCATGGTTCACGCAGTCTCGGCATCCTTCCTCGATGACGGAGCGCAGCAGCCGCACTCTGATGCGCGTGTTACCCGGCACCTGCGTGAACTTTTTCTCCGCCTGCCCGCGCTGCAGGCATTCCGGCTGCGCAACGACCTGTCGGTTGCGGAGGTGTCGCTGGTCACTCGCAGGGACAGCGAGCCGGCGGGTCGTTTGCGCGTGCGCCTGATGCAGGCGCTGGTGGAGTTGGCGGAGTGCGACCTGCAGGCCGCGGCGCTCATGCGCGGCGGCACGTTCGCCCGAAAGGAGCCGTGACGAGCGCGCTGCCGGCAGCGCCGCTTTTCGCACCGGCCGCCACCGCATTGCCGCTATGATCCTCCTTCACGCACGGGGGATCTCATGATCAACGGACGATACAACGCCGTCACGCTGCTGGCGGGCGCTCTCCTCATCATCCTGGCCGGCTGCGCCGGTCTCTCGCGGGGCCACGATCGCGCCGCGGCCAGTCTCGCCGGCCTGCGGCTCGAAGTGCCCTGCGCCGATCACTTCAACCAGGGGACGGAGTGCCACTGGAAGCGCGCGTTGCTGCAGCCGGCGGATTCCCCCTGGAAGCTCGCGCTGCAGACCGCACGTACGTTCGACGCGGATGCCGGTTCAATATTCGACGTGACGCTGCACATCCGCGGCGTGGTCGAGCCGAAGAACTTCACCGGCGGTGACGTGCAGTTCGATCACTTCCAGTCCGGCGGTACGCCGGTGAAGAACGATTACAACTTCTACAACATCGAGGTGTCCGAGCCGCGCGCGGTATACACGGTGAATCGCAGCGCCGAGAAGGTGGGGCACTTCACGTTTCCCCTGGACTACCGGGTGACGGTGCCGGTTCGCGGCGGTGCCACGGTGAAGGTGACGGCGTACGACTCCAACGACGTGGCCATCGCCAATCACCAGCGCCACGTGGTCGCGGGCGTTCCGCCGGACCCGCAGCCCTTCGACGGACAGTTCTTCCAGGTCGACGTGGAGTCGATCCGGGTGGCTCGCTCCGTCCGATAAACGTCGCCGGGCTGTTGGACCGGCTTCCGTCAGTCGCTCGCGTCGCCGTAGAAGATTCCCCGACCGTTGTTGCCCACGTAGACGCGGCCGAATGCGCGCGGATCCCCGGTCACCACCTGGGCCGTGGGAAATCGATGGGCGATATCGGTGATGTTCTGCCAGCTCAGCCCACCATCGATGGAGCGGTACAGCGAGGTGATCCCCTGGATGCGGCCGATCATGTAGATAGCCGGATCCGCCTGACCCGCCGCGGCCGCCCCGAACCCGAGGCGCGATGCGCTCTGCACGGCCGGCAGACGGGTGAACTGGGTGCCGCCATTGGCCGAGCGATACAAACCGTTGTCCGCCGCCAGCCAGAGATCCTGGGTTTCGCGCGGCGACGCGTACAGACTGCCGCTGCCGGGTAGCGAGCCCGCAGCGACGAAGCTCTGTCCACCATTCGTGCTCCGAAGCAGCGTGGTGCCGTCCGCCATGTAGAAGCGGTTCGCATCATGACGATCGGCGATCACACCGCGGTTGGCGGGCGCGCCGGCCGCGACCGACCAGCTCGAGCCGCGATTCGTGGTGAAGTGGCTGGCGGCGCCTTCCAGTGGCGACCACACGAAGGTGGCGCCATCGGCGCTGACGGCTATCGAGCCGGCGCCGGCGCCGATCCCGTCCGGATAGTCGGCAAAGGGATTCCAGGTGGCGCCGCCATCGAGCGTATAGGCGCCGGGAGTGGCACCCCCGTGACCGGTGCGCGCGATCACCGCGGGCGCGGCTGCGGCGAAATCCAGCGAAGTGGTGGTGCTGAATGTGGGATTGCGCAGCATGTCCGCCAGGCTGGGCGGGCTGTCCAGGTCCACATGCACGAAGCCGGAGATGTCGCCCAGACCACTGACCAGGCGCGCGCCCTGCGGCGGGCTGACCAAGGCGACCACGGCGGTCTCTTCGATGCCGCGTGCGCCCACGCTCCACGCGACCACGCCGCCGGTATCGGCCGCCTGCATGTTGGCGCTGGTCCAGATGGTCGCGCCCGTGCCGTACATGACGCGGTCCGCGTCGAACGGGTCGATGGCCATGGCGGTGATCCACCATCCGGGCGACCCGGAAGCCGGCGAATGAATCTGCGCGAGCCAGGGCGAGCCGCTGTAGTCGAGCGTGAATTTCCCGGGTCCGGCGAGTTCGGTCCAGGTGTCACCCCCGTCGAGGCTGCGCCACAGGTCGTCATGCTGCCACCACAGGTCCAGCGTGCTGGCGATCAGCACGCCCGGATTCTGCCGATCGGTGACAATGGTGCCGAAGCCATAGGAACCGTTGTTAGGGTAGCCAGGCGCCGGTGGAGTGATGCGCGTCCAGGTGCCGGCTCCGTCCGGCGCGGAGGTGGGCGGCGGCGCATAGCGCCACAGGTCGCCGGTGGTCATGCCGTTGGGTCCGGCGTCATTGCCATACGATAGATAGAGCAGGCCATCGGGGCCGAACTCGGCATGGTTGGGCAACAGGCCGCTGGGCTGGCCGGGCACGGCGGTCCACGTGGCGCCGGCGTCGACCGACCGGTACAGCGACAGCGGCGTGGCGTTCAGGCCGCTGGAGGACACGCCCACGTAGATGACCGGCGTCGCGCTGCCGGTGACGCCGCTCGCGGCCTGGAATTGCACGAACACCACGCCGACATCCGCGCCATTCACGGGGCCGGTGACCGGGAATGCATTCACCTGCTGCCAGGTGGCGCCGCGATCCGTGCTGCGCCACAGGCCATTGAGGCGCGAGCCGAAGTACAGGACGCGTCCGTCATTGGGATCCACCGCGAGGCGTTCGCCCGCATTGCGGCCATTGTTGTTGCCTCCCATCTTGATGGGCATGCGCACCACCTGGAACGTGGCGCCTTGATCGTTCGACAGCAGCATGGCGCCGTTCGGCGCCCAGGATTGCGTATACGTGCCTGCCGCCAGGTAGAGCCGATTGGCGTCGGAAGGATCGATGCCGATGCTCTCGATGCCCGTGAGGTTCCAGTCGTCCATGTCGTGCCAGTCGTTGAGCGCCACCCAGCGTGAGGTGGCCTCGTGCCAGCGATAGGCGCCGCCGATGTCGGTACGCGCGTAGAACAGGTTGGCCTGCGCGGGATGCGCGACGATGCCGGTGATGTAGCCGCCCGCGACGATCTGTACGTTCTTCCACGAGTATTGCGGCGGGGTCTGGGCGGCGGCCGCGATCGCGTAGGCGCCAGTCGCGCCGGTGCTGTCGTTCATGCCCGTGGCGCCGGCCACCGCGCGGATCGTGGTATCTGCGGCGATCACCAGTGGCCCGGAGTAGACAGGCGACGTGGCGTCGGGTGCCGAACCATCCAGCGTGAAGCGGATGACGGCGCCCGGCGTGGTCGTGGCCAGGGAAACGACCTGCACGGCCGAATAAGTGCCCGCACTCGGACTGAAGGTCGGAGCCGCGGCGGTTGCGGCCGGGGGTGGTGAGGGTGGCGGATTGGCTCCACCGCCAGCGCCCCCACCGCCGCCACCGCCGCAGCCCGACAGGGCACAGGCCGCCAATCCGGTGCCCAGGCAAAGACGCCGGCGCAAGGATTGTTTGTTTTGCAGTTTCACGTGAGGGTCTCGAGTGCTCATGACGTGCCGTGATCGTATGCGTTGTTCATGCGACGCATTCATCCGGAGTGCGCCACTCGGCCGCGTGACTTCTCAGCGAGTCGAGTATCAGTCGCGCCGCGGGGGACGGCAGGGCGCCCTTGCGCAGGATGATTCCGAAAGGATCCAGCCCGCAGTGGATGGGAACGGGCAGTATCGTGATCCGGCCGCAATCCGCGTAGTGTGCCGCAACGGATCGCGTGAGCACGGACACGTGGTCCGTCTCTTCCAGGAGCCGGACAACGAGTGGCGGCGAGGCCGCCTCGATGATCGAAGACGGCGGCGTGAGACCGGAATCCCGGCAGAGCAGCTCGAAGCGCTGTCGCAGCAGGCAGTCGGCCGGCGGCAGTATCCAGGGCTGCTGCAGCAGATCCGCGAGCGCCAGGCCCGGCTGCCCGATCAGCCGATGAGCGCGTCGCACGGCGAGGCACACCGGTTCGCGCGCCAGGCGTTCGTAGCTCAGTTCCGAATTGCTCGCCCGGTCGAGCAGGCGGCCGATCATGAGATCGATGCGGCCTTCTTGCAGTTCGGCGAGCAGGCGCGAACTCGAGTCCACATGCAGACTCACCTGGATCCGGGGATTCTGCTTCACCACGCTCGCGATGAGCTCGGGCAGGAAGCCGATCGCAGGGCCCGGAATGGTTCCGATGATCACCTGACCGCTGTGCCCGGCCTTCAGCCGATCGACCTCGGCGGCCGCCTCGCTGAGGCAATCGAGCGCCAGCCGCGAGTAGCGGATCACCGCCTTGCCATAGTCGTTGGCGCGCACGCCGCGGGGCAGTCGCTCGAACAATTCGGTGCCGATGATTTCCTCCAGATCGCGCAGCAGCCGGGACGCCGCCGGCTGGGACATGTCCAGGAGCTCGGCGGCGCGATAGATGTTGCCTTCCTCGCCGATGGCGGTGAGCAGCAGGAGATGCCGGGTCCGCAGGCGGGCGCGAATGAACCAGGCGTTGGCGCCAGTCGACTTCGGAGTCCGGACTGGAACCCCGTTCCGGGCGACCATTGCCGGAAAGCCACGGGCCACCGGGGCTCCGACAGTGAGGCCACGCGAATTTTTCTGCATCAAGATGCACGCCCGGTGTCCAGCGATTTCCCGAAACTAACCCTCGACATCGTGGCGGGGTAAGGTTCGAGCCTGTACATGGCGTTTCGCCGCGCCTGCGGCTCTGTACACTACTGAATAACCTGACTGTTTCACTTTGTGTGCCGCTCGCGCGGCAGGTCGCACAGCTGACGAATCATGGACACTGTGAATTCCCAAGACGGCGAACGCGCGGAGCTCGACCGGGCAATCGAAGGGCTGGGCCGTGATACCAGGCCCGGACGGCTGCTCCGTTATCTCGGCGACAAGTATTTTCAGCGCAACACGGTTCGCCTGACCGAGGTGGACGTCGCCATCGAGATGTTCCAGCGCAATGCCAGCACCTTCGACCCCGAACGCGATGCGGTGGTCCGGGTCGAGGCTCACCGGCTGCGCAAGAAGCTCGGGAAAATCTACGAGGCGGGTCCGGGACCCGGGGGATGGGTCATCGCTCTGCCGGCTGGCACATATGCGTTGTCGTTCGCGAGGCCCGCGCTGCGTCCTCCGTCAGGCGCCGTATCCCCGGCGGACCCGGCGGTAGCGCAGACGACGTCTGAAGCGGCCTCGCCCGGTCCTTCGATCGGCCCGTCACCCAACTGGCGAGGGCGATGGCTCGTGGGAGCGTCCCTGCTGGTGGCGATCCCCGTGCTCTCCATCGGCATTCATCGCCTGCTGTCGAATGGCGGCACGACGGCAGCGTCGGCGAAGCAGCCCGATCAACTGCCTGACTCCGCCGCGCCCGCAACGGGCACCGCGACCGGGGCGGCCAGTTCGCAGCCCACGGAGATCCATCTGCTGGCGGGCTATGGTGGCAGCGCCATCATCGACAGCACGAGTGTGCGCTGGGAGCCCGACCGGTATTTTCGGGGCGGAGCCGCCTGGCCCTCCGGCGGCGCTTTCGTCGGGGGCACCAGCCGCCCGTTCCTGTTCGCGAACTGGCGCATGGGTGAGTTCGGTTACGACATCCCGATGCCACCGGGAGTGTACGAGTTGCGTCTGCATTTCGTGTCGCCGCAGCGCGCCGGGGATGAGCGGCTCTCGGGCTTCAATGTGCGCCTGAACGGCGAGCCCCTGCTCACCGGTTTCGATCTGAACATCGACGCGATGGGGACCGAAATCGCCACCACGCGCGTGTTCCGCGACGTGTCGCCGGATTCGGATGGCATGGTGCGCCTCGGGTTCACCAACGCGGCCGGTTCGCCCTCGCTCAATGGCATCGAGCTCGTGCCGGGCAATCCCGGGCGTCTGCAGCCGATCCGCTTCACGACCCAGCCCACGTCCTTCGTCGACAAGAAGGGGCAGCGCTGGGGCGCGGAGGACTACTTTCTCAACGGGTATCGTTCCACCGACCTGCATTCGATCGCCGGCACGGATGATCCGGAGCTGTTCGCTTCCGAGCGCTTCGGACATTTCCGTTACGCGATTCCCGTCGACACCCGCGGCCGCTACACCGTGGCGCTGCACTTCGCCGAGATCTACTACGGGCCGCAGATGACCGGCGGCGGCGGCGTGGGTAGCCGGGTATTCCACGTATTCTGCAACGGCCGCGCGCTGCTCGAGAATTTCGATATCTACAAGGAGGCCGGCAGCATGCGGGCTCTCTCCAAGACCTTCCGCGGCATTCGCCCCTCGGCGCAGGGCAAGATCAACCTCACCTTTGAACCCGTGGTGAACAACGCGACGGTGTCCGCAATTGAAGTGATCGACGAAGGGCGCTGAGCTAGAGTCGGCGCAGGGGGTGGCCGCATGAGCGAGAACAAAGGCACGGTGTTCGTCATCGATGACGACGCCTCCATGCGCCGCTCGCTCGAGAGTCTGCTCCGGTCCGTCGGGCACGACGTGCGCCTGTTCTCCTCGGCACCGGAATTCATGCGGGCCGCGCGTCCGGACGCTCCGGGCTGCCTGGTGCTCGACGTGCGACTGCCGGGCATGAGCGGGCTGGCGTTCCAGCAGGAGCTCGCGCAGGCGTCAATCCAGTTGCCCATCATCTTCGTCACGGGGCACGGGGACGTTCCGATGAGCGTGCGCGCGATGAAGGCCGGCGCGGTCGAGTTCCTCACCAAGCCCTTCGACGACCAGGTGCTGCTCGATGCGATACACGCGGCACTGGAACGCGACCGGGCGCGGCGGCGCGAAGAGGCGGGTCTCGCCGCGCTACGCGCCCGACACGAATCGCTGACCGAGCGGGAACGACAGGTCATGAGCCACGTGGTCGCGGGGCAGGCGAACAAGCGCATTGCTGCCGAGCTGGGCCTGAGCGTCGTCACGGTGAAAGTCCACCGCGGCCAGGTCATGCGCAAGATGCAGGCGACCTCGCTTGCCGAACTGGTTCGCATGGCCGACCGGCTCGGTGTGCCGCGCGCCGGCTGACGTATACCAAGGTGTAGTCGCCGCACGCCCGGGTGTAATGGGGGCCGCTCGCGGCCGCGGGGTATGCTGCCCCGCAAAACCCGGGAGACACCATGTCGGAAGGGCCGCTCGTCGCGCTGGTGGACGATGACATGTCGATCCGCAATGCCACTCAGGACCTGCTGAGGGCGGCGGGCTTTGCGACGGCCACCTTCTCGAATGCCACGAGCTTCCTCGACTCGCAGGCCCGGGCGAACGTCGCCTGCCTGGTCGCCGACATGCGCATGCCGGGCATGACCGGGCTCGAGCTGCACGAGCATCTCGTCAACTCCGGCGCCGGAATTCCGACCATTCTCATCACCGCCCATCCGGGAGAGCTCGACCAGCAGCGCGCGCTCGCTGCCAGGATCACCTGCTTCCTCATCAAACCATTCGCACCCGACGAGCTGCTCGAGTGCGTGCGCAAGGCGCTGGCACGGTCGCCCTGCCGCATTATCCCCAGGTATTAACGGCGCGACTCCATCGGGTAGCGTCCGGGTACCTCCTAGCAATGGCAAATGCATCGCCACGCTCATAGCTTTGTCGCCGACTCCCGCCGCCCTGGCAATGGAACGAGCCGGCATGTCAAAGCGTGTCTTCCGAACGGATTTGCGACAACAGCCGGTGAGCGAACCGCTCGCCTGCGTCGATGCCTGCGATCTTGCCTATCTACCCGCGGCGATCACCGTGGAGGAAGGCGTACACATGCTGCTGAACGAGGACGAGATCTGCCTGGGTCGAACCGACACCCGCGAAATCAGGCAGGGGCCCAGGGTCGTGGGCTACATCCGCATCGTGGACCTGCGCCGCCGCTAGTGACACGTTGGGCGCATCGTGCCAGCGTACTGAGCAGGCGCTGGCGGCCTGCCTGCGCGGCCCTGCTGCTGGCGCTGGGCATCCTGGCCCGCGCGGCGCCCGCCAGCGAGCCGCCGCTGCAGGTCGATCAATACGCGCACACTTCATGGACGGACCGGGAGGGATACCCGGCGGGCCTGGTGTTCGCGATGGCCCAGACCCCGGACGGCTATCTCTGGCTGGCGGGAGAATTCGGGCTGTTCCGCTTCGATGGCCTGCGCTTCCTGCCCTGGCAGCCGCCGCCGGGCCAGGCGCTGCCTAACAAACCTTACAGCCTGCTGGTCTCGCGCGACGGCACGCTGTGGATCGGCACTTTCGAGGGGCTGGTCAGCTGGGACGGCACGCGGCTCACGCACTATCCGCAGATCGACAAGGGATTCGTGACCTCGCTGCTCGAGGATCGCGACGGCACCGTCTGGGCCGGCACGCTCGCGAGCCCGGGCCGGCTGTGCGAGATCCGCGACGGGCGTGCGCGCTGTCACCTGCAGGACGGAAAATTCGGCGCCTACGTCTGGAGTCTCGCCGAGGACGGTGCGGGCACGGTGTGGGCGGCGGCGGCATCCGGTCTGTGGCGGTGGAAGCCCGGTCCGCCCAAACTACTGCAGACATCCGGGGAACGGTTGGGCGATCTGGCCACGTCCACGGACGGGCGCCTGCTGATCGGCATCCGCGGCGCGGGGCTCAGGCAGCTCGCCGGCGAGGAGCTGCGGCCCTATCTACTGCCGCGTCCCGGCGATCCCGCGGGCCACATGCCGGATCGCGATGTCCAGTCCAACAAGCTGCTGCTGGACCGGGACGGCGGAATCTGGATCGGTACCGAGTCGCGCGGCCTCATTCACGCCGAGGGCGGCAGGGCGGACACCTTCGGCAAGGAGGACGGACTCTCGGGGAACATCGCCTGCAGCTTCTTCCAGGACCGGGAAGGCAACATCTGGTTTGCCAGCGAAAGAGGGCTGGATCGCTTTCGCAGATTGCCCATCACCACGCTGTCGGTGCGGCAGGGCCTGTCGAGCGATGCCACCAAGTCGGTGATCGCGGCGCAGGACGGCAGCCTCTGGGTGGCAACCCCCGATGGTGTGACCCGCTGGCAGGACGGCAATCCCCGCATCCTGCGCGAAGCCAGCGGCCTGCCCAGTCGCGAAGCGCAATCTCTGTACGAGGATTCGCGCGGGCGCGTCTGGGTGACGACCCCACGCGGACTGGCGTATTTCCAGGGCGGCAGGTTCGTGCCGGTCGGGGGCCTGCCCAGCAGGGAAGTCTCTACCATCACCGGCGACGAGGCGGGCAATCTCTGGCTGGCGGGCAACGAGGGCCTCGCCCATTTTCGCGACGACCGGTTCGTCGAGAATTTTTCCTGGTCCGCGCTGGGACGCCGGCAGATTGCCAAGGTCATCGTCGCAGACCGCGGCGGCGTCTGGTTGTCGTTCTGGCTGGATGGCGGCGTGCTGTATTTCAAGGACGGGAAAGTGCGCGAGTCCTACGGGGTGGCCGACGGGCTCGGCGAAGGCCATGTCTCGGGCCTGCGGCTCGACACCGGCGGCGCGCTGTGGGCGGCGACCGAAGAAGGCGGCCTCAGCCGCATTCACGAGGGCCGCATCCACACGCTGACCACCGGGAACGGATTGCCGTGCAACGCGATTCACTGGTCGATCGAAGACGACCACGGTGCGATGTGGTTGTACACGGCCTGCGGATTGGTGCGTGTGTCGCGCGAGGATCTGTCCGCCTGGCTGGCCGACGGGTCCCGCAAGGTCGCGCCGCAGGTGTGGGGCGCGGCCGATGGCGTCGTCCTCAGAGCCGTCTCGCCCGCCTACTTCAATCCGCCGGTGGCGAAAGCCGCGGATGGCAAGCTCTGGTTCGTGGCCGGAATCGGCGTGCAGGTGATCGACCCGGATCATCTGCCGTTCAACGCGATTCCGCCGCCGGTCCACATCGAACGTCTGGTCGTCGATCGCCAGGACCGCGCCGCCGTGAATGGCCTGCGCCTGCCGCCGCTGGTGCGCGACGTCACCATCGAGTTCTCTGCGCTGAGCCTGGTCGATCCCATCAACACGCGGTTCCGATTCCGGCTCGAAGGTCACGACGCGGCGTGGCAGGAGGCGGTCAATCGTCGCCAGGTTTCCTATACGAACCTGCCGCCCGGCCGGTATCGCTTCCAGGTGACGGCGGCCAACAACAGCGGCGTGTGGAACGAGCAGGCGGCGCAGCTCGAGTTCTCGATCGCGCCCGCGTTCTACCAGACGTTCTGGTTCCGCCTCGGCTGCGCGGTGCTGGTGCTCGGGCTGCTCTGGGGCGGCTTTCAACTGCGGGTGCGCCGACTGCGGCTCGAGGAAAAGCGGCTGCGCAACGTGCTCGCGGGAATTCCGGCGATGGCTTTTTCCGTGCATCCGGATGGCAGTCCCGACCTGGTGAACCAGCGCTGGCTGGATTACAGCGGGCTCGCGCCGAGCGCGCGCAAGGACGATCCGGCCTGGCAGTCGGCCATTCACCCCGACGATGTCCAGGCGCATCTGGAGAAATGGCGGACGGCCCTCGCCACCGGCCAGCCCTTCGAGAACGAAGCGCGCCATCGCAGCGCTTCCGGCGAGTACCGGTGGTTCCTGGTGCGGGCGGTGCCGCTGCGCGACAAGCAGGGCAGGATCGTGAAGTGGTACGGCACGCTCACCGACATCGAAGAACGCCGGCGTGCGGAAGAGGAACGCGAACGACTGCGCCGACTGGAATCGCACCTGGCGCACACCAACCGGCTGAGCATGCTCGGCGAACTGACGGCCTCGCTGGCGCACGAAGTCAACCAGCCCATCGGCGCGGTCATCGCCAGCGTCGGCGCCGGGCTGCGCTGGTTGGATCGTGAACAGCCCGAGCTCGGGCGCGCGCGCGAAGCGCTGGCGCGCATCAAGGACGACGGCAAGCGCGCCGCGGACATCATCGCGGGGCTGAAAGCCTTCTACAAGAAAGACGGTGCCCCGCAGCGCGCGCTGCTCGACGTGAACGAGGTGGTGCAGGAGATGCTCGTGCTGCTGCGACGCGAGGCCCACCGGCACTCGGTCGTGATGCGCACGGAGCTGGGCAAGGAACTGCCGCCGGTGCGCGCCGATCGCGTGCAGCTGCAGCAGGTGCTCATGAATCTCATGGTCAACGGCATCGAGGCGATGGGGCAGTCGGGCGGCGAGCTGCTCATCCGGACGCAAGCGCATGAAAAAGGCGTGCTCGTTTCGGTGAGCGACACGGGCATGGGCATTCCCGCGGACCGGATCGAACAGATCTTCAGCGCCTTCGTGACCTCGAAGGCTTCCGGCACGGGCATGGGGCTGGCCATCAGCCGCACGATTGTCGAGGCACACGATGGCAAGCTCTGGGCCGAAGCGAACACTGGGCGCGGAGCGACCTTCCGCTTCACGCTGCCGGCCGCCCGCGCGCCGGACGAACGCATAGCCGGCAAGTGAGCAAGTCACTCAGTCGTCGCGATCGCCCTGGCCGTGCTTCGCGCGGGTCTTGGCCTTGCGGCGACGATCGCGCGACAGCGAGCGGCTGACGTCATCCGACTCGCCGAAGCGACCGCCGCGCGTGCGGCGCACGTATCGAGATCCTCACTCTAGGCAGCAGCCCGGCCGGTGCCTGTAGGAATCGGCGCGTTCTGGTTGGCGGCAGGCGCACTGGCATGCATGTTGCTTCGATCGGGTGCGGTTCCATCGCCGCCCACTCGAAGTCAATTCCGGAGGTTCACCATGGCTCACGAAAACATGCGCAGCTGCATCGATGCCTGTAACGAATGCGCCCTCGACTGCGATCACTGTGCGTCCGCCTGCCTGGGCGAGGAAAACGTGAAAGCCCTGGCGCGTTGCATCGCGCTGGACATCGACTGCGCGGCCGTCTGCCGCATGGCCGTGGCGTTCATGGCCCGTGGCAGCGAGCACGCCGCCGCCTTCTGCCAGCTGTGCGCCGAGATCTGCGATGCCTGTGCGCAGGAATGTGAGCGTCACGCAAAGATGGAGCACTGCCGGCGCTGCGCCGAGTCCTGCCGCAAATGCGCCGAGGAGTGCCGCCGCATGGGCGGAGGCGGCCCGCGCAAGCAATCGGCCGGCATGTCGGAGCGCGCCGCGCACTGAGCGGCGCCACGACGAAGGAATTTCACGCCCGAGGGTAAGTTCCTCCCGGCGCCGGGTGCCGCGTCGTCGTAAAAGTCGTCAGGAAAACCGGGAACGCGCGGCGGCGCCGGCGCAGCGGCGCATCACTTCCCACAGCGTGAGCTCGGCGAGCCGCGACGCATCGATGTGGTAGTTCTCCTCGATCGACACCACGAGATCCATCTCGGTGTCGTCGTCGGCCACGAGCTCGCAGAGCGGGTGATGCGCGTGCATCGACACTTCGCGCCAATCCTGCTTGAGGATGCGTTCGGAGAAGTCGTCGAGAAAGTCCCCGGGCAATTCCGCGTGCGCGACGGGCAGGCAGAACGCCAGCGTTCCATCGCGCAGGCCTTCCTGTAACTGCTGCAATGACAACTGCATGCAACTACCGTCGCACAGATCGCGCGGCCAGTGTGGACTTCCGGATGTCGGTGTGCGCTGACGCGGCCTAACAATCACGGCCGCCGCGGGCGCCGGCCCGGGTCGGGACCGGCGATGCCGCTCTGCCCGTAACGCCCCTGGCCGGTGTCAGCGCCCTCGGGTTGCGACTCGTCGGCCGCGGGGCGACCCGCGGAGCCGCTCTGCTCTTCGCTATCGGGCTGCGCGGGCCGGGGCGTGCCATCGGTGCGCGTTTCAGCGGGGCGGGACTTACGATCCGCCGTGGTGGGGCGCCGCGGCTGCGCGGACTCGCGGGTTTGTTTGTCGGCCATGGCGTCTCTCCGGCTGCGGTCGCGGCACTCAGCATTCCAGCCGCGCTGGGCGCGCGCCATCGGACGCGGCACGACTCGTTGTCGGAGCCGGACGCACCGGCAGTGGGACGGCGCGAAGCGCGGCTAGGTCGGCTGCGCGGTGCCGTCGCTCGCGTACTCGCGCCACTTGATGATGGTCACGGCAGGGCGCTGGCGCACGGCGGAAACGTGACCACCGGCGCCCGGCGGCCCCAGCGAACGTGTGCCCTGCGGTGCACGCGCGGGCGGAATTTCCGCGGCGAGCACGCCGACACCCTGCCGGCGCAGCTCGCGCGGATCGGCCTGGCGGGTCACCTGGAGGAATCGCGTGAGGCTCGCACCTATCCAGTCGCCCAATATGGATGGGCCCAGCGTGGATTCACCCCGCATGGCTTCCCGCTGTTCGCGGCTGCGGGGCGGCACGGGATTTCGTTCAGGGGACAGGCTGGCCATGCGGGCGATTCTGGCGCCTGCGCACCCCGCGGGAGGTGAGAATGGCTTGCGCGAGGATAAGATTGGCTATTCGCTCATCGGGGGAGGGTTGCATGTCCAGGTCTGCATCGTTGAATCGGTTGTTCGTCATCGGCATCATCGCCGCGCTCGCAGGGTCCCTGCCGGCGATCGGCAACGAGGCGGCCAGGCCGTGGATGGACGCGACTCTCGCGCCCGATCGGCGCGCCGAGCTCGTGGTCGCGCAGATGACGCGCGCCGAAAAGCAGTCCCTGGTATTCGGTTACTTCGCCACCGAGGCTCCATGGAAGAAATTCAAGCCACCCGCCGAGGCTCTGGAAGGATCGGCCGGCTACGTGCCCGGCATCCCGCGGCTCGGCATTCCGGCGCAGTTCGAGACGGACGCGGGCCTGGGCGTGGCCACGCAGGGCGGCGCCGCGAAGAAGCGCGAGCGAACCGCGCTGCCGTCCGGGCTGGCCACGGCGGCCAGTTGGGACCCGGAAGTCGCGCGGCGCGGCGGGGCAATGATCGGTGCGGAGGCACGCGCCTCCGGGTTCAACGTGCTGCTCGGCGGCAGCGTGAACCTGGTGCGCGAACCGCGTAACGGCCGCAATTTCGAGTACGCGGGGGAAGACCCGCTGCTGGCCGGCGTCATGGCCGGCGCGCAGATCCTGGGTGTCCAATCCAACCACATCATCTCCACCATCAAGCATTTCGCGCTGAACGACCAGGAGACGGACCGGAACACAGCCAATGTGGTCATCGATCCGGCGCAGGCACGCATGTCCGATCTGCTCGCGTTCCAGATCGCGATCGAGCAGGGTGACCCTGGCTCGGTCATGTGCTCATACAACAAGGTGTGGGGCGATCACGCCTGCGAGAGCGGTACGCTGCTGAACGACATCCTGCGTCGGGACTGGGGATTCCAGGGCTACGTGATGTCCGACTGGGGCGCGACGCATTCGGCGGCCAAGGCGGCGCTGGCGGGTCTCGATCAGCAATCCGGCAATCCCTTCGACGACACGCCATGGTTCGATAAACCCCTGCTGCAGGCGATCGAACGCGGCGAGCTGCCCGAAGCCCAGCTCACCACCATGGCACGGCGCATCCTGCGCACCATGTTCGCGCACGGCGCGGTCGATCATCCGCTGCCGACCGGTCGACCGATGGATCTCGCGCCCGCCGACTTGCGGGCGCATGCGGACGTGACCCGCGCCGGCGCGGAAGCCGGTGCGGTGCTGCTCAAGAACGACGGTGACCTGCTGCCGCTCGCCCCGACGCTCGCGCGCATCGCCGTGATCGGCGGACATGCCGACCGGGGCGTGCTCGCCGGTGGCGGCTCGTCGCTGGTGTATCCCGTCGGGGGCAACGCCGTGCCGGGCCTGAAGCCCACGAGCTGGCCGGGCCCGGTGATGTATTACCCCTCGTCGCCGCTGCGCGCCATCCAGGCGCTGGCGCCGCAGGCGCAGGTGCGCTTCGCCGCGGGCACGGACACCGCCGCGGCGGCGCGGCTCGCGGCCGACAGCGACGTGGCGCTGGTATTCGTCACGCAATGGACCGGCGAGGGCGAGGACGCATCGCTCACGCTGAGCGACGCACAGGACGCGCTGGTCGCGTCGGTAGTTAGTGCCAACCCGCGTACGGTGGTGGTGCTCGAGACCGGCGGCGCGGTGTTCATGCCCTGGATCGCGCGCGTGCCCGCGGCGCTGCAGGTGTGGTATCCGGGCACGGCCGGCGGCGAGGCGATCGCGAACCTGCTGTTCGGCAAGGCCGAGCCTGCGGGGCGTCTGCCCATCAGCTTCCCGAAAGATGCCTCGCAACTGGCGCGCGCGTCGCTGGTGGAAAAGGATGCCGGCGGCAAGGCCACCGGGCAGATCCACTACGACGAAGGCGCGGCGGTGGGCTACAAGTGGTTGGATGCGCGCAAGCTCGAGCCACTGTTCGCCTTCGGCCACGGGCTGTCCTATTCACGTTTCGAACACGGGAGTCTGGAAGCGCGCGCCCAGGGCTCGGATCTCACTGTGCGGTTCACCGTGAAGAACATCGGCGATCGCACGGCGACCGATGTGCCGCAACTGTATGTCTCGCCGGTCGCCGGCGGATGGGAGGCGCCGAAGCGGCTCGCCGGCTGGCACAAGGTGACGCTCGCGCCCGGCCAGAGCGCGTCGGCCGAGCTGCACGTGGATGCGCGCCTGCTCGCGATGTTCGATGCCGGCGGGAATGCCTGGCACATCGCGCCCGGGGAGTACCGCGTGCGAGTGGCGGCGTCGGCGGTGGATCCCGGTATCGAAACCGTGGTGTCGCTGGCGGAGCGCCGCTTCGCAGCGGGCGCCCGATGACACAGCGGGGCCTTCCGTCGAAGGCCCCGTTCTCTGCCAAATGCCGATCGGGGCCCGCGTCAATGCTTGCGGGACCTGCGACTCGCCCGTAGGAAGGCGTAACCCGCGGATTATCCTCGAAAGTCGCCAATCGGCGACGTCAGCATTCTCCAGCAGATTTTTCTGGTGAGGATTCAGGAGCCTCGCGAGCGGCCGCTGCAGGCGCGACCGCTCACTTCGCCAGAGGTTTCCTACAAATGCGCCGCCTGCTGCTGTCGTCCGCCCTGCTTGCCGGGGCACTCGTCGTCGCCGCCCGGGCCGATGCCCTGCCCGTGATCCCCGGGGCCGCCGGCTTCGGCATGGATACGCCCGCCGGCCGCGGCGGCGCCGTCTACAAGGTGACCAATCTCAATGCCAGCGGCACCGGATCGCTGAAGGCCTGCATCGATGCCGTCGGACCGCGCGTCTGCGTGTTCGAGGTCTCGGGCAGCATCAAGCTCACCGCGGACCTCGCCGTACGCAACGACTACCTGACCATCGCCGGCCAGACGGCCCCGTCGCCCGGCATCATGCTGCGTGGCGCGGCGCTCAAGATCGCCGCCTCGAACGTACTCGTCCAGCACCTGCGCATCCGCGTCGGTGACGAGGCGACCGGACCGAGCTTCGACAATCGCGATGCGCTGAAGATCGAAGGCACCACGACCAAGCCGGTGCGCAATGTGGTGATCGACCATTGCTCGCTGAGCTGGGCCATCGACGAGACGCTGAGCGTCTGGGGCCCGCACGACAACATCACACTCGCCAACAACTTCTTCACCGAGGCACTGAACGATTCCAAGCACCCGGACTACGACGGCGTGGGCACGATCCCGCATGGCTATGGCGTGATCGTCGGCAGCGCGCCCGGCAACAGCATCACCATGGTGGGCAATCTGTTCGCGCACACGGTCGAGCGCAATCCGCTGTCGCGCGCCGCCGA
Organism: uncultured Pseudomonadota bacterium; assembly: GCA_946479515.1. Next base: position 4,737 of record CAMLGF010000048.1, on the reverse strand, counting down.
GCTGGTGTTCGTCAACAACCTGGTCTACGACCGCGGGCACATGGACGTGCAGATCCAGAGCGATGGGGTCACGGCCACGAAGAGCACCGTGCTCAAGAATCACTTCATCCGCGGCCAGTCCTACTCGCGTGACACGTCGCCCATCTACATCGTCACCGGCACGGGTTCGCTGGCGCTGGGCACCGGCAGCCGTGTCTTCCAGTCGGGCAATCTCTCCGAGAACTACGTGCGCGAGCTGGTGACGCTCACGGCCGGCGACACCATCGCGGGGTTGTTGTCGCTCGACGCGTATCCGACCTGGAACACGGGGCTGGCCATGGTGCAGACCTACAACAACGGCGTGGTGGATCGCGTGCTGGGCAGCGCGGGCGCGCGCCCGGCCGATCGCGATTCCGTGGACCGGCGCATCGTCACCGAAGTGAAGACCCGCACCGGCCAGATCATCAACTGCGTGACGGCCGATGGCAGCGCGCGTTGCGCCAAGAACGCCGGAGGCTGGCCGGTGTTGGCGAGCAATCGCCGCACGCTCACCTTGCCGGCGAATCCGAACACCGTGACCGCGAGCGGCTACACCAATCTGGAGTTGTGGCTGCACTCGCTCGACCAGAGCATCGCCGGCGTGACCCAGGCCAAGAGCCCGGCCGCGCCGCAGAATGTCTCCGCGCAGTGAGAGGCGCGTGCCGGAGTGAGTCTCGTCGCCGTTGAGCGCGCCGTGCCGCGGCGGACTTCTTCCGGTCGCGCTGGCACGTGACGGAGGGGCGTGCTAGTTCTGTCGCATGACTGGCAGGCCAGGATTCTCGCGCATCGGTGCGCTGACGCTGATCGCGCTCGGCATGTTGGTGCCGTGCCTTGCCGGCGCACAGGTGGCGCAGCTGTCGGTGAACGGCAATCGGGTGCTGGCGGGTGGGCAGCCCGCAAGCTTCGCGGGCAACAGTCTCTTCTGGAGCAACACCGGCTGGGGCGGGGAGAAGTACTACAACGCCGACGTCGTGCGTTGGCTCAAATCGGACTGGCAGGCCGGCCTGGTGCGCGTGGCCCTGGGCATCGAAGGCAGGGGCGGCTATCTGCAGGATCCGCAGCCCAATCTTGCCCGCGTGCGCACGGTGGTCGAGGCCGCCATCGCGAACGATGTGTACGTCATCATCGACTGGCACTCACATCACGCCGAGAAGCAGCGCGACCAGGCGATCGCCTTCTTCCAGGACATGGCGCGCCGCTACGGCGCGCGTCCGCATGTCATCTATGAGATCTACAACGAGCCGCTGCAGGTTTCGTGGCGCGGCACGCTCAAGCCCTACGCGCAGGCGGTCATCGGCGCGATTCGCGCCATCGACCCGGACAATCTCATCGTGGTCGGCACGCCGAACTGGTCGCAGGACGTCGACGTCGCCGCGGCGGATCCGCTCGCCGGCAGCAACATCGCCTACTCGCTGCATTTCTACGCCGGTACGCACGGGCAGCGCCTGCGCGACAAAGCGCAGGTCGCGCTGGATCGCGGCGTGGCGCTGTTCGTCACGGAATGGGGCGCCGTGAACGCCAATGGCGACGGCGCGGTGGCCACCGCGCAAACCCGGGCGTGGATGAGTTTCCTGGCATCGCGCCAGATCAGTCATGCCAACTGGGCCGTCAATGACAAACGCGAAGGCGCCTCCGCACTGGTGCGCGGCGCGAGCGCGCACGGCAACTGGTCCGTGGAGCAATTGACACCCTCGGGGGCGTTCGCGCGAGAGATCATCCGCGGGTGGAAATCCGGCCAGATGCCGTGAGCAGGCACCGCGGGCGCACGCCATTGCCGGCGAATCCGCGCCGAGCCTGCAATTCCTCTAGAGGTAAGTGATCAGCCACTGCCGGATCTGCTCGCGCATCTGCGGCGTTTCCTGGTGGCCAACGTCGTAGCGCAGCAGTCGCCAGTGTTCGGGATGTCCTGCCGCGGCGTAGACCTTCTTCAGCTCCGCGTCGACGATGTCGAGCCCTTCGCCCGGCGTGAGATTGTCCTGCCTGCCGGCCAACGACAGGTGCGGTCGCGGCGCGATCAGCGCGTTCATCTGCGCGGTGGTGAAGTGGTTCAGCAGGTCCGGCACGTAGTAGTAGATGCCGTGGCCCTTGAGCCCGCCTGCTTTCACCAGCGTGTGCCAGTCGGTGAGGCAGCAGATGTCGACGACCAACTTGAGCCGCGGATCCAGCGCGCCGGCCCACTGCGCGGTCGAACTACCCATGGACATGCCGACGGTGGCCAGCCGTCGCGCATCGACGTCTGGACGCGTGACCAGGTAGTCCACGGCCTTGAGCGCGTCGTACACCATCATTCCCCACAGCACCCGTCCGTGCCAGATGAAGTCCTTGAACGACTCCAGCTCCGCCTGCGGGCGCGCGCGCTCGCCGAAGATCCAGGCATCGAAACACAGCGCGTTGCAGCCGAGCGAGGTCAGGAATTCGGCGTATGGCGGGTGGCCCATGTATTCGCGGCCCGCGATGAATTCCTGCTTGCCGATCTGGTAGCCGCCGCCGTGCGAGTGATTGAACAGCACCGTCGGCAGGCGGCCGGAGCGGCCCTTGGGACGGGCGAAATACGCCGGCGCGGGTTCCTCGCCATTGAGATCGAGCACCAGTTTCTCGAGCGTGTAGCTGCCGCGGTCTTCGCTCGCCACGGTTTGCGCGCCCACCGCGCGCGAGCGGGGTGGCAGCCTGCCGAGCAGCGAGTAGAGCTCGCGACGGCGCGCGTCGTCGTCCTCGGCCATGCGCGGCGCCGCGGCCGAAGCGGACCCTGATGCCAGCAGCACGCTGCCGGCTCCGGCTTTGAGCAAGGTGCGTCGTTTCATGCCGCCAATGTAGCCCTGCCGGGCAGCGGCGGCCAGTGGCGATGCGCCGACCCCGTGGCGCGCGCGGGCGGCGGCGGGCGCGAGGCCCGATGTCGCGGCGCCAGGTGGCGGGCGGCGAATGTGTCCGCCATCACCGGATGCGGCGCATCCGCGCCCGGTCGGACTAACTACCTCGACGGCCAAAAATGTCCCACGCCACTGTCCCACGTCTGTCGTCACGCGCGCAAAAGTGGACAAGCCGGACGAGGACAATCGATGTCGCGAGACAGGTTTTTTCGTGTGCGCTCACGCATGAAAATCGCTTCATCTGGATGACGTCTCACCACGGAATCGCCAATACTCGCGCCTTCGCTCGGACGGGGGACGATCACATGGCATCTTTGGCGGCGGCATCTTCGGTACTGGGTTCTCAAGTACTGGGTTCTCAAGCACTGGGTTCTTCGGAACCGGCGTCTTCGGCGCGTGCGTCGTCGGCACGTGCCGCTGCCGCGATGCGCGCGGCCACGAGCGTGGCGCTGGCTCTGATCGGCCTGCTGGCGATGCCGGCGCGAGCAGAGGTGGCGGTGGACGCCAACAGCGTCACGGCCACCATGCGCCGCGCGACGCAGTTCATGGTCGACAAGGTTTCCTACCGCGGCGGCTATCTATGGAACTACCTGCCCGACATGTCGCGCCGCTGGGGCGAGATGGAGGCGCGCGAGACCATGATCTGGCTGCAGCCGCCGGGCACATCGAGCATGGGCCACGTGTTCCTCGACGCGTACCACGCCACCGGCGACGAGTACTACTACCAGGCCGCCGAGCAGGTCGCGAGCGCGCTCATCTGGGGGCAGCATCCGAGCGGCGGCTGGAACTACGTGGTCGACTTCGCCGGCGACCGCAGCCTGCGCGACTGGTACGCCACCATCGGCAAGAACGCCTGGCGCCTCGAGGAATTCCAGCACTATTACGGCAATGCCACCTTCGACGACCAGGTGACCACCGACGCCGCGATCTTCCTGCTGCGCCTGTACTTCGAGAAGCTCGACTCGCGCTACAAGGCACCGGTCGACAAGGCCATCGCCTTCGTGCTCGACAGCCAGTATCCGCTCGGCGCCTGGCCGCAGCGCTTTCCGTTGAGCCACGAGTTCTCGAAGAAGGGACTGGCCGACTACTCGTCTTACTACACGTTCAACGACGACGTGTCCTGGGAGAACATCTCCTTCCTCATCCTCTGCTACGAGATGCTGGGCGAGCAGCGGCTGCTCGACCCCATCAATCGCGCCATGAATTTCTTCCTGCTGTCGCAGCAGGGCGCGCCGAACCCGGGCTGGGCGCTGCAATACACGCCGGATCTGAAGCCGGCCGCCGCGCGCACCTACGAGCCGCTGGCGCTGGCCACGCACACCACGGCCGCCAACATCCAGCATCTCATGACGTTCTACGAGTGGACCGGCGACACGCGCTATCTCGCGCGCGTGCCCGAGGCGCTGGACTGGCTGGACAAGATCAGGCTCGCCAGGGCCGATGCCGCCGGCCGTACTCATCCCACCTACATCGAGCTCGGCACCAACCGGCCCATCTACGTGCACCGCCGCGGCTCGAACGTCTTCAATGGCGAGTACTTCCACGACTACGACCCGGAGCGACCCATCGGCCACTATGGCCAGACGCGCAAGATCGACGTCGCCGGCATGCGCAAGCGGTATGAGAAGCTGCTCGGCGCCGATGTCGCCAAGCTCGCGAAGAAGTCGCCGCTGACGCCGCGGCCGGGCGCGGCCGAACTACCGCGCTTTTTCGCCGACCGCTATGCCGCGCCCGTCGGCAAGGACGTCGGCGCGCAGGCGCAGAACGCCGTCAGCTCGCTCAATGAAGCCGGCTACTGGCCGGCGCCGTTGCCGCAGAACAGCCATCCGTACAGCGGCGATGGCAAGAGGAG
>CAMLGF010000047.1 GCA_946479515.1 uncultured Pseudomonadota bacterium | reverse complement strand
CCGCGCCCGGCTGACGCGGCCGCGGGCGCCCCGCCATCAGTCTCCTCTTCATCAGTCGATGGGCAGGTCGAACATCAGCTCGCGCACATACCGCACCGGCGGCGAGCCGTACGACAGCACCTGGTCGTGGTATTCCCTGAGATTGAACGCCGCGCCTAGCTTCCGCTCCGCCTCGGCGCGCAGCGCCATGTGTTCCTGGGCGCCCACGAAGTAGGTGGGCAGCTGTGCCGAGGTGAGCTGCGCGCGCACCCACTTGCCGGCCGCCTCGCGTTCCTCCTGGAAGCCCTGTTCCATGAGCAGCTGCATCGCCGCTTCGCGCGTCATGCCATCGACGTGCACGGCCTGGTCGAGCAGCGCGTTGACGATGGTCCGCACGTACCACTTGAGCTGGATGAGTTTCATCAGCGGGTCGCCGCCGCGGTAACCCTGCTCGACCATCACGCGCTCGCCATACACCGCCCAGCCTTCGACGAACGTGCCGGAGGACAGCACGGCGCGCAGTACCGACGGGTACCGGTTCGCATGCGCGAGCTGCAGGTAGTGCCCGGGCATGGCTTCGTGAATGGTGAGATTGTGTATGGAGCGCGCGTTGTACTCGCGCAGGAACGAGTCGACCTGCCGGCGCGTCCAGTCCGCGGGAATGGGCGATACCGCGTAAAAGGTGGCCAGGCCGCGTTCCAGCGGCCCGGGTGAATCGCAATACGCCAGCGCCACGCCCTGCTGGAACTCCGGCATGGTGATGATCTCGAGCGGGTCCTCGGGCACCGTGACGATGTTCTTTTCGCGCACGAAGCGGGTTGCCACTTCCAGCGACTCGCGCGCCGCGTCGAGCACCTCGTCACGATTCGGGCGGTCGGCGTAGGCGATTTCCAGCGCCGCCCGGATCACGCGCAGGCGCTGCGCGTCGTCGGGCTCGTCGGGCATGCGCGGCGGCCGTCGTCTGCTCCTGAGCACCTCGCGCGCCACCGCGTACATGGCCTGGTGCGTGGCCGCGAGCTCACTTTCGGCGCGCGCGCGTATCTCCTGGCGCGTCATCGGCGAGTCGAGCGCGAACGCGAGCTTGCGGTCGTAGAGCGCCGCACCGATGCGAAAGTCGCCGGCGGCCTCGGGCAGCAGCTTCTTCTCCAGCCAGATCTGGTGCTGCGCGATGGCGCTGCGGGCGCGCGCCAGGCTCGCGCGCAAGGGTTCCTGTTGCGCGCCGGGCAGCTGCGCGATCGCGGCGGCGATCTCGCCGTCGAGCATCGACGTGAGTCCCTGGTTCTGGCGCACGGCCGTTTCCGCATGGATTTTCGGCACGCGCGCCGGCTCCAGCACCTCGCGCACCTGCGCCAGGTAGCCCGGAATCTCCTCCAGGCGAGCGCCCAGGCTGGCCAGCCGCTGTTCGAGCGGCGCGAAGTCGCGCGCCAGCAGCGAATACAGGCCGTCGCCGGCGATGCGCGTGTAGACCAGCGGGTTCCATCGCCAGTCCTGCAGTTCCTGCACGCGGAAGCGCGTCTGCTCCAGCTCGTTGCGCAGCAGGCGCGCATCCACCTGGCGGTCACGGGACAGCTGCGCGCGGTCGATGCCGTCGAGCGCCGCTAGATAGAGCTCCGCGAACACCTGGCGCGCCTGCCACGCGGCGGCGCTCACGTCATCGAGGCGCGCGTCGTAGCGGTGATCGCCGAGCGCCGTGGCGTTCACCGGCGACTGCTCGGGAAATTCCTGCAGGAACTTCGCCGACAGTGCGTCGAACTGCTGGTCGGCGGTGGGCGCCGGCGGCGGCGCGGGTGCCGGCGGCGGTGGCGGCGGCGGCGTGGCGACACAGGCGCCGAGCGCCAGCGCCGCGACCACCAGCGATCCTGCAATGACACGCGTCTTCATTGGATGCTCCCTCACGCCAGGGCGCTTTGGCCTGCGGATCGCGACGTTACCAGCTAAAGTGCGCATCCCCCAACTTCCCGATCCCCCTTGAGCAGCACCTCCCGATCGCCCGGTCGCCAGGCTTTGAGCCATCCCGATTTCGCGCGGTACGCGTACGGCCGTTTCGCCGCGACGCTGGCCTGGCAGATGATCGACGTGGTGCTCGGCTACCAGGTGTGGGAGCTGACGCGGAAGGAGGAGTACCTGGGCCTCATCGGCCTCGCGCAGTTCCTGCCCTTCGTCGTACTGCTGCTGCCGGGAGGCCAGATCGCGGATCGCTTCGATCGCCGGCTCATCATCGCGCTCGCCTATGGCCTGGAACTGGTCGCGGCGGCCGCGTTGTTGTTCTTCACGCTGTTCGACCGCACGGAAGTGATCGTGCTGTTCTTCGTTGCCGCCTTGTTAGGCATCGGGCGCAGCTTCTGGGCGCCGGCGGGTCAGGCCATGGTGCCGAATCTCGTGCCGAAGGACCTGCTGTCCGGCGCGATTTCCATGAACACGCTGATGTTCACCATCGCCACCATCAGCGGTCCGGCGATCGCAGGCCTCACGCTCATGCTCGGCATCGACTGGTCATACGGCCTCGCGGTGGCGCTGCTCGTTGCCGCGATCAGCATGATGCTCGGCGTGAAGCCGGTGCGCGCGAAGTCCACGGCGGAATGGCACTGGCGCGACATCCTCGGTGGCTTCGTGTTCGTCTGGCGCAAGAAGCCGGTGCTCGGCGCGATCTCGCTCGATCTGTTCGCCGTGCTGTTCGGCGGTGTGGTGGCGCTGCTGCCCGCCTATGCGGACAAGATCCTGCACGTGGGCCCGGTCGGTCTGGGTCTGATGCGCGCCGCGCCCGGCGTGGGTGCCGCGATGGTCGCATTCTGGCTCGGCATGAAGCCCATCCAGCGGCACGCCGGAACGTGGATGTTCGGGGGCGTCGCGGTGTTCGGCTTGTGCATGATCGGCGTGGGCCTCTCCGCCAGTCTCTGGCTCACGATCGCGATTCTCATCGCCGCCGGCGCCGGCGACATGGTGAGCGTGTTCGTGCGCGGCATGCTGGTGCAATTGGAAACGCCGGACTCGATTCGCGGCCGCGTGAGCGCGGTGAATTCCATGTTCATCGGCGCGTCCAATGAACTCGGCGCATTCCGCGCCGGCATGCAGGCCGCGTGGATGGGCATCGTGCCATCGATGATCTGGGGCGGCGTGTGCACCCTCGCCGTGGTTGGCAGCTACCTCGGCCTGTTCCCGCAGCTGCGCAGGCTGGACCGCTTTCCCGAGCCCGCCGGCACCGGGTAATTCTCAGGTCCTTTGACGGGCGACCTGTACATACATACAGTTCCGCCATGTCCACCTCTATAAAGGGGCGCGGCGCCCTGTCCCAGCCGCCCGGCCGCTTCGACAAGCTCACCCGCTCCCTCGAGCACGACGGCTGGTATGAAGAGGAGGAGCCCGGCAAGCTCGAAACCGTCGTGCTGCCCGAGCCCGCACGCTCGATCATCAGCCACAATCGGTCGCCCGACATCGGTTTCGACTCGTCCATCAATCCGTATCGCGGCTGCGAACACGGCTGCATCTACTGCGCGTCCGGGGAGACCCCGGTGCTGCTGGCGAATGGCGCCACCAAGCCGCTCGCCGAGCTGCGCGTCGGCGACGCCATCTACGGCACGCGGCGCATCGGTTCCCACCGCCACTACATCAAGACCGAAGTGCTCGCGCACTGGAGCGTCATCAAGCCCGCCTTCCGCGTCACGCTGAAGAACGGCGTCGAGCTCATCACCGGCGGCGAGCATCGCTTCCTCACGGACTTCGGCTGGAAGTTCGTGCGGGGCGCGCCGGAGGATTCGGCGCCGCGGCCGCATCTGGCACCCGACGAGCGACTCATGGGGCCGGATCCTGATCGCGATCTCGCCGCGCAGCCCGTCCGCAGCGACGAGCGCTTCGCCGTGCAGAAGATAGAGCCGCTGGGCCGCGCGCTGCGCCTCTACGACATCACCACCGGCAGCGAAGATTTCATCGCCAATGGCGTGGTCAGCCACAACTGTTACGCGAGGCCGAGCCATGCCTACGTGGGCCTTTCACCGGGCCTCGATTTCGAGACCCGGCTCTTCTACAAGGCCGACGCCGCGCGCCTGCTGCAATCCGAACTCGATGCGAAGGGCTACCGCTGCAGGCCGCTGATGCTCGGCGCCAACACCGATCCGTACCAGCCCATCGAGAAAACCCACAAGGTCACGCGGTCCATCCTCGAAGTGCTGCTGCGTTACCGGCATCCCGTGAACATCACCACCAAGGGCGCACTGGTGGCGCGCGATGCCGACCTGCTGGCGGAACTCGCCCGCGATGGCCTGGTGCGCGTGATGTTCAGCATCCCGACGCTGGACAACGATCTGAAGCGCCGGCTGGAACCGCGGGCCGCGGCGGCGGCGGCCCGCCTCAAGGCCATGCGCACGCTGGCGGAGGCCGGCGTTCCCGTCGGCGTGCTGGTGGCGCCCATCATCCCGGTGATCACCGAACACGAAATCGAAGACGTGCTCGCGGCCAGCCGCGAGGCCGGCGCGTCGGCGGCCGGATACACTTTGTTACGATTGCCCTGGGAAGTGAAAGATCTGTTCCGCGAATGGCTGGCTGAGCATTTCCCTGATCGCGCGGAACATGTGATGTCGCAGGTGCGCGCCATGCGCGGCGGACGCGACAACGACCCCCGTTTCGGGACGAGGATGCACGCCGTCGGTCCGGTGGCCGAGCTGATACGCCAGCGCTTCCGGCTGGCCAGCCGCAGGCTGGGTTTTCCCGCTGACCGTGATGCCGGGCTGGCCACGCATCTGTTCCGCCCGCCACTAAGTACTCCTCCTCAACTGTCACTCGACCTGTAGTGTCACATTGGGAACCCGCACGGGGGCCGGAGGTCACAAAGAGTTGATGCTGCGACGTGGCATACTTCTCCGCGCCCGTAGAAAGGGAGTCCAGCGATGAAGAGCTCGATGATCCGCAAGTTGGGCATGACGGGTGCCGCATGCCTGGGGCTGGTCCTGCTTTCGGGCTGCATGCAGGCGCGCATCGAGGAATCCCGCGAGCTCGCCACTCCCATCGCCAAGGGCGAGCGCGTGGTGATCCTGGCCAAGCCGCAGATCGAAGGATCCGGCGCCGAAGACACCTTCATGGATTGTGTCGGCCACAATCTCGCCGGTGGCAAGCTGCAGGTTCACGACAACAACGAGTTCGTCGATCGCATGTTCCCGTGGTTCGAGCCGAGCACGGCGCCGGCGAAGCCCGAGGCCATGAGCGCGTTGCTGGCGCGACCCGGTGTGGCCGAGCAGATATCGCAGAGCGGCGTGCGTTATGTAGTCTGGCTCGACGGCGGCACGCGCAAGACCGACGGCGGCGGCAGCCTGGCCTGCGGCGCCGCGCCCGGTGGCGCCGGTTGCATCGGCTTCGGCTGGTGGCAGAAGGAATCGGACTACGAAGCGACCATCTGGGATCTGAAACAGGCCAAGTCGGCCGGTAGCGTGGGGACCAATGTGACCGGAACTTCCGCCATCGTCGGCGCCATCGTTCCGCTGCCTTTCATCGCGCGCGTGCAGGCCACCGCATGCAATCGCATGTCGCACCAGCTGCGCAGCTTTTTCACGGGAACCGGCGAGCAGACCGCCGGCACCCACTAGTCGAGACCTCGAGGAGGTTCGTATGCGCGCACCCATCCTGATTTCCCTGATAGCCGCCGCGGCGGTGATCGCTGGTTGCGCGTCGAGCGGCGGCATGCCGAGCCCGTCGGGTGGCGGAGGCATGCCCGGTGGTGGTGGCGGCATGCCGGGCGGCGATGGCATGCCCGGCGGAATGCCCGGCGGAATGCCCGGCGGAATGCCCGGTGGAATGCCGGGTGGCTCACCCGGTGGAATGCCCGGTGGCAGCAGCACGGGTCTTCCCGGCATGCCCGGAGACTCTTCATCGACTTCCGGCACCATGGGCCTGCCCGGAGATTCCGGCGACGGTGACGGCAACTCGAGCAAGGGCGCGCCAAGTGGCGGCTCCAGCGGCTCGAACGGCGGCACCAATGGCGGCAGCGATCAGTCGGGCAGCGGCACGCCCGAGGGCCCCGGCGGCGCGCAGACGCCGGACGAGCGGCGACAGGCAGGCGAGAAAGCCCTCGACGATTCGCTCGGCGATTTCGACAAGACCTTGCGCAAGGAGCAGGAGCGCGTCGCGCGCGAGCGCGATGCCAAGGGCAGCGCCGAGGGCGAAGGTTCCGGCGATGACGGCACGGCAGGTGGCGGCAGCGGCGACGGCTCCAACAACGATCGCTCGGCACGCAACGGCGACCTCAAGTCATCGGGTTCGCCCTCGAAGGGCGCCAACAACCAGGGCGACCCGGGCGCGGTGAACGGCAACGGCAAGAGCGCCGGTGGCAGCGGCGCCGGCCATCAGCGGGCGCGCACCGGTGACGACGACGACATCGTCGCCAAGCGCCTGCGCAAGGCCGCGGAGGAAGAGACGGACCCGGAGCTCAAGGAGCGGCTCTGGAAGGAATACAACGAGTACAAGAAGTCTGCTTCTTGATACGAGGACCAGCGCCATGACAGTCAAACTACTGGCAGCCGGTGCGATCGCGGCAGTGCTGTCGCTCAGCGGCTGCGTCACGGCGGAAACCAGGCCCCTTCCGAAGATCCAGGCCAAGCAGGCCACGGTGCACATTCCCGACGCCGAGCTGCTCGACGTCGGCATCCGCGTCTTCGATCCGGGAATCCCCAAGAATCTCGAGGGTGACGAGGAAGCGCTGGCGAAGAAGCGCATCTACCCCGACCTGCGCAAGGCCGAGGCGCGCTACATGCCCACGCTGTTGCGCGCCACGCTCGAGGAGACCGCGCAATGGGGCGCGGTGCGCGTCATTCCCGCCACCGCCGAGTTCGTCGACGTCATCGTCAGCGGCACGCTGGTCGATTCGAACGGCGGCTTCCTGGCCATCGACATCAGCGCCGTCGACGCCGCCGGTCGCACCTGGATCAGCAACAAGCGTTACTCGAGCCTCGTCGATCTCGGCGCCTACAAGACCCAGGCCTCGCTCAAGGCGCGCGATCCCTTTCAGAACGTCTACTCGGAAATCGCCAACGATCTGGTGGCGGCGCGCGACAAGCTCACCGCACTCGACCGCGAAAACATCCGCCGGGTCGCGGCGCTGAAATTCGCGCAGGATCTCGCGCCCGACGCCATGGCCGGCATGACGGCCGAGGACAAGAACGGCATCACGCAGGTGGTGCGACTGCCGGCCGAAGGCGATCCGACGCTGAGCCGCATCGAACGCATCCGGGAACGCGACACCGCGGTGGTCGACACCGTCAACGACTACTACGCGAGTTTCGCCGACAACATGGACGACTCGTACGACAGCTGGCGCCAGACCAGCTTCTCCGAGCTCGAGAAGGAAATGCGCGCCCGCTCGGCCGCGCGCACGCGCACGGTGCTGGGTGCCGCGGCGCTGATCGCCGCGATCTTCGCGCCGAACTCCTGCAGCACGTATGACAGCTGCCGTATCAACAATGCGGCGCGCACCGCCGGCACCATGGGCGGCATCGCCGCGGTGCTGTCCGGCATCAAGAAGTACGGCGATGCGCGCACCCACGCCGATGCGCTCAAGGAACTCACGCTGAGCTTCCAGTCGGAAGTGGCGCCGCAGGTCGTGGAGGTGGAAGGCCACACGCTGCGGCTCACCGGCACCGCCGAGGACCAGTACCGCGAGTGGCGCAAGATGCTCAAGCAGCTCTACCTGGAAGAGACCGGCAAGGCCGCGGCGCCGCCGCCGGCGGCACAGCCGGCGGCCGGTGCCACCACGGCGGCGACTCCGGCACAGCCCGCCAGCTGATAGAGTCGGGCTGGGTTCAGACAGCTGACAACCGCATCGTGACAAACCAGAACCAGGCGGGCACGAAGCTGTGCGGCCGCTTCGTGCTCATCGACAAACTCGGCGCCGGCGGCCATGGCGAGGTATGGCGCGCGCGTGACGAACTGCGCGACACCGAAGTCGCGTTGAAGGTGCTCTACCCGCAGCTCATGAACTCGGAAGCTGCGTGGGACATCTTCATGCGCGAGTTCATGCTCACCGCGCGGCTGAATCATCCCGGCGTGCTGCGCGTTCATGAGCCGGTGCGCGCGGCGGACGCCGTGGTGCTGCCCATGGTCTACGCGGCGGGCGGTGACCTGCGTCAGCTGCGCGGCGCCTCGTATACCCGCATCCTGCCGTTGCTCATCGATGTGGCCGCCGCGCTGGAACACGCGCATTCGCGCCGCGTGGTGCACCGAGACCTCAAACCCTCGAACATCCTGCTGGATGCCGCGGGTCGGCCGTTGCTCGCGGATTTTGGCGCCGGCGCCTCCGAGGGCGATGTCTCGAGCGGCCCGCCGGGCTCGCCCTTCTCCGCCAGTCCGCAGCAGATCGCGAACGAGCCTGCGCGCCCCAGCGACGACATCTACGGGCTGGGCGCGCTGGCCTACGAGCTGCTGTCGGGCTACCCGCCGTTCTATCCCGTGTTCGACGCGCGCAAGATCGCCAGCGAGCCGGTGCCGCGCCTCAAGCCGGTGAAGCCGATACCGCCGCGGCTCGAACTACTGGTCTCCTGGCTGCTCGCCAAGCACGGTCGCGAACGCCCGCCTTCCATGAAGCACGTGGCGGAGGAGATGAGCGCGGTTCTGCAGGACACGCTGGGTCTCGACTCCTCCGCCGAGGCAGCGGCCGCGGAAGACGACGGCTCGCTGCCGGGAATGACCGCCGATGAGCTCGCGCCAGCGACGGCGGGCGACGACGCCCTGCCCGCGGTCAGCACGTTGCGCGAACTCGAGGAAATATCCCCCGACGTGCTGCCGCGCGTCGACGAGATCCGCGCGGCCGCGGAGCGCCAGCATCGCGCCAGCACGCGGCGGCGCAATTGGGTGATCGCGGCCGTGCTGGTGGCGGCCACCGCCGGCGTGGCGGTGTGGCTGCCAAAGCTCACGAGCATGACGCGGATCGATCCGTCCGTGCTGCAGATTCCCGGTGGTCCCACGCCCGCGGAGCAGGACGAGCAGAAGCGCGTCGAGCAGCTCGTGGATGAGCATGCCGAGCTGCGCCAGCGCCTGCAGGATCTCGATTCGCGCGCCGCCGCGCAGTGGGGCGGCGAGCAGTTCGCTGCCGCGCGCCACTCCCTCGACGAGATCGGCGGCATGCTCGAACGTCGCAAGTACGACGGCGCGCCGGAAACCCTCGCGCAGTTGCAGAAGTCGCTGGACGCCATCGAGGCGCGCGTGCCCGAGGCGCTCGCGGCACAGATGACCGAGGGCAAGCGTGCGCTCGCGGCCGGCGAGTTCGAGAACGCGCGCCATGCCTTCGATACCGCGCTCAAGATCGAGCCCGGCAACAACGAGGCCACGGCATGGCTGGCGAAGGTGGCCTCTGCCAGCGGCGTGCTGCCCACGATCGCGGATGCCGAGAATGCCGAGGCACAGAAGGATTACCCGCGGGCCAAGCGCCTGTTCACCGAGGTGCTGGCAGGCAACCCGGGCAACCTCGCCGCCACTCAGGGGCTGGCGCGCGTGAACCGGTCGATGGCGGATGCCGAATTCAACGCGGCCATGGGCGCCGGGCTCTCGGCCCTGAATGCCGGCCGCCTCGCCGAGGCGAATACCCGTCTGCAGCGCGCCCGGACGCTGCGCCCGGACAGCAGCGAGGTGGCCGCGGCCCTGCAGCGCGTCGCCGACATGGGCTCCGGCCGCAGTCTCGCCGACATCGAGAACCGCGCCGCGCGGCTGGCGACCGAGGAGCGCTGGACCGAGGCGCTGGAGCTATACGACGAGGCGCTGGCGCGCGATCCCACGCTGCAGTTCGCCATCGACGGCCGGGCCGCGGTGGCGCCGCGCGCGGAACTCGGGGAACAGCTGCAGGCACTCATCGACAGGCCGGAACGTCTGGCCGCCGACGAGGTCCGAACACAGGCAGAGCGCCTGCTGGCGCGGGCCCGGGCGCTGCCCACGCAGGGCCCGGTGATCCGCTCGCAGGTCTCGCGTCTGGAACTGCTGCTACCCACGTTCAACCAGCCGGTCATGCTGACACTCGAATCCGACAGCGCCACTGAAGTCGCCATCCAGAGAGTGGGTTTCCTGGGTGCGTTCGACCAGCGCGAAGTGCAGCTCAAGCCCGGCCGCTACACCGTCACCGGCAAGCGCGCGGGTTTCCGCGACGTGCGCCGGGACATCACCGTGGCGCCGGGACAGTCCGGGCAGACCATCGTGATCCGCTGTCTCGAGCCTATCTAGACGCCCATGGAACCGTCCCGCGCCCTCGATGCCCACGTCATCCTGCGTTCCGACGCGGGTGACACGCGTTACAGCGGGCGGGTGTTGTTCGACGCGGCCACGGGCGCGATGCGTTCCGACGTGGAGGCGCCGGCCCCTGACGCGCCGCCCCAGACCTCGCTGCGCGCGACCGGCACGCGCTGGCTGCTGGATGCCGCGCCGGGCGCGCGCGTCAGCGTCAATGGCGTGCCGCTCGGTGGCGCGCGCGTCATCCACTCCGGCGACGTGGTCTCCATCGCGGGCATCCAGCTGCTGGTCGAAGAGGCGGCGCCGGGCTCGCTCGCGCTGCGTCGCTTCGAGCTCGTCGGCAACGACACCTTGCCGCCGGTGGGCGACAGCGTGCGGACGCTGGCGCCACCGGCCGAAGATCTCGCCATCGACCTGGGGGACGTGCCGGCCATCGAGGGCGTCCTCGCCGCGCGCGCCCGCCCGCAGGCGCGCAGCCACTGGAACTACGCGGCGTGGATCATGGCCGCGCTGCTCGCGCTGGTGCTCGGCATGTTCGCGCTGCTCGAGCCCATCGCGCTGGACCTGAAGCCCGGCGATGCGCGCGTGCGCTCGCAGGGCGCGTTCTCCTGGCAGTCGGCATCGAGCGTGTTCGTGTTCCCCGGCGAGCACCGGCTGCACGCCGAACGCGCTGGCTATCTACCCGCCGACGTCACCGTGAAGGTGGGTGGTCCACAGCCGGCGCGCGCGCTCATCCACCTGGTCAAACTGCCGGGCCGGCTCGAAGTGGACACCGGCGGCGTGACCGCGCAGATCAGCGCTGACGGCGCGAAGCTCGGTCAGGTTCCGGGCGTGGTCGAGGTGCCCGCCGGCGAGCGCACGCTCACTTTCAAGGCCGCGCGGCATCTCGATCACATCGAACGCGTCACCATTGCCGGCGGCGGTGAGCAGCAGAAGCTCACGGTCCGGCTCAAGCCGAATTTCGCCTGGGTCAGCATCGCCTCGGTGCCGGCCGGGGCTGCGATCGAAGTCGATGGCAAGGCCGCGGGGGTCACGCCCGCCCGTCTCGATCTCGATGCCGGCATCCGCCGCGTGCAGCTGTCCGCACCCGGACTGCGCGTCTGGAATTCCAGCGTGGTGGTGAACGCCGGCGTCGCGCAGACCATCGGGCCCATCGAGCTGGGGGCGGCCGATGCGCGCGTCACGGTGCGCTCGGTTCCGTCCGGCGCGCAGGTGACGACCGGCGGCGCCTTCCAGGGCCTCACGCCGCTCACGCTGTCGCTGTCGCCCGGGGCGAACCACGCCATCTCCATCACACGCGCCGGCTATGCGCCCTGGGTGCGGGAAGTCTTCGCCGAGGCTGGCAAGGAGAGCGCGCTCGATGCGCGCCTCGCGGCATTGCTGGTCGAGGTCCGCATCCAGGGCCAGCCGTCCGACGCCGAGGTGTTCGTCAACGGCACCTCGCGCGGCAAGGCGCCGGTGACCCTGCAGCTGCCCGCCAGCCGCCACCACATCGAGGTCCGCAAGGAAGGCTACAGTCCCTACGTCACCGACGTGGCACTGGCGCCGGGCATCGGCCGCACGCTTGGCTTCAAGCTCATCGACCCGCGGGACGTCGCCGGCAATGCGCCGCAGAAGCTGACCACCAAGAGCGGCATCAAACTACTCGTGGTGGCCGGGGGCACGTTCCAGGCGGGCACCGATCGTCGCGAGCAGGGGCGCCGCCCCAATGAAGGCGGTCATCGCGTCACGCTGTTCCGCCCCTTCTACATGGGCGAGCGCGAGGTCACCAACGGGCAGTTCCGCCAGTTCCGCACCGAGCACAATTCCGGCGCCTTCGGCCAGCAGTCGCTGGATCTCGACAAACAGCCCGTGGTGCGGGTCACCTGGGAAGAAGCCGCGGAGTTCTGCAACTGGCTGTCGGCGCAGGAGGGGCTGCCGCCGGCCTACCAGGCCGCCGATGGCGGCGGCTTCGAGCTCATCACGCCCGTGAACATCGGCTTCCGCCTGCCCACCGAGGCGGAGTGGGAATTCGTCGCGCGGGCCGCGAGCACCGGCAAGGTGCTCAAGTATCCCTGGGGCGCCGACCTGCCGGTGGTGTCCGGGTCCGCCAACGTCGCCGGCAACGAGGCCTACGCGCTGCTCGGCGCGGCACTCGAGGGCCATCGCGACGAATTTCCGGTCACTGCGGCGCCCGCACTGTTTCCGCCGAATCCGCTGGGTTTCTACGATTTCGCCGGCAACGTCTCGGAGTGGACCAATGACAAGTACCTGTCATTCGTGCCGTCGACGCCAGTCACCGATCCGCTCGGCCCGAACGACAGCAAGGGACACACCTACCGTGGTTCCAGCTGGCGCACGGTGAACGCCAGCGAGTTGCGCTTCCCCTGGCGTGAAGGCGCCGCCGAGGCCGCCGATTTCATCGGCTTCCGCGTCGCGCGCTACGTCGCGCCGCCCGATCCGCCGGCGGGCGAGACGCCCGCGGCCGACGTGCCGGCGGTGCAGCCGTGAGGAACGTGATTTTCAGCCTGTTCGCCATCGCGCTCGCCGCGGTGGCCGCGATTGCCGCGACCACGGCCATGCTGAACACACCTGTGCATCGCATCGGGCCACCGCCCGCGGACAAGCCAGCCTCGGGCACGCCGCCGGTCGGCGCGCCGCCGGGCGACAGTGCGCCGGCGCCCTCCGGGGACCGCCCGGCGCCGCCGGCCTCCATTCCGGATGCCGACAAGCCCGCGCCGGGCGGCGCAGGCAAGCCGGCCGAGCCCACGGCCGGCGCTGCCCGGCCCGCCGGCGACAGCGGCAGCGAAGAGCCGCAGGCGGACAAGGATCCCTACGAGGGCATCGCGCCCGAGGATCTGCCGCCCGACCTGCAATACGACGCCGATTCGAGCGTCAGTTTCCCCACGAATACCTAGCCACATGTACGGCCTGCATTTCGATCACCACACGCTGTCTCTCGCCCGCGATGGCGCGCTGCTCGCCACTGAGCCGCTGGCCGTGGAGACCGTGGCGCGCGAGCCGCGCTTCGGCCGCGTGGCGCTCGCCGTGGCGCGCGGCCGTCCCGACGAGGTGTCGCTGAATCACTGGCGTCAGCTCGGTCGAGACGAGCACGCCGCGCGCAACGTGGCCCGCGAGATGCAGGCGCACCTGCGTGCGCTCGGCGTGAGCGAACGCGTCGACATGGTCGTGGCCGTGCCGCCCGATCTCGATGCCCCGGCCCTGGCGAGCCTGCGCGGAGCGCTGAGCGCCGCCGGCGCCGACGTGCGCGACTTCGTCGATGCGGCCACGCTCACCGCCGCCGCCGTGACGGATCGCGAACACTACGTGGTGCTGGAAGCCGGCTGGCGCTCCGCCACCGCAACGCGCGTGCTCGGCGGCGCGGAGTGCGCGTTCGAGGAATCGTTCGTCAGCGAACGCGCCAACCTGCTGGATGTGTACGACCTGTGGCTGAGCGTGGTCGCCGCGGCGTTGGTGAAGAACACGCGTTTCGACCCGCTGCTGAGCCTGACTACCGAGCAGAGCCTGTTCGCCGACCTGCCCGCGCTGGCCGCGCGTGCCGCGGTCGAGGGCAAGGTGGAAGCCGTGGTCGAATCCGACGGCGCGCGCTTCGCCGTGGACGTGGAGGCGCCGCTGTTCGTCGATGCCGCGCAGTCGTTCTATCGTGAGCTGGCGCGCCTCACGCGCTCGGCGCGCATCGCGGGCGAGGGCACGGCGCTGGTGCTGCCGGCCGAGTCGCGCCGCTGGCCGGGATTCCTCACGCGATTGCTCGAGCTCGAGCAGGACGGCCTGGTGATCGCGCCGGCCGGCATCGCCGCAGTGGCCGCCTCGCTGCAGCAGGCCGAAGCCGCCCAGGCGCCACGCCTGCGGCGCCGCGCGGCACGCATCGACGGGCATTCTCTCGCGGCCGACGTGGAATACGTGGCATCGGCCACCACCTCACCCGCGCGCGCGCTGCCGGTGACGCACATTCTCTATGGCGGCGATTCCATGCGCTTCCCCGAGGCGGGCCTCACCATCGGCACCGAGGAAGTCAGCGACTCGCCGCACATCACGCTGCCGCGCGCGGCGGCCGGCGTGTCGCGCCGGCACTGCTCCCTGCGCCGCGAGGGCGAGCGCACCGTGCTCATCGACCACAGCCGCTATGGCACCTGGGTCAACGGCGCGCGCGTGCGCGAGCGCGCCGGCGTGCGCCCCGGGGATCGCGTGCGCGTCGGCACGCCGGGCGTCGAGTTCACGCTGATCTCCGCGGCCGCATTCGGAGGGCAGTGACGTGGCAGTGAAGAAGCGCCGCGCCTTCGAAGTCTTCACGCTGTCGTTCCTCGACTGCATCTGCTGCGGTTTCGGCGCGGTGGTGCTCTTCTACACCATCGTGCAGGCGCACGTGGGCGCGCAGGAGATCATCCGCATCGATCAGCTCACCGGCGAAGTCTCCAAGCTCGAAGAGGAAGTGAAGGAGGGCACCAAGAACCTGGTGCTGCTGCGGAACACGCTCGAGAAGACCGACGAGGATGCCGACGCCGCCCGGGCGCGCGCCATCCGCGTGGCCGCCGAGCTCAAGGAGCGCCGCGAGCAGTCGTCGAGCTACGACGACGAGAGCATCGCGCGCCGCGAGCACATCAACCAGCTCAAGGCCGACATCAAGTCTCTGGAGGAGGGCGTCAAGCGCCTGCAGGGCGGCGCACTCGACAAGGCGCCGGCCGGCGAGCGTGTGAAATCCTTCCGCGGCCGCGGCAATCGCAAATACATCAGCGCCATGCAGGTGAAGGGGCGGCGCATCCTGGTGCTGCTCGACACCTCGGCCAGCATGATGGACGAGGACATCGCCAAGGTGATCCGGCTGCGCAACCAGCCCGAGCCCATGCGGCGCGCCGCGCTCAAGTGGCGGCGCGCGCTCGACATCGTCGAGTGGCTCACGGCCCAACTGCCCGACAACAGCAAGTTCCAGGTGATCGGTTTCAGTGCCAAGGCCAGGCCCGTGCAGGCGAGCACCGCCGGCCAGTGGCTGGATTCGAACGATCCGCGCGCCATCAACGGCGTGCTGGCGGCGGCGCGCGGCATCACGCCCGCCGAAGGCACGAGCCTGGTGAACGCCTTTCTCGCCATCCGCACCATGGACCCCAAGCCCGACCAGATCATCCTGATCACCGATGGCCTGCCCACGCAGGGCTCGGTGCCGCCGGCGCGCAAGTTCATCAACGGCCGCGAACGCGAGAAGCTGTTCGACGACGCGATGGGCACGCTCGAGAAGGACACGCCCATGGACGTGGTCATGCTGCCCATGAAGGGCGATCCACTGTCCACGCACGCCTTCTGGCGGCTCGCGCGCCGCACCAGTGGCTCGTTCGTGGTTCCGTCACGCGACTGGCCGTAAGGCAGAAGAGGCGCACGACACATGGCTCTCGGCAAACGTCGCGAATTCGAAGTCTTCACGCTGTCGTTCCTCGACTGCATCTGCTGTGGCTTCGGCGCCATCATCCTGCTGCTGGTGCTCACCGACGTCGGCCAGCCCGTGGTCATCGAACGCAGCGAGAAGGATCTCAAGCAGCAGATCGACGCCCTGCAGCGGCAGCTGTTCGATCTGCGCGGCGAGACCGACGTGCTCAATCGCGAGCTGCAGGGCCGCATGAGCGTGCTCAACGAGGCGCAGCGCAAGGTCGCGCTCATGGCCGGCGACCTTTCCAAGATCCGCGGCGAGTTCAAGGCCAGCAAGGGCGAGGCCACGGTCACCAACATCGTCGAGACCGAGCTCGTCGCCGCGCACCAGACGCTCACGGCCGAGATGGCCCGGCTGCTCAAGAACGCGCCGCGCAAGGACCCCAGCGTGCTCGCGGTCGCCGGCATCCCGGTGGACAGCGAGTGGATCATCTTCGTCATCGATACGTCGGGCAGCATGCAGGCCGACAACTGGGAGAATGCCCAGAACGTGATGAAGGAGATCCTCGACATCTATCCCAAGGTGAAGGGCATGCAGGTGCTCGATGACGAGGGCAAGCCCATGTTCGCGAGCACCCGCGGCCAGTGGCTGCAGGACACACCGGCGCAGCGCGCCAAGGTGCTCTCGGCCATGGTGAACTGGAAGTCCTACAGCAACTCCAACCCCATCGAAGGCATCGGCGCCGCGGTGCAGGGCTGGTGGTCGGCGGACAAGAAGATCAGCGTGTACGTCATCGGCGACGACTTCACCGGCGCCTCGGTGGAAGCGGCGCTGGCCGCCGTGCGCAAGTACAACCCCGTGGACCGGCAGGGCCGCCACAAGATCCGCATCCACGCCATCGGCATGCCGAATGGCACGAGCTCGCCCGCGCACATCAACGCGCGCTTTTCTGTTTTAATGCGCGCCATGTGCGACGACAACGAAGGCACGTTCGTCGGCCTCACCATCGGCGGTCCGGGTTGCGCGGTCAAGGTGGACGTGCTCGGCGCGCCGCGCTGCATCAGCTAGGCAATAGTTAGACCGGGAGCAGTCTCATGATACGCCTCGCGCCACTTGCCCTGCTCGCGGTCATGCTCGTCACGGCCGGCTGCGCCGCGGTTGCGGTGCAGCCCGAGGGCGACCTGCCCAAGCCGCTTATCGAGGCCGTGCCGGCCAAGGTGGCGGTGGTGGTCACGCCCGAAGTGGCCAACTACGTGCACAAGGAAACCCGCGCCAGCGTCGACTACGAGGCGCATCTCGGCCCGGCGCACAAGCACATCGTCGAGGAGATCTTCGCCGCCGAATTCCGCGACGCGAAATTCTTCGACGATCTGGATTCGGCTCGCAAGGAACCCGGCGTGCTGGCCATCTTCGAGCCGCGCATCGAGCAGTACTCGTTCGCCAATGCCAAGGAGACCG
The DNA here is from genome assembly GCA_946479515.1 of uncultured Pseudomonadota bacterium. The sequence continues at coordinate 10,495 of CAMLGF010000047.1, read as the reverse complement.
GCGGCGCCTATTGCGCGGTGACCATCCGCTACCAGATCTACATCTACTCGCCGGCCGGCGAGCAGGTCGACATGCTCACGCTCACCGGCTACGGCAGCGGTCCGCCGCCGGCCATCGGCAACGGCCAGGAAGAGCTGGCGATCGCCTCCTATGCCGCCATGCGCGACGCGGCCGCCAAGTTCCTCACGCAATTCCAGGCGCTCGACGTCGCCAAGCCGCTGCTCGCCTCGCAAGCGCTCACGCCCAAGGTGGCGCCGACGCCGGGCTCGCCCGAGGCGCAAGCCGCGGCTTCCGAACTGACCATCGAGGCGCTGCCCATCAACGAGATACCGGTGGTCGCGAAGAACGCGCCCGCCAGCCTGCCCGAGCCGCCGGCTACGTCTTCGCCGGCTCCAGCGGAACCGGCGCCGGAGCCTCCGGCGGAGGCTCCACCGACGGCTCCTCCGCCGTCCCGGATGACGGCTGCGAGTCCGCCGGCGGCGCTTTGACCAGCACCTTCTCGTAGAACAGCACGTCCTCGGTGGGCACCGCGACGCCGTTGTCGATGCGCGGCGCATAGCGCGCGCGCTTCACCGCGGTGAGAGTGCTGCGCAGAATCGCGTCGGGCACATCGGTCGTGGGCGAGGTCGCCTTGTCGACGCGTCCGTCACGATCCACCGTCAGGTGTAGTTCGATCACCTTGACCACGGCCTCCGCCGGGTCGAGCTGCGAGCGATCCACGGAGCTGATGGGCGGGCGATACGCCAGCAGTCGTGGCGCGGAGAGCACCTGGCTGTTGCCCACCGCCGCAAAGGCCTTCCAGGCTTCCGCATAAGTGTCGTACGCGCGGCGCTGCACATTGGTGACCAGGTACCAGTCGCCGAGATCGGTGAGCACCGCGCCGCGCAGGTTGAGATCGATCGGCGGGTTGGCCTCCACCACGGCCAGCGCGGCGAGCAGCGAGGCCTCTCCGCGGCGCTGCTGCGTGCCGTCGCTGAACACCGGCGCCCCGGCGCCGCCGGTATTGAAGGTTGCGCCCGAGTCGGCGCCCTCGGCGCCATAGAAGGCTTCGAGCCGATAGGCGCGGGCAATGCCGCGCAGCGGTTCCACACGCCGCAGGTCGTTTTCCGGTGCGCCGCGGGCGAGGATGCCGAGCGCGCGCTCGTAAACGTTGCGCTCGCTGGTATAGCGGCGATCGTACTCGAACCACTGTGCCAGCTTGTCGAGCCGCGGGATGAGCTCCACCGAGTTGCGGCCGAACGCCGCTTCCTCGACTCGCAGTGCGTATTGGGCTTCCTTGTCGGCCTCGGCGTAGCGGCCCGTGGCTGCGTAGGCATTGATCAGCGGATCGATGAACTCGATCTGGTGGATGTTGAACAGGCCATCGGTGTTGCGCGACAGATCCGCGGCGCGCTTGAGCGCGACCACCGCCGACTCCGGATCCTTGTTGGCCAGGAAGGCCACGCCCAGGCCGTGCAGCGGGATGATCTGCTGCTTGTCGGCGATGGTGGATTTGGCCTGCAGGATGCGCAGCGAACGCTGGTAGTTCTCGATGGCCTCGGCGTAGTGGCCCTGCCGATAGTGCACCGTCGCGAGATTGGTGAGCGGGCTCGTGAGCTGCAGGTCATCCGCGCCGTACTGCTCCTCGGTGAGCGCCACCAGCTTCTCGGCCAGCGGCTGCGCGTCGGCGTATTTCCTGGCCTGGTATTGGGCCAGGAAATCCCGGTACACCGCCACGCGGTCGGCATCGGTGACGGCCAGGACCGGCGCGGCGGACAGGAACAGTGCCGCGGCGCCCAGCCACGGCAGGTGAAAGCGTGCTGACATGAGCGAGACTCTAACGCTTCTCGAAGACGTTGCGATACCAGCACTCTTGTCTCGCGCCGATGCCCCAAAGTTCCGCGCGTCGCGGGAAAAATTCGCTGCGCACCCGCCAGCCCAGCGTCCACGGCCGGTCCGGGTCGCGCCGGTTCCCGACTCAGGACGGCCGGCCTTCCCCGGCTGGCGGCCGGGAACGCCCGGTCCGGCATGGCGTCGATGCCGGAAATACGTGCGGGCGCCCGGCACGCGGGCGAACGCGCAGTGTCGCCTGGGTAGTTAGCTCGCGTGGCCGGCCGACACCCGGCCAGAGCGCTTCGCGAGCGGCGGCCCGCGCCTGGCATACGGGCAGCGAACCGCTGGTCGCCGGCCCATGGGGTTCCGCCCGCGCGCGACCCAGGTTGGTGCGTAGCAGTCGGCGCAGGGGAGGGTGTGCGCTCCCCGGACGCGGGGCGCAGCCACACCCGTCCTCCTACAGATCGATCGCGGGATTCTGCGAAGATCGGGCAAAAGGAGTCAGGAATGCCCAAGCAGATCGGTTACATCGTCGGCAGCCTCCGCAAGGAATCCATCAACCGCAAGCTGGCCAACGCCGTCGTCAAGCTCGGGCCCGCGGACTTCAGCTTCAAGGAACTGCGCATTGGCGATCTGCCGCTGTACAACCAGGACCAGGACAACGCGCAGGCGCCGGAAGTGCAGCGGCTCAAGAGCGAGCTGCGCGCCGTGGACGCGGTGCTCTTCTTCACGCCCGAGTACAACCGTTCGGTGCCCGGCGTGCTCAAGAACGCGCTCGACAATGCCTCGCGGCCGTACGGACAGAGCGCGTGGGCGGGCAAGCCCGCGGGCATCCTCGGGGCGTCCATCGGTGCCATCGGCACGGCGGTTGCGCAGCTGCATCTGCGCACCATCCTCGCGTATCTCGACATGCCCACGCTCGGGCAGCCCGAGGTCTATCTGCAGATCAAGGACGGTTTCTTCGATGAGACCGGCGGCATCGCCAATGCCGACACGCGAAAATTCCTGCACGGCTGGATGGACAAGTACGCCATGTGGGTGAAGCGCTTCTCGGGCTGACAAACAAACTGGCGCCGACCGCGCCCATGCAACTTGCGCGGAGTTGCCCTAAGCTTCGCCGCGTGAACAGTACGCCCAAGATTGCGCTGGTCGCCGGCGCCACCGGCATGGTCGGCGGCCAGCTCCTGAACATCCTGCTCGAGGCACCGGACTATGCGCGGGTCTACGCGGTCACCCGCCGGCCGTTGGGACGCGAGCATCCGCGCCTCGCCAACCGCGTGGTGGTGTTTCCGCGCATGGCCGAACAGCTCAAGGGCCTGGTGGTCACCGACGCCTACTGCTGCATCGGCACCACGATCGCCGATGCCGGCTCCCAACAAGCCTTCCGCGATGTGGACCTGGACGCGGTGCTGCAATTCGCGCAGGCGGCCCGGGCGCTGCAGGCCGTGCGTTTCATCGTGGTCTCCTCGGTGGGGGCCGATGCGGCCTCGAAGAAGTTCTACCTGCGCACCAAGGGCCAAATGGAAGAGGCCGTCACCGCGGTGGGCTTTCCGTCGCTGGACATCCTCCAGCCCAGTCTCTTGTCAGGGCCACGTCGGCAGCTGCGACCGCTGGAGCTCGCCGGGCGGCTGTTTGCGCCGCTGGTGAATCCGCTGCTCACCGGCAAGCGCGAGATCTACCGCGCCATTCCCGCGGAGACGGTCGCCCGGGGCATGCTGGGAGCCTCGCGCCGCGGCGCCCGCGGCGTCTACCGTTACACGCATGCGGGGATTCGTCAGCTCGCCGCCTTGCGGCCACCGCAGCCCATCGCGGTGCAACCCGCCAAAAACCGCCCCGCCTGATTCCCGCGAGCGCCGAGCGCGCCCGCAATCGTGACGCGCCGCGCATTTGCGCGCGGCTGCATTCCGTAAAGTCCCGCTGATATCAGGGAGACCCCGTGCGCACACGCGCGCGGGCCAGCGGAAGTTAGATGGGCGAACCACCGTACAACTCGATCCTGCGCAGCGGGCTCACGCGCCGGCTGTGGCTGATCATTTGCATCGCCATGCTGATTCCGGTGGGCATCGCCGTGCTGTCGCACTGGTTCGAGGCGGAGGAACGGCGCGCCACCCTGCAGAACCAGGAGCTCGTCGCCCTGTCGCGCGACAAGGCGTCCACGCTGCTGTTCAATGCGCGCACGCTGCCCGGGGATTTCGCGCGCGGCCTCGACGGCCGCTATCTGGTCGTGCTCGACGGCGTCGGCGCGGCGCGGTTCAGCAATTCGCCCGTGCCGGAAGAGCTGGTGCAACTGTTCGCGCGGCGCGCACCGCACGCCGTGGCGGTGCCGAATGGCACCACCATCCTCGCCTGGTATGCCTCCGGCCGTGAGTGGCGCGGCGCCATGACCTGGTTGCCGCCGGCGCACGCGGATGACCCGGCCTCCGCGAACATCGTCGTGGTATTCGCTCCCGAGGCCAGCTTCGGCGCGGCCGCCGCGGAGCTCGCGCCCATGGCGTTGGGACTGCTGGTGCTGACCTTGCTGGTGGCCTTCGCGGTCGCCGCGCTCATTGCAGAACACTACCTGCCGCCGCTGCGCGCCCTGCAGCGCGGGCTCGTCCGGCTGCGTGAGCGCCGCTTCGAATCCCTGCCGCACACCACCGTGACGGAATTCGCGCCGCTCGAGCGCGAGTTCAACACCACCGCGCTTTCGCTGTCGCGCGACTGGCGGGCCTTCGAAGTGCTGGGCGAGGTCGATCGCGCGCTGCTCGCCGCCAGCGAGATCGATCGGGCGCTCGACGTCGTGCTGCCGAAATTCCGCGAGCTCACGCGCAGCCAGTGCGTGGGCGTGGTACTGCTCGACCCCACGGCGCATTCCCATGGCCGGCTGTTCATGGCGGCGCTGGGCGCGGAGGAACTGCCCGTGCAGCGCGTGACATTCGATCTCGCCATGATCGCCACGGTGCGCGAGGCGCCCGAGGGCCTGACCATCGCGCGCATCGAAGAACCGCGGCATTCCTTCCTGCTCTCCATGCGCGACGTGGGCTCGGAATTCTTCTGGCTGTGGCCCGTGCTGGACGACGACCGTCTCTCGGCCCTGCTGGTGGTGGGCTATCACGGCGAACCGGCGCGCGACCCCGCCGTGGCCGACTACGGCGCGGCCTTCGCCGAGCGGCTGCGAGCGGCGCTGTCCAACAGCGCCCGCGACGAACGCCTGTATCGCCAGGCGCACTATGACCCGCTCACCCAGCTGCCGAACCGCGCGCTGTTCCGCGACCGTCTCGCGCAGGAACTGGCCGCCGCGGCCACCGGCCTCACGCGCGGCGCGCTCATGTACGTGGACCTGGACCACTTCAAGCGCGTCAACGACACGCTGGGCCACTCGGCCGGCGACCAGCTGCTGTCCATCGTGGCGCATCGCCTGAAAGCGTGCACGAAGGAAGGCGACACCGTGGCCCGGCTCGGCGGCGACGAGTTCACCGTGCTGCTGCGTAACGTCGGCGACCTCGACACCGTGCGGCAGATCGCCGAGCGCGTGATCCGCTCGCTGGCGCTCCCGGCCAATCTCGGCGGACGCGACCACCAGATGCGCGCCAGCGTCGGCGTGACGCTGTTCCCGGACGACGGCGTGGATCTCGAGGACGTGATCCGCCAGGCGGACCTCGCCATGTATCGCGCCAAGTCGCAGGGGCGCGGCCGCGCCGTGTTCTTCGAGCGCGACATGGCGCAGCGCCGCGTCACCTTCACCGACAGCGGCCTGCACCGCGCACTGCGCCGGCGCGAGTTCGCGCTCTTCTATCAGCCGCAGTTCTCGCTCCAGGACGGGCGGCTGTGCGGCATCGAGGCGCTGCTGCGCTGGCAGACGCGCTACGACGGCATCAAACTACCGGGCGAGTTCATCCCGGCCGCGGAGCATTCCGGGCTCATCACCGACATCGGCGGCTTCGTGCTGGACACCGCCTGCCAGCAGTACGCGGAGTGGGTGCGGGCGGGCATCGCGCCGCGCATGTTCTCGGTGAACGTGTCCGTGCAGCAGCTCAAGGATGCCAATTTCGTGAAGCTGGTGCAGGCGGCGCTCGTCCATCACGGTATCAACCCCGGCTGCCTCGAGCTCGAACTGGTGGAATCCGTGCTGGCCGACAGCGAGGTGGAGGAGCCGCTGCGCGCCCTGGCGCAGCTCGGCGTGCAACTGGCCCTGGATGACTTCGGCACCGGCTACTCGTCGCTGAACTACCTGCGGCGTTATCCTGTGCACACGGTCAAACTGGACCGCAGCTTTCTGGATGAAGTCCCACAGAACGAATCCGCGGGGGCCCTGGTCGAATCGGTCATCACCATGGCGCATACGCTCGGAAAACGCGTGACCGCCGAAGGCGTGGAGTCGGGCGCACAGCTCGACTTCCTGCGCTCGCGCGGCTGCGAGTCCGCGCAGGGGTTCTACTTGGCCAGACCCATGTCGGCCGCCGCGCTCACCGAGATCCTCGAGTCACGCCGGCCCGGAAGCGAGATCGCCGACCACCGCGCCGCCTCCTGAGGAAAATGGGGACATGCCTAATTTTCATTGTCACATTCATCGGCACCATTGCCAGCGGCGCATGGCGGCGGGAATGTGACAATGAAAATTAGGCATGTCCCCATTTTCCTTCTCCTCACCGCCTGCGCCAGCTCGCCGCCGCCCAGGCCCACCCACGCCCCCAAAGCCGCCTCAGTGCCGCACCATGGGCAGAAACATTGGGACGGCAGCGGCGGCGCCGCGAACCTGCGCACGCTCGGCGAAGAGGTCGCGGCCTTCGCGCTGCGCCTGCGAGGCTCGCCGTATCGCTACGGCGGTGCGACGCGCGCCGGCTTCGATTGCAGCGGACTCGTGTTCTACGCGCACCGGCAGTTAGGCCTCAGCGTGCCGCGAACGTCGCGCGATCAGGCCGAGGGCGCGCGCCAGATCAAGCCCGGCAAACTGCGCCGCGGCGACCTCGTGTTCTTCAAGATCGGCAGTCGGAAGGTCAATCACGTCGGTATCTACGTGGGCGATCACCGCTTCGTGCACGCACCCGGCGCCGGCAAACCCGTCACCGTCGATTCGCTCGACGACCAGTACTACGCGCAGCGCTTCTCATCGGCCGGCCGCTACTGGGATCGCTTCGATCGCTAGCCGCCTGCGGCTCTCGCCGTGCAGCATTGCCGGCCGGGCCGTTATGTCTCATTTCCTCTAGGGCAGCGCATATTTCGGTCTGTGTTCTGCGACAGCGTGCTCAGTTCGCCCGTTGACCGTATATGGGTCGCTTCGCACACTCCCTCAGTGAGTGAAAAAAGATCGCGTCCGGGAAGGGGCGCGGTCCGGTCTCAACGTCTTTCGGGGAATCGGTCCACCAATGAGTGCCAAGGCAGATTACGTCGTCAGCAAGCTGACGCGGCCCACCGGCGCGGCCGCGTCCGGCGGCTTTGTCATCAATCTCACGTCATCGACCACGCCGATGGCGTTGTCGCAGCCGAAAGACCCGACGCTCGCCCAGTACACATTCTTCGTCAGCCGCCGCCGCGAAGACGGCCGCGAGCGCTTCCGCCTGCACATGGGCTATTTCGAGACCCTGCAGGCCGCCGAGGAAATGCTGACCATCGTGCGCGAGATCTATCCCCAGGCCTGGGCCGGGGAAGCGCCGGGCAAGAATCTGAAGCCGAAGGCCGACGCCACGCCGGCGGCCGCGAAACCCGCCGCCAAGCCCGCCGCGCCCGCTGCCGCAGCGGCTGCGCCCGCCGCCCCGGCCGCGACCAGAAGCACCGCGCCCACGCCCGCGGCCAAGCCCGCGGCACCCGCGCATCATCCCTTTGCGTCCACGCCGCCGCCGGCTCCCAAGCCCGAATTCGAAGAGCCCTTCGTGCTGTCGGACAGCGATACCGATTTCCGGCCCATCGACGTGCCCGTGGTGCATCCGCCCGCGCCCCAGGCCGAGGTAGTTAGGCCCGCGGCCGCCGCCCGGCCTGCGCCCAAGGCGACTGCCAAGGCTCCGGTCGCAAAGCCGGCCGCCAAGCCCGCGGCCGCGAAACCCGCGCCTGCCAAGCCCGCCGCCGCGAAGCCCGCCACGAAACCCGTGACCCGGCCTCCCGCGCCAACCGCCGCGCCCACCAGGGCCGCGGCGCCGGCCAGACCCGCCACGCGGCCGGCCCCATCGGCCGCACCGGTTGCCGCGAGCCCGGGCGCGCAAACAAGGACTCCCGCGCCGAAGATCGCTGCCCAGGTCTCCGCGCCGGCATTGCAGCCCGCGTCCGCCAGGCCCGCGGCCACGCCGCCCGCACCCGTCGCCGCCAAGGCGCCGCCGCCCGAGCCGACCGTGCAGATGCCGGCGCTGAGCGCCACGAACTCACCGCTGCCGTCGCTCAACAACGTGCGCCAGGTGCTCGAGGAACTCGACGATCTCTCCGACACCCAGACCATCCGCCTGCTCGAGCGGCACACGCCGTATCGCGAGGGCTCGCAGGAAGCCAGCGTCGACGAGGCCATCCGCGTCATCAAGCCCGAAGACGCGCAGTCCATGGCGGCCATCAAGAGCGCGGTGACGCGCAACGCGCCCGTGCTGTTCGCCGTGCAGCTCGACTGGTCGGTGACCCCGTTCGACATGAGCAAGGTGCCGCCGCTCGCCATCTTCAACGCGTACACGCTGTACACCACCGAAGCGAGCCGCGAGGGCCGCAACTGGTACGGCCTGCGGCTGGGCTTCTTCAGCGACGCGGTGTCCGCGAAGCAGGTGGCGTACTACGTGCGCTCCGATTTCAAGACCGTGTCCGTGGTGCCCGTCACCACCATCGAGAAAGAGCGCGCCACGGATCTCAACGCCGAGCGCAGCGGCATCCACCGCGCCGCCAACATCAAGGAAGGCCCCGCGCCGACGCCGCAGTCCATCGCTGCTTCCAACAGCGGCATCTTCAAGCTGCTGGACGACGACACGCCCGAGCAGATCCAGCAGGATGTGGACGGCGAAGCCTCGCCGCGATTCTTCAAACAGGCCGAGAAGCCGGCCGCCGCCAAACCCGCCGCGCCGCCAGCGCCGGCCGCCAGGCCGCGCAAGCCGCCGGCGAAGTCCATCCGCCGCGATGCCCACGCCCAGGTGGACGAGGAGACCCTCGACCAGACGCTGGAAATCCTGGGCGCCCACACCCTCGAGATCACCAACGACAGCAGCGGCGACACGGGCGTGCGCCATCTGCGCGTCAAGGTCGACAAGAAGGGCTCGAAGTTCGCCTCGCTGATCGACAGGCTCTCGGGCAAGAAATAGTTTCGGGTCTCGTGACCCAGGGAGACGGAGACGCCGGGTGGCCGATGGGCCATCCGGCGTTTTCATTGGGCTGTCGAAAACCCGCCGCCGGGTTCGACTACCCTGCGCACACCCCCGAAATGACTTTCAAGGAGACTGCCATGCCCAGCACCATCCGCCTGCATCGCGTACTCGCGGCCCCGCCGGAGCGCGTCTACAAGGCCTTCATCGACGCAGATGCCAAGTGCAAGTGGCTGCCGCCCAATGGCTTCACGGCGCGCATGCACGAACACGACGCGCGCGTTGGCGGCAAGTACCGCATGTCATTCACCAACTTCACCACCGGCTCGAGCCATTCGTTCGGCGGTGAGTTCGTGGAACTCGTGCCGGGCGAGCGCGTCCGGTATTCGGACAAGTTCGACGATCCCAATCTGCCCGGCTCGATGAACGTGACCATCACGCTCAAGAAGGTGTTCTGCGGCACGGAAGTGCACATCACGCAGGAGGGCGTCCCCGACGTCATTCCCGAAGCCGGCTGCTATCTCGGCTGGCAGGAGTCGCTGGCCAATCTCAAGGCGTTGGTCGAGCCGGAGATTCCTGACGGGGCGTGAGGTGGAATCGAATGGATCGTGACGCGGCTGGGCAGAGGCTCAGCCGCGTTCACCCAAGATCACCGTGAGGCTCGCCTGCATCGCGCGGGGCTCGCCGCCTATCTTGCCCGGCATCCAGCGGGTAGCTTGGGCATATTGAACCGCGGCTGCATTGGCGGCATCCCCCGCATTGCTCCTGACTATCTCCGCGGAGATGACCGACCCATCCGGCGCGATCTCGAGCAGCAGCAGTATCGTTGCGATGATTCCCGGCATCAGCTCCGCACGCGCCGTGTAAGGGGCGATATCGACGGCGAGGCCTGGATCGATGCGCGGCGCGTCGATAGCCATTTCCGGCTCGGACACGATCGTCACGTCCGGAAGCTCGAGCTCGATCGGCCGATCGGCCGGCGTGAATATGTCGCCAGTCTTGGGCCCTTCGGCGGGCATCGCCAGAATCTCGGCAACAATCGGTTCGACCGGGATGTCCATCCGGCGCGCGGCAGATATGTGACCCGCCAGCCAACCGATGATCGCGACGTGCGCAATCCCTACGACGCACGCGCTGGCGATGCGAGCCGGCGTCGGCCGCTCGCCGCCGCGACTCTTGTCGTGCTTCAGATTGGATATTGGAGCGGCCATTCGATTTCCCTCATCGCCGATTACCCTGGCCCATAGCAACTCGCCGTGACCAGCGTCAAGCTGAATTTCTATCAGACATAGGCCAAAAGAGGCCTAAAATTTTCTTGTGAAGGTGAGGCAAAACTCCGACACGTGACAGAGATAGGGAGCGGCGCCGTTTCGGCGGCTCGGGGACATCTCGCCTGTCCCGTTTGGTCAATAAAAAAAAAGGGTCTCGCAATGCTGCAC
>CAMLGF010000046.1 GCA_946479515.1 uncultured Pseudomonadota bacterium | reverse complement strand
GCGGATTCGACTCGAGCGGCAGGCTGGCCGGCACGCCGTTTTCGAAGCTGCCATCGGCACGGCGCGTGAGACGCAGCAGGCTCTGCAAGAGCTCGTGCGCCTGGCGCTCGCGCTCGGCGCACCACTCCGCGCCGAGCGTCGCGGCCAGATTGAAAGCCAGCAGTCCGAAGGCCTGGTCGTAGGTGAGCGCGCGGTCGTCGGCCACCGAGAAATCCGCGTTGATCAGCGTGCGGAACAAGCCGTCGGGACGCTGGAACTTCGCGTACCAGAAATCCAGGCCATGCTTCACCAGGCCCGCCGCGTCGCCGCGCCAGCCCAGCGACGGACCCATGGCGAAGCAGTACGCCTGCCGCGGAGTGACCCGCGAACGCCGGCGGTCGGGCAGCGGCTTGCCGTCCTGGCCGAGCCGCTCGAAGTAGCCGCCCGCCGGGTCCACGCCCTTCGTGGACCACAGCGGATAAGCGGCGTCCAGCAGCCAGCCCGAGAGCCGGGCGTGCAGGTCGCGGATGCGTGTCCTGTCGTCCATGAGGCAGATCTTACTCCGCTCAGTGGCTCGCGCCGGCAGCCGCCGTGCCGTGCTCATAGGTCCTGGCCTTGGTGGCCGACACGGCGAAGACGACGATCAGCAGATAGGCCACGGCCGGCAGGAAGTACGCGGCGTGCAACCCGGCCGCATCGGCGATCGAGCCGAACACATAGGGCAGCACCGCGCCGCCGACGATGGCCAGGCACAGCAGTCCGGACGTGGCCGCGGGTGCCGCGGTGGAACGCTCGAGCGTCGCCGTGAAGATCACCGGGAACATGATCGAATTGAACAGGCCGATCGACAGGGCGAGGTATGCGGCCGTGGAACCGTGCGTCTGCGAGACGATGACGCACAGCGTGGCGGCGCCGAGCGCGAACAGCGCCAGCAACCAGGGCGCACGCTGTTTCACAACGAACAGCAGGATGCTGCCGACGAGCCGGCCCACCATCGCGCCACCCCAGTAGTAGCCGACCATCTTGCCGGCCTCCTCCATCGGGATGTTGAGCATGTCGGGCTCGTGCAGGAAGTTGGTCATCGCGCTGCCGATGGACACCTCGGCGCCCACGTACAGGAAGATCGCCACGGCGCCGAACACGGCCCAGCGCGACTGGAACGCGGTGGCGATGGACGGACGCTGGCCCTCGTCTACCGGCTTGGTCACATCGAGAAGCTTGCGGAAGGCGAAGATGAACAGCGCCAGCAGCACCAGCGCGCCCGCGATCGCGAAGAACACCGAGTCGATGCGGCGGAACGAGTCGGCGCGCAACTCGGGCGTCACTTCCGCGCCGTGGGTCACCGCGAAGATGCCGCCCGCCAGGATGATGGGCGACACCAGGATCGGCGCCAGCCACGTGCCGAACGAGTTGAACGTCTGCGAGAACGTCAGGCGGAAGTGCGAGCGCTCCGGACGGCCCAGGGCCGCCGCGAGCGGGTTGGCGACCACCTGCAGGATGGTGATGCCGCTGGCGATCACGAACAGGCCCACCAGCACCAGCGAGTAGGTATCGAACTTGGTCGCCAGCGGGATGACAAGACACCCGAGCACCATCACCCCCAGCGCGAAAATGATGGATTTGCTGTTGCCGAGACGCGCGATCAACGTTGCCGCCGGCAGCGACACGACGAAGTAGGCCGTGAAGAATGCGAACTGCGTGAGCATGGCCTGCGCGTAAGTCAGTTCGAAGATGGCCTTCAGCGCGGCGATCAGCGGATCGACCGACACGGTGATGAAGCCCCACATGAAGAACAGCGTGATCACCGTCACGAAGCCCTTCCACATGCCCTTGTACTTGTCGTCGACGTTCATCGGTCCCCCCGGAGATTTCTGGAAAATTGGCTTTCTGGACAATTTGCTTTCTGGTCAGGACGCCGCGACCTTCATGAGCGCGGTGCGAGTCGGAAGCAATCGGTGGCTGAACGGCAGGATGGCGGCACCCACCGCCGGCGCATCGTCGCACAGCGCGGCGCGCGCTACGGGCGCCATGGCCGGGATGCTGCCACCGTAGGCGGACAGGCGCTGGTTCAGGCCGCTCGCGATCTTGTCGACGATGGCCGCGGGCAGCCGTCCGCCGATGAGAATGACTTCGGGATTCACCAGGCAATTGATGGCCACCACCGGCTCGGTCAGCGCATCGACCGCCGAAGCAACCCATGCGTCGATGACGGCCTGGCCGTCGGCCGGCAACTCCGTGAGCTCGTGCGGCGCGGAGACCTTGCAGCCCTGCGCGGCGAGCAGGCTGTACAGCGCGGACAGCGAGACGATGTTCTGGATCTGGCGTTCCTGGCCGCTGGCATCGCGCCCGCGCAGCATGCCGAGCTCGCCGCTGCGGCCCGTGGCGCCGCGGAAGTGGTTGCCGTCGATCACCAGGCTGCCGCCCAGCGCCGCGGTGATCAGGATGTAGAAGAACGTCTGGTGCTTCTTGCCGAGCCCGAACTGCATCTCGCCCATGGTGGCGGCAGCTGCATCGTTCTCCACGAACACCGGCACGGGCAGCGTGCGGGTGAGCAGCGAGGACACGTCCGTGGACGCCCAGATGCCGTAACTGGCGGGTTGCTGCGGCAGGGTCGCGGCGCGCGGCATGTCGTCGGGCAGCGCCACACCGATGCCGGCCAGGCGCTCGCGACCGATGCCCACGCTGTCGAGTAGTTTGGCCGCGGACTTGGCGAAGAACTGCTCCACGTCCTCGGGCAGCGCGAAGTTCACCTCGCGCGAGGCGCGCGCGCGCACCCGCCCTTCGAAATCGAGCACCACCAGCGTGATGTGGTCCCGGTCGACGTTCAGCCCCAGCGAAAACCAGCTGTCGGGATTGATGACCAGCCGCGTCGCCGGCTGGCCGCGCCCGCCGCGTCGCTGCCCCGCTTCCTGGATCAGCTTGTCGACCAGCAGGCGCTTGGTGATGTTGGCGATGGCCGGGGCCGTGAGGCCGGTGATCGCGGCGAGCTCGGCGCGCGTGATCGGCCCGCTCACGCGGATGGCGTGCAACGTGACCCGCTGGTTGTGATCCCCGGCGCGTTCCAGGTTCGTGCCGGAGAGCTGCATCCCCCGCGCACCGGAAGACTTGCCGGAGCGCCCGCTCATCTCGACGCGGCGGCAGCCACGGCCTGCGGTTTTCCGGCAGCCAGCAATTCGGCGTCGGCGGCCAGCGCCAGTGCGCCGAGCGGCCCCGCCATGGTGCCCAGCCCCGGCGGCACGATGAAGCGCGCCAGGTCCTGCTCGAGCTGCGGCGCCTCGACGTAACCGTTGAGGCTGCGCTTGAGCTCCTGGCGAATGCGTTCGAACAACTGCGCCTGGCCATCCATCACGCCGCCGCCGAGGAAGATGCGTTGCGGCGCGGTGGTCAGCACCATGGTGTGCAGCAGCTGCGCCAACCCATGCACGACGTAGTCCCAGGCCGGGTCATCCGGCGCGAGCTGCGCCGCCGGTCCGCCGACGCGCTTCTCGATGGCCGGCCCGGACGCCAGGCCTTCGATGCAGTCGCCGTGATAGGGGCACACGCCGGGAAACGTGTCCCCCGGCTTGCGCGCCACGCGGATGTGCCCGAGCTCGGTGTGATTGATGCCGAAGATGGAACGGCCGCGCACGATGGAGCCCACGCCGATGCCGGTGCCCACCGTGACGTAGGCGTAATCGCCGAGCCCGCGCGCCGCGCCCCAGCGCCCTTCGGCCAGCGCCGCGCCATTCACGTCGGTATCGAAGCCCACGGGCACCGCCAGCGGGCGCGCCAGGCGCAGTGCCACGTCGGTGTGGCGCCAGCCCAGCTTGCTGGTGGAAGTGACGAAGCCATAGGTGGGCGAATCGGCACGCAGGTCGACGGGCCCGAAGGAGGCGATGCCGAGCGCACGCGGCGCGCCGTAATGCAGCCGCCACCGCTCGAGCACCGTCTCGATCTGCCGCAGGGTCTCTTCGCGCTCGCCCGTGGGCAGGCGCTCGATGGCGCGCACATCGTCGGGACCCGTGCCCAGGATGCACACGCACTTGGTGCCGCCCAGTTCCACGCCGGCCAGTAGTTTGGCAGTGGACGACATCAACCCGCCGATTGCACCGCTGACCTGCGCACTCCGGCGAGCCGGGCATTGGCCTGCGCGAAGAAGCTGTCGTGCGTGGGCGCGGCCGCGGTGTCTGCGGTCACCTTCTGGGTGATGGCGAGCATCAGGCGCTTGACCTGCTCGTAGTCGATCGTGTCGACGAGCGGGTCGTAGTCACGGGGCACCACGCCCGTGCCTTCGAAGATCCAGAACCAATCGAGCTCGTTGAACAGCTCTGGCTGGGGCAGCACGATGCGGCCGGCCGCGCGGTACATCTCGATGCGCCGGGCCACCGACTCGGGCACTTCGCGCTCGGCGAACCCGCGCCAGAAGGGCGAATCGTCGCGGCGCGACAGGCGGTAATGCAGCAGGGTGAAATCACGGATGCGCTCGAACTCGTCGCCGGTGATCGCGTTGTAGCTTGCGATGTTGGCGGGGTCAAACTGACGGTCCGGAAAATGGTCGAGCAGGTTGAACACGGCATTGCTGGTCAGGTGTTGCTCGGCCGCGGTGAGCGGCTCGATGAAACCGGCCGAGGCACCGACCGCGACCACGTTGCCCCGCCAGAAATGCGTGCGGCGTCCATTGGCGAAGGCCTGCAGCCGGAGCTCGGTGAGCGCCTCGCCGGTCTCCGCCAGCAATGCCTGTCGCGCCTCGTCGTCGCGCTGGTTCGCGCTGGCGTACACCAGCGAATGGGTCACCACCTGCTGCAGGGCCATGCGCATCTGCCAGCCGGCAGGGCGTGCCGCAATCTGCACGTACGGCGGGCGCACGTCGGCAAGCGCGGCGGGCACGGCCAGCGCGCGGTCGCAGGGCAGCCATGTCGACCAGTCCTGATAGCCCTCGCCCATGAACTCACCGATGAGCTGGGCGCGCGCTCCCGTGCAGTCGATGAACAGGTCGGCCCGCAACGTGCCGCCGTCCTCGAACTTGAGCTCGTCCAGCGAGCCGTCCTCGCGGTGCGTCGCACTAACTACCTTGCGTTCCAGGCGGATCACGCCGCCGCGCTCGGCGATGGCGCGCAGGAAACGCGCGTACAGCGCGCCGTCGACGTGCAGCGCGTAACGCAGCTGCGGCGCGACGCCCAGGGTGTTGGTCGGAAAAATGAAGCGGTTGGCCTGCGCGAAGGAGATTTCCTGGCTGAACAGCTCGCTCCTGAGCTTCAGGCCCTGCGCGCGCGCCTTGTGCCAGAAGTGATAGAACGGCCGGCGCTCGATCAACGCGCCGAACGCGCCGAACGGATGCCAGAACGACTCGCCGGGCGCCGCCCAGTCGACGAAGCGGGTGCCGAGCGAATAGGTCGATTGCGTCTTCTCCACGAACTCGTTCTGGTCGACGCCGAGGAAGCGGAGCAGCTCGAGCACGCTCGGCAGCGTGGCCTCCGCATGTCCTGGCGACGCCGGCTCTGGCGTGTCCACGACATGGATGGAGCACTGCCCGCCGAGTTTGCGATTCAACATCGCGGCGGCAGTCCACCCGGCGGTGCCGCCGCCGACGACGGCGATCCGCCTGATTCTTCGATCCGCATTCATTTCGTTCGTGAGCCCCCTGCGCGATGGCGCGGCGAGGCTAGCTGCCGCCACCAAAAGCTGTCAAATAACCGCGTGTCGTCTCTCGAATTTCGGCGGCAGACAGCATAGGCTGTCCGCGCCCAAGAACAGGAGCTTTTCGATGTCCCCTTCCCTGTCCAATGTCCATAGAACCGGCGCGGCCACGGCACTGCTGATCGCGCCTATCCTGCTGATGTTCGGCTGCAAAGACGCGTCCAGGGACAAGCCGGCCGCCGAGGCCAAGGCGGAAGATCCCGCGGCCGTGCACCCGGAGATCTGGCCCTCACCGCACTGGCCGTTCACGCAGGACGCCGCGCTGGAAGAGCGGGTCGCGGCATTACTTAAGAAGATGACGGTCGAGGAGAAGGTCGGCCAGGTCATCCAGGCGGATATCTGCTGCATCAAGCCGGCGGACATGAAGGAGTATCACCTGGGGTCGATCCTCGCCGGCGGCGGCTCCGACCCGAATGGCAATCCGCGCGCGCCCGCCAAGGAGTGGCTCGCGCTCGCCGACCAGTTCTACGCCGCGTCCGTCGACACCAGCAACGGTGGACAGGGCATTCCGATGATCTGGGGCATCGACGCCATGCACGGCCACAGCAACATCGTCGGCGCCGTGCTGTTCCCGCACAACGTGGGCCTCGGCGCCACGCACAACCCGAAGTTGTTAGGCGAGGTCGCGCGCGTCACGGCCGAGCAGGTGCGCACCACCGGCATCGACTGGACGTTCGCCCCCACGGTGACGGTGCCGCAGGACGATCGCTGGGGCCGCGCCTACGAGGGTTATTCCGAAGATCCGAAGCTCGTGGCGTCCTTCGCGGGTGAGTTCGTGAAAGGGCTGCAGGGCGATCCGGCCTCGCCGGAATTCCTCAAGGGCCGGCACCTGATCTCCTCGACCAAGCACTTCCTGGCCGACGGCGGCATTGAGAACGGCTGCGACCAGGGCGACGCCCGCATCCCCGAGACCGAACTGCGCGACATCCACAACGCGGGCTACGTGCCGGCCATCGAGAACGGCGTGCAGACCATCATGATTTCCTTCTCGAGCTGGAACGGCGCGAAGATCACCGGGCACAAGGGCCTGATCACCGACGTGCTCAAGAAGCGCATGAACTTCGACGGCTTCACCGTGGGCGACTGGAACGCGCACGGCCAGGTGATCGGCTGCACCAACGACAACTGCCCGCAGGCGCTCAACGCCGGGCTCGACATGTTCATGGCACCCGACAGCTGGAAGGGCCTGTACCACAACACCTTGCAGCAGGTGAAAGACGGCATCATCCCCATGGAGCGCCTCGACGACGCGGTCACGCGCATCCTGCGCGTGAAGTTCCGCGCCGGCGTGTTCGACGGCGTGCAGCCCTCGAAGCGCGAGCTGGCCGGCAACTTCAAGATGCTGGCGTCACCCGAGCAGCGCGCGGTGGCGCGCGACGCCGTGCGCCAGTCGCTGGTGCTGCTCAAGAACAACGGCGGCCTGCTGCCGCTGGCCGCCAATCGGCACGTGCTGGTCACCGGCGACGGCGCCGACAACATCAGCAAGCAGGCCGGTGGCTGGACCATCACCTGGCAGGGCACGGGCCTGACCAACGCGGACTTCCCGGGCGCCACCTCGGTGTGGGCCGGCGTCAAGGCGGCGGTGAAGGCCGGCGGCGGATCCGCCGAACTATCCACCGACGGCAGCTTCAAGAAGAAGCCGGACGTGGCCATCGTCGTGTTCGGCGAGAATCCGTACGCGGAATTCCAGGGCGATCTCAAGGTGCAGACGCTGCCGGGTTCCATGACCCAGCACCTGGAGATCATGAAGAAACTGCAGGACGAGAAGATCCCGGTGGTCGCCATCCTGTTCTCGGGACGCCCGCTGTGGCAGAACCGCGAGATCAATCTGGCCAATGCCTATGTCGCGGCGTGGCTGCCGGGCACCGAAGGCATCGGCATCTCCGACGTGCTGTTCCGCAAGAAGGATGGCGCGGTGAACCACGACTTCACCGGCAAGCTGTCGTTCTCCTGGCCGCGGGATGCCACCGGCACGCCGCTCAACGTGAACAAGGAACCGTACGATCCGCTGTTCCCGTTCGGCTATGGCCTCACGTACGCCGAGCCCCAGGAACTGGCGGCACTGCCCGAGGACCCGGGTGTCGCGGCGGAGCTCATGACCACCGGCTCGTATTTCGACAAGGGCGTGCCGGTGCAGCCCTGGTCGCTGCGCGTGTCGAATGGTCCGGATACCACGCGCATCACCACCACGCCGGTGGACGCCATCGGCGGACGCGTCAAGGTCACGGCCATCGACGATCAGGTGCAAGAAGGCGCGCGCCGCTTCCAGTTCGACGGTGACGGCGCGGCCACCGTGTCGATCACCAGCGAGGGCGCGGTGGACATCTCGCGAGAGACCAATGGCGACGTGATGCTGCTGGTTCGCGTGCGGCACGATGCGCCGGTGCCGGCAGACACCACCATCGGCATGACCTGCGGGGCCAATTGCGAGGGCCACCTGCCCTTCGCGGACACGCTCAACAGCCTGCCGGCCGGCAAGTTCGCCACCGTCGGCGTGATGCTGAAGTGCTTCCAGAAGGCCGGCGTGGACGTGAGCAAGGTCAATGGCGCACTGGCGCTGCAATCCGCCGGCAAGCTCGACATCGCGTTCTCGCAAGTGAAGCTCGGCACCGTCGCCGACAAGTCCATCACCTGTAATTAATGGGGACATTCCTCATTTGCTAGCAAAAGGGGACGCGGCTCGAGCCGCGTCCCTTTTTTATCCCTCGAGGGGACGACCGTGAAACCCACGCGAGCCGATCTCGAAATGTTCGCCGCGCGCATTCGCCCGCACTTCGAACCGCCACTGCGAGAAGAGGCATACCGGCTTGCACTGCGGATCGCGGAAGTGGTGGGTGCCCGGGTGAAAGACCTGCGACCGCACACCACGCTCGTGGAGATCGCCGCCTGGCTCGAAAGCCCGGATCCCGGGCGCGATTCACTGGACACCCTCGAGCTGTCGATGGCACTCGAAGAGGAGTTCGCGCTCGACGCACAGGGGCCGACTCGCCGTCTCGACACCTTCCGCGATCTCGTGGTCCAGCGCGCGCGCAGGCGCGCGGCCTGATCAGCGCAGCTGGCTGTCCTTGCTGCCGCGCCGGTTGTAGCCGGCGTTGTTCACCTGCGACTTGTCTTCGGCTTCCTGGCAGACGATGCACAGCCGCACGCCGGGAATGGCCGCGCGGCGCGCCTCGGGAATGCGCGCGCCACAGTGGGCGCACGACTCCAGTGACTCACCCGAGGGCAAGCGGCTCTTCGCGCGCTGAATGCCGTCCTTGACGGTCGCGTCGATCTGATCCTGTTCCGCGCCTTCGCGCGCCCAGCCGGTAGCCATGCAGCGATAGTGCTGCCTGCGGCGCGGATTGCAAGGCGGGAGCTGATTCGAGGCGCGTCCCCGTTTTCTAGAAAACGAGGAATGTCCCCATTACTTGATCGCGCGCTCGGCGATGGGGCGCATCACGGCGTAGCCCTCTTCTGACGGATGCACTTCGTCGGTGGAGAGGCCCGGCTTCATGCCGCCCTTGCCGTTCGACATGGCCGAGTGGTAGTCGGCGTAGGTTGCGCCGATGGCCTTGGCGTAGCCGCTGATCCAGCCGTTCAGCGCAATGATGGTGCTCGCGGTCTCGAGCCCCTGGCGCCACGGGAAGAAGGCCGCCGGCGGAATCGACGCCAGCACCACGCGGATCTTGTTCATGCGCGCGATGTCGCACATCGACTGGATGTTGCGTTTGGTGTCGTCGGCGCTCATCGGCCCGGTGTTGAACGCGATGTCGTTGGTGCCCGCCATGATGTGCACCACCTTTGGATGCAGATCCACCACGTCGGCGCGCATGCGCACCAGCATCTGTGGCGTGGTCTGCGCGCTGATGCCGCGGCACACATTGCCCTTGCCGAAGAATTCCGGCTGCTTGTCGCGCCAGCCCTCGGTGATGGAGTCGCCGAGGAACACCGCGTGGACCTGCGCCTTGCTGGCGATCAGGTGCGCATTCTCGTCGCGATAGCGGGCGAGCCAAGCCCAGTCCGTCATCAGCCGCTCGGGCTCGAGCGCGGGGGCCGTACCAGGCTTCTTGACGCACACCTCGTCAGCCAACGCCGGCACGGCCAGCGGCAATGCCAGCCCCGCGCCCAGCGTGGCCGACATCAACGAACGACGATTGACCAGGTTCGACTGAGTTTTCATTTGCTGCTGTTCCTTTCGAGCGCTCTGTCCATGGACTCGAGCTCCACGCCGCGAGTTTCCGGGAATATCGCCAGCACGACGAAGAACTGCAACACCATGCACAGCGAAAAGAAGACGAAGGGCAACGCCTGGGTGTGCACCGCGATCATGGGGAAGGCCTGCGCGATCAGGGCGTTCATGCCCCAGTGCACGCTGCTGCCCAGCGCCTGCCCCCGCGATCGCACCGGCGTCGGGAAGATTTCCGCCAGGTATACCCAGATGACCGCACCCTGCGAAAAGGCGAAGAACGCGATGAAGGCGATCAGCATGGCGAGCAGATAGGGCTTGCCCTGCCCGGTGGCGAAGATGGCCGCGACGGCGGCCAGCGCCACGGCCGTGCCAACGGCGCCCGTGAGCAGCAGTTTGCGGCGCCCCACGCGGTCGATCACCCGCAGCGCGATCACCGTGGCGATGAGGTTGGCCGCGCCGATGGCCACGGCCTGCAGGTCGTTCGACCAGCCGCTGAAGCCCGCGGCGAAGAAGATGTCGTTGAGGTAATAGAGGATGGCATTGATGCCGGAGAGCTGGTTGAACATGGCCAGCAGCACCGCGAGCAGGATCGGCCGGCGATTGGCCGCCGTGAACAGGCGCAGCGCCGAGTTGCGGCGCGCATCCTCGGCGGCGCGCGCGAACTCCTCGAGCATGGCCTCCGGCTGGCGCACGCCGACGCGTGCGAGACTCGCGCGCGCCTCCTCCCGGCGCCCGCGCAATGCCAGCCAGCGCGGACTCTGCGGAATGGTGAACATGAGCACGGCGAACACCACGGCCGGAATGGCGGCGATGCCCAGCTTCACGCGCCAGGGCTCCGCGCCGGCCACGTCCGTCAGCAATCCCTGCACCAGCGCGTTGCTCGCGAACGCGATCAGGATGCCGAGCACGATGTTGAACTGGAACAGGCCGGTGAGCGCGCCACGCCGGTCGGCGGGCGCGATCTCGGAGATGTACACCGGCGCCAGCACCGACGAGGCGCCGATCGCGAGCCCGCCGATGAAGCGGAACACGTAGAAGGATTCGAGGCTCCAGCACAGCGCGCAGCCGAGCGCCGACACCACGTACATGAAACCCACGACCTTGAGCGTGTCACGTGAACCATGGCGATCGCCGGGCACGCCCGCGACCAGCGCGCCGATCAGCGTGCCTAACAAGGCGCTGGCCACGGAGAAGCCGTACCAGAAACTGCCCGCCGCGACATGAAACACGCGGCTCACGGATTCGGTGACACCGGAAATCACCACGGTGTCGAAGCCGAACAGCAGCCCCGCAAGACTCGCGGTGACGATGATGCCGACGTTGCCGCTGGCGCGGCTGCCCGAATTCGTCATGCGCTCCCCCGTCTTATATAGATGTATCGTGTTTATTAAAGAAAGACGATTTAGTTATAGTACGGCATCGTCCGTCGCGGAGGAAACATGCCCAGGCGCCGCAACGCGCATCCACACGCCGGTCACCTCGCTAACTCGCCTAACAACCTTGCTCGCGAGCCTGCGCGTGCGAAGCGGACCGCGCCGGTCGCGATGCGGTTGCCAGCTCGCGGTCGCGGCGTTAGCTTGCGGGCATGAGCGGGCGCGGCGACGTCAGGCGATGGAGCATCACGCGTGCGCTGTACGCGTTCGTCGTGCTGACCGCGCCTGCCTGCGCCGCGTACGTGCTGGTGAGCACCTGGATCGACTACTTCACGAGCTCGCCCCTGCCCTGGTACCGGCCGCAGCCGCCCTGGTTCCTGTCGCTGGTCACGCTGGCGGGTTTCATCGTTCCCGGCGCCATGGCCGGGTGGCGCGTCACACATCGCCTGCCATTGATGCCTGACGCGCGCCTGCGCGCGCGCCCGGTCGTGGCGGGCGTGGTGGCACTGGCGAGCGGGTTCTCGATCGCCATCGCCCTGCTGCTCACCAGCGTGGTCGCCGATGTCATCGCCCGCGCGGCGGACGACGTGGGCGGGCCGCTGCTGTTCTTCGGCATGCTCATGGCCATGGCGGCATCGATCGCGCTGCTGGCCGCCGAGCTGGCGTTGATCGGCAGCACCGCAGACCTTAAAGACCCGAAACCTCACTGCACCGTTCCGACCTGATACCGCCCATGCCTGCCGCCGAGATCGCCCGCGTTCGCCAGGAAATCGACGCGCTCTATCGCAAGGAATCGCGGCGCGTGCTCGCCACCCTGATCCGCCTGCTCGGCGATTTCGATCGGGCCGAGGAAGCGCTCAGCGACGCCTTCCGCGCCGCCATGGAGAAATGGCCCACGGAGGGGCTGCCGCAGAATGCCGTCGCCTGGCTGGTGTCCGCGGGGCGTTTCAAATCCATCGACAAGCAGCGGCGCGAAAAGCGTTTCGAGCATCTCGAGGATCGACCCGACGTTGCCGCGTCGCTGAGCGATGAGTCCACGCCGCTCGACCGGGCGGAGCTGCTCGAGGACGATCGGCTGCGCCTGGTGTTCACCTGTTGCCACCCGGCGCTGGCGCCCGACGCGCAGGTCGCGCTCACGCTGCGCGAGGTCTGCGGCCTCACTACCGAGGAGATCGCCTCGGCCTTCCTGACGCCGGCACCCACGCTGGCGCAACGCATCGTGCGCGCCAAGAACAAGATCCGCGACGCCCGCATTCCCTACGAGGTGCCGGCCCGCGACCAGCTGGCGGAACGCCTGGACAGCGTGTTGCGCGTGGTCTATCTGGTCTTCAACGAGGGTTACTCGGCGAGCAGCGGCGATTCGGCCACGCGCGCGGACCTTTCCGGCGAGGCGATTCGCCTCGGCCGCCTGATCCTGCAACTGCTGCCGGAAGCGGAAGTGCGCGGGCTGCTCGCGCTGATGCTGCTGCACGAGTCGCGCCGCGAGACGCGCGCCACCGCAGACGGCGAGCTCATCCTGCTCGACGAGCAGGATCGCAGCCGCTGGAACCGCGCACTGATCGACGAGGGCGTGGCGCTCACCCGCGCGGCCTTTTCGGCGCCGGAGATCGGCCCGTACGCCGTGCAGGCCGCCATTGCCGCAGTTCATGCCGAGGCGCCGAGCGCCGCGGCGACCGACTGGAACGAGATCGTGGGCCTGTACGACCTGCTCCTGCGCATCACGCCCTCGCCCATCATCGAGCTGAATCGCAGCGTCGCCGTCGCCATGCGCGACGGACCGGAGGCGGGCCTCGCGGATCTCGACCGGCTGCTCGCCGGCGGGGAGCTCGAGAAGTATCAGCTCGCACACGCCGCGCGCGCAGATTTCTGCCGCCGGCTCGGGCGCCATGCCGAGGCGCGCCAGGCCTACCGGCGCGCCCTCGAGCTCACGGCCCAGGGGCCCGCCAGGCGTTTTCTCGAGAAGCGCCTCGCCGCACTGCCGGACGACGCCGTGGAGGAGAACGCCGTCAGTGCCCAGCCAAGGCTCTGACGACGATCGACTTTTTCATTCCCTCCCCCACCGGCACGCTGCCTGTCGAAAATTCTTCGTCCCATTCGACCAAATCCCAAGCGCCACACTGCGCACCAGGAGCCCGCGATGAAATACCTCTGCCTCGTGTATCTGTCGCCCGAACACTGGAGCTCCGCGCCCGACGAGGCATGCTTCGCCTGCTCACAGGAGATGCAGGCCAGCGGCCACTTCATCACCGGCACGCCGCTGCACCCTGTGCACACCGCGACCACTGTCCGGGTGCGCAATGGGCGCGCCACCGTGACCGACGGCCCGTTCGCCGAGACCAAGGAGGCGCTCGCCGGGTTCTATCTCATCGAAGCTCGCGATCTCAACGAAGCCATCCAGCTCGCGTCGAAAATTCCGCCGGCCCGGTACGGCAGCATCGAGATCCGCCCGACGCGCGAGCTGCAGGTGGACTCGCAGAAGCTGGCCGCGGCCGCCGCGCCCTGACATCCACAGAGGACTGCGCCATGCACTCGCAGATGTTCGTCAATCTACCGGTCAGGAACCTGCAACGCTCCGTAGATTTCTTCACGAAGGTGGGCTACTCCTTCAATCCGCAGTTCACCGACGAGAACGCCTCTTGCATGATCGTCGGCGACAATCTGTTCGTGATGCTGCTCACCGAGAAGTTCTTCAGCAGTTTCACCTGCAAGGCAATCGCCGACACGCGCCAGGCCACCGAGACGCTCACCTGCCTGTCCTGCAGCAGCCGGGAGCAGGTGGACGAACTGGTTGCCAAGGCGCGCGCGGCGGGCGCACTGGTGCCCCGCGCGGCCCAGGACCACGGCTTCATGTACGCGCACGGCTATGAAGACCTCGATGGCCACACCTGGGAGCTGGTGCACATGAGCGGCGCCCCAGTCGCACACGCGAGCTGACGAATTCGGCCACACACCGTACGCAAGCCCCTGATCTACTGACGAATTGGCGCTGACGACCTGGCGCGAAGCCGCCCGATCCGGGCGCCCGCTTCAAGGCAGCTGCGACCCGGCCGTTAACGGTTCGGGTCTTTCCGTTTCCAGCGACGCGTCATGAATCAACCTGCCCCGCTTCCGGACCAAGAACTCGACCGCGTGCTGCACGCGGCGATGACCGATGACTCCCTCGAACTGCCGCCGCCGCCGCAGGTGGCCGCGGAGGTGCAGCGGTTGACGCGCTCCGAGCTCGACGACGACGCGAAAGTCGCGACGAATTCAGCCGAACTCGCCAGGCTGATCCAGCGCGACGTGGCGCTCGCCGGCCAGGTCATGCGCGTGGCCAATTCGGCGCTGTACGCGCGACGCACGCCGGTGGTCACGCTGCCGCAGGCCATCGCCTGGCTGGGCATGCGCGAGATCCGCACCATCACCTTCTCCGCCGCCGTGCAGAGCCAGGTGTTCGCGTCCACCTACTTCCACAAGGAGATGCACGACCTGTGGCGCGAGTCGGTGATCGTCGCGCTCTTCGCCCAGGAAATCGCGCGCCTCAAGCGGCGCAACGTCGAATCCGCCTATCTGTGCGGACTGCTGCATCGCGTGGGCCTGGCGGTGGTGCTGGCGCGCGTGGGCAACGCCGCGCTGAAGAACCACCTGAACCCCCAGTCCGCGCAGATCCTGCCGTTCGCGCACAAGCACGAGGCGCGCGTCGGCGCGCTGCTCGCCGCCTGTTGGAACCTGCCGCCGGCGGTGAGCGCGGCCATCGCCCACTGGCGCGAGCCGCAGGAAGCCAACGAATCGCGCACCGAGGTCATGGAAGTGGCCCTGGCGCGCCAGATCTCCGACGAGCTGCGCACGCCCGGCGCCGGCGGCGAGCTGCCGGACTCGATGCTCGGCCCGGTGTCCGTGTGGATGGACGAGCTGTCCATCTACCCGGACGAGCTGTTCAGCATCATGGCGCAACGGGCTGCGATCTACGCCACCGCCGAAAGCTTCGCATGAGCGGCGATGCGCGCCGGTTCGACCTGGTCGTCATCGGCTCGGGCCCGGCCGGGCAGAAGGCGGCCGTCCAGGCGGCCAAGGCCGGCAAGCGGGTCGCCGTCATCGAACGCGAGCGCCAGGTCGGCGGCAACTGCGTGCACACGGGCACCATTCCGAGCAAGTCGCTGCGCGAACACGCGCTGCGGCAGCGCATCCGGCGGGTGGACCTCTCCGCGCAGCCGATCCAGTCGCTGCTCGACGGAGTGAACCGGACCATCGCCGCGCACGATGCCTGCATGGCGGCACAGCTCGAGCGCAACCAGGTCACGCTGTTGCGCGGCCGCGCGAGCTTCATCGACGGCCATTCGCTCGCCCTGCGCCGCATCGACGGCGGGCAGGAACGCGTCGATGCGCCGCGCATCGTCATCGCCACGGGTTCGCGCCCACGCACGCCCACGCACCTCACCGTGGACCACGAGCACGTGCTGGACAGCGATTCCATCCTCTCGCTCGCCTATCTACCGCGCAGCCTGCTGGTACTTGGTGGCGGCGTGATCGCCAGCGAGTACGCGGCGATGTTCGCGGCGCTCGGCTGCCAGGTGACGCAGGCCGACCAGTACGAGCGGCCGTTGGGCTTCCTCGATCCCGAGCTCACGCGCTTCTACCTCGACGAGCTGCGGCAGGCAGGCGGCGAGTACCTGCCGCGCCGCGAAGCCGTGTCGACGCACTGGGACGGTGTCTCGCAGGTGCGCACCGAGCTCACCAGCGGCCAGGTGCTGCGGACCGACAAGGCGCTGGTGGCGCTCGGGCGTGCCGCCAACGTGGATGGCCTGCACCTGCACTCCGCCGGAATCGCTCTCACCGCGCGCGGGCACATCCAGGTGGACGAGACGCTGCAGACCACGGCGCCCGGCGTCTATGCGGCAGGCGACGTCATCGGCCCGCCCGCGCTCGCGTCCGTGTCGATGGAGCAGGGGCGCCGCGCCGCCTGTCATGCCTTCGGCCTGCTGGTGCCGCAGGACCCCGTCTCGCGCCTGCCCTCGGGCGTCTACACCATTCCCGAGATCGCCACCGTCGGGCTCGACGAGCGCGAGGCGCAGCGGCACTTCGGCGGCTGTGTTGTGGGCCGAGCGCGCTTCGAGGAGATCGCCCGCGGGCAGATCAATGGCTGCCAGCGCGGCCTGCTCAAGCTGGTGGCGGACCCCGGCGGCCGGCGCGTGATCGGCGTGCAGATCGCCGGCGATGGCGCGACCGAGCTCGTGCACATCGGCCAGCTCGGTCTGGCAGCCGAGCTCGACGTGGACGCGTACGTGGACAATGTCTTCAATTTCCCGACCATGGCCGAGGCGTATCGCATCGCCGCGCTGGACATCGTCAGGCAGCGTGCACGGCACTCGACCGTGGACGAGATCGCCGCAGCGGTCGCGACGCGGCCCTGACGTCCACCGTCCTCAGAACTTCTGCGCGAACCTGAGCCCCACCGTGCGCGGACGGTTCACCACGGAATAGACGATGGGGCCGCAGATGGAGGTATCGCATTCGGTGTACCGGTACAGGCTGGCGCGCTCGTCGAAGAGATTGTCGATGAACAGCTCCGCCTCCCATTTCTCCTTCGCCAGGCCGAACGAGAAATCGAAGATCGAGTACGCGTCCTGCTCTCCCAGGATCGCCGCCTCCGCGGGCAGCAGCGCGGACTTCGCGCTGCCGCTGTGCACCAGCGACCCCTGCAGGTGCGAGTCGAATTCGCCGAGCTTGAACTCCTGGCGGGCGGTCAGGTTGGCCTTGAATTTCGGCGTGGTCGGCAGGCGCGTGCCGCTCGGCGCGAAGGGCGTCGGGTTTTCATCGCCGTCCACGCAGTCCGCTTCGCTGAGCTGATTGCTGTCGTCATCGAGCAGCTTGCAGAACGTGCCCTTCATCTCCGACTCCTGCAGCGCGAGACCGCCGTAGATCGTCAGGCCATCGGTCACCGCCCATTGCAGATCCATCTCGATGCCGCGCAGGTCGGCCTCGCCATTCGCATTGGCGACGTTGGTGAGACCGTTCTCGCCGAGGAAGGAGAACTGGAAGTCGTCCCAGACCTCCTTGTAAATCGCGCCGTTGAAGCGCAGGCGATTGCCCATCCACGACGTCTTCCAGCCCAGCTCGTAGTTGGTGAGGAAGTCCGCGGCGTACGGCGGGAAGGTGCCGCGGCGGTTCACACCGCCGGGACGGAATCCCTCCGAGAACGTGGCATAGAACATCGCATCGTCGGTGGCATGCCAGGTGGCGTTGAACTTGAGGATGTGATCGTCATCCTTCACGGTCTTGTCGAGATTGGTGCAGGGGGCCGTGGCGAACACGTGGCCGGTATCGAAGCAGGACACCTCGCCCGTCGAGGAACCGTAGGGATTGGTGATGCCGAAGCCGTAGAAACCCTCCAGCGAGTTCTCGTACTTGAACTGGCGGAAGCCGCCCATGATGGTGAACCGGTCGGTGACGTCGAAGCTCAGCTCGCCGAACACCGCGGAGTCGCGGTCGACACGCCATTGCTTGGTGAGCCAGAAACTGTCATCCCAGCCGGTGACGTCGCTGTCGTCGTTGAGGCCATCGACGCGATAGTCCTGCTGGATGTCGTGGGTCTGGCGCTGGTAGAACACACCGCCCACGAAGCGCGTGCGCTTCTCGGGGTCGGTGGTGAAGCGCAATTCGTGGCTGATCTTGGTGTAGCCGTCCTTGCCCTGGATGTACTGCGACGGGTTGATGAGCTCGCCGTCGTTGTCGTAGAACGCCGAGCCCGAACCGAACAGGGTGTCGTAGAAGAACGCGTAATCGGAGTAGTCGGAGTTCACGTCCACGTCGCGCTCGAGGTACGCGGAGGTGAAGGTGACGTCGAAGGTGCTGAGCTTGCCTTCCAGGGTCATCGCCGCCTGCATCCAGCGGTCGTCGGTGTTCTCCGGGTGCCAATGCGCCACCTCGAGATCGCCCTGCCCGGATTCCTGCGCGTAGATGCCGTTCGACTTCTGCTGCTGGCCCATGATGGACGGCGTCAGCGTCCAGTTGTCGTTGAGGTCGATCTTGAGCGCGGCGCGCGCGCCGACGGTGTCGGCGTCGTTGTAATCATCCTCGGCCCGTGACGGCATCGAGATGCCGGAGGTGGGAAAGGTGCGCGTCGCCGGCACGTTGTCGATGTATCCGGCGTCGTGCCGCGCCCAGCCCACGAGGCGGATGGCGGCGCTGTCGCCCAACGGAATGTTGACGAAGCCTTCGGCGAGATAGCCGAGGCCGCCGTCGGCGACCGAATCGCCCTGCAGGCTGTAGGCGGCATCGAAGCCCGACTTGTCAGGCTTGTTGGTGATGATGCGGATCGTGCCGGCCTGCGAGCTCGCGCCGTACAGCGTGCCCTGGGGGCCGGCGAGCGCCTCCACGCGCGCGATGTCGTACATGTGGATGTCGAGCGCGCCCTGGATCGTGGTGATGGGCTGTTCGTCGAGGTACTGGCCGACGCCCGGCTGCGGGCCGGAGTGATTGCCGTTGTCGCCCGAGGCCGCGCCACGCATGAACACGCGCGCGAACCCGGGGCCCGCCTGCTGGAACGAGACGCTGGGCAGGAACTTCACGTAGTCGTCGAAGCTGTTGACGCCCAGCTCCTCGAGGCGTTCGGTGCCGATGGCCTGAATGGAGAGCGGCACGTCCTGCAGGTTCTGCTGGGTCTTGGTGGCGGTGACCACCACTTCGTCGAGCTTGCGCTCCTCATCCGGCTGTTGCGCCTGGGCCACGCCAGCCGCGGCGAGCATGGCGCCCGCGAACGGTGCACCGCGCAGACGGGAAAGGGAACGTTGCGACTCGAGACGCCGGATCTTCCGCAGTTTGCTGCGTGTCATGATTGCTCCCCGTGATTCAGAGGCGGGATTCACCGGACACGGACCGCGGCAAAGCCGTCGCCGGAATCAGTGTATGCCTTTCGCCACGGAAGGAACACTACGGCGCGGCGGGGTAGCGTTCGAGCACCTCGCCCAGCGCCTGCTTGAGCGGGTCCAGCCAGGGCTCGTAATGCCGCCACTGGTCCATGCCCTCACGATTGATCGGCCGGCGCACCTGCTCGGAGCTGGCGGTGCGCACGGCGCGCTGGTTCTCATGGAACCGGAGCACCGCCGGTTCGAATTCCAGGCCGCAATAGTCGAGCAGCCGGCGCACCTCGGCCTCGGTGTCCTCGACCATGTTCTCGTAGAACACCCGATGCACTCGCCCCGGCAGGACGGCATCGAAGTGCGCCATGAGTTCGACGTAGTCGCGGTAGTACCGCCCGATCTCGGTGAGGTCGTACGTGAACGCCTGGCCGCGCGCGAAGTGCTGCTTGAATCCGGAAAGACAGCACCCCAGCGGATGGCGCCGCGCATCGATGATGCGCGCCTTCGGCAGCATGAGGTGGATGAACCCCAGGTGCGCAAAATTGTTGGGCATCTTGTCGATGAAGAACAGCGCCGACGTCTTGCGCTGTATGCGCGTCTGCCGCAGATAGCGTTCGCCGAATGCCGCCAGCTCCCCGGCGCTGAATTTCTCGAGCGCCCGAGGATACGCCGAGGTGCCCGGCCGGGTCGTGCGTGTGGCCACGACCCGCGCCAGCATGCCGACGTCCGGCAGTTCCATGGTGCCTTCGACCCGCGAATGCGAGGCGAGGATCTGCTCGATGAGCGTGCTGCCGGACCGCGGCAGGCCCACCACGAAAATCGGGTCGGGCGCCTGGCAGCCCCAGTTCGCGCGCGCGGCAAAGAATTCCCGCGTGAACACCTTGCGGCTGCGCTCGACGTGGGCGTGATTCTCGTCGGCGTCGTAGCGCAGCGTCGCGCGCCGCAACCGGTTGCCCTGCAGATAGTGCGCGAACGACGCGGCATGGTCCCCCGCATCCTCCAGCGCCTTGCCGAGGGAGAATTCGAAGTGGAGGCGGTCCTCCGCCGTGAGCTCGCCGCCGGCCAGCTGCGCGCGCATGGCCTCGACTTGCTGCGGCGTGAAGCGGAAGGTCTTGAGATTGGCGAGGCTCCAGTATGCCTCGCCGAGCTGCGGCGACTTCGCGATGCTGGTGGTGTACGCCTCGATGCTCTCGGCGTGGCGCCCGGCGGTCTTCAGGGCGTGGCCCAGGCTCATCCACACCTTGGCCTGGTTCGGATATTCCGCGAGCACCTCGCGGTATTGCTCGATGGAGCCCGCGTACTCGCCGATGCGGCCGAGGACGGCGGCGCGCAGATTGCGGTAGCCCGGGTTGCGTGGCTCCTCTTGCAGCAGCCGGTCGATCTGCGCCAGCGCGTCTTCGGGCCGGTTCAGCCGATGCAGCACCATGGCGTAGTTGTGGCGCGCGGCGGTGAAACCCGGCGCCAGCTCCAGACAGCGCGCCAGCAGGGTCTCGGCATCCTGATATCGCCCGATGCGCGCCGCCACTTCGGCCAGCATGCGAATCGCGGCCACGTCGGTGGGTTGCCGCTTGAGGAACTCGCGCAGGATGGCCTCGGCGTCCGGGATGCGGTTTTCCACCAGCGCCAGTGCCGCGCCCATGAGCCGCGGATCGCGCGTGGCGTGACGGATGGCCTGGGCGTAGGCGGCATCGGCCGCCGCGCGCATGTCGAGCGCGGTGTAGTGATCGCCCAGCGCACGCCAGGCATCCGGCAACGCCGGGTTCAGCGACACGGCGCGGCGCAACGCCGCGATGGCCTCCTCGCCGCGACCCAGGCGCCCGAGCGCCAGGCCGTGCAGCGCCAGTGCATCCGGCTGGTCCGGCATCGCGCGCAGTATCTCCGCCGCCTGCTCGGCCGCTTCGCCCGGCGCGCCGGCGAGCAGCCGCGCCGCATTGGCGAGCGCAGTGCCGAGCGTGCCGGTGGCCTCCACGGGCTAACTACCTGCCGCGGGGCGCCCTGCCGGTGCCCGCCAGGTCCTTGACCATCCGGTACCACATCTCCAGGCCCTCGTAGAACGACCGCACCGGAATGCGCTCGTTCAGCCCGTGCGAGAACGAATCCTTGTCGCGGATGAACGTCGGATCGACCGCGTAAGTGGGAATGCCGATGGAGCGGAACACCAGCCCGTCCGTGGCGCCCGAACCCTGGTACGGCACCACCGGAATGCCCGGGTAGAACTGGTGCACGACGCGCGTCACGGTGGCCAACACGTCCTTGCGCAGCGGCGACGGATCGCTCGACAGCGGAGCGGACTTGAGCGTGACCTCGACGCCCTCGCCCACCACTTCCGCGAGCGTGCGCTGCACGTCCTCGATCTTCACGCCCGGGAAGATGCGGCAATTGACGTTGGCCGTGGCCCGCTGGGGCAGCGCATTCTCCGCATGTCCGCCGCTCAGCAGGGTGGCCACGCAGGTGGTGCGGATCTGGCCGATGGTGCCGGGATTGCCGGCCAGCACCTTCGCCGCGGCTTCGTCGTGCGGGTCATCCGCGAACCGGGTCATGGCCCGACCCAGCTCGCCGGGCGTGGTCCTGCCGCCTGCGCGGAGGCTGGCGAGCGTGGTGTCGTTCCACATCACCGGAAACTCGTAGGCACGCACCGCGAGCAAGGCCGCGGCCAGATCGTAAATGGCATTGTCGGCACGCGGCGTGGAGCTGTGCCCGCCGGGGTTGCGAGTGGTCAGGTGAAAATCCGCGTAGGTCTTCTCGGCCGTCTGCACGGCGAACAGGGTGGGCTTGCCGGTGTCGTCGTCGAGCGAGCCGCCGCCGCTGTCGGAATTGAGCGCGAACTCGGCGTCGATGAGGTCGCGGTGTTCCTTGGCCATGAGCTGCGAGGTGGCCTGCGAGGTCTCCTCGTCGCCGCTGAAGTAGAGAATGAGATCGCGCCTCGGCAGGTACTTCTCGGCCTTGAGCCGCAGGAACAGCGCGGTGAGCTGCGCGACACCCTGCTTGTTGTCGAGCGTGCCCCGCCCGAAGAAGAAGCCGTTCTCCTCGACCAGCGTGTAGGGATCGCGCTGCCAGTCGGCGCGCTCGGCCGTGACCACGTCCATGTGCGCGAGCAGCACGATGGGCTTGCCGCCCGTGCCGTCACCGCGATAGCGCACCACCAGCGTGGCGGTGTCGTTGTCGGGTAGTTTGAAGTGGGTGACGATCACGTCCTCGGCCGGGAAACCCGCGGCACGGAATTCGCCGGCCAGGTAGTCCGCAAGCGCAGGCACCCGGGCGTTGCCCAGCTGGGTGGGAATGGCGATGATCCTGGCGAAGATTTCCCGCGCCCTGGCGTCGAACGGACCGTGCGCGCGTGAGCCCGCGGCGTCGGCCGCGCCGGCGGCGGCGACCAGGGCGAGGCAGGCGACTAGCAGACTCGCCCGTGCATGCGGCTGGCTGGCAAGTTTGGTCATGTGAGACTCCGGAACCGTTGCCGCGATATTACCGAGTCATTGCGCTTGCATTGGCGTGAATCGCCTTTATTCTTGCCTGCTACGCTCACGCGTGGGTCTGGGAGGGTTCAATGTTCGGCCGCATCGCCAACCTGTTAAAAGGTTTCCTGTCGCTGTTCATCTCCGGCGTGGAACGCCGCAACCCCGAAGCCCTGATGGAGCTCGAGCAGGAAAACCTGCGCAAGCAGATCGGGCAGTTCAACCAGGGCCTGGCGTCGCACGCGGGTCTGTCCGAGCGGCTCATGAGCCAGGTGCGCAAGCTCGAGGCGGAGCAGAAGGAGCTGCGCGCCAAGACCACCGCGCACGTCCGCGCCGGCAACAATTCCGCCGCCGGCCAGTACGCACTGCGGCTGCAGAGCGTGGAAGCGCAGCTCACCGAGAACCGCACCCAGCTCGAGCAGGCCGAGAAGACCTACAAGGATCTCGTCAAGGCGCGCGACGTGGCCGTGCAGACCGCGCGCGCCAAGATCGAGAGCCTCAAGGGCGCCATCAACGACATGCGCATGAAGCAGGCCATGGCCGAGATCCACGAGATGTCGGCCGGCATGATCACCAACATCGGCGGCGCGGGCGACACGCTCAACCGGCTCGAGACCATGGTCATGGAAGAACGCGACAAGGCCGCGGGCCGCGCGCGCGTCGCGCGCGATGCCGTCGACATGTCGCAGGTGGACATCAAGGAAGCCGAGATGAACGCGCTCGCCGACCAGGCGCTGGCCGACTTCGCCGCGCGCGAGGGCATCACGCTCAAGGGCGCCGCGGAACCCGCGCCCGCCGAACGCAGCATGGGCAGCGAAGCCGCCACCAAGACCGGCCAGGGGCAGTAGTTAGCTGGACGCTCCTTCCGTGCCCACCCCGTCACCGGCCTGGGCGAGCGAACTGGTTCTCGCGTACGAGAGCCGCGCCTCCAATCAATTCATCCTGTTCGGCAACGTCCACGACCGCGTGGCCGCGGGCGGCCGGCTGGTCAGCCTCGCCAATTACCTGGAGGACACGCTGCTGCAGTCCTTCGGCGTGGTGCTGTCGTACGACCTGGGCAACGGGCTCACCATCGAGCGCGGCGGTGAGTTCGTGGAACGCTGGCAGGGTGCGGCCCTGCACCGGCAGCTGCGCGAGCCGCAGCCGGCCATCAAGTGGATCGGCAGCTACCTCAAGTACCTCGCGAACCTTCAGGCCCTGGGAGTGGCGGGCAATGCCGGCAAGGAGAAGCTGCCGCAGGTGGCGGTGATCCTGCGCGACGTGGACCAGATCGCGCCGGCCGACGGCGCGGGCTTCGAGCACGGCAGCATCGCCAGCATGCTGCGCGCCTGGGCCAGCGATTCGCCGTTCGCGGACCTGCCCTTCACCTCGCTGCTCATCGCCGACAATCTCAACGACCTGGAACCCTCGATCGCGAATTCGCCCCAGGCCACGCGCGTGCGCGTGCCCCTGCCCGACGTGCGCGCGCTCACCGAGGCGCTGCCCGCGTTGCGCCAGGACAGTCCGCAGGCGTTTTCCGCCGACGCCGACCTGCCGCTGCTGGCGCAGGCGCTCACGGGCGTGAGCCTGGCGAGCCTGCAGAACCTGACGCGCCTGCGGCATCACGCGCGCAGCCCGCTCGGGCCGGCCGACCTCACCCGGCTCAAGAAGCAGCTGGTCGAGCAGGATTCCGCCGGGCTGGTGGAGTTCATCGAAGGCAGGCGCACGCTCGCCGACTACCATGGCCAGGATGCCCTGAAGACCTGGTTGCGCCAGGACATCGCGCTCTGGCAGGCCGGCGATCTCAAGGCGCTGCCGATGGGCTATCTACTGTGCGGGCCGGTGGGCACGGGCAAGACCTTCCTGGTCGAGTGCCTCGCGGGCGAGGCCGGCGTGCCCGTGGTCAAGCTGAAGAATTTCCGCGATCGCTGGGTGGGCTCGTCCGAGGGCAACCTCGAGAAGATCTTTCGCCTGATCCGCGCGCTCGGCCGCTGCATGGTGTTCATCGACGAGGCCGACCAGACGCTGGGCAAGCGCGATTCGGGCTCGGGCGATTCCGGGCTCTCCGGGCGCATCTATTCGATGATCGCGCAGGAGATGGCCGATGGCACCAATCGCGGCCGCGTGCTCTGGCTGCTCGCCTCGTCGCGCCCCGATCTCATCGAGGTGGATCTCAAGCGTCCGGGCCGCGTGGACGTGAAGGTGCCGCTGCTGCCCACCAGCTCGGCCGCCGAGAGCGCGCAGCTGATCGCGCTGCTCGCCCGGCGCTACGGACTCGAGCTCACGCCCGCGGACCTCGAGCGCCTCGAGCCGCGCATGCCGTCCCTGCTCACGCCGGGCGCCGCCGAGGCGCTGGTGGTCAAGGCGTATCGTCACTCGCGGACCGCCGCGGTCGCCGCTGGTGCGGCGCTCGAAGCCAGCCTGATCGGTTACCAGAACCCGGTGCCGGCCGACGTGCTCGATTTCCAGATGCGCATCGCCGTGCGCGAGGCAACCGATCTCGGCTTCGTGCCGCCGGCATTTCGCGCCATGGCCACCGCGCCATGAAAAAGTCGTATCTCGCGGCGGCGTTCAACGCGCGGCCCCTGGGCATGCCCATCCCGCCGAACTGGTTCGGCATCGCGGCCTTCGGCCTGCTCGGCGCGCTGGTCAACCCCGGGCTCTGGCTGATCGGCCTGGGGCTCGAGGGCCTGTATCTCTGGGCGCTGTCGCAGAACGCGCGCTTCCGGAATGTCGTGGACGCCGAAGCCGGCGCCACCGACAGCAGCGCGCGCTACCAGACGCTGCTCGCGCATCTCGACCACGGCGCGCAATCGCGGCAGTACGACGTGGAACGCGAGGCCGCGGAGATCGTCGGCCTGTTGCAGCGATCCGGCGCTCACGACTCGCAGATCGGCGACATCCGCCAGCTCGCCTGGCTGCATCTCAAGATGCTGGCCGCGCGTGCATCGTTCGTCGAAGTGGTGCAGGTGGCCAGCCGCGAAAGTCGCAAGCTCGATGAACAGGAGCGCCGCTGTCGCGAGCGGCTCGCCGAATCCGATACGGACGAGGAACTGCGCCGCAGCCTGGAGCGCCAGCTGGAGGTGATCGCCTCGCGCCACCAGGCGCATGCCGATGCCCAGCGGCGCCTGGAACTCGTGGACGCCGAGCTCAGCCGCCTGCGCCAGCAGGTGTCGCTGGTGCGCGAGCAGGCGCTGCTGGCCACCGACGAGAACAGCATCGCGCTGTCGCTGGATGCGCTGAGCGCCTCGCTCAACGAGGCCAATCGCTGGCTCAAGGACCAGCGCGAATTGTTCGCCGGCCTCGACACTTTCAACGACGAACCGCCGCCGGCAGACATGCTGGCCGCCAGGCGCCCGCCGAAGCGGGCGCGAGTTTCCGAATGAGCACGCGTTTTCTGAACCGAGGAGTCATGCCCATGGGGTCTCGCCAACACGCACGCGGCTCGGCCGCCGGCAACATCATCACCCTGGTGCTTCTGCTGGGCCTGGTCGGCCTGGGCGGCTGGTTGTGGCTGGGCCGCAAATCCGAGCCCGCCGCCGGCAGTCCCGCGTCGAGCGCCAGCAGCCGCCCGGAAGGTCAGGGCGCGACCGGCATCGCCGCTCCCGAGGGCGATGCGCCTGCGCCCATCGAGCCCGTGGTCGGCACACCCACGCTCGAAGTGGCGAATGCCTACGTACCCAAGGACAACACGCTGCGCATCGACATCAGCGAGTACGCGGGCTACGGCGGCCTCATCGTCGCCAACGGCGGCCTCGACGCCAACGACGAGTCGCTGTTCGCCAGGCAGTACGGCTTCAAGGTGCAGATCTCGATGAGCGAGGATGAGACCTGGTCGGCGTTGAACAACGGCAAGCTCGCCGCCACGGCCACCACCGCCGACGCGCTCGCGGTGCTCGGCCGGCAATTCGAAGCGGTGATCCCGGTGCAGATCGGCTACTCGCGCGGCGCCGACATGGTGGTGGTGGATCGCGGCATCGCCTCGGTGAACGCGCTCGCGGGCAAGACGCTCGCCGCCTCGCAGTTCAATGAGAGCGAATTCTTCATCCGCTATCTCGCGCAGGAAGCCGGACTGCGCGTCACCATCTTGCGCGACCTCGACGCCCGTCCGAAGCCGGACGCCCTCGGCCTGGTGTTCTACGAAGACGCCTTTCAGGCCTGCGACGCCTATCAGCACGAGCTCGCCAGCGGCAGCCGCCGCTTGAACGGCTGCGTCGGCTGGACGCCCAAGACGGACGAGGTGGTGGAAGCGGCCAAGGGCGCCGCCAAGGTGCTGGTGTCCAATCGCAACCTCTTGGTCATCGCCGACGTGCTGGCGGTGAACCGGGGTTTCGCCAAGGCGAACCCCAAGATGGTCGAAGGCCTGGTGCACGGCATACTCGAGGGCAATCGGCGTCTGCGCGACAACCCGGCGGAGAATATCGCCGTGGTGGCCAAGGCCTTCAAATGGACCGAGGCGGAGACTCGCGACGAGCTCGCGCACGTGCACCTCGCCAATGCCCCGGAGAACCGCGCGTTCTTCGCCGGCACCATCGACTCCGCGGGCAGCTTCGGCGGCATCTTCCAGTCGTCGATCCTCGCCTACGGTAGTTTGATCAAGAATCCGGCCGACCCCGCGCGATTCCTCGACACCACGGCCCTCGACGCGGTCGCGCGGCGCAGCCCGTTCGCGGAGCAGAAGATCGCCATCGCGCCGATCCGCACGGCCACGCAATCGGCGCTCGAGGGCGACCCGCTGCTCTCGAAGGACATCCGCTTCTTCTTCGAACCCAACTCGGCGAACCTGGACCGCAATGCGGCGCAGAACCAGGAATATCTGCAGACCATCAAGCGCTTCCTGCAGGTCAGTCCCGGTTCGACGGTGGTCTTGCGCGGGCACGTCGACAACGCCCGCATCGAAGAATTCCGTCAATCGGGCGGCGAACAGCTGGTGCAGAGCATGTCGCTCAAGGCCATGGAGCTGTCACGGCAGCGCGCGCTCGCCGTGAGCGAGGCCCTGCTGCAGAAATATCCGGACATCGACAAGAGCAGGGTCGAGGCCGTGGGCCGCGGCTGGGAAGAACCCACCGGCTCGACCGACGCCGCCCAGAACCGGCGCGTCGAGGTGCAGTGGTTCACGATCGAGTGACGGCCGAGGCTCGGTGCGCCCGCGTCAGCGAGCGCCTGGCCGGCCGGAAACTTTCGGTTGGCGCGAGCGGTTGCGGCTCCTTCGCAGCCGCCCGCGCACGCTGCGCTAGTCGCCGACGCAGTTGGTCACGAGCTTGTAGGACACCGGTCGGGCGTAGAAGCGGGTGATGTCGCTGCGGCTGATGAGGTAATGCTTGGAACCCACCTTGAACGAGGTGTAGCAGGGCTTGCCCAGCGGAATCGAAGCGACCACCGCGTGGCGCACATAGACGCCGTCGGAGCGCCGGGTCACATCCCAGACATTGGTGGCCTGGGTAGTTAGCGCGCCACCGCCACCGCTGGAAGAATTGACCGAGACGGTGACGGTCTTGGCCGCGGTTGCGCCCTTGACGGCCTTGCTGGCCAGACTGCTGTTGGCCGATTCCGTGCCGCTGCTGTTCACGCTGCGAACGGCGAAGTACCAGGTCGCCGGTGTCAGGGACGCGATGCTCGTACCGCGCGAGGTCGGGTCGTCGACCGTCTTGACGCGGGTCAGCGCACCGCTGCTCGTGCCGTACAGCACCTTGTAGCTGGCCAGATTGGTCAACGCCGTGCCGTTGGTGTTGGTGGTGGGCGGCGTCCAGCTCACGTTCGCCGAGCCCGTGCCCCAGGTGCAGGTCAGCGTGTAGTTGGTATTGGACTTGATGGTCGACAGGGTCTGCGAGCCCGAGGCCGCCTTGGTGCCGGACCAGCCACCGCTCGCCGCGCAGCTCGCGGCCGCCGGATTGGTGGACCAGGTGAGTTTCGGCGTGACGCTGCCGGTGCCGCTGCTCGGGCTGGCGCTCAGCGAGACCACGCCAGCGGTTTGCGCATTCGCCGCGCCCACCATCAATAACAGCGCGCTGGACAACAGGGCGCTGGATAATGGGGAACTGGCCCAACTCATTCGTCGTGTGTACATGATTGCCCTCGCAGGCCCGCAAATGTTCATTGCGAGACTGTCGTTGGGCGCGGTGCTTTCCGCGAGGCGAGTCGCCAACTTTGCGTGCGCTGTTCGATGTGCGCTGATGGAGACAGCGTCGCGGCTGTCTGCCGGCGCAGACAGTTCAGCCGCGATCCACTACCAGAACCCAGGGCGATCAGAACCCAG
>CAMLGF010000045.1 GCA_946479515.1 uncultured Pseudomonadota bacterium | reverse complement strand
CGATGCTGCTCACCGACCACTTCTTCGGCACCACGTTCTTCTCGGCGTCGGGCGGTGGCGACCCGGTGATGTTCCAGCACATCTTCTGGTTCTTCGGTCATCCCGAGGTTTACATCCTCATCCTGCCCGCCTTCGGCATCGTCTCGGAGATCATCCCGGCGTTCTCGCGCAAGCCGCTGTTCGGCTACGACGCCATGGTGTACGCGACCGCCGCCATTGCCTTCCTGTCCTTCATCGTGTGGGCGCACCACATGTTCACGGTGGGCATGCCGCTGGCCGGGCAGCTGTTCTTCACGCTGTCGACCATGATGATTTCCATCCCGACCGGCGTGAAGGTGTTCAACTGGACCGCGACCATGTGGAGGGGCTCGCTCTCGTTCGAGACGCCGATGCTGTTCGCACTGTCGTTCCTGTTCCTGTTCACCATCGGCGGCTTCTCGGGCCTGATGCTCGCGGTGGTGCCGGCGGACTTCCAGTATCACGACACCTATTTCGTGGTGGCGCATTTCCACTACGTGCTGGTGCCGGGCGCGGTGTTCGCCATCATGGCGGGCGTGTACTACTGGCTGCCGAAATGGACCGGCAAGATGTACGACGAGAAGCTCGGCAAGCTGCATTTCTGGCTGTCGACGGTCTTCGTGAACGTGCTGTTCTTCCCGCAGCACTTCCTCGGCCTCGCCGGCATGCCGCGCCGCATACCGGACTACTCCACGCAGTTCGCGGACTGGAACATGGTGTCGTCCATCGGCGCATTCGGCTTCGGGCTGTCGCAGCTGCTGTTCCCGTACATCATCTGGAAGTGCGTGAAGTCCGGTTCGAGGGCCGAGAGCCGCTCCTGGGAAGGCGCCAAGGGCCTCGAATGGGAGCTGAGCTCGCCGCCTCCGTACCACAGCTGGACCGAGCCGCCGTCACGTGAAATCGTCGCGCGCGGCGTGCAGCACTGAGTCATGGCCCCCGGCTCATTGGGACACGGCGCGATGACACCCGAGGAAATCAGCGAACGGCGGGCGAAGGCCCGCCGCACGGCGATCATCCTCGGGCTGATCGCGCTCGCGTTCTATGTCGGTTTCATCGTCATGTCGGTGACCAGGTCCTGACGTGACCACGGGCGCCGACAAGCAGGCGGGCGAGAACAAGAGCCTGACGCTCAAGCTGCTGGGCTTCGCGTTGGGCAGTTTCGCGTTCGGCTTCGCGCTCGTGCCGCTGTACGACGTGCTCTGCGACCTCACCGGCTTCGGCGATCAGAAGCTGCTCGCCGAACAGCGCCTGACCCGGGAAAAGCCGGATGACTCGCGCAGCATCACCATCGATTTCCTGGCCGAGCTGCCGTCGGTGGGCAACTGGGAATTCCGGCCCATGGTTTCGTCGATGACGGTGCACCCGGGCCGCCTCTACGAAGCCGAATTCTTCGCGCACAACCTCACGGGCCGCCCGCAGCTCGCGCAGGCCGTGCCCAACATCGCGCCAGGCCGCGCCGCGGGCTACTTCCGCAAGACCGAATGTTTCTGCTTCACGCCGCAGAAGTTCGCGGTCAATGAACAGCGGCCCATGGCCGTGCGCTTCGTGGTCGACCCCGCGATTCCGCGTTCGGTCGATCGCATCACCCTTTCGTACACTTTCTATGACGAGTCCACGCGAGTGGGCTCATTGAACTAGCACAGGGATCACTCATGGCTCAGGCTCACGCCCACGACACAGGCAAGTACTACGTTCCCCACGAGAGCAGATGGCCGATCATCGGTTCGGCGGCCTTCTTCACGCTGCTGCTGGGCGTCATCGCACTGCTCAATCACTGGACGCCGGCCTGGGCGATGCTGCCCGGGTTCGCGCTGGTGGTGTACATGTTCATCGGCTGGTTCGGCAACGTCATATCCGAGAATCAGCAGGGCCTTTTTGGCATGGACGTGGATCGCTCGTTCCGCATGGGAATGATGTGGTTCATCTTCTCCGAAGTGATGTTCTTCGCCGCGTTCTTCGGTGCGCTGTTCTACGCGCGCTCGTTTTCGGT
Source organism: uncultured Pseudomonadota bacterium (assembly GCA_946479515.1). The sequence continues at coordinate 27,463 of CAMLGF010000045.1, read as the reverse complement.
GCCGTGGCTGGGCGGCGAGGGCACCAAGATCATCGGTAACGAGCTGCTGCACCCGATGTTCGAGAACGCCTGGCCCACCAATGGCCCCGGACGACTCGGTCCCCGCGACAATGGCTCGTTCGAGATCATCCCGGCTTTCGGCCTGCCGGCGCTGAACACCATCATCCTGCTGACGTCGGGTGTCACGGTGACCATCGCCCACCATGCGCTGCGCGCCGGCAAGCGCGGCCTGCTGAACACCTTCCTGGCGGCGACCTTCCTGCTGGGCTTCCTGTTCGTGTATCTGCAAGCCACCGAATATGGCCATGCGTACCACGAGCTCGGCCTGCAGCTCGGCACCGGCATCTACGGCTCCACGTTCTTCATGCTCACCGGCTTCCACGGGTTCCACGTGACGCTGGGCGCCATCATGCTGCTGGTGATCTGGCTGCGCACGATGAAGGGCCACTTCACGCCGGAACGCCACTTCGCGTTCGAAGCGGTTGCCTGGTACTGGCATTTCGTCGACGTGGTCTGGCTGGGACTGTTCGTGTTCGTCTACTGGATCTGATCCGGCGGACGGGTGACTGATGAGGACGGGGCGCTTCGGCGCCCCGTTTTCTTTTGCGCGGATGGTTAGGCCGGGCGATCATGGGGCCATGGCCAACATCCTCGTCATCGGTCCCGGCGCCATCGGCGCCACGCTCACCGCCTGGCTCGCGCAGGACGATCGGCACCAGGTCGCGGTCGCGGCGCGCACACCCTTTGCCGCCATCGAGGTGCAGACCCCCGAGGGCATGATCCACGCGAAGCCGCGCGTGTTCACCGAGGCCGCGCAGGTGCGCCCGGTGGATTGGGTGCTGGTGACCACCAAGACCTATGACAGCGATGCCGCGGCGAAGTGGTTCGCCACGGCCTGCGGGCCGGCCACGCGCGTGGCCATCATCCAGAACGGCGTCGAGCACGTGGCGCGGTTCGAAAAGCATTTCGATCGCGCGCGCCTGATACCGGTGATGATCGATCTGCCCGCAGATCGCCTCGCGCCCGGCAGGACCCTGCAGCGCGGCCCTGCCCACCTGGTGGTGCCGGCTGGCCGGAACGGTGCCGACTTCCTGAGTCTGTTCGAGCACACGAATTTTGATCTCAGGCAGACCGATGACTTCACGACGGCAGTCTGGCGCAAGCTCTGCCTGAACAGTGCGGGTGCCGTGTCAGCCGTGCTGCTGGCCGGGGCGCGCATCGCGCATCACGAGGGCGTGGCCGAACTCATGAGGAACATCGTTCGCGAATGCATCGCCGTCGGTCGCGCCGAGGGGGCCACGCTGGCAGACACGGTACCCGACGACATCGTCGCCGGCGCCCGGCGTGCGCCGCCGGATGCCGAGAACTCCATGGTGGCGGACCGCCGCGCCGGCCGGCCGATGGAGATCGACGCGCGCAATGGCGTGATCGTACGGCTCGGCAGGAAGCACGGCATCGCTGCGCCGATGAACGCACTGATGGTGTCGCTGCTCGAGGCCGTCCAGAACGCCTGATGCATCAAACCCTGCGAATTGATGCCTGTTCAGGCGCGCGCCTTCCGTGCTAGCTTCCGTCCCATGACACGCAACGAACAGCTGGGCCAGCCCCTGTGCCGCACCGCGGCGCTGCTTCGTTCGCTCCTGCTTCTTGCGGCCTAGCCGCACATACACACGCGCCACCAGTCGGCGCTTACAAGACTGGAACCCGAGACGATCCGCCACCGCGGCCCAGTCACGTCCGAGCAGAGTTGAGACATGTTGAAAGATCCATCCCGGAAATATCGCCCCTATCCCTCGGTAGACCTGCCCAACCGTCAATGGCCCACGCGCCGCCTCGACAAGGTGCCGGTGTGGTGCAGCACGGATCTTCGCGACGGCAACCAGGCGCTGTTCGAGCCCATGAGCCGCGAAGTGAAGAAGCGGCTCTTCAAGACGCTGTGCGCGGTGGGCATCAAGGAAATCGAGGTCGGCTTCCCGTCGGCCTCGGAAACGGATTTCCAGACCGTGCGCGATCTCATCGAGCAGGATCTGGTGCCCGACGACGTCACCATCATGGTGCTCACCCAGGCGCGCGAGGAGCTCATCCGCCGCACGGTGGAGAGCCTGCGCGGCGCGAAGCAGGCCATGGTCCACGTGTACAACGCCACGGCGCCCGTGTGGCGGAGGGTGGTGTTCGGCCTGTCCGTACCCGAGGTCATGCAGCTCGTGGCGAAGCAGGTCGGCCTCGTGAAAGAGCTCACCGATGCCATGCCCGGCACCGGGTGGCGGCTCGAGTATTCGCCCGAGACCTTCAGCATGACCGAGCTGCCGGTGGCGCTCGAGGCCTGCAACACGGCCATCCGCACCTGGAACGCCGGTCCCGGCCGTCCCATCGTCATCAATCTACCCACCACGGTCGAGAACGCCCCGCCCAATGTGTATGCGGATCAGATCGAGTGGATGTCCACGCACCTGGAGCGACGCGAGCACGTGGTGCTCTCGTTGCACACCCACAATGACCGCGGCACGGGTGTGGCCGCCGCCGAGCTCGGCTTGCTGGCCGGCGCGGATCGCGTCGAGGGCTGCCTGTTCGGCAATGGCGAGCGCTCGGGCAATCTCGACCTCGTGAACCTGGCGCTCAACTTCTACTCGTCGGGCATTCATCCGGGACTGGATTTCTCGGACATCAACGCCATCGCCCGCGAAGTGGAGCAGGCCACACGCCTGCCCATCCACCCGCGCCATCCGTACGTGGGCGACCTGGTGTTCACCTCGTTCTCGGGCTCGCACCAGGACGCCATCAAGAAGGGCTTCGCCGCGCAGCGGCCGGGCGATTTCTGGGAGGTGCCGTACATTCCGGTGGACCCGGCGGATCTCGGCCGCACCTACGACAGCATCGTGCGCGTCAACAGTCAGTCGGGCAAGGGTGGCATCGCCTATCTACTCGAACGCGACTACGGCGTGGTGATGCCGCGGCGCATGCAGGTGGAGTTCAGTGCGCTGGTACAGAAGCACATGGATTCGGCCGAGGGCGAGATGAGCTCGCAGCAGCTCTGGGACCTGTTCGAGAAGACCTATCTCACCATCGACTACGACGTCGCCTACCACGCCCATCATCTCTTCGAGGAGGGCGACAAGCAGGGCATCGAGCTCGAGATGACGGTAGCCGGCGAGCGCCGCAAGCTGCGCGGCATCGGCTCCGGCCCGGTCTCGGCCACCGTGAACGCACTGGCGCTGCCCATCCGCATCGACAACTACGAGGAGCGCGCGCTGCGCTCCGGCGCGGATGCCTCGGCACTGGCCATCGTCGAAGCGGCGCGCGAGGGTGTTGCCGGCATCCGTTACGGCGCGGGGCGGCACGCGAACATTGCCACGGCCTCGGTACTGGCCGTGCTGTCGGCGGCGCATCGGCTGGGCGTGAGCGCCGCGGACCTTTCCCGGAAGCGATGATCGTGCGCGATCTCGCGCCGGACATCGTCCGTTTCGATTCGCGTCGTTAAAAAAACGGGCGCTAGCGCGCCCGTCTGAATCATCGTCGAAGTGACGTGGCCTCGCTGAACGGCCTCTCCCCTCGTCAAATCTAACCCAGGAGCTTCTCCGCGATCTGCACCGCGTTCAGCGCCGCGCCCTTGCGCAGCTGATCGCCGGCGACGAACAATGCGAGCGTCTTGCCGCTCGGATCGCTGACGTCCTTGCGCATGCGGCCGACGAGGATCTCGTCCTTGCCGCTGGCGTCCACGGGCATCGGGAAGTAGTTGCGTTCGAGCTCGTCGACGACGCGCACGCCCGGGGCCTTCGCCAGGATCTCACGCGCCTCGGCCACGGACATCGCCTCCTCGAACTCGATGTTGAGCGCGATGCAATGCGCGCGCAGTACTGGCACACGCACGCAGGTCGCGGTCACGCGCAGGTCCGGCTCGCCGAAGATCTTGCGCGTCTCCTGAATCACCTTGGTCTCTTCCTCGTTGTAGCCCGTCTCCGGGTCGACCCTGGTGTTGTGCGAGAAAACATTGAATGCGTACGGATGCGGCAGCACCTTGGGCTCGAACTTGCGGCCCTCGAGGAACGCCTTGGTCGACTCGCTGAGTTCTTCCATGGCGGCGGCGCCGGCGCCTGAAGCGGCCTGGTAGGTCGCCATGGTGATGCGCGCGATGCGCTTCTTCTGGTGCAGCGGCCAGAGCGGCGTCGCTGCGACGATGGCCACGCAGTTCGGGTTGGCGATGATGCCGTTGTGCTTCGCCAGCGCGCCGGAGTTGATCTCGGGCACCACGAGCGGTGTGTTCGGATCCATCCGGAATGCGGAGGAGTTGTCGACCACCACGGCGCCGGCCTTCACGGCGGCGGGCGCGAAACGCTTGGACTGCGCGCCGCCCGCGGAGAACAACGCGATGTCCACGCCCTTCAGGCTGTCGTCGGTCAGCTCCTGCACGGCGACGTCCGCGCCGCGAAATTTCATCTTCTTGCCCACCGAGCGCGCGCTCGCCAGCAGGCGCAGCTCGGCCAGCGGAAAGTTGCGCTGCTCGAGGCATTGCATGAGCTCGACGCCGACGGCGCCGGTAGCCCCGGCGATGGCGACGACGGGAATCTTCTTGTTTCGCACGGTCGGGTCGTCCGACTTCAGTGGGGTCGATGACATTTCAGTAGCTCCAAAGAAAAGGCCCCGCGGGTTGCCTCGCGGGGCCTTGGGTATCCGTCGCTCGCCTTCTCAGCTGCGCGCGCAAGATTCCAAGGCCCCCTGGGGCTTGGTCTTGAGCGTCTTTTTGAGGGTCGGGCGTTGCATGGGGCGCGAAATGTAGCCGACCAGCTGGGGTCCGGCAAGGATGAACTGCTCAATTGCCGATGCCATGGGGGCTGATCAGGCCGTTGTACCAGGCCAGCATTAACAGAATGAACAGCGCCACGGATAACCCCACGCGGATGGTGAGTGCCCGGACCATCTTCTTCGGATCGCCCTTGCCGCGGGACAGGTGGAACAACGCACTGCCGAGGCTGAAGACAATGGCCGCGAGGCAGGCGAGCACCAGAATCTTGATCACGTCCATAGGGTGCGCACTCTATACTTCCCGGCCCCATGCCGGTCCGGTTTTCAGCCTTTGGCAGGGTGTTCTCGCCGTCCTGGCCGATGACCCTTGCCACCCTCGTCCTACTCGCCGCGTTCGTGAGTCTCGGCCGTTGGCAGTGGCATCGGGGCGAGGCCAAGCAAGCCCTCTGGGATACATTCGATCGAGCGCCCGAACCGCAATACAGCGGCCATCCGCCGAATTTCGACTCAATTCCGAGATTCACGCGCCTGGCTTTTCCCGCACGCTACGACGCCCGGCACCAGTTCCTGCTCGACAACATGTCGTACCAGGGCAAGCCGGGATATGAAGTGTTGACGCCGGCCATTCTCGACGATGGTCGGCGCATCCTGGTGAACCGCGGGTGGGTGCCGTTCTCCGGCTTTCGCGAGCAGCTGCCGGACATTTCATTGCACGGAGCGGAAGCCGTGACGCTCGTTGGGCGCGTCGATGAGTTGCCGGTGGCGGGCTTGGCCAGCGGTCGCTCGCCGCCAGCCGAGGGCGACGCGTGGCCCAAGGTCACCAGTTTCCCGCAGCCGCAGGACCTTGAGTCTGCCCTGGGCGAACGGATACCCCGGCGGGTTCTGCTGCTCGATCCGCAGCAGCCCGATGGCTACGTCCGCGACTGGAAGCCGCCGGGCCTCGATCCTGCGCGACACTTCTCCTATGCAATCCAGTGGTGGGGTTTTGCCCTGGTTTTGCTCGTGCTCTACTTCGGTCTCAATTTTCGCAAGGTGTCCTGATGTCAGATGCACGCGCCCGGGGACGGCGAAATTTCCTGCTCATCGCGGCCATGTTCCTCCTGCCCGTCGCGGTGGTGTTCGCGCTGTACTACGGCGGCATCTGGAGTCCGTCGGGCTCGTCCGCGAAAGGTGAGCTGATTCATCCGGCGCGCCCGCTGAACGTCGCGGGGCTCGCGCGCATCGGCGGCGGCACCACCGGGGCGGAGATCTTCCAGGACAAGTGGAGTCTCATTTACATAGGTGACGGCGCCTGCGATGCGGCCTGCCGCACCGCGCTCACGTACGGGCGCCAGACCCGCCTGGCCGTGGGCAAGGACATGGATCGCGTGCAGCGGGTGTTCCTCGCGTCGGCAAACTGCTGCGATCAGCAGTATCTCGACAGTGAACAGCCCGGGTTGATCGTGCTCGACGCGTCGTCGCCGGCGGCCGGTACATTCCTGGCGCAGTTTCCGGGCGACCGGGCGACGTCGTTGTACATCGTCGATCCACTGGTCAATCTGATGATGCGTCACGACGCCACCAGGGTCATCAACAAGGACCTGTTGAGCGACCTGAAGAAGCTCCTCAAGTTGTCGCACATCGGCTGAACCATGCGAGAAGTGATCTGGATCCGCAGGCTGGCGCTGGTCGCCGCCGTTCTGTGTCTTGGCGTGGTGGTGCTCGGCGGTTACACGCGCCTGTCGAACTCCGGCCTGGGCTGCCCGGACTGGCCCGGCTGTTTCGGCCACATCGCGCCCACGGGCAACGCGGAGCACTACGCCACGCCGCTCGACGTCCGCAAGGCATGGGTGGAGATGGTTCATCGCTACTTCGCGAGCACGCTGGGGCTGCTGTGCGTGGCCATCGCCGTGCTCGCGATCCGCGCGCGCCGTCAGCGCGGCGTGAATCTCTGGCTGGCCGTCGCGCTGGTGCCCCTGGTCGTCGCCCAGGGAATTCTCGGCATGCTCACCGTGACCTGGCTGCTCAAGCCGCTGATCGTCACCGGGCATCTGCTCGGCGGACTAACTACTTTCGCCTGCCTGCTGTGGCTGTGGCTGTCGATGCGCGCGCTCGACCGACCCGTCGACGGGCACAGTGTGCTGGCCGGCAACCGCCTCATGGAGAGGGGCGGACGCGCGCGGCTGCTGGCCGGCCTCGCCCTGGCTGCGCTGTTCCTGCAGATCTTTCTCGGTGGCTGGACCAGTTCGAACTATGCCGCGGTGGCCTGCCCGGACCTGCCGCGCTGCCAGAACGCCTGGGTGCCCGACGCCGACTTCCAGGATGCCTTCGTGCTGTGGCGCGGTCTGGGCATCAACTACGCCGGTGGGGTACTCGACCATCCCGCGCGTGTCGCCATTCACTTCACCCATCGCGTCGGCGCGGTGGTCGCGTCGTTGCTGCTGCTGCTGGCCGCCTTCGCGGCATTCCGGCTGGAGCGTGGCGCCCGCCGGGCCGGATTTCTGGTAGTGGCTGCCCTGGCCTTGCAGGTCGGCATCGCCGTCTTCATGGTGCTGCGCGCCTTTCCGCTCGAGCTGGCGGCGGCACATAACGCTGGGGCCGCCCTGCTGGTTGCCGCGACCGTTTACCTCAACCGCAGGCTGCGGCCGGTCGCCGACTTCCGCTGACGCCTTCTGGCGGGGCACTTGGGCTAAACTGCCGCGCCCCAGCGGGGTACCACCCATGGCCACCACCGAGCACATCATCGACGCCCCCCGCGCGCGCTGGCGAAGCTTCTATGAGCTGACCAAGCCGCGCGTGGTGATGCTCATCGTGTTCACGTCCATCGTAGGCACGCTGCTCGCGGTCCCCGGCCAGCCGCCCTGGGACGCATTGTTCTTCGGCAATCTGGGAATCGGCCTGGCCGCCGCCAGCGCGGCCGTCATCAACCACGTGCTCGATGAACGCATCGACGCGCAGATGTCGCGCACCAAGCGCCGGCCGCTGCCCACGGGCAAGCTCTCGCCGCGCGCCGCGCTGACTTTCTCCGCCGCACTCTGCGTTCTTTCGATGACCCTGCTCGTGACGCTGGTGAACACCCTCACGGCGCTGCTCACCTTCGCCTCGCTGATCGGCTATGCGGTCATCTACACGGTGTGGCTGAAGCGCGCGACGTCGCAGAACATCGTGATCGGCGGCGCCGCCGGTGCCGCGCCGCCGGTGCTCGGTTGGGCCGCCGTCACCGGAACCGTCGACGCCAACGCGTTGCTGCTTTTTCTCATCGTGTTCGTCTGGACACCACCGCACTTCTGGGCCCTGGCCATCGCTCGCAAGGACGAGTACGCCAAGGTCGGCATTCCGATGCTGCCCGTCACGCACGGCGTCGCTTTCACCCGCCTCCAGGTGCTGTTGTACACGCTGCTGCTGGTGGCCGTGACGCTCATGCCCTTCGTCACCGGCATGAGCGGCCTGCCGTATCTCGCCGTCGCGCTGGTGCTCAACGCGATGTTCGTCTGGCATGCCTTCCAGCTGAAGATCAGCGATCGGGCGCACCTGCCGATGAAGGTGTTCCGTTTCTCGATCAGCTATCTCATGTGGCTGTTCGCCGCATTGCTCGTCGATCACTATCTGCCGCGTACCTGGTGACGCGCGCCACGCATGACTGGCTCCCTGGCGCTTCCGGCTCGATTCAACGGCCTGTTCGGCATTTCCCTGTTCCACCAGCACCACGGAGTGCTGCTGCTGCGCTCTGCGGATCGTGATGACGGCGGCCCAAAGCGGATCGAGCTCGTGTTCCGCGGCGTGGTATGGCTGTCGCTGCCGGCATGGTTCAGTGATTTCACCGTGGAGCAGGCGCTCACCGACGAGGTGATCGTCCACCTGCCCCGGGAACTGCGCGGCAAGGCGGAATCGCGCAAGGTCTTCCGCCTGGACATCGATCGCACTCCGCACTACGTGATCGCCGGTAGCGTTGCATGCTCGCACGACGATGGCAGTTATTTCGATCCATCGCCCCTGTTGCCAGAGGTGGTAGTCAACCTGCGGTTCGACCGCGAGTGAAGCGTGGTCAACCCGCGCGACGCAGGATACGGTTCATGCGGGCGGCCGGCTTGGACACCCACATCGCCCGGTCCGGCGCGTTCTGATACGACATCTTCGACAGTCGAGGATCGGTCACGCCCGAGGCCGCGGGGCAGCTCTGATTGTTGCTGGCTCGGAACGCCAGCGCCGCGGCGATGCGCCGCTCCTCCGGATCGCCGAGTTCGTGATCGAAGTCGTCCGCGACCGAACAGCCGGGCACCAGGGTGCCAGCGTTGCTGGTGGTGTTGGCCGGCGAGAAGCCATCGGAGTAATCGCCGAAGCCGGCATCGTTCTCGCCGCGGAACTGGATCGAGAAGTACGTGGTGCCGCAGTTGTCCGTGGGATAGAACCCATACGGCTTGCCGCAGGTGGTCGAGCCGATCTGGTAGACCTGCACACCCGCGCCGCGCAGCCCGTTGATGATGGCCTCGCTGGCCGAGCAGGTGCCGGGTCCCGTGATCACGTAAACGCGGTCCAGCGACAGCGTCGGCAGCGGCGAACTCCCGTCGAATTGCCGCGTCGTGTGAAACGGGGTGGGGGTGATGGAGCCGCCGGTGATCGGGTTCACGCCCACATGCTTGCTGTTGAACTCCATGCGCTCGAAGATCTTGCCCGCAGTGAGCGTGGGGTTGGCGACCATGTAGGCCGCCTCGCTGGCGATGTCGAGATAGCCGCCGCCGTTGTAGCGCAGGTCGAGGATCAGGTCATCGACTCCCTGCGCCGACAGGTTGCTGATGGCGCCGTCCAGCTCGGTCTCGGCCACGGCGGAATGATCGTTGAACAGTAGATAGCCAACGGTACCGCTCCCGGTGGTGAAGGTTGCGGCCATCGGTACGGGGTCGTTGAATATTTCCTCGGAGGTCAGCGTCACCGTGCGTTGCTGTCCATCGGGCGCGCGCACCAGGAAGGAGTGCGTCTCGCCGACGTTGCCCGGGAAGAGCCCGGCATTGAGGGTATCGACTATCGCACTGGTGTTCCCGTTGATGGCGTCGGCGCCGTCCACCTGCAGGATCTCGTCGCCGCGCTGCAGCTCGCCGAACGCGGGTGCATCGGCCTCCACGAACCCCACCACGATGCGGCGCGGCGGTCGCGGCGAAATGACTTCGAAGGACGCGCCATAACCGGAGGAAATGCCGCCTTCGGACAGCGCCTGCCAGTCATCGGTGTCGTACGTGAAATGGAATTTGTCCTTTGCCTGGCCTGACGCCGTGGTGGCCGTGGTCCTGAGCGTGTCGAAGTAGTCGAGGGCATTCGCGTAGGCGCCCGGATCTCGGTCCGTGACCTCGCTGAACCAGAGATAGGTGTCGTTCGTCCAGGAGCGCAGCCAGTTGTTCTCGTCCTTGACCGTGCCGCGTAGATCGCTGGTGCCACTGCGCGGGTTGGCGCAGCGGCTCTTGAATGTGGCCGGCGGCTGGAACACACCCTGGCGCCAGCTGGTTCCGGTGGAACCCTGAACAGGGGTGGGGACGGTACCGCCGCCATTGCCGCCTCCGCCGCAGCCCGCCAGCGAAACGACCATCGGAAACAGCAACATCCTGAATTTAGAGGTGGTTTTCACCTGACGTCCCTCGATTTCCCGATCCTGCCGGAAGCAGCGTTCGCACAGTATCCAAGCGCCGGGAAGCAAACAACAGGTGTCGCCCGCAAGCTGCGCCCTGCGTCTCGTTCTATGATGCCCTCGCCATGAATCGTCTCCTTCGTCCATTCGGACTGAAGTTAGGCCCCCTGCATGCGGGGGCGGTGTATTTCCCGCTCCATTTCCTGGCCGTGGGAATCGGCCTGACCCTGCTCATCGCTCCGCAGGGTGTAGGTGTGTTCTGGCCGGCCACGGGTTCCTTGTTCGCCTTCCTGCTGCTGTATCCGGTCGATTTCTGGCCTGCGCTCGCGGCCACGGCCTTCCTGGCGGAGATGCTGGCTCACATCCTGTTTGCGCCGCAGATCCCCTTCGGCATCTATGGGCAGATCTTCTTCGTCAAGTTCCTTGCCGCTCTGCTCGGCGTCTGGCTCATGCAGGTGGGCATACGCGGACCCATCTCGTTCGCGCGGCTTCGCCATGTGCTCAGCTTCGCGATCGCCGCGCTGTCATCGACTCTGGCCTGCGCGTTCGTGGCTGTTTCCCTGACCGGTACGGCGCAGTCGAACCCGCGCGGATTCTGGCTCAGCGTACAGAGCTGGTGGATAGGCGATCTGCTGGGCGCTCTCATCGTCGCGCCGCTGGTGCTCACGGTGGGATTCCACGGCTTTGCGCGCACCAGGCAGGCGCGCGGCGGCACGGCCGCCACGCTGGCGGCATTCCTGGTGCTGCTGCTGTTGCTGGGCGCGGTGTTCCTGCGCGGCAGCGGCGCGCCGACCTCGCCGCTCGACGTGCCGTACATCGTCTATCCAGTGCTGGTGTGGATCGCCATGCTTGGCGGTCCACGGCGCACGGCGCTGGCAGCCGGCATCACCGTGGCGATCGCCTCGCTGGCCACCACCCGCGGGCTCGGGCCATTCGACAGTCCGTACCAGTTGCAGACCTTCCTGGCGCTCTGCGTGCTGCCGGTGCTGTTGCTGCAGGCGGTGATGGCCGAGCGGGACGACGCCATCGCCAGCGCACGCGGCAGCGACGAGCGCTATCGCGCCTTCGTGGCGAACAGCTCCGAGGCCATTTTCCGCACCGAGCTCGCCGAGCCCATGCCGATCACGCTGTCGCCCGACGAACAGGTGGCATGGGTTCGCAGGCACGGGTACGTCGCCGAATGCAATACGGCGTTCATGGTGGCGCTCGGCGTCAAGGATGCGCAGAACCCGCTGGTCGGAACACGGCTCGCGGATCATCCCACCTGGTCGAAGGTGTACGTCGAGCGAATCCGCGACGCGATGCGCAATGGCTACCAGCTGCGGAACATAGAGCACGTGGTGCACGGGCCGTACGGCCTGGATCGCGTGCTGCTGATTTCCATGGTGGGAATCGTCGAGCAGGGACACGTGCTGCGCTTCTGGGGCAGCGGACGCGACGTCACCGCGATGCGCGAGGCCGAGCACGCGCTCGCCCAGCACGACGCGCAATTGCGCGCCCTTGCCACCGAAATCACACTGGCCGAGGAGCGCGCGCGCCGCAAGCTGGCGAGCGAACTGCACGACGGCCCGGCGCAGAACCTGGCCGGCATGGCCATGCAGCTCGCCGAGCTCAAGCGCAAGACGCGCGAACGGGAGCAGCTCGTGCTGATCGACGAGGCGGAGCAGGTGCTGGCCGACACCACGCTGCAGACGCGTACGCTGATGCTCGAACTGGCGCCGCCGGGGCTGCACGAAAGCGGACTGATAGAAGCCCTGCGCTGGCTGGCCGACCGCGTGGCCCGGCAACAGCGGCTCATGGTCACCGTCGAGGACGACAGCTTGCCCAAGCCCCTCGAGGACCAGGTCACCGTGCTTCTGTTCCAAACCGTGCGCGAGCTGCTGCAGAACGTCGTCAAGCATGCGCGATCCAAGCGCGCGACGGTGCGCTGCAGTGTCGTCGACGACACGGTGGCGCTCGATGTGATCGACCCCGGCATCGGTTTCGAGGTGCATGCCATCAATCGGCTGCCCACGCGCCAGGGCGGCTTCGGCCTGTTCAACATCCGCGAACGCCTCAAGCTCATGGGTGGCAGCGTGGAAATCCATTCGGTGATCGGCGAGGGCACCACGGTGCGCATCCGCGTGCCGATCAAGCCGCAGCACGGGTTGTTCGACGAGGCGTTGAGGGCGTAAAAGGTCTGCCATGCTCGTCGAACGAATCTGGGCAGCGAATTCGCTGCGGAATTTCAACTATCTCATCGCCTGCGCCGAAACCGGCGAAGCGCTGGTGGTGGATCCCCTGAACGCTGCGCAATGCCTCGCAGCCGCGCGGGCGCGGGGATTCAACATCACCCAGGTGCTCAATACGCACGAGCACCCCGATCACACCGAGGGCAATGCCGGCGTGGTCGCGGCGACCCATGCGCAGGTCATGGCACACGCCGGCGCGGCGCGCAGGATCGGCGGGGTCGATCGTGGTCTGGGCCGCGGCGACATCGTCAGGATCGGCCGCTCCGTGGAGCTCGAGGTGCTCGACACGCCGGGCCACACCCGCTCGCATGTGTGCCTGTTGGCGCATGGACGTGGCAGCGACTTCGCACCCGCGTTGTTCTGCGGGGACACGCTGTTCAACGCCGGCGCCGGCAATTGCCATCACGGCGGCGACCCGGGATTGCTGTATGAAACCTTCGTCGATCAGCTCGCGCGCCTGCCGGACGCGACGCGCGTGTTTCCGGGTCACGAGTACATGGCACGCAACCTGGAGTTCACGCTGGATCGCGAACCCGGCAACTCGGAAGCGGCGGCGGCTCTCGTGGCCGCGAAGTCACATGACCCCGCGGCGGCGCGGGTCACGACGCTGGGCGAGGAAAAGCGCGTGAATGCCTTCTTCCGGCTGCAGAACCCGGAAGTCATCGCGCGGCTGCGCGAGCGGTTCCCCGACATCGGCGAGAGGCCCGATGCGAGGACGGTGTTCGTGAAACTGCGGGAGCTGCGCAACTCCTGGTGAGAGCTCGCGCGTCGACTATTGCAGAGGTGCGTGCGGCAGCTGTTCCGGGTGATGAGGCGGGTTCACGCCTTGTACTCCCCCCGACCAGCGGGATACTGCGTCTCCCAGTTGCGGCCATCGATCGCATGAATGCGCATCCCCGTGACGGTGCCCTCGTCGATGCAGCGCGCATTGACACTCCAGCCGTCAGGGTGAGATCGCGGCACGTAGAAGGGCTTGGTGCCGCATCGAGAGCAGAAGTAATGCTTCGCCGTGCCGGTATTGAAGGTGTAGAGCGCGAGCGCTTCGCGACCCTGGATGATCCGGAAGCGATCCGCGGTCACGATCAGATGCAGATAGGAGGTGCGCGTGCACATCGAACAATTGCACTCGTCGATGTACAGCTCCGCCGGCGCATCCACTTCGAAGCGGACAAGGCCGCAGTGACAGCCGCCCCGGTGCGTGATCATTTCCGTCGGGCTCCCGGCCACCGCGCCACCCACAGGGGTGCGATGAACAACACCGCCAGCCCCAGCAACATGAACCCACCACGGCTGGGATCGTAGTCGGCAAGCAGGCGCGTCCAGCTGAGGTGCATGGCCCTGCCGACGGAAAACTCGAACAGCAGGGTGAGCGCCAGCCACAGGGCACCCACCGTGAGCTGCGCGCGTCGGGAATCGGCGCGTATCCAGCGCGAGCAGGCCCAGGCGATCAGCAGCACGATGATCGAACCCAAGGGCACGCCGAGCTGGCGCGCGCGCAGAGCGCCGAGCTCGGGAGCCAGCCAGATCTCGCGGACGGCGGCATGCACCGTTTCGGCCAGCATCATGAGCATCCAGGCCACCGACGCAGCCGTCCAGCGCACGGGAAGTGCTGTCGTGGCTACCTGGCCGCTTCGCGATTCAATGTCCATTGCAGCGCGTCCGCCGCGGCGGAGTCTCCAGGCCGGCCGCGCTGGCGCAGCTCGGCGATGATTTTTTCGCGATTCCGGCGATCGCGATTCTGGGCGAGCTTCCATTTCACCTTGCGCGCGCGAACCTGGAGCGCGAGCGCGGCGATTTCGCCGAAAGGGCCGCGGTACATCGCCAGATCCGTGCTGACGGGCGCATGACCGCCGTCGGGTTGGTAGCGCGCCATGAGCCGCTGCTGTTGGGCGGCCAGAATCCCGCCATCCAGCGAGATCGCCGCGGTGCATTCGAAGATCACGGTGCGATGAAACGCCGTGGCGAACACGGCATTGGTGGCATGCAGCCAGTGCGAGGGGATGGTGCCATGCACTTCATCGACCTCGAACACGCATTTCGGATTGCCGCGCAGATCGTCGAGCTGTTCGTCGCTGCGATGCAGATGCATTTCGATCGTGTCGGCTCGCAGCAGGAACGGATAGAGCCCGAGGTGTGGCTGGCCGTCGGCACCCACCGTGACCAGGCGCCCCAGCTCCTGGTGTGAGACGAACTCGAGCACGTCCCGCTCGGGAATGTCGGCGTAGTAATCATAGAACTTCATGCGCGAAGTCTAGCGGCGGCTCCCCATGCGAGGCAGAGCCACCCGGCCAGAAAGGCCAGGCCACCTAGCGGAGTGATGGCGCCGAGCCAGCGAACGCCGGTCAGGGCCAGCAAGTACAGGCTGCCAGAGAACAAGGCGATGCCGGCGATGAACAACCAGCCGGCGAGCGCGAATGCGCGCGCCGGCCAGCGCGCCCATGCCCACGCGGCCGCGACCAGCGCAAACACGTGGTACATCTGGTAACGCACGCCGGTGTCGAACACCGCCAACATCTCGGCGCTCAGCCGCGCCTTCAGCGCGTGGGCGCCGAATGCACCGAGCGCCACACCCACGAAGCCGGCCGCACCGGCAAGTACGTAAAGAATCCGATCCAAGTGCCCTACTGCGACTTGCCGTCGTATGGTTGCAGCGGCACCTGGCTGAAATCGAAATCCTCCAGGCAGCGGATATTCACGGCTGCAATGGGATTGCCCTTGGGGTCCGTGCCCTCGCCGAACGGCTGCACGCCGCAGGTCTTGCAGAACCGATGCTTGATGACGTGCTTGTTGAACGTGTAGGTCGCGAGTTCATTCGCGCCGTTCACCTGCAACTCACCGCGCGGCATGAACCACAGCAGCGAGCCTTTGCGCGAACAGATGGAGCAATTGCACGACAGCGCAGGACCGAATTCTCCCGTGAATGAAAATGTGACCGCGCCGCAATGGCAGCTGCCATGGTATTGCATGGAACTCTCCTGATTGACTTCGTTCATCATGGCGGACGGGGGCCACGCGCGGATCGCCGCGCCTCGAACTGCTGGCGCATCTCCCGGGTCCACTCCTGGTAGTCGGCGTACGCCGACTGCTGCTCGCCGTCGAGGATGCCAGCAGCACGCGCCGCCGCGCGCTGGTTGTAGTCCTCCTGCCAGGTGGCCATTGCCTGGGAGTAGTCCTCGCGCGAAGCACTCTGCGCGAGTGTCGGCGCGGGCACGCGCTTGCGTTCCTCGGCCAGCGCCGTCACCAGCGCATCTCGTTGATCCTTGCTGAGGCCCAGGTCGCTGGCATCGAGCTGTCGCGACAGCATGTCCACTTCCTGTCGCGCCGGCAGGGATTCCTGGTAAGCCTGGTACGCCTCCATCTTGTCCGCGCCGATCAAGGCCCTGACTTCAGTCAGATTCCTTGCCTGCTGCTCGCCGCGCGCCGCGGCAAGTTGCTCCGGCGTGAGACCACTGCCGCGCTCCTCGCGGCTGCGTTCGATCATGCTCATCTGATGACTCACCAGCAGATCGACGAGCTGGTCGGTTTCCGCCTTGCCGAGCCCGATCTTGTCCCCCAGGTCGGCATTGAGACGCTTGAAATTGGCCCGGACCTGCCCGCGAATCATTTTCAGCATGGCCTCGGACCGCTGCGGCAACCGACCGGCGCCAGCGCCTGACGGCGGCTCGACGGTGCGATCCGGTGGCGGCGAAGCGGGAGTGGCGGCGGCTTGCTGTGCCGCAGGCAGGTCGGCATCTGGCGCCACGATCTCGCTGGTCATCGATCCCGCGGCCGACAGCCGCCAGGACTCGAGCTGCGCCCGGGCCTTTTCGAGTTCGGCGATCCGCGCATGCAGTCCCTGCGTCTGCCGGGCGACCTGGTCGGCGCGCGCGCGCTCCTGGTCGAGCTGCACCGCGAGATAGACGGTGCTGGCACCGAAGGCGCCCGCTGCGATGAGCAGCCCCAACATGGAAGACTTCATTTTTCAGCATCCCCAAGGCTGGGTTCTGCACCCGCCATGTCGAGGAGGAGCATACCGGCTGCGAGGAGATGCTGCCCGGTTGGCCGGGCTCGAACTGGCGTCAGGTGGACGGCGACGCCTTCGTCGATTCACCCGGCGTGAATTCCGCGGCGATCCACGAGCCGACCCGCTTCGCGAACGCCCTGGTTTGAGGGGGCATGGTCCACCAGCAGGGGCTCGAACTCGAGAGCATCGTCCGGGCCTTCCACTCGCTGCGGGTGGAAGCCGGCGCCCCCAACCAGGAGGAAAGCGCGTTGCTCGCGGATTCGAGCGATTTGTCCGTTGGCCAGCGAAAGCGATTCACGATGTGTCTCGAGCGAAGATGTGCGGGTACCTTTCCTGACCGACTGTTTGGATCCCGCTTGGTTCACTCGCGAGCCAGATTATTTTCCGCGCGTCGTCACCGACCGGTCACGACCGGCAAACGGTTCACGCTCCCCGGGTCTCATCTCTTCAGGCGCACTCCGCTGCTCGTGCGGGGCAACTCATTGGCTCGGAGAACCGAATCCATCGACAGGCGACCGGCACCATGTGTCGCCAGGTAGAGACCGATGACCACCAGACAACCGGACGGGAAGACGGCGCGCAGGCCCCCGAACCGATCCACCATGACGATGGCGATGACGAAATTGATCACGCACAGAATGCCGGCCCAACGTGTGAACACGCCAAGCACGAACCCCACGCCGACGAGCAGCTGAACGTACACCGACAGCGGTGCCAGCAGACGCGGGTTGGGGAAGCCGTGTTTGCGGAGAAACTCGATGAATTCGAGCATGCGCGCCGGGTCGGTGATGTTGTCCCAGACGCCCCAGATCAGGAACAATCCGACGAAGATGCGCATCAGCAGCAACGCGAAATCACCAAAGCGCTGCGCATTGCTCAGGTACAGGAATTTGCGCATCGGTCCTCGCGGGCTTCAATGACAGCCCGCAAGACTAGCCTCCGTCCGCCCGGCGCCACAACCATTGTCGCACCGTAGTCTCAGGCTTACACCCGTCGCGATCGAGCGACCTCAGGGCGTCGAGGGATTGTTTGGCTCATGCCGGGGGCCGCCATACGCGCGCTCCACCCTGGCCACGCGCAGCTCGAAGTGCTCGTACCACTTGCGATGGCCGCTGGCCTGCGCGGCACGGTGCTCGCCTTGCGCCTTCCACGCGGAGATCGCCTCGAGCGACGACCAGTATGAGACCGTGATGCCAAGCCCATCCGGGCCGCGCGTGCTTTCGACGCCGAGAAAGCCGGGCTGCGCGACCGCCAGCTCCACCATGCGCCGGGCCACGGCGTCATAACCCTCGTCCACGGAGGTGCGCGTGGAGGTGAAGATCACCGCGTAATACGGTGGCGCGGGCGTCTTCGCGAAGCTCATGCGGCGCTTGGCACGTCGAGCAATGCGACGTACCCCGGCTGCGAGGCCACGCGGCCCAGCCACGCGCGGACATGCGGATAAGCCGCCAGATCAAGGCCGCCGTCCGGCGCCACGTGCGTATAGGCATACAGCGCGATGTCCGCGATGCCGTACCGGTCGTTGACGAAGAACTCGTGGTTTGCGAGGTGGCCCTCCATGACCTCGAGCGCTGCATGCCCTTTCTCGAGCCGCCCCGGTAATTCGGCGCGGCGCGGATGATCGGCCGGCAGATGGCGGCAGATGTAACGCGGGGTGGCGACGTAGGGTTCGTGGCTGTATTGCTCGAAGAACATCCACTGCAGCACCTGCGCGCGCCCCAGCTGCGTGGCCGGCACGAAGCGCGAGCCCTCCGCGAGATACCACATGATGGCGTTGGACTCGAACAGATTGGTGCCGTCGTCGAGCTCGAGCGTGGGGATACGTCCATTGGGATTGCGCTTGAGGAATTCCGGGGTGCGTGTCAGTCCCTGGTCGATGTCGACATGGGTCCACTGGTACTTCATGCCGAGCTGCGACAGCAGCAGCCGGACCTTGAAACCGTTGCCCGAATCCAGGTAGTCGAACAGATGCATGGGGAGGGGATCCCTCTGGTTGGTTGCCGTGCGCAGCAGTATCCGGTGCGGCAGCACCAGGTGCGAGCGGGAAGGCTTTTGGCTGAGACCAAGGTATTCTTGGTCATGGTCAGACGACTTCCTCCGTTGAATGCCCTGCGCGCCTTCGAAGCTTCCGCCCGCCTCGGAAGCTTCGTGGCCGCGGCCGCGGAACTACGCGTGTCGGCGGCCGCGGTGAGCCAGCAGGTTCGCCGGCTGGAGGAGTATCTCGACACTCACCTCTTCCAGCGGCTGGCGCGGGGGCTGGTGCTGACCGACCAGGGTCGCGACTATCTTCCGGAGCTTTCGGCCGGCTTCGATCTTCTCGGGGAATCGACGGCGCGGCTGCGCACCAAGCGCGCCGATGGCTTGCTCACCGTGACGACGCTCGCGGCCTTCGCCAATGGCTGGCTGCTGCCTCGCCTGCATCGCTTCCGCGAGCGCGCCCCGCGCATCGACCTGGTATTGAAGACCTCGCGCTCCGTCCTCGACTTCCGCCGCGATGCCATCGATCTCGCCATCCGCTTCGCGCCATCTCCGGGTCGCGGGCTGCAGGGCGAGCTGTTGTGCCGCGAAGAGTTGTTTCCGGTGGCGAGCCCGACGCTGTTTCGCGGCGGACGCATGCCGGACACGCTCGCCGCGCTCGCCGACTACCCGTTGCTGCATGACATTGACGCCAGTCCCGAGCAGCCGTGGCTGGGCTGGCGTGGCTGGTTCGAGCGCGCCGGCCTGCCTACCATGGCCGCCGGCCACGGTCCGCAGTTCAGTGATTCGGTGGTTCTGGTGGGCGCCGCCATTTCCGGACTGGGCATCGCCATCGGCCGAGGCCCGCACGTGGCGCCGCTGCTTGCCCGGGGACAACTGGTGCGCGTCACGCAGGAGAGCTGGATGGCGCCCTGGAGCTACTACCTCATGGCACCAGCGGCGCATTTCCGGCGCCCGCTGGTTCGCACGTTCGTCGATTGGGTGATGGCCGAAGCCCGCGCGGATTCCGGGGCGCCCGCTCAGTAGCCGCGCAGGTTGCGCACGCTCGTGTATCCCAGCAGCGCGCCCAGCAGTAGATAGACGATGATCGACATCCAGTACAGGCCCGGGTCCTGTGCATGCGTGACCAGTCCGAGCACGCGGTGCTGCCCGGTGAGCGACGGAACGCGTTCGGTGAGCAGCCCGTATAGCGCCGCACCCAGCATGCTCAGCGAGAGCAGCAGGGGGATGAGCTCCGAAAGATAGATGCCGCGTCTGAACATGTCGCCTCGCCCTTGAGACACATGATCCAAGGTGCGGTTCGCCGTGCCAGCCGGGAATCGGCGGATTCCTACTTATCCCTTGAGAGGTAGCAGGCGCGCATGCCGCGGCCGGAAACAGGCGTGAACCAGGGGGTGCGCGGCCGACGGCGCGAGGTGGCTCACAGTGACAACGGCAATTCCAGATGCCGGGCGTACATCATGTCGCGGTGCTCGAGCAGCAGCGGATCGATCGCGCTGCGGGTTTCGTCGTCCAGCCACTCGAAGGCGGCGCGCGCGGCAGGGTGCATTGCGCATTGCGCCTGCGGCAAAGGCACGAACAGCGCCATGAAGGCAGCGCTGTAAACGTCGACTACGGAGAGTGTCCCGCCGAGATAGTAAGGACCCGCGGAACGCTGCTCACGCAACGCGGAGCCAATCTCGCGCAGCAGGGTGCGCAAGCGTACGGCATTGGCTTCGGCCTGCGCCGGGTCGTATCCGTACTTGCCGCCCAGATAAGCCGCCACCCGTTCGCCGAACCCGCCGGACCTCTCGAGGCCGGCATGCACCAGCTGCAAGCGACGCGTCCAACCGATGCCACCCTGCCCGCAGAACTTATCGGCCAGAAGGAGTGCCTTGCCCCTCGGCTCCGGTGCCATCGGCAGCAGTCCGGGCGTTGACGCCAGCCTCTCGGCCAGCATCAGGATTTCGGCCCAACCGCCGCGTGGCGCTTCGTCCTCGTACACAGCCACCGGCGCGGAAAGCTGCCCCGCCCAGCGCTTCAATGCGTCGTTGTCGTACACCAGGCGCACGGCGGAAAAGGGGATGCGCTTGATGTGAAAGATGCCCTTGGCCGCCTCGCCCCACGGACTGGGCACGTTACCGACCACCATCATGCGCAGGCCGCACGCGGCAATGGCGTCTTCGACGGACACGTACTTGAATGTCATCGGCGGCGAGCATCGCCGGAGCCCGCGCGGGCATCAACGCCCACGCCGCGAATTCTGTCGACGGGATTGCCGTTCAATGCCCCACCCGGACTGGTGGCATCTGGCAACGTCGCGGGGACCGCCAGGAGTTCTTGTGCCTGCATAAGCATTCCTTTCTCGCTCGGCCAGCCGTGGTTTCCCTACAATCCCGCGATGTCGAAACGAGGCTGGATTCTTTTCATCGCGCTCGGCCTGCTCTGGGGCATGCCATATCTGCTGATACGTATCGCCGTGGGTGAAATCGATCCCTTGGTGGTGGCCGGCGCGCGCACGGTGCTCGGTTCGCTGCTGCTCGCACCCCTCGCGCTGCGCCGGAATGCGCTGCTGCCCGCCTTCCGCAAGTGGAAGTGGTTGCTGGCGTTCACACTCATCGAGATCAGCCTGCCCTGGTGGATGCTGGGCCACGCCGAGACGCGCCTGAACAGCTCCACGGCAGGTCTGCTCATCGCCGTGGTGCCCTTGTTCGCGGCGCTCATCATCAGCAGGCTGGGGCACGAGAAGCTGGAATCGCGACGCCTGCTCGGATTGGGCCTGGGTTTCGCCGGAGTGGCGTTGCTGGTGGGTCTCGACATCCATTTCGACGACTTCGCCGCCGTGGGCGCAACCATCCTGGTGGCGCTGTGCTATGCCATCGGTCCGATCATCATCGACCGCAAGCTGAAGGATATTCCGGCGATAGGTGTGATCACCGGCTCGCTCATGCTGGCAAGTCTCATCTACCTTCCGTTCGCGCCGTTCCTGCTACCGGACGAGGTGAGCATGGTATCGGCCGCCTCGGTGGTCGGACTCGGCGTACTGTGCACGGCGGCGGCGTTCATCGTGTTCTTCGCCCTGATCGCGGAAGTGGGCCCGGCGCGCGCCACGGTCATCACCTACGTGAACCCGGCCGTGGCCATCGTGCTGGGCGCTCTGGTGCTGGACGAGAGGCTCACGACGGGCATGGCCTTCGGCTTCCCGCTGGTGCTGCTCGGGTCGTATCTCGGGACCCTGCGCTCCAGGCCGGCGACTGTCCGGCCGGCCGAGGCGTCAACCTAACTACCCCCGCGGATTCACGGCACCGGAGGCCAGAGTTTCAGTACCGGAGTCGCGGGGGTGACGAAGGCGTCGCCGAAGTAGTACTCACTCTCGCCGGTCTTGTGGAAAGGCAGGTACATCGCGACGTTGAGCCCTCGTTCGTGCTCCAGCAGTACCTTGATGGCCTGCAGCGGCCTGTCCCCCCGGGTGAGGCTCACGTTCTCCGCGATGCCGAAGGCGACGAGCACTTTTTCCTGCGAGAGCTGCCGGATGCCGTTCGTCAGCAAAGGAAGAATGTAATCGGCGTTGGCCTGCCCTTCACGCGAACCCGTCATGGCGCCCATCATCACCACCTTGCCCTCGGCGCCGAGCACCGCGGCGTGCGGCAGGAAATCATCCCGCGCGCGCAGGTGTTTCTGAGAATGCTCGATGAGAGGGTCGGCGAGCGCGACCACGTCGGCCTTCAATTCGGCATAGAGGTCGGAGAGACTGCTCATCCCTGCTGCTCTGTCGTGTCCCGGGGCGTTCTGACGGCGTGCAATCGCGGAGCATATTTCACTTTCCCTCGCGCCGTCAGCTCCGGTTCCTGGCGCGATGAAAGGCTCCGTTGCCCCGTTGCCTAACAACGAGCGGTTGGCGGTAGCGACGATGCCATCCCCTCGAGCGTCGGTGCCGGCCAGAATGGTGCGCAGAGGGCCGTGAGGCTCATCCAGCCTCCGCTTTACCGGGTGCGGCGCACGCATATATAAGGTGCCCGTGGAGTTCTACACAAAGGCATTCTTCGTCGCACTCGCCGCATTGGTGTTGTACGGCTTGCTGCTGGTACTGCAGCCTTTCGCCGGCTCCATGGCCTGGGCGGTCTTTCTCGCCTTCCTGCTGAGCCCGGTGCACCGCTGGCTGACCCGCAAGTTCCGTGGGCGGAATGGCTGGTCCGCCGGATTGCTCACCGGCGTGACACCCTTCGTATTGCTGATTCCATTGACGATGCTGGGCATTGCCTTCGCGAATCAGGCGCGCGCCCTGGTGGTCTACATCCAGCACAGCCCCTATCGCCTGGATGGCAGCACGCTCGCGAATCTCGAGCAGTACCCCGTCATCGGCCCCGTGGCCCGGCTGGCCCGTGAGCAGCTGTCGGTTTCCGGGGCCGACATCCAGGAATGGCTGACGAACGCGGGGCAGACCCTGCTCAGGAACATCGCCTCGGTCGGCGGCGGCGTAGTGCTGTCGGCGTTGGGCACGATGGTCGGCTTCTTCTTCATGTTGTTCCTGTTGTTCTTCTTCCTGCGCGATGGCGCCAGCATGTTCGACCGGTTGCAGCGGCTGATACCCGTGCCCGAGGAGCATCGCGAGCAGCTGTTCGCTCACCTCGCGAGCGTCACGCGAGGCGTTTTCTACGGCATCGGACTCACCGCCATCTGCCAGGGAATACTCGTATCGATCGGCTTCGCGATCGCCGGTCTGCCGTCGCCGGTGGTATTTGGCGTGCTCGCCACCGTTCTCGCGCTGTTGCCGGCGGGCGGCGCCGCCATCGTCTGGATTCCGGGCGTCCTGTACCTCGGCGCCACGGGACATTGGACCATGGCCACGTTCCTGCTCGTCTGGGGCATCATCGTCTCGACGTCGGACAACATCCTGCGGCCCATCCTCGTCTCCCGTTACGCGCCGGTGTCCGCATTCATGGTGTTCGTCGGCGTGGTCGGCGGCATCGCCGCGTTCGGCGCCATCGGCATCGTCGTCGGCCCCGTGTTCCTGGCGCTGGTGGCCGCCATCCTCGACTACTTCGACGAAAAGGTCATCGCACCGAACAAGCAGGAGCTCGACGCGCAAGCCGACGAACCGCCGCCGCGCCCGGGGCTGTAAAACGGGGCGGAAATGTGACAGCGAAAACGAAGCATGTCCCCTACAATCCGCGGCCCGATGAACGACTCGCCGATTCTCCAGGGCCTCAACGAGGCCCAACGCGCCGCGGTTTCCGCGCCCGTGGGACCCGTGCTGGTACTGGCTGGTGCCGGCTCGGGCAAGACGCGCGTGCTCACGCACCGCGTCGCCTGGGTCATCCAGAACGAGGGCGCGTCGCCGCATTCCATTCTCGCGGTGACATTCACGAACAAGGCCGCAGCCGAGATGCGCCAGCGCATCGAGAGGTTGCTAGGAGTCCCCGGCGGCGCGATGTGGGTCGGCACGTTCCATGGCATCGCGCACCGGTTGCTGCGCCTGCACTGGCGCGAGGCCAACCTGCCGCAGAGCTTCCAGATCCTCGACGGCGAGGATCAGCTGCGCCTGACCAAGAAGATCCTCAAGGCCATGGAACTCGACGAAACGCGCTGGGTGCCGCGCGAAGTGCAGTGGTTCATCAACCACAACAAGGACGAAGGTCATCGCCCGGGCACGCTCAAGGACGCGGGCGACCCCACGCGCGCCACGCTGCTCCGCGTCTACAAGGAGTACGAGGCGCAGTGCCAGCGCACCGGCGTCGTCGATTTCGCCGAGCTGCTGCTGCGCGCGTATGAGCTCTGCCGTGACAACGCCGCGCTGCTCGCGCACTACCGCCGTCGTTTTCGCCATGTGCTCATCGATGAATTCCAGGACACCAACGCCATCCAGTATGCCTGGGCGCTGCTGATCGCCGGCTCGGACGGCGCGCCGTTCATCGTTGGCGACGACGACCAGTCCATCTACCGCTGGCGCGGCGCGCGCGTCGAGAACCTCACCCGGTTCACGCGCGATTATCCGGCCGCCAGGATGTACCGCCTGGAGCAGAACTACCGCTCCACCGGCAACATCCTCAAGGCCGCCAATGCGCTAATCAGCCACAACACCGGCCGCCTGGGCAAGAATCTCTGGACCGAGGGCAAGGACGGCGAGCGCATCCGGCTCTATGCCGCGTTCAACGAGCGCGACGAAGCCGAGTTCGTCATGAACCGCATCCGCGAGTGGACCAACCAGGGCAATCCACGGCGTGACGTCGCGATTCTCTACCGCAGTAACGCGCAATCGCGCGTGTTCGAAGAGGTATTCCTCTCCGCCCGCATTCCTTACAAGGTGTACGGCGGCTTGCGCTTCTTCGAGCGCGCGGAGATCAAGGATGCGCTGGCGTACCTGCGCATCATCACCAACCATGCCGACGACGCGTCGTTCGAGCGCGTGGTGAATCTGCCCACACGCGGCATCGGCGCGAAGTCGCTGGACGTGTTGCGAGAACAGGCCCGGGCTGCGGGCACCTCCTTGTGGAACGCCGCCGCCCACTGCGTCGCCGCCGGCACGCTGGGGCCCAAGGCGGAGGCCGCGGTGAACGGCTTCCTGAAGCTGGTGGAACAACTGGGTAATGACATCTCCGGGCTCGAGCTGCACGAGCAGGTCGATCACGTGATCAACAACTCCGGGCTTGTCGAGCACCACAAGAAAGAGAAGGCCGATCGCGGCGAAGCTCGCGTCGAGAATCTGAACGAGCTCGTTTCCGCGGCCCGCGGCTTCGCGCCCGATGTGGCATCCACGGACGAAGAACCGATGCCGCCGCTGCAAGCCTTCCTCGCCCACGCCGTGCTCGAATCGGGCGAAGGCCAGGCCGAAGCCTGGGAGGACTGCGTGCAGATGATGACCCTGCACACGGCGAAGGGTCTGGAGTTTCCGTTGGTGTTCCTCGCCGGCATGGAGGACGGTCTGTTCCCCCACCAGCGCTCGCTCAACGACGACGAGGGGCTCGAAGAGGAGCGCCGGCTCGCCTACGTGGGAACCACGCGCGCGATGAAGCAGCTGTACATCACCTATGCAGAGCAGCGCCGCCTGCACGGCATGGACAGCTTCGGTACGCCGTCGCGGTTCATCGCGGAGATACCCGAGAACCTCGTCGAAGAGGTGCGCCCGCGAATCCAGATCTCGCGGCCCGTGGCCGCCGGGCGTTTCAAGGCGCCCAGCGAGGAGCTGGCGCCCGGCATCAAGCTCGGCGCGCGCGTGCGTCACAAGAAATTCGGCGAGGGCGTGATCCTCAAGGTCGAGGGCCAGGGTCCGCAGGCCAACATCCAGGTGAATTTCGCGTCGATGGGCGTGAAGATCATGATGCTCGAATATCTCGAGGTGGTTAGATGAGCTTTGCGCATAAGCTGCGCGCGGCCTGGCAGGCAGGCAATTCGCTGGTGTGCGTGGGCCTCGACCCCGAGCCGGGAAAGTTTCCCGACCGCTTTCGCGATGCGCCCGGCGGCATCTTCGAGTTCAACAAGGCGATCGTCGACGCGACCCGAGATCTCGTCTGCGCCTACAAGCCGCAATTCGCGCATTACGCCGCGCACGGCGCCGAGAACCAGCTCGAACACACCATCGACTACATCAAGGCTACGGCGCCGCACGCCATCGTGATCCTCGACTCCAAGCGCGGGGACATCGGCAGCACTGCCGAGCAGTACGCTCGTGAAGCCTTCGAGCGCTACGGTGCGGATGCCGTGACCGTGAATCCCTACCTCGGCCGCGACTCGGTGGAGCCGTTCCTGAAGCACGCCGACAAGGGCGTGATCGTCCTGTGCCGCACGTCGAATCCTGGCGCGAAGGATTTCCAGGATCTGCACGTCGGCCCCGGGAAGAAGCTGTTTCAGCACGTGGCAGAGCGTGTCGCCAGGGAATGGAATGCCGCCGGCAATTGCATGCTGGTGGTCGGCGCGACCTACCCGGAGGAACTCGCGGACATCCGTTCGCGCACCGGAGAGCTGCCCTTCCTGGTCCCTGGCGTGGGCGCGCAAGGTGGAGACGTCGCGAAGGTGATGGCGGCCGGCAAGACTCCCGCGGGCGACGGCCTCGTGATCAGCTCATCGCGCGCCATTCTCTACGCCAGCAGCGGCGACGACTTCGCCGCGGCGGCGCGCAGCGCGGCCCAGGCGCTCAAGGACCAGATCAACGCGCACCGGTAGTCGCGGCCCCGGCAGAACCGGTGCCGACCGGGCACAGCGCGGAAGCTAGGGACCCCAGCGAAACACGGGCGGTGGAATCTTGTCCTGCGGCGCTCGTATGTCGTCGATCTTCACCCGGGGATCCGGGAGAAAGATGCGCCAGGCCTGTGTCGGATGTGCCAGTGCCCAGAACGGCGCGATGATGCCGTGGGGCACGTCCAGTTTCGATTTCATCGGGATGCGCGGCGCGTCTGCCTGCACGACGACGGTATCGGAATCATCCGGCGGGGCACTCAAGGCCCGGAAGTCTTCGGGTGTCATGTACTTGCGGATGTCGCCGATGCGCAGATCGAGCGGCTTCGCGGGCGGCGCGGAGGCGTCGCCGGCAGTCGCGACCCGGGGCTTGTTCGCGCGGGCCTGGGGTTCTGCCGCGAGCCCCGATGCGCAAGCCAATGAGACAGCGATGCAGACAATGAGGGACTTCATCGGGTCTCCCGCAGTGGCTTTCCGGAAACTCGAGACACTCTAAATCTTGCTTGCACCGCCCGGCATCGGTGGGTTCCACGATGCCCTGTCGGAATTCGACAATCGGCCGCCCGGCACAGAAGAGCGCCGGCCCCTGGCCGCAGGGCTACAATAGCGCCCCCATGAAGATCGTGATCCTTGGCGCCGGGCAGGTTGGGCGCACTGCGGCTTACCACTTGTCACGCGAGGAAGCCAACGAGGTCACGGTAGTCGACACCCATGAAGAGGTGTTGCGCGACCTGCAGGATCGCCTCGACATCCGCACCATCGCCG
>CAMLGF010000044.1 GCA_946479515.1 uncultured Pseudomonadota bacterium | reverse complement strand
ATGGGCCAGGGCGTGTACACCGCCCTGCCCATGCTGCTGGCCGAGGAACTCGGCGTGTCGCTGGCGCAGATCCAGGTGGAATTCGCTCCGCCCGGCGATGCCTACGTCAACAATCTGCTGGGCGGCCAGATCACCGGCGGCAGCACCAGCGTGCGCGACGGCTGGGACAAGCTGCGCAAGGCCGGTGCCACCGCGCGCCATCTGCTGGTCGCCGCGGCGGCCGCGGAATGGGGTGTGGATGCGCGCACCTGCAAGGTGGACGAGGGCGTGGTCATCTCGCCGCAGTACAAGAAACTGAAGTTCGGCGAGGTGGCCGCGGCGGCCGCCAAACTACCCGTGCCGGCGGACGTGCCGCTGAAACCCGCCGAGCAGTTCACGCTGATCGGCAAACCGCAACGTCGCAAGGACACGCCGGCAAAGGTGGACGGCAGCGCCGTGTACGGCATCGACGTCAGGCTGCCAGGCATGCTGTATGCGGCGCTGGCGCAGCCCCCGGTGCTGGGCGGCACGGTGAAGACCTTCAACGACGAGAAGGCGCGCGCCATGCCCGGCGTGGTCGCCACCGTGCTCACCTCCTCGGGGGTCGCGGTGGTCGCCGACAACTGGTGGCGCGCGAAGAAGGCGCGCGACGCGCTGCAGATCGAATGGGACGCGGGCCCGAACGCCGCGCTCAACGACGCCAGGATCGCCCAGACCCTGCGCAAGGGCGCCGCAGCTGACGGGCGCGTGGCCCGCAACGATGGCGACGTCGACGCCGCGATCAAGAGCGCGGCGCGCGTGATCCGCGCCGATTACGAGCTGCCGTTGCTCGCGCATGCCACGCTCGAGCCGCAGAACTGCACGGCCGACGTGCGCGCGGAGGGCGTCGAGCTGTACGTGCCCACACAGGTGCAGCAGATCGCCCAGGCGGCCGCGGCCAAGGCCGCCGGCGTGGACGCCTCGAAGGTGACGGTGCACACCACCTTCCTCGGCGGCGGATTCGGCCGGCGGCTGGAAGTGGACTTCATCCCCGCCGCGGTCGAGGCCTCCAAGGCGGTCAGGAAACCCGTGAAACTCCTGTGGACCCGCGAGGACGACATGACGCACGACGCCTATCGTCCGCCGGCTTTCGATCAGGCCACCGGGGCGTTCGACGCCAAGGGCAAGCTCACGGCGTGGCGACTGCATCTGACGGGTCCGTCGATCACCGCGCGCATGTTCCCGGCCGCGGTCGAGAAGAACGTCGATCCGTTCGCAGTGGAGGCCGCCGCCAACTACCCTTACGACGTGCCGAACGTGCGCGTCGATTTCCGGCAGCAGGAGATCGGCATCAACGTCGGCTACTGGCGCAGCGTCAGCCATTCGCTGAACTGCTTCGTCGCCGAGTGCTTCATGGACGAGCTGGCATTCACGCAGCGCAAGGGACCGGCGGAATTCCGCCGCGCGCTGCTGGAGAAACAGCCGCGATTCCTCAAGGTGCTGGACCTGGTGACCCACGAGGCGCGCTTCGGCTACCCGCCGCGCGGCCATGCGCACGGCCTGGCGATCATGGAAGGCTATGGCACGTACATGGCGCAGGTCGCCGACATCACCATCGAGAACGACGGCAAGGTGAAGGTGCATCGCGTGTACTGCGCCGCGGACTGCGGCCAGCAGGTGAACCCCGATACCGTGGTCGCGCAGATCGAAAGCTCCATCCTGTTCGGCTATTCGGCGCTGATGTGGGGCCAGATCAACCTGCACGGCGGGCGCGTGCGGCAGACCAATTTCGACAGCTACCCGGTGGCGCGCATGAACGACGCGCCGCGCGTCGACGCCTATCTCATCGACAGCCACGAGGCGCCCGGCGGCATAGGCGAACCGGCCACCGCACTGGTGGCCCCCGCCGTCTGTAATGCCATTTTCCAGGGCTCCGGGCGTAGACTGCGATCCTTGCCACTGGCCCGCCATCACATGGCGTAGAGGTCTGGATCCATGTCGAACAATGCCGATCTGCACAAGCGGCGCATCGCCGCGGTGCCGCGTGGCGTGGGCAATTCACTGGCCGTGTATGCCGACCGCGCGCTGAACGCCGAGCTCTGGGACGTCGAGGGCCGCCGCTACGTGGATTTCGCGAGCGGCATCGCGGTCGTGAACACCGGCCACCTGCATCCGCGGGTGAAGGCCGCCATGGCGGCGCAGCTGGAGAAGATCACGCACGGCTGCTTCCAGGTGACGCCCTACGAGAGCTACATCGCGCTGGCCGAAGAGTTGAACCGGCTCGCGCCCGGCCCGACGCCCAAGAAGAGCATCTTCCTGACCACCGGCGCCGAAGCCGTGGAGAACGCGGTGAAGATCGCGCGTTACGCCACCCGGCGCAGCGCGGTCATCGCGTTCACGGGCGGCTTTCATGGCCGCACGCTGGGTTGCATCGCGCTCACCGGCAAGGTGCAGCCGTACAAGGCTGGCTTCGGGCCCATGCTGCCGGAAGTGTTCCATGTCCCCTATCCCATGGCGTTCCATGGCGTCGCGCCGGAACAGTCGCTCGCCGCGATCGAGAATCTCTTCAAGGCGGACGTCGATCCCCAGCGCGTGGCGGCCCTCATCATCGAACCGGTGCAGGGGGAAGGCGGGTTCTACATCGCGCCGCCGGAATTCCTGCGCGCCCTGCGGGCGCTCTGCGACAAGCACGGCATCCTGCTCATCGCCGATGAAATCCAGACCGGTTTTGCGCGCACTGGCCGCACCTTCGCGATCGAGCACGCGGGCATCGAGCCCGATCTCATGACCGTGGCGAAGAGCATCGCGGGCGGCGTGCCGCTATCGGCCGTGATCGGCAAGGCCGAGATCATGGACGCACCGGTGGTGGGCGGGCTCGGCGGTACGTTCGCGGGCTCGCCGCTGGCCTGTGCCGCGGGACTCGCCGTACTCGAAGTGCTGGAACAGGAGAACCTGAATCAGCGCGCGCAGGACCTGGGCGCGCGACTCGTTTCGCGTCTGCGGCAGATGCAGGCCAAGTTCCCGTGCATCGGCGAAGTGCGCGCACTCGGCATGATGGTGGCGATAGAGCTGGTGAAGAATCGCCGCGCCGATGCGCCGGATGCCGAGCTCACCCGGGCGGTGGTGCAGGCCGCGGGACGCCGCGGACTGATCCTGCTGTCCTGCGGTCTGTATTCGAACGTCATCCGCATCCTGGCGCCGCTGACCATCCCGGAGGCGCAGCTCGACGAAGGTCTGGTCCTGCTGGAACAGTCGCTGGCGGAAGCGTCGGCCGGCACGACCACGGCCGTGGCCTGACCGGACGCCGCGTCCGGAGACGGAGCCGGAGCTCTTCAGCCCCGGCCCGGTTTCCAGGAAATGGGGGCCGCCCCCGATTCCTACGGGACGCGCGGGTTGTGCGCGACGAATACACCGTCGGGGTTGTACTCGTACAACCAGGCGTGCAGCGTCCACAGCTGGAACGTCTGGTTCGCGTCCCATTCGTCTGCGCGGCCGATGAAGCCCAGCGGCGCCCGCTTCGACAGTGCGAACGGCACCGCGTACTCCACCGCGACCAGCTTGCGCTTGCCGCCGCAGGGATCATCCGCATACACGAGCAGTTCCGGCTTGCCCGGCTCGAAACGCTCGTCGACCAGCTTGTCGTTCATGTAGTGCCAGCCCATGTGGGGCATGAACAGGCCGATGTCGACGTAGCCGTCGGCGACCGCGCGATCGACGTCGAGATACTTCGATGCCGCATTGCGCACCTCGTCGAGCTGAAGCACGGCCGGCGGCGGCGGATTGTCGCGTTTGCCACCGCGCGGATCACGGCCCGGGTGGTCGTGCGCCAGAGCCATGCCCGACAGCATGACTGCGGCGGCGAGCAACGCCGAGAGCGGCGAAATCTTCTTCATGAATCTTCTCCTGTGGTTACCCGATAGCGGGGCCGGCAGACTAACTAGCAGGAGAGATGCGGCGAATGTCCGGGAGTCCGGCGCGATTGACTGCGAGTCCGGACGCATGACTGCGCGTCCGGGACTGTTGCCCGAGCGTCTTCGCGGGCAGCCGGCCTACGCGCGGCCGGCGTTGGAGTCGGTGGGGGTGTGGAAGTACTCGCTCTCGGACGCGAGCTGTTCGATCAGCCGCTTGAGCTCCGACATGCGGCCTTCGGCCGTGCTGATCGGCATGCAGTCCTGGCAACGCGAGTCGCCGCAGGGCTGGCGCGAATAGAGCCAGTACTGGATGGCGCCGGCGAGCAGGCCATCGGCGATGTCCCACAGGTCCGCGTCCTTGTCCTTGTCCGCCATCTTGTTGGCGAGATCCACGGTCTTGGAGAAGGCGGCGTCGAAGGTGTCGGCGATCGGTTCCATGGCGGGAAGTATAGGCATCGCGGTCGCCGACCGAAATGCCCATTTCGGTGGGGATTTGACCGTGAACGGCCACCGAAACAGCCTATGTTCAAAGTGCGACCGCTACTCCAGTCTCATGCCGTACAGCCACACCTCGCGAGAGCCAGTCGTTTTCATGGTGCAGAACAGCGTGACGTCCGAAATCCGCTGCAGGTCCATCAGTCGGGCTCTTGGACCGCGGCGGATGTCTTCGAGGTCGAAGCGCAATGTCTTGCGCTCGTGCGGCGCCAGTTGGAAATGGTGATTGAAGCGGTCGCTGTACTGCAGGCCATGCCCGATATCGTGCACGCGCACTCCGAGCGCCAGCGGCTCTGCTGCCGGATTCTGCAGGTCGATCACCAGCTGTTTGTAACCCCGCCAGTCGGGTACCGGTTCGTGAAAAGACAGCCCCGGAAATCCATCGGCCACGAACTCCACCCGCAGGACGCCATCGACGATCTTGCGCCTCACCCCGAAGCTCACTGTCCAGGACAGCTCCACGGGCGAATGAAAATCCGCCAGCACCGGGAATTGTCCATTGCGATGCAAATAGGCGCGCGTCATGGTGACGATGGGCGCCAGGTAGACGCTGCCGCAGGCGACGATCACGACCACGGCGAGCGCCCGTCGCCAGCCGCGCGGGCCGGCACTGCGATCGAACAGGACGTAATACACCGCCAACGCGCACAGGGTGCCGATGGCATCCGCAGACACGTCCTCCCAGCTCGCGTCGCGCCGCAACGGCATCTGGATCACTTCGCTGAGAAAGCCCGCGCCGATGCCGGCCAGTCCGGCCAACGAGTACAAGGACAGGGCCGACCAACGTCCGCTCCTGAAGGGATGCCAGTCGCGCAGCACGTACAGAATGGCCAGCGTGATCAGGAAGAATAACGGCATGTGCCCGGCGTTCTCGATGATGCGGCCGGCATAGGTCGGTACGATGGGCAGCCGCATGAACAGCAGCGCGCCCGCCACTACCAGGAGCAGCAGGAGGTAGAGCAATCGGCGTGACACGGCTCAGTATACTGGCGCGCATGAACATCCGTCTGTCCGCCGTCGAAGCCCGCATCATCGGCTCGCTCATCGAAAAGCAGATCACCACGCCCGACCAGTACCCGCTGTCGCTCAACGCGCTGGTCAACGCCTGCAACCAGAAGAGCAATCGGGAACCCCTCCTGCAACTCGACGAGCAAACGGTCAAGGCCGCGGTGGATGGGCTCGCGCGCCGCCATCTGGTCATCGAGAAGTCGGGGTTCGGCAGTCGCGTGCCCAAGTATCAGCAGATCTTCTGCAACACCGAGTTCGGCAGCCTGAAGTTCACACCCCAGGAAACCGCCATCGTCTGCGAGTTGCTGTTGCGCGGACCTCAGACGCCGGGTGAGCTGCGCGCCCGCGTGCCGCGCATGACCGAGCTGCCCGATCCCGGTGTCATCGAGTCCCTGCTCGACGGACTGGCCCGGCGGCCGGAGGGCGCACTCGTGCGGCAATTGCCGCGCGAGCCCGGGCGCCGTGACTCGAGCTGGGCACAGTTGTTCGAAGAACTGCCGGAGTTGCCGAGCACTGTGGCTCCGGACGACGCCGAGCCCACCGCACCTGCGAAAGCGGGAGCCGCTGCCGACGCCGCGCGGCGCGGCGACTCCGCGGATCTCGCGGCGCGGGTCAGTGCGCTCGAACAGGCCGTGAACGAGCTGCGCGAAGAACTCGCGCAATGGAAGGCTCGTTCGTGAATCTGCCTGCCTGGGCACAGAGCGCCGGCCTGCTGGTGATCTCCAATGTGTTCATGACGTTCGCCTGGTATGCGCATCTCAAGAACATGGCGACCAGGCCCTGGGTGATCGCCGCACTCGCCAGCTGGGGCATCGCGCTGTTCGAATACCTGGTGCAGGTTCCCGCCAATCGCATCGGCTACACGACACTCTCGCTCGGCCAACTGAAGGTGATGCAGGAAGTGATCACCCTGGCCGTGTTCGTGCCGTTCGCACTCCTCTATATGAAGCAGCCGCTGAAACTGGACTTCCTATGGGCGGCGCTGTGTCTGGTCGGCGCCGCCTACTTCATGTTCAGGCGCTGAACTGCCCGGCAGACCAGGCGTGGCTCACAGCTTTTCGAGAGCCGCGCACAAGGCCGCGACGTCGTCATCCGGCGTGTCCCAGGAACACACGAAGCGGCACTCGCCCGAGCCGACGGGTCCCCAGGGATAGAAGGCGAAGCCCTGCGCACCCAGCGCGCCGATGCGCTCGGTGCCGAGCTGCATGAATACCTGGTTGGTTTCGCACGGCACACTGAGCAAATGCGGCGCGGCGGCGGCGATGCGTGCCGCCAGCGCGTTGGCACGCTCCGCGTTTCGCCGCCACAGACCGCCTTCGAGATAGGCGAGCAACTGCACCGCGGCATACCGCCCCTTGCAGAGCAGCTGCCCGGCCCGCTTGCGCCGGTACTCGAAATCCCCGACCAGCCCGGGATCGAAGAAAACCACCGCCTCGGCGTTCATGCCGCCATTCTTGATGACGCCGAACGAGAGCACGTCGACGCCGGCCTTCCAGGTGAGCTCGGCGGGCGACAGCTTGCGCGCAACCATCGCATTGGCGAAGCGCGCGCCATCCATGTGCACGCGCATGCCGTGACCGTGGGCGATCTTCGACAGCGCGGCGATTTCGTCGGCCGCATACACCGCGCCCCGCTCGGTGGCCTGGGTGATCGACAGCACGCGCGGCTGCACGGCATGCACGTGAGGCTCGAACCAGGTGAGCCGCTCCGCCAATGCATCCGCGGATATCTTCGCGCCGGCGCCCACCAGCGTCGTGAGCTTGGCGCCGCCGGTGTAGAACTCCGGTGCGCCGCATTCGTCGCGCTCGATGTGCGCTTCGGCGTGCGTCAGCACCGTGCCCCAGGGAGGACAGAGCACGGCCAGCGACAGCGAATTGGCCGCAGTGCCCGAGGACACGGCGTAGACGCGCACCTCGGTGCCGAAGAATTCGCCGAATACCGCATCGAGCCTCTGCGACCAGTCGTCGGTGCCGTAGGGAACGGCCGCGCCGCGGTTGGCATCGCCGATGGCGCGCAGGATTTCCGGACTGACGCTCGCGGTATTGTCGGATTTGAAGTAGCGCATGCCCCGATTCTACGTAACGCGCCTCCGCCGGCCACCGGCGGGCAGCGGCCGCGGACGGCCGCATTATTTGAACGGGTTCGCGTCCGCGGCCACGCCGGTCCGGGAACTAACAGCCCGGGGCGTGGATTCCGTGAACTGCATGCCACGCGCCCCGATTCCACCCTTCCGGGTTTGCCCGTATGGTGGCCGACATGGGAACGACCTATCGCACACCCATCCTGCAGAGCCGCCGCGAGTACTTCCGGCTGCCCTACCCCATCACCACGGGTGCCGTGCTTTCCATGGAAGGCGCTAACTACAAGGTCGCGGAACTGTCCGAACGAGGACTGCGGGTCGTGACCGGCGTCGGCAGCTTCCCGGTGGATGCGCGTGTGGAAGGCTTGCTGACCCTGACCGCAGGCCTGCGCTGCATGGTCTCGGGACGCGTGCTGCGCGTGGACGACAACAGCTTCATCGTCGTGCTGGAGAAAGGCCCCACCTGCTACGACGTGATCCGCGAGCAGCGGCACCTCGCCAAGACCCATCCGGAGTGGAAGCCGCAGCCGGTTTGAGGGGGAGAAATTGGGGACATGCCTAATTTCCCCTGTCACAAAGTGATGGGTTTCCGACGCGGCGGTGCGTGTGGCACTTTGTGACAGGGGAAATTAGGCATGTCCCCAATTTCTCCCCCCGCCCCATTTTTCCTCCCCGCCCTCATTTCTGATACCCTGCGCGCCCCCTTAGCCCGGCTGAAGCGTCCGCCTTCTCGCCAAGCCCTTGAGTCACATGGCAAATCGTCCGATCCGCAACATCGCCATCATCGCGCACGTCGACCACGGCAAGACCACCCTCGTGGACTGCCTGCTGCGCCAGTCCGGCACGTTCGCCGCGCACGAGAAAGTGGCCGAGCGCGTCATGGACTCGAACGACATCGAGAAGGAACGCGGCATCACCATCCTGGCCAAGAACTGCGCCATCGAGTACGGCGGCACCCGCATCAACATCGTCGACACGCCCGGGCATGCCGATTTCGGCGGTGAAGTCGAACGTGTGCTGTCGATGGTGGATTCGGTGCTGCTGGTGGTCGACGCCGTCGAAGGCCCCATGCCGCAGACGCGCTTCGTCACGCGCAAGGCGCT
The DNA here is from genome assembly GCA_946479515.1 of uncultured Pseudomonadota bacterium. The sequence goes on along the minus strand of CAMLGF010000044.1, from coordinate 21,745 downwards.
GGCGCTCGGCCACAACGCCATCGTCGTGGTGAACAAGATAGACCGCCCCGGCGCGCGCCCCGACTGGGTCATCGACCAGACCTTCGAGCTCTTCGACAAGCTCGGCGCCACCGACAGGCAGCTCGACTTCCCGGTGATCTACGCCTCGGCGCTCGAAGGCTGGGCCAGCACCGACCACACGCGCCGCGAGCCCGACATGCGCGCGCTGTACGAGGCCATCCTGCATCACGTGCCTTCGCCCAAGAGCGAGCCGGAAGCGCCGCTGCAGCTGCAGATATCCACGCTCGACTACAACTCGTACGTGGGCCGCATCGGCATCGGCCGCATCCGCCGCGGCACGGTGAAGGCCGGCCAGTCCATCCAGCTCTGGAACGGCAGCGAGGACAAGGGCAAGGCCAAGATCCAGCAAGTCCTGACGTTCAAGGGCCTGTCGCGCGAGTCCGTGCCCGAGGCCTACGCCGGCGACATCGTGGCGGTGACCGGCATCGAGGACGTGCACATCGGCAACACGCTGTGCGACGAAGAGCATCCCGATGCCCTGCCGCCCATCGCCGTCGACGAACCCACGCTGGTCATGAGCTTCCAGGTGAACACCTCGCCGCTCGCCGGCAAGGAAGGCAAGTTCGTCACCAGCCGGCAGATCCGCGAGCGGCTCATGCGCGAGCTGGAGAGCAACGTGGCGCTGCGCGTCGAAGAGACCGAGAACGCGGACGTGTTCCGCGTCTCGGGCCGCGGCGAGCTGCATCTGACCATCCTCATCGAGAACATGCGCCGCGAAGGCTACGAGCTCGCGGTCGGCAAGCCGCGCGTGCTCACGCGGACCATCGACGGCGTGGTGCACGAACCCTACGAAGCGCTCACCGTCGACATCGACGAGGCCCACCAGGGCGCCGTCATGGAGGCTCTCGGGCGCCGCAAGGCCGAGATGAGGGACATGCAGAACGACGGCCGCGGCCGCGTGCGCATCGAGTACCGCGTCTCCGCGCGCGGGCTCATCGGCTTCCAGAGCGAGTTCATGAACGCGACTCGCGGTACCGGCCTGCAGAGCCACATCTTCGATGGTTACGCGCCGCTCGCCGGTGACATCCCGGATCGCCACAACGGCGTGCTGATCTCGAGCGAGGCCGGCACCGCCGTGGCGTACTCACTGTTCTCGCTGCAGGAGCGCGGCCGCCTGTTCGTGTCGCACGGCGAGGCCGTGTACGAGGGCATGATCATCGGCATCCACTCGCGCGAGAACGACCTGGTCGTGAACCCGATCAAGACCAAGAAGCTCACCAACATCCGCGCCGCCGGCAAGGACGATGCGCTGATCCTCACGCCACCCATCGAGCTCACGCTGGAATACGCCGTGGAGTTCATCGCCGACGACGAGCTGGTGGAAGTGACGCCGAAGAACATCCGCATCCGCAAGCGGCTGCTGCTCGAGCACGAGCGCAAGCGCGCCTCGCGCGTGGAAGAGGCACTGCTCGCCTGATCACCCGGCGCGCCGGCAACCCGGAGCGCGGAATGTTGTGGCAGACTGCGACGCCATGATCGGCGTCGACCTGCAGACCGCACACGTCGCGACTCTCATCCAGCAGGCGCTGGGTCCCGTCTTCCTCATCTCTGGCGTGGGCATCACGCTGAGCATGCTCACGGCGCGGCTGGCGCGCATCGTCGACCGTGCGCGCACGCTCGAGGACCGCCGCGAGTCCACCACCGACGCGGCGCGCATCGCCGACATCGACCAGGACCTGCGCTACATCGTGCGGCGCACGCGATACATCAACGGCGCCATCATCATGTCGACGCTGTCGGCGTTCTTCACGGCGCTGGTGGTCACGCTGCTGTTCGCGAGCGCCTTCCTGCCGCTCAACGTGGGAGTGTTCATTGCCGTCCTGTTCGTGTGCTCACTGCTCGGCCTGGTCACCTCGTTCGCGATGTTCCTGGTGGAAGTCCGCATCGCCACGCGCTCGCTGCGCATCGGCGGCAAGCTCCGGCGATGAGGGTCGCTCTCGCAGCGCTGGCGTGCCTGGCCACGGGCAGCGCCTTCGCCATCGGCAACTCGAACCGCGATCGACCGCCGACGACCGCCCAGGTTCTGGAGATGGCGCAGCCCGCCGACTGGCGGCGCCCGGACCCCGCGAATACCCTGTACCTCGAGCTCGCGGCCGGGCGCGTCATCATCGAGCTGGCGCCGCGTTTCGCGCCCCGGCACGTCGCGAACATCAAGGCCCTCGTCGCCGAGCGCTTCTTCGATGGACTCGCCATCACGCGCGTGCAGGACAACTTCGTGGCGCAGTGGGGCGATGCCGACGCCACCCGTCCCACGGAAGCCGCGCGGCGCAAGCTGCCCGACGAATTCGCCTTCGCCTTCGAACGCAACGTGCCCTTCGTCAAACTACCCGACGGGGACGGCTACGCACCCGAGGCCGGCTGGATCGACGGGTTTCCGGCGGGCGTGGAACGCCGGCCTTCGCGCCAGGCCTGGATGGCGCATTGCTACGGTGTACTCGGCGTCGGCCGCGACAATTGGCCTGATACCGGCAGCGGAGCCGAGCTCTACGTGGTCATCGGACAGGCGCCACGCCAGCTCGATCGCAACATCGTCGCGCTGGGGCGGGTACTGCGCGGCGTCGAACTACTGGCCGCGCTGCCGCGCGGCGGCGGGGATCTCGGCTACTACGCGAGGCCGGAGCAGCGCGTGCCTATCCGGGCCGTGCACCTGGCGTCGGCGCTGCCGGAGTCCGGGCGCACGGCCATCGAGGTGCTGCGCACCGATACGCCGCTGTTCGCGAAGTACGTCGAGACTCGCCGCAACCGGCGCGACGAGTGGTACGTTCGGCCCGCGGGGCATACGGACGTCTGCAATGTCAGCATTCCCGTGCGGGATGTGCCGGCTGGCGGCAGATGACAGCGACGGTTGGGCGGGCGCGGCCAGGCGTGCGTGCCGCGGCGGACCAGCCGGTCCGAAGTGCGTCCCCGTTTCCTTGAAAACGAGGAATGTCCCCATTTAGCGTAGAATCCGCGGCCTTATGGGACGCATATTCGAAGTTCGCAAGCACACGATGTTCGCGCGCTGGGACCGCATGGCCAAGCAGTTCGCGCGCATCGCCAAGGACATCAACATGGCCGTCAAGGCCGGCGGGCCCGATCCCAATTCCAATCCGGCGCTGCGCCGCGCGGTGCAGAACGCGCGTCACATCAACATGCCGAAGGACAAGGTCGAAGCCGCCATCAAGCGCGCTTCGGGCAAGGACGCGGCAGCCTATGAAACCATCATCTACGAAGGCTACGCACCGCACGGCGTGGCGGTGATCGTCGAGGCCGCAACGGACAATCCCACGCGCACGGTGGCGCAGGTGCGCACCATCTTCTCGAAGAGCGGCGGCAATCTCGCCAATGCCGGCAGCGTCGCGTTTCAGTTCCGCAAGATGGGCGTGTTCCGCCTGAAGCCGGACGGCATCGACCACGACGATCTCGAGCTGTACCTCATCGACCACGGGCTCGATGAGATGGGCGACAGCACCGGCGAGAAGGGTGAGCCGCAGATCGTCGCGCGTTGCGAGTTCGCCGAGTTCGGGCACCTGCAGGAGGCGCTGGAGAAGCGCGGCATCCACCCGATCTCGGCCACGCACGAGTACATCTGCACCACGCCCATGGAGCTGCCCGAGGCACAGGCCCATGAAGTGCTGGAGATGATCGACCAGCTCGAGCAGAACGACGACGTGCAGAACGTCTATCACTCGCTGGCCTGAACACCGACATGGACGTGCTGGAAGCGCTGAGCTCGCGCGCCACCGCCAAGACCTACGGCGAATCGGCGCCCTCGCCGGAGCATCTCGCGCAGGCGCTGCAGGCAGCCGTGCGTGCGCCGGATCACGGCCGCCTGCGTCCCTGGCGCTTCATGCTCATCCAGGGCGATCGGCGGCGGAAGTTCGGCGAGTTGCTCGCCGCGTCGGCGCTGCGCCGCTCCCCCGACCTGTCGCCGGGAGACCTGCAACGCGAGCGGGACAAGGCGTTGCGGGCGCCGCTCGTCATCGTGACCGCCTGCCGCGTGGTGACGGGCACCAAAGTGCCGGCCATCGAACAGATTCTCGCCACCGGGGCCGCGACCCAGAACCTGCTGCTCGCGCTGCATGCACTGGGCTACGCCGCGGCCTGGAAGACGGGTGCGGCGGCGTACGACACCGAGGTGAAGCTGGCCATGGGTTTCGCGGCCGATGACCACATCGTGGGCTTCGTCCATACCGGCGGCGCCGCGGGCGGGCCGGCGGCGCCGGTCAAGACGGCCAGCGTGGCGGAGGCGATGATCGAGTTCGCCGCCTGAGGGCTGGCTCAGGGATACTCGTCCGAACCCTGGACCCAGAGAAACGACTGGACGTCGATCAGGTCGCGCGGCCGCAGCGCGCGCTGATCGCGGCGCACCTGGGCCGCCAGGTCCAGCAGGCTGCGGTAGGTAGGCCAGCCCGGTGTCGACGCATAGGGCAGATCGTGGCCGTAGGCACGCGCCGCCGCGCGCATCGTCAGAGGCTTCATGAACAGATGCTGGCGCGGCTGCGCGATGAAGCCGAACACGGTGACCAGCGGCCAGGTCAGCACCCGCGTCTGGCGGCGCGGCAGCGAACCCACCGTGGCCACCCAGCGCGCGAACCGCCGATCGAGCGGCTCGTCTCCATGCAGAAATTGGTACAGGCCGGTCGCGAAGGCACGCGCGCCCTCCGGCGAACGCACGGCATCGCGCAGGGCCATCTTCTCGAAGGAGAAGATCATGCTGTGGCGGGACTGCTGCTCGACCCGTATGGCGCGCGCGGCGATCTCATGGAACTCACCCGCCGAGAGCAGCTCCGCGTATTGGGATTGGCCCAGAACCTGCTGCCAGCGCAGATGCGTCTGCCATTTGTAGTCACGCTCCCACTCCAGATATGTCTCGTCCCTGAATCCGCCGGGAAAGTAGCGCAGGAATTTCCGGCGGCAACGCGCGGGAGCCGTGGCGAAGTTGGCGGCGTGACGCGCAGCGCGCGAGGAGCTGATGGCCCGGGAGATACGCACACGCCACGGATACCACCTCGCGATGTCGGCGGCTGTGAGGCCCGGACGACGCCGCGCGTAGTCCACCGGCGATCGGCGCCTGGCATGAAACCTGCTGCCTCCGAGGCAGCGATCGTCGCGCACGCCGACGCGCGCACACGCGCACGCTCGCTGAAAACTTTTCAGTCCATCGCAACTTGTGCCACGGAGGCCGACATGAATATCAAAGACGTGATGACTGCGACGGTGAAGACCGTCTCCCCCGACTCATCCATCTTTCAGATCGCGAAGATCATGCGCGACGAAGACATCGGTGCGGTGCCGGTGGCCGACGGCGAGCGCCTGATCGGCATGGTGACCGACCGCGACATCGTCACACGGGGGTTGGCCGAGGCGTCACCGAGCCGGAACCTGAGCGCTCGCGAGATCATGTCCGACCGCGTGCTGTATTGCTTCGAAGACCAGTCGGTGGAAGAGGTGCTCGACAACATGGGCGAGCAACAGGTGCGGCGCTTGCCGGTGGTGGACCGCGACAAGCGCCTGGTCGGCGTGATCTCGCTGGGCGACCTGTCCAGCTGCGCGGAATCCGCCCGTTCGGGCGACAGCCTGAGCCGCATCTCGCAGCCGGCGGCCCACTAGCAGGCCGTTGAAAACAACCTGCCAGCGCACGGCGATCAGTCCACCTTCAGGGGCGCGGTGAACGGCTTGACACCCATGGCTTCGAGCACGTCCGCCGGGTAGTAGGCCGACTCGCCCTTGATCACCAGCGCCACCTTGCGGATGTCGGAGATGTTGCGGGTCGGATCGCCGTCCACGAGGATGAGATCGGCGCGCCGGCCGGGCGAGATCACGCCGCGATCGTCGAGCACGCGCGCATACCGGGCGCCATTGTAGGTGGCGATCTGCAGCACCTGCAGCGGCGTGAGCCCGGCCTGCACGTACAACTCGAGCTCGCGCTGCAGCGTGAAGCCCGGGATGTCGTCGGTGCCCGCCACCAGGGGAATGCCCGCCTTGTACATGCGCCCGACGAACTCGATCATCGCCGCGTACGACTTCTCGTAGCGTTGATGGGTCTTCTCGTCGGGGATCTTCATCTGCGCGGAGAGAAATCCGCGGCGCACGTCGGGCGGCACGTGGTCGGCGACCGCGGCGAACTCCTGCGACATCACCCCGTCCATCTGCCGCACGAAATTGAAGGTGGCCAGCGTGGGATCGATGACGATCTTGCGCTGCGCCAGCAGCGCGATGAATTTCCGCACCTCGGGCGAGTCGAAGTCGAGCGAGCCGACCTTCTCCGCCGGTAGATAGAACCGCTCGAGCGTGCGGGTGTCGGTTTTTTCGTCCACCAGGAAGTTGAGCAGCACCTGGTTGATGTGCTGGATCTCGTCGTAGCCCGCGAGCACGGCGTCCTGGGCGCGCAACCACACCGGTATGTGCCCGCTCACGCGCATGCCGCGGACGTGCGCGTACTCGGTGGTCTGCGGCAGTATCTCCTTCGGAAAGGAATTGTAGATCTTGATCTGCGGATAGCCATTGTCGTGATACCAGTCGATGGCTTTCTTCGCCTCCTCGAGGTTCTTCACCACGAAGCCGCTGCGCGAGGCATGCGGGCTCTCGCCCTCGATGAATCCCGCGGCGACCACGCGCGGCATCAGCAGCGTGCCCGCCTGCTCCTGCTTCATGAGCTCGAGCAGCGTCGGGTTGTCGTTGCCCATGTCGCGGATGGTGGTGATGCCGGCGCCCACGTGCAGGCCGCCGTCCCAGAAGCTCACGTGCGCATGCATGTCGAACAGGCCGGGCAGGAGGACGCGATTGGCGGCGTCGATGACCCGCCCGGCCTGGCGCGTGATGGCACCCGTGGGCGCCACTTCGATGATGCGCCCGGACTCGATGAGCACGTCGCTGGGGGCGCCCAGCGTGGCGTTCTCGCTGTCGAACACGCGCGCATTGCGGATCAGCGTGGTGCCGGGCAGCGAATGCGTGAGCTGCACATTGAAATCCACCAGCAGGTCTTTTTCCGCCACCACCTGCCGCGCCTCCATGCCGGCGGCGTTCGCCTGCCAGCCGTCTTCGATGATCTGCAGGAATCCGGGGAAGATGAACGCGAACAGCCTCGGCGCATCGCCGGTGGTCGCCCACACGGTGGTGGGGGTGAATCCCACGCCGGTGAGCGCCAGCAGCTGCACCTGCCGCTTCTCGCCACTGCGGTTCACTTCCATGTCGAGCAGCTTGCGCGCGCTGAGCGTGCCGCTGGGAATCATCGGCAGCTTGCCGTCCGCCCGTTTCGCGAGCGCGGTCAATGCCACCGAGAACGCCTGCGGCGTGCCATTCAGCGGCGAGTAGATGGCCGTTCCCGGGACCTCTGCCTCGCCCCGGTCGGACGTCGACTTCCAGCGCGCGTGCCCGCCGCTGCGCGTGAAGCTTTCGTTCACCAGCGAGCCAAAGGTGGTCACGCCCTTCACCTTGTAAGAAGCAAAGGTGCCGTCAGGCGCCAGCGTGTATTCCTCCTTGAGCTCCGGCCCGCGGCCGTTGTCCTTGAACAGGAAATCCACCCGGTACTTGCCGCCGCCGCGGGTCACCACCAGATGCCCGGCCTTGTCCTTGCCGCCGTTGACCAGCGCGGTGTAGCGGGTACTGCCCTCCTGTGCGTGGGACAGCGCCGCGAACGCGAGCGCCAGGAATGCCGCGAAGAGCTGCTTCATGTGCTTCCCCAAATCGATGATGGATCGATAGTGCCGTGCGGTCCGGGCTTATTCCAGCCCGATGCTTTGTGACTCGTCGGGCCGTTGGCGGGTTGCGCCGAGGCGAAAGGTCATTTCAGGAGCAGAAGCTCGGCGCCTTCCCGGACTTGCTCGCCCGCGGCGCAGAACACGCGCTCGACCTTGCCCGCGCGCGGCGCCGTGACCGTGTGTTCCATCTTCATGGCCTCCAGGACCACGAGTGGCGTGCCGCGGGCCACTTCCTGACCAGCGGACACCAGCACGGCGAGCACCCGGCCGGGCATCGGCGCGACCAGACCGCCGTGGTGATCGGCGGCCTCGCCGCGCGGTAGATAGGGATCGACGACCTGGAACACGTGGTGCGCGCCCGATGCGAAAACGTGCACGGCGCCGGCGGCCGGCACGAGGCAGGCAGCGACGCAGCACGGCGCGGGCAGGGTCACCGGGATGTCGCGCTCTTGCTCGCCGCACCGCAGCCGCACGGCACGCGAGGCCGGCGCCCCACCCAGCCGCCAGGCGCGCACGTCGCCCCAGGGCGTGCCATCCGTCCGCCCGGGCGCGAGCGTGGCCGCCGCCGCCTGCCGCCAGATCGAATCATCCGGCGAGATCGCCGGCGGAAACAGCTGCGCCTGCTCGCGCTCGATGAGCGCGGTGTCGAGCCGGCCGGCGACGAATGACTGCGTGCCGGCCAGGCGATGCAGGAATTCCACGTTGCTGGCAACGCCGACGATGCGGTACTGCTCGAGCGCGGCGCGCAGCCTGGCCACCGCCTGCGCACGCGTGTCACCGCGCACGACGAGCTTGGCGATCATGGGATCGTAGTAGGGCGTGATCTCGCTGCCCTCGTACACTCCGGTGTCGATGCGCAGGTCCGGGCCGGGCTGCGGCGCGCGCAGATGCACGATGCGGCCGATGGACGGCAGGAAGTCCCGCGACGGGTCCTCGGCGTAGATGCGCGCCTCGATGGCGTGCCCGGATGCGCCTATCTGTTCCTGCGTCAGCGGCAGAGGCTCACCCGCCGCCACGCGCAGCTGCCACTCCACCAGATCGAGGCCGGTGATCATCTCGGTCACCGGATGCTCCACCTGCAGGCGGGTGTTCATCTCCATGAAATAGAACTCGCCCGACGGCGCGGCGATGAACTCCACGGTGCCGGCACCGCTGTATTCGACGGCGCGCGCGGCGGCCACGGCCGCCTGGCCCATCTGCCGCCGCCGATCCGGCGTCATGCCGGGCGCGGGCGCCTCCTCGATCACTTTCTGATGGCGGCGTTGCACCGAGCAGTCCCGCTCGAACAGGTGAACCACGCGGCCCTGGTTGTCGCCGAACACCTGCACCTCGATGTGCCTTGCCCCGGTGACGTACTTCTCCAGCAGCACGCCCGCGTCCTTGAAGCTGGCTTCGGCTTCTCGCTGGCAGCTGGCCAGGGCGGCCTGGAAGTCCGCCGCGCGATCCACGCGCCGCATGCCCTTGCCACCGCCGCCGGCCACGGCCTTGATGAGCACCGGGTAGCCGATGCGTTCCGCCTGCTGCAGTAGATAGTCCGCTCCCTGTCGGTCGCCATGGTATCCGGGCGTGAGCGGCACGCCGGCGCGTTCCATGAGCGCCTTGGCGGCCGATTTCGTGCCCATCGCGGCGATGGCGCGCGGCGATGGGCCCACGAACACGATACCCGCCGAGGCGCAGGCCGCGGCGAACTGCGCGTTCTCGGAGAGAAAGCCGTACCCCGGGTGGATGGCCTCGGCGCGCGTGCGGCGCGCGGCTTCGAGGATGAGATCGGCGCGCAGGTAGCTGTCCTGGGCGCGCGCGCCGCCGAGATGCACGGCTTCGTCGCACTGCCCCACGTGCAGCGCGTTCGCGTCCGCGTCCGAGTACACGGCGATGGTATGAATGCCCAGCCGCCGCGCCGTCCGGGCCACGCGGACGGCAATCTCGCCGCGGTTCGCGATCAGCAGGCGTGTGAACATGCGGTGCTCACCTGCCGGTGACGGGACGCGGCACCCAGCCGGGAGCGCGCTTCTCCAGAAAGGCCGCGATGCCCTCGCGGCCCTCAGGCGACACGCGCGCGTCGGCGATGCACTTGGCGGTGGCGGCGAGCAGCACGTCGTCGATCGGCGCCTCGATGACGTCGGCCAGCAGGCGCTTGGTGGCCGCGAGCGCGGCCGGGCTCGCTGACAACAATGCGCGTGCCTGCCGCTCGATTCCGGCATCGAGCTCGCTGGCTTCGACCAGCTCGTGTACCAGCCCGAGCGCCCCTGCCCGGATGGCGTCGAACTTCTCGCCGGTCAGCATGTAGCGCGCGGCCTGGCGCGCGCCCATGGCGCGCACGAGATACGGCGAGATGGTGGCCGCCACCAGGCCCAGCCGCACCTCCGAGAGGCCGAAGTTGGCGTGCTTCGCCGCGATCACCAGGTCGCAGGCGGCCGCGAGCCCCACGCCGCCGCCGTAGGCATCGCCCTGCACGCGCGCGATCACCGGGCGCGAGCAGGAATGCACCGCATGGAACATGCGCGCCACGCGGAGCGCATCCGCATGGTTCTCGGCAGGCCCATAGGACGACTGGGCCCGCATGTAATTCAGATCCGCGCCGGCACAGAATACCTCGCCGCGCGCGGCCACCACCACCACCCGCGTGTCCGCGTCGGCTTCGATGTCGGCGAAGGCCCGCGCGATCTCGGCGATGAGCGCGTCGTTGAACGCGTTGCGCACGTCCGGACGGTCGAGCCACAGCCAGCGCACCGCGCCGCGCTGTTCCATCTGCAGGTGACGATAGCGATTCATGTTCACATCCGGAAGACGCCGAAGCGCGTGTCGGGAATGGGTAGTTTGAGCGACAGCTGCAGGCCGAGCGCCAGGCACATGCGCGTGTCGGCGGGATCGATGATGCCGTCGTCCCACAGGCGCGCGGTCGCATAGTAGGGATTGCCCTGCGTCTCGTACTGCGCGCGAATCGGCTCCTTGAACTCCACCTCTTCTTCGGCGCTCCAGGTACCGCCCCTGGCTTCGATGGCATCGCGGCGCACCGTGGCCAGCACGTTGGCGGCCTGTTCGCCGCCCATCACGGAGATGCGGGAGTTGGGCCAGGACCACAGGAAGCGCGGCGAATACGCGCGGCCGCACATGCCGTAGTTGCCGGCACCGAAGCTGCCGCCGACGATGACGGTGAACTTCGGCACGCGCGCGCAGGCGACCGCGGTCACCAGCTTCGCGCCGTGCCGCGCAATGCCCTCGTTCTCATATTTCCTGCCCACCATGAAGCCGGTGATGTTCTGCAGGAAGACCAGCGGAATTCGCCGCTGGCACGCGAGCTCGATGAAATGCGCGCCCTTTTGCGCGGACTCGGAGAACAGGATGCCGTTGTTCGCGAGCATGGCCACGCGCATACCGTGGATGCGCGCGAAGCCAGTGACCAGCGTCGTGCCGAAGCGCGCCTTCCACTCGTCGAAATCGCTGCCGTCCACCAGCCGCGCGATGACCTCGCGGGCATCGTAAGGCTTGCGCGTGTCGGCCGGGATCAGGCCATACAGGTCTTCGGCCGGATACAGGGGTGGCACGGCCGGCTGGGGCTCGTCGGATGCCGGGGCCGGGGCGTGCGCATCCGGTCCCAGGCCGGACACGATGCGGCGCGCGATGCCGAGCGCATGCGAGTCGTTCTCGGCCAGGTGATCGGCCACGCCCGAGACGCGCGCATGCACCTCCCCGCCGCCGAGTTCCTCGGCGCTGACCACCTCGCCGGTCGCGGCCTTCACCAGCGGCGGACCGCCGAGGAAGATCGTCCCCTGGTCGCGCACGATGATGGCCTCATCGCTCATCGCCGGCACGTAGGCGCCGCCCGCGGTGCACGACCCCATGACCACGGCGATCTGGGCGATGCCCGCCGCCGACAGGTTGGCCTGATTGAAGAAGATGCGCCCGAAATGTTCCTGGTCGGGGAACACCTCGTCCTGGCTGGGCAGATGCGCGCCACCCGAGTCGACCAGGTAGATGCAGGGCAGCCGGTTCTCTTCGGCGATGCGTTGCGCCCGCAGATGCTTCTTGACGGTGACCGGGTAGTAAGTGCCGCCCTTGACGGTCGGATCGTTGCAGACGATCAGGCATTCCCGGCCCGACACGCGGCCGATGCCGGTGATGATGCCGGCGCCCGGCGACTCGTCCGCGTACATGCCGAACGCGGCCAGCGGTGAGAGTTCCAGGAATGGCGCACCCGGGTCGAGCAGCATCTCGACGCGATCGCGCGGCAGCAACTTGCCGCGCGCCAGGTGCCGGGCGCGGGCCGCCTCGCCGCCGCCGAGCGCCGCCCGCGCCTGCCGGGCGCGCAGCTCCTCGACCAGCGAGCGCAGCGCCGCGGCATTGGCGGCGAACTCGGCGCTTTTCCTATCGACTTTGGATTCCAGCACCGGCATGATTGTTGGACAATAGTACAACCCGACATTTTCTGGCAAGCACCGGGACACCGTCATGAGCCTGTTCGACCGCTGCGATTTCGACTTCGGCCTCGGCGAGGAGCTGGACGAGGTGCGCAACCAGGCGCGCCGGTTCGCGCGCGAGCGCATCGCGCCGCGCGCCGAGGAAATCGACCGCCGCAACGAATTCCCGCGCGACCTGTGGCCCGAGCTCGGCGCCGCCGGCCTGCTGGGCATCACCGTTCCCGGGCGCTGGGGCGGCGCCGATCTCGGCTACCTCGCGCACATCGTCTGCATGGAGGAAATTTCGCGCGCCTCGGGCTCGGTGGGCCTGTCCTACGGCGCGCATTCCAATCTCTGCATGAACCAGCTCGTGCTCAATGGCGACGACGCGCAACGCGACCGCTATCTGCCGAAGCTGGTCAGCGGCGAGCACGTGGGCGCCCTGGCCATGAGCGAGCCCGGCGCCGGCTCCGACGTCGTGGGCATGCAGCTGCGCGCGGAGCAGCGCCCGGGGGGCTACGCCCTCACCGGCCGCAAGATGTGGATCACCAACGGTCCCGACGCCGACGTGGTGGTGGTGTACGCCAAGACGGATCCGGCCGCCGGGCCGCGCGGCATCACCGCCTTCATCGTCGAGAAGGCGTTCGCCGGCTATGCCACCGCGCAGAAGCTCGACAAGCTGGGCATGCGCGGCTCGTCCACCTGCGAACTGGTGTTCGAAAACTGCTTCGTCCCCGAGGCGAACGTACTCGGACAGGTGAATGGTGGCGCGCGCGTGCTCATGAAGGGCCTGGACTACGAACGCGCGGTGCTGGGCGGCGGCCCCCTCGGCCTCATGGCCGCCGCACTCGACGTGGTGCTGCCCTACATCCACGAGCGCAAACAGTTCGGCCAGCCGGTGGGAACCTTCGAGCTCATGCAGGCCAAGGTGGCCGACATGTACGCCGCGCTCAACGCCGCGCGCGCCTACTCCTATGCGATCGGCCGCGCCTGCGATGCGGGCCGCTGTTCGCGGCAGGACGCCGCCGCCGCCATCCTGTTCGGCGCCGAGCAGGCCACGCAGTGCTGCCTGCACGCCATCCAGGCATTGGGTGGCAACGGCTACATCAACGACTACCCCGCGGGGCGCCTGCTGCGCGATGCCAAGCTCTACGAGATCGGTGCCGGCACGCAGGAGATCCGCCGCATGCTCATCGGCCGCGAGCTCTACGAGGCGACATCGTGAGCAGCACGCGCAAGCGCGCCGCGCCGCCTGCGCGCAACGCGGCCGCCGCGCCGGTGGCATTCGCACGCATTTCCGTCGAGCCCGCCTACCGCAAGGTGGCTGCCGCCCTGCTCGACCGCATCACCACGCGCGCCCTGAACGCCGGCGAACGTCTGCCGCCCGAGCTGGAGCTGGCGCGCCAGTTCGGCGTGCACCGCGGCACCGTGCGTGAGGCGCTGCGCGAGCTCGAGACCAATGGCGTGCTCAAGCGCGAGCGCGGTTCCAAGCTGATGATGGTGACGCGCCCGGCACGCCACACCGTGGCCGCGGGCGTGTCGCGGGCACTGGCGCTGCACGACGTGAGCTATCACGACGTCTGGGAAGCACTCACCGCGCTCGAACCGCCGATCGCCGCCGCGGCGGCGCAGCGCCGCACCGCCAAGGACCTCGCGCGCATCGACGCCCAGGCCGAAAGCGAGGTCAATGTCGCCCAGACGGCCGAGTTCTTCCGCGCCGTGGGCGAGGCCACCCACAACGGCGTGTTCATGCTGGCCCACGAACCCCTGGTGCAGATGCTCGAACCGTCGCTGAACACGCTGCTCCGCCGGGTGCCGCAGGCCGGCAGCCGCGTGGCCCAGGCCCAGAGGCGCATCGCCGCGGCCATCCGCGCCCGGGACGCGGCCCAGGCCGAGGACTGGATGGCCAAGCACATCCGCGACTTCCGTCGCGGTTTCGAGATCGCGGGCATCGGGCTCGAACGGCGCATCGAAGGAAGCTAGTCCTGGGCGCGCGCCGCGCTGGACAAATCCGCGCGCGGCGTGACAATCGCGCTCGAGGGCGCCGCCCGTTCTCCACGGGTGGCGAGGAAAATCACGACGCGAGGGTCTCATTGTGAATCAGCCACTGACGCGAGGCAGGAAGCTTGCCGGCAGATTGTTGACGCTGGCCATGCTGGCTTGCCTGACGTTGCAACCCAGGGCCGCAAACGCCCAGCCTTCCACACCAGCGGCCAAACAGGCGCTGCTCACGCTCGACGACCTGTATTCCGAATACAACGTCATCGACGCGGACATCTCTCCTTCCGGCAAGTCGATCGCCGCCGTGGTGCGCCGGGAAAACGATGACGCCATCATCCTCATGGACCTCGGCACCGGCGACAAGAAAATGATCGCCCGAATCAACAAGGATGCGGTCAACAAGCAGCTCGACGTGCGCATCGGATATGTGCTGTGGAAGACCGAGAACCGCCTGCTGTTCCAGGTGCGCAGCGATACCAATCAGGGCCTGAGCTGGCGCAAGCTGTCGCGCTCGAGCGTTCTCAAGCTCGGCAATCGCCTCTACGGCGTCGACCGTGACGGCAAGAACCTGCTTCCCATGTTCGGCGAACAATGGAATGACGCGCTGGTCGGCGCCTTCGACACCAGCGACATCGCGTCGATGCTCTGGAAGGACCCGGACAACATTCTGCTGCGCGTGGGCGGGTGGGACGGCAAGAGCCTGTTCAAGGTGAACGTGCATACCGGCCGCGGCAAGGTGGTCGAGAAACAGAAGGAAAGCATCATCGACTGGTGGCTGGACGCCAATGGCAACGCGATCGTGCGCGTGGAATATTCGGTGGGCACGCTGCGCTTCTATCGCAAGCTCGAGGACGGGTCCTGGAAGAAGTACTACAGCGTACGCCGGCGCGAAATGGACGAATTGCCGGACCTGTCGCTGATCGGCCCCTCCCAGGATCCGAACCGCTTCTTCGTGCTCGCGCGCCCGCCCGGCAAGGATCGCATGGGAATCTATCTGTACGACCTGCAGAAGGAGGCATTCGGCGAGCCCGTGGTCGAAAACCCGACCTTCGACATCCACTCTGCGCGCCTGTCCAGCGACTACAGCAGGCTGCTGTATCACTGCTACGACGATCACGTACGCATGTGCGAGCTGCCGGACCGCAAGCAGAACGCCTACATGCGCGGCCTGCGCAACTTCTTCGAGGGCAATGCCAACGTACAGATCGTCGATTCCTCCGAGGACGGCAACGCGCTGTTGCTCAGCGTCGATGGACCGATGGATGCTCCCGCCTTCTACTATTCGCTCGTCGACCAGAAGAAGATCCAGTTCGTCGGCCTGCGGCAGGGCGCGCTCAGCGAAAAGACCATGGCCACTTCCGTCGTGGTCGACTACAAGACGCGCGACGGTCTCGAGCAATCGGGGTACCTGACCTATCCACCCGGCGCAAAGGATGCGAAGGCATTGCCGCTGGTGCTCATGCCGCACGGCGGCCCACAGGTGCGCGACCGACTGCGCTTCGACCCCTGGGTGCAATATCTCGCGGCGCGCGGTTATGCCGTCTTCCAGCCGAATTTCCGCGGCTCGGGAGGATTCGGCGAGGCGTATGAGATCAGCGGCCATCGCCAGTGGGGCCGGAAGATGCAGGACGATCTCGCCGATGGCGTCGCCGCGCTCGTCGAGAGGGGCACCGTCGATCCCAAGAGGATCTGCATCGTCGGCGCCTCCTATGGCGGCTACGCGGCGCTGGCCGGCGCCACGCTCACTCCCGAGGCCTATCGCTGCGCCGTGTCGCTCGCCGGCGTCGCCGACCTCGGCGAGTTCGTGCGCTGGAAGAAGAAGAAATACGGCACCGACTCGGATGTGTTCGCGCATTTCGTCAAGGCGATCGGCGACCCCGACAAGGACGCGGAGTACATCCAGGCCGTTTCCCCGACGGCGCACATCGATGCGATCAAGATTCCCGTACTGCTGATCCACGGCGACGAGGACGAGAGCGTGCCTTTTTCGCAATCGGAGCACATGCAGGAATTGCTGCAGAAATCCGGCCGAAAGACGCAGCTGTTGCGGCTGGAGAAGGAAGGGCACGGCGGCTTCGCGCCCGAAACCTCCAAGGTGGTGCTCTCGACCATCGGGCGATTCCTCTGGGAGAATCTCGGCCCCGGTTATGGCACGCAGGAACCTCCGGTAACCTACGTCTTCAAAGAGTGAGCCGCGGCCACGCGCGCGGCGCAGGAGCCACGATGAGCACACGCGACGCGCCCGCTGTTCGACTGCCACGCCGGAATTTCCTCGCGACCAGTGCCGCCGCCGCGGCGGCGTTCACCTTGTTGCCGTCGGGGTCCTACGGCAAGACCCGGCGCGTCTCCGCCAATGATCGCGTCAACATCGCGGTCATCGGCTGCGGCGGCATGGGACGCGCCAACCTGCAGGCGCTGGCCAGCCAGAACATCGTCGCGCTGTGCGACGTGGACTGGGGCTATGTCGATGCGCGTTTCGCCGACATCGACAAGCAGATCGATCAGGCGCGTACGCGCCTCGGACAGGCAGGTGACGACGCGGAGCGCCAGCGCCAGCAGGGGCAGATCGACGCGTGGCTGGCACTGCAGGCCAAGCTGCCCAAGGCGAAGCGGCATGCCGACTTTCGCGAGATGCTCGCGCAGCAGAAGGACATCGACGCCGTGGTCATCGCCACCCCCGATCACGGCCACGCCGTGCAGGCGCTGGCGGCCATGGATCTCGGCAAGCACGTCTACGTGCAGAAGCCGCTGTGCTGGTCGGTGGAGGAATGCCGGCTGCTGACCGCAAAGGCCGCCGCCACCGGGCTGCAGACCCAGATGGGCAACCAGGGACACTCCTCCGACGATGCGCGCCTGGTGAACGAGTACATCCAGTCGGGCGCCATCGGCACGGTCACCGAAGTGCACGTCTGGACCAACCGGCCCCTCGCCTACTGGCCGCAGGGCATTCCGCGCCCGGCGCCGCTGCCTGCGAACGCGGGTCCGCTGCCCTGGAACATGAATGGCGTGATGACCCGCACCGCCGCGGCGCTCGGCAGTTATCCAAAGCCCGAGGGTCTTGCCTGGGACCTGTTCCTCGGCCCCTCGCGCTGGGTGGAGTATCACCCTATCTACCACCCGTTCAACTGGCGCGGCTGGACCGACTGGGGTGTGGGCGCCATCGGCGACATGGGCGCGCACCTCATCGACTCGTCGTTCTGGGCGCTGGACCTCGACTACCCCACCGCGATCGAAACCACGTCGACGCCCTACAACCACGATACCTATCCACTCGCCACCACCACGTACTACGAGTTTGCCGCCAAGGGCAGACGTCCCGCGGTGAAGTTGACCTGGTACGACGGCGGCCTGCTGCCGCCGAAGCCGGTGGAAATGGGCGAGGAAGAGCTCAACAAGGGCGGCGGCGTGCTGTTCGTCGGCTCCCGCGGCAAGCTCCTGCACGATACGTATGGCTACAATCCGCGCCTGCTGCCGCGATCGCTGCATGAGAGCACGGGCAGGCCGCCGCAGACCTACGAACGCATCGCGACCAGCCACGAGATGAACTGGATCGACGCGATCCGCGGCACGCAGAAGACCACCAGCCCCTTCGAGTATTCGGCCAAGCTCACCGAGATCATGTTGTTGGGCGTCGTGGCGCTGAACGCCGGCAAGAAGATCGCGTACGACGGCGCCCGCATGCGCGTGACCAATGTCGCCGACTCGGATGCGCTGCTGAAGCGCGCGTATCGGCAGGGGTGGAAGCCCGCGTAGCTGCCGCTTTCCATAACGCCGGAAATAGCGGAATAATCTTTTTTCCCCGGGAGAACCCTGGGCTATGCTTGGGCCATGGGTTCCCTCACGGAGTCTCCAGAGCTGCAGCGGCTTCGCGCCGCCATTCGCCGTGAGCCCGCCAATGCCGAATTGCGCTATCTGCTCGGGGCCGAGCTCGCGCAGCGCCAGGAATATCCGGAAGCCGTCGCCGCCATGCATTCGGCGCTCGACATCAATCCCAAGCTGCACTTCGCGCGCCTGCAGCTCGGAATGCTCTATCTCAATCTGTCGCAACCCGATCATTCGCTCGCCGTGTGGGCGCCCCTGGAAGAACTCGACGAGACCGCCGCGCTCAAGGCCTTCAAGCGCGGGCTCGAGGCACTGATTCGCGACGACTTCTCCGCCTGCATCGGCTACCTGCAGCGCGGGATCGATCTGAACAAGCACAATGCCACGCTCAACGACGACATGAGCCAGCTCATCGAGCGCGTGCGCGATGGCAGCGTGATCGCACGGCCTGCAGCGCCTGCGCCCGCCGACGATTTCAGCCGGTTCGGCGGCCCCTCGCACACGCGTCATTGATCTGCCGGGGCCGCGCGGGCGCGCCTCACCATCCTTCCCATCAGCACCATGGGCTAGACTCGGCGCATGTCGAGCGCCGACGATTTCAGCCTCCCCTCCTGGGCCTACACCGACCCCGAGTTCCTCGCGCTCGAACGCGAGCGTGTCTTCAGGCCCTCCTGGCAGGTGATCTGCCACGTCTCCGAGATCCCGAATCCGGGCGACTACCAGTGCTTCGATTTCCTGGGCGAGATGTTGTTTGCCCTGCGCGGCAATGACGGCGAGCTGCGCGTCTTCCACAACGTCTGCCGGCATCGCGCGTCGCGGTTGCTCGACGGGCCGCGCGGGCACTGCGCGCGCCGCATCGTCTGCCCCTATCACGCATGGTCGTATACCTTCGATGGCAGGCTCGCCTCGGTTGGCGGCGACCGCGGTGCCTTCCCCGATCTCGACGTGGCGCGCGAATCGCTGGTGCCGGTGCAGATGGAGATCTACGCCGGCTTCGTGTTCGCGCGCCTGGCCGGCGGCGGCCCGGGCGTGCGGGAGATGCTGGCGCCTTACGCCGACGAGATCGCGGCGCACGAATTCGAGAAACTCGAGCCCATCGGCCGGGTGACGCTGCGCCCGCGCACGGTGAACTGGAAGAACGTCGGCGACAATTATTCGGACGCGCTGCACATCCCGGTGGCGCACCCGGGGCTCACGAGATTGTTTGGTGCGTCCTATCGCGTGGATTCCAGGGAGTGGGTGGACCGCATGTCGGGCGACCTGGCGGACAAGCCGTCGAACAACTGGTCGGAGCGCATGTACCAGAAATATCTGCCGGATGCGCCCCACCTCGCCGCCGACAAGCGGCGCTCGTGGGTGTACTTCAAGCTCTGGCCGAATTTCGCCTTCGACGTCTATCCCGATCAGGTGGACATCATGCAGTGGCTGCCGCTCACGCCCACTACCTGCCTGATCCGGGAGATCGCCTATGCCAGACCGGATGCACGCCGCGAGATGAAGATCGCCCGCTACTGCAATTGGCGCATCAACCGGCAGGTGAATGCCGAGGACACCGCGCTCATCCAGCGCGTGCAGGACGGCATGGCGTCGGCAAGCTACCGCGTGGGCCCGCTGGCCGCCGGTGAGGTGGCCCTGCGCAGTTTCGGCCGGCGAATGCGCGCATTGATTCCGGAATGCAGCCAGCGCGAAGCCCCCCGGGCCGGGTGGTCACGCCACCCGGCTGCCGCTCACTAGCTACCGATGAGCGGCCGCCGCAAGCTCGGGCCGGCCCTCGCCACGGTGGTCGTCGCCGGCAACATGATCGGCTCGGGCGTCTTCCTGCTGCCGGCGACGCTCGCCGGCGTCGGCAGCCTGACCGTCCTGGGCTGGGTGGTGGGCAGCGTGGGCGCACTGGCGCTGGCGCTGCTTTTCAGCAGGTTGGCCCAGCGCAAGCCCCTGGCGGGAGGTCCGGCGGCCTACGCCTTCGATGCCTTCGGTCCGTTCGCCGGCTCGCAGTCATCGCTCTGGTACTGGGCGGCCTGCCTCATCGGCAACGTGGCCATCGCGCTCGCGGCATCGAGCTATCTCCAGGCGTTCCTGGGCCTGTCCCCCGGCCCCGTGGGCAGTGCGGTGTTCACGGTGTTCCTGCTGTGGCTGGTGACCCTCGTGAATCTCGTCAGTCCGCGTTTCGTCGGGCAGGTGGATGGGCCGCTGTTCGTCGCGGGCGTCATACCGCTGTTGCTGGCGATCACTGTCGGCTGGACCGCCTTCGACGCCAGCCAGTTCCGTGAATCCTGGAATGTCAGCGGCCAGCCGCTGCACCAGGCGCTGCCCCATTCGCTGGCGCTGGTGTTCTGGGCGTTCACCGGTCTGGAAAGCGCGTCGGTGGCGGCGGCGGTGGTCGAGAATCCGCGGCGCAACGTGCCCATCGCCACCCTGGCCGGAGTGCTGATCGCCGCGTTCATCTACATGGCGGCGAGCGTGGTGATTTTCGGCCTCGCGCCGGCAGCGGAACTCGTGACGTCCAACGCACCCTTCGCGCTCGCCGCCGCGAAGACGCTGGGCCCGGCCGCCGGTCCGCTGGTGGCCATCTGCGGCGGACTCAAGGCCCTGGGCACGCTTGCCGGCTGGGTGCTCATGACAGCGCAGGTGAGCCGCGCCGCCGCCGACCACGGCCTGCTGCCGCAGGTATTCGCACGCACGCGTGCCGGCGACACCCCGGTGGCCGGCCTGGTCGTCGCCGGCCTGCTCGGCACGGTCATGGTCGTACTCACCACCGCGCCGACACTGGGCAGGCAGTTCGGCAACCTGGCGGAGGCCTCGACGCTGTTCGCGCTGCTCACGTACCTCGGCGCCTGCGCCGCGGCGCTGAAGTATCGCGTCGCCGGCGAGCGCGGGCCGGCAATGATCGGCGGTGTGTTCTGCGTGTTCGTGATCGGCTGGTCCACCACGCCGGTGCTGATCGCCACGCTCATCAGCCTCGGGGTTTTCGCGCTGCTGTACTGGCCGTTGCGGAACCGGCGCTATCTACTGCCCGATCCCGCCGTGCGCACCGCCGAAGCCGCGAAGCCGGGGGATCGGCACGACGACCCTGGGGAGTGAACTGGCGGACACCGTTCATCGGCCGGCACCTACGCGCACGGCGCTGATGCGCGGCTTGGCAAAAGCCTTCCTCGGACCCGGCATCCTGCTCGACTCGGCGGCGGCACTTGGGGCAGTTGCGCCGGTCATCGCCGGACTGGATGTCGGCGGAATGATTGCGTTCGCCGCTGCGCGCGACCATGCCCATCGGATCAGCGGCGCCGTGGTCGTGAATACGGTGCTCCCCGGCATCGAGCCCTGGACGACAGTGCTGTCCGATCCCCGAGTGTGGCACTTCGCCTTCCACGGCATTCCCGAGCTTCCCGAGCTGATGGTCCCAAGGACACCAGCGCCGATACTTCGATTATTTCCTGGCGATGCTCGTCGCCCGCCAGGAGCGCGTGAGCGAACGCCATCGCGCCATCTTCGCGGCAGCCTACCAGCGCGCGGATGCCTTGCAGGCGGGTTTCGACTGATACCGCGCAATGAACGCCGATGCCGCTCGCAATGCCGTCCCGAGGGACATCCGCGTCCCCATGCTCTATCTACGTGGCGATGCCGACGGACGCGCGGCCGGAGATTACCTGCCGGGTCTGGAAGAAAAGGGCGCGAGGCATCTCGAGGGAGGCACGCTCGCCGGCAGCGGCGAGCTCGCACCGCTCGAGGCGGGCGAAGACCTCACCCGACGGCTGCTGGCATTCGCGGCTTCATGCGGGCGCCAGT
>CAMLGF010000043.1 GCA_946479515.1 uncultured Pseudomonadota bacterium | reverse complement strand
CCATCATCATGGTCACCTCCAAGGGCCAGGAGACCGACAAGATCTGGGGGCTGCGCCAGGGCGCGGTCGACTACATGGTCAAGCCCGTGTCACCCGACCAGCTCGTGGCCAAGGCCCAGGCGACGCTCGCCGCATGAACGGCCGGTCCGCATGAACGAAGTCGTCACGCTCAAGAGTCTGCGTGATCGTCCCTTCGAGCTGCTCGCCGAGCTCGAACGGCGCGGTCGCGCCGTCACCGCCGCGGCCGCCTCGGAGAATCCGGGCGCGCGCGAATGGGTGGGGGTGGCGTTCCGCATGGCGGGCGAGCTGTATCTCGCCGCCCGCGAAGAGACCCGCGAGGTACTGGCGGTGCCGCCAGGGCTCACGCGCGTCCCCGGCGCCAAGACCTGGGTGAAGGGCATTGCCAATGTGCGCGGGCAGCTGCTGCCCATACTCGACCTGCGCCAGTATCTGGGCTCGGGCGTTACGCCGAATTCTCGCAATGTTCGCGTCATCGTGGTGAACCACCGCGAAGTGCCCGCGGGCCTGCTGGTCGACGAGGTGCTGGGTTTCCGCCGGTTCTCGGAATCCGAATTCACCGGCGACGCGCCGCCGACCGTCGTGCGTTGCGAACGTTACCTGGCGGGTGCATTCAAGCGCGGCCCCGAGCAATGGCCGGTGCTGAGCCTTCGTCAGCTGGTGGAGAGCCCGTCCTTCCAGGAGGCCGCGGCATGAACAGCGAAATCGGCGGCGGCACGCGCTCGTTGAAGTCCCTGAACTCGCTCACCAGCGCCATACTGGCTTGCGCACTGCTGGCCGCCCTCGCGGCCGCGGCCGGCTATTTCATCGATCTGCAGATCCTGTTCGTGGTCGCGGGCGCATTGGCGCTGGCGGCGGCCATTCCGTGCTTCATGATTTACCGCCGCGTGAGAGTAGTGGAAGCGGAGTTCGGCCATCGGGAGGCGCTCTCCATGGCACAGCGCAAGGAGACCGAGCGCAACCAGCAGGCCATCCTGCGGCTGCTCGACGAACTCGCGCCGCTCGCCGATGGTGACCTCACGGTGCAGGCCACCGTGACCGAGGACATCACCGGCACGATTGCCGATTCGATCAACTACGCCATCGGCGTTCTTCGTGATCTGGTGAGCACCATCAACCAGTCGGCGATCCAGCTCGACGGCGCCACGCGCCAGACGCAGGCGCTGTCTTCGCATCTCGCCAAGGCTTCGAGCGCGCAGACCAAGCAGATCTCGGGCGCGACGGAATCGGCGGGCAGCATGGCCGCGTCCACCGAGGCGATCTCGGGCAACGCCGAGCGTGCGTCCGACGTGGCGCGACACTCGGTGGACGTCGCTCACAAGGGCGGCGATGCCGTGCGCCGCACCATCGACGGCATGAACACCATCCGCGAGACCATCCAGGAGACCAGCAAGCGCATCAAGCGCCTGGGCGAGTCGTCGCAGGAAATCGGCAACATCGTCGAGCTCATCAACGACATCGCCGAGCAGACCAACATCCTCGCGCTCAACGCGTCGATCCAGGCTTCGATGGCCGGCGACGCGGGCCGCGGCTTCGCGGTGGTCGCCGATGAAGTCCAGCGCCTCGCCGAACGCGCCGCCGCCGCCACCCGCCAGATCGAAACCCTGGTGCGCGCCATTCAGGCCGACACGAACGAAGCCGTGGTTTCCATGGAACGCTCCACCACCGACGTGGTGGGCGGCGCGCTGCTCGCCGAGAACGCGGGCGCGGCGCTCGAGGAAATCGAGCAGGTCTCCAACCAGATCGCGAGCCTGGTGCAGAACATCTTCGCGAGCTCGCGCCAGCAGGTGACCGAGGCGCAGAAGATCGCGCGGAACATGCAGGTGCTCAAGGAAATCTCCACGCAGACCGCCGAGTCGACCACGGCGACCTCGCAGAGCATCGCCAAGCTGGCCCAGCTCTCGGCGGCCATGCGGCAATCCGCGTCGGGATTCCGCCTGCCGGGCGCGCCCGTGCCGCGCCAGGTCGCGGCGGCCGGCGCCGCCATCGCCGCCGCGGCGGCGGCCACCACTTCGATCAATCCCTCGGCGTCGGGCATCCTCCCGGGTCCCAATGCGACCACGCGCCGCAGCACGGTCTCGCTCGCCTCGTAACACGGACGTCCCAGTCGAATGCCTGAAGTCGCCTCACAGACTCTGGATCTCGTCGGCCGCGAGCTGAACAACACCCTGGGTGAAGCGCGCACGGCGCTCGAGACCTTCGTCGAACAACCCGAGAACGTGGTGCTGCTGCAGCGCTGCGTGGCCGACCTGCACCAGGTGCAGGGGGTGCTGCGGTTGTTGGAGATCTTTGGCGCCGCGCTGCTCGCCGAGGAGATGGAGCAGGTCACTCACTACCTGCTGACGCCGGCCTCGCAGAAGAACCAGGCGGAGACCCTGGACGCGCTCATGCGCGCCATGGTGCAGCTGCCGAGCTACGTGGAACGCGTGCTCGCCGGCGGCCGCGATCTGGCGCTGGTTCTGCTGCCACTGCTCAACGACCTGCGCGCCGTGCGCGGCTCGCCGTTGTTGTCCGAAGGCACGCTGCTGCTGCTCAATCTCAAGTCCGACCAGCAGGCGGCGCCCGTCGCGCCCGCAGCGGGCGAACCGCAGCTCACCGTGGCCCAGTGGGCGCGCCGCTTGCGTACGCGTTTCCAGCTGGGGCTGGTCGGCTGGATCCGGGGCGAACGTCCCGAGCAGAATCTGGAAATCCTCGAGACGGTGGCGCACCAGCTCGAGCAGGTGGCCACCAAGCAGCCCGTGTTCCAGCTCTGGTGGGTGGTGGGCGCGGTCATCGAGGCGCTGCGCGAGGGCGGGCTGGAAACCGGCGTGTCCATCAAGCGCCTCATGGGTCTCGCCGACCGCGAGATCCTGCAGCTGTACACGCAGGGCGAAGGCCGCTATGCGCAGAACCCGCCCGTCGAGCTGCTCAACAATCTTCTCTACTACATTGCGCGCGCCACCACCGACGGCCCCAAGGTCACGGCGGTGCGCGCCTCGTTCCGCCTGAACGAGCTGCTGCTGGTCGACGATTCGGTCGAGCAGGAACGCGAGAACCTCTCGGCGCCTTCGGTGAAGCTCATGCACACCGTGTCGGCGGCCATTCGCGAGGACCTGGGCAAGGTCAAGGACGTGCTCGACATCTATGTGCGCCGCGGCGGCCAGCCCGCCGAGCTCGAGGCGCAGGTCGGCATGCTGCGCAAGATCGGCGACACGCTCGGCGTGCTCGGGCTCGGCGAGCTGCGGCAACTGGTTCTCGAGGAGACGGGCCGCCTGGAAGCCATGGCCGCGGGCAAGACGCCCGCCGATCACGCCGCGCTGGTGCACATCGCGGCCACGCTCATCAACGTCGAGGACCGTCTCGATCGCGAGCTCATCGGGCTCATCGTGCCGAAGGCGCCTGCGGCCGAAGGCGAGGCTGCCGCGAACTCGACCGACGTGGACTTCCAGCAGGTCCAGGCCGCGGTGTTGCGCGAGTGCAGCGTCAACCTGGTGCGCGTCAAGGAGGCCATTGCCTCGAACGTCGCGGGCACGCTCGACGTGGCCGCGCTCGATGCCTGGCCCGGGCTCATCCAGGGCATCAAGGCCGGCCTGCTGATGCTCGGCAAGACGCGCGCGGTGGAGATCGTCGAAGGCATCGCCAGGAACCTGAAGGAGCTGCTGCAGCCGGGTGGCGCGGCGGTTCCACCTAACTACCTTGACCGGCTGGCGGACGCGGTGGTCAGCCTCGAGTACTACATGGAGACGCTGCAGGCCGGGCGCGCGGATCCCTGGTACATGCTCGACAATGCGCAGACCTGCCTGCTGGCGCTGGCGCAGATGCCCAAGCGCGTGGTGCCCACCGTGCCGCCGCTGGGTCCGGAGGCCTATGCCGCCACGGTACTGCTGGCCGATGCCGGCGCCACTGCGCGCGCGCATGCGCTGCAGGCCGGAGTCATCCCGCCGAATGCCCAGGCCTCATCGCAGGGAGCCCCGACTCTGCACCAGTCGGCGCAGCCGCCGATCGGCGCGAAGCCGGCTGACATCGACCCCGAACTGCTCGCTCTATATATAGAGGAAGCGCGTGAAGAGGTCGCCCGCATCGGCAAGCTGTTCCCGGCCTGGGAACAGAATCCGCTGGAGACCGAGGCGCTCGCCGGCGTGCGCCGCGCCTTCCATACGCTCAAGGGCTCGGGCCGCATGGTCGGTGCGACCGACATCGCCGAGTTCGCCTGGGCCATCGAAAATCTGCTGAACCGCGTCATCGACAACACCTTGCAGCGCTCGCCCTCGATCCTCGCGAACGTGCGCGACGCCACCGCCATCGCGGGCGAGCTGGTGAACGCGCTCGAGGCCGGCCAGCCCGCGCCGGCAAGAGTCCAGGACATCGTCGACCGTGCGCACGCACTGGCCGCGAACAAGTCCGTCGCCGCGACCCAGAGTGCGGCGATGGAGGCGCTCGAGCGCACCATGGATACGCGGCAATCCGACATGCTCGAGGCCACGGGTCGCGTGCCGACGCTGCAGCCCGCACCGGCGCGCAAACCGGCTCCGGAGTCGCCGGCGGCGACGCCGTCGACTCAGAAGCGCGAGCCCGAGTCCGAACCTGCTGAATCCGCCGAGGCCGGGGCCTGGAACTTCAGCGATTCCGACGCCCCCGGCGAAGAAATCGTGTTGTCCACGCCCGACGAGGACTCCAGCACCGATCTGCAGCTGCGCGAGATCTACAGCCGCGAGACGCAGGTGAACATCGCCGCGGTGCAGCGCTGGGTGGAAGCCGAGCGCAAGCGCGGCGCGCCGCACGTGGTGAGCGAGGAGTGTTACCGCGCCTGCCACACGCTCTCGGGCAGCTCGCGCATGGCCGAGGCGCGCCATGGCATCCGGCTCACGGCGCCGCTCGAGCACTGGGTACGCAAGGCATTCGACAGCGGTGTCGGCCTCGAGAGCGGCGATCTCGATCTGCTTGGCGACTGCATGAACGCCATGAGTCACGTGGCCTCGCATCTCGACGAGTCCACGGGCTTTTTCCATTCGCACAGCTCGCTGCTGTCGCGCATCGAAGCGGCTACCGAGCAGCTCGAAGGACGCATCATCGCCGCGGCGCGCGCCGCGGAGCTCGCGGCCGCGCCACCGCCCGCGTCCCCGGCACCCGCCGCGCCGGCGGTCGCGGCAACCCCCGCACCGTTTCCGTCCGGGGCAGCGCAAGTAGCCAGTCCGGCCGCGCCCGCGGCCACCGCGCCTGTCGCAGAAGCAGCAGTCGCCGAGGACGTGCTCGCGGATTTCGATCAGGACATCGCCAGCATCTTCACCGACGAGGCGGTCGAACTCATCGATGCCGCGCAGAGCGGCCTGGCGCAGTGGAACGAGAACCGCACCAGCGTCGATGGACTCACCGCCCTCAAGCGGCCATTGCACACGCTCAAGGGCGGTGCGCGCATGGCCGGGCTCGTGCCCATGGGCGATCTCGCGCACGAACTCGAGTCGCTGTTCATGCAGATCGACAGCGGCGTGGTCGCCCCGGACGATCGCGCCTTCGGTCTGGCGCAATCGGCGCTCGACGAGCTCGCGCGCATGCGCGAGTCGGTGAGCTCCGGCAAAGGGGTGCCCACGGCACGCGGACTCATCGCGCGCATTCATGCGTTGATGACCGGAGGTGGCAAGCCCGCAGCCGCACCAGTCGTGGATTCGCCCGCACCTGCGCCCCGGACCGAGGCCGCGAAGCCCACCGCGCCGGCCGAGACCCGCGCGGCCGCTGAGCCCCCGGCAACCACGGCCTCCGCGCCCAAGACTGTCGCGCCCGAAGTGAGCGAGCCGCCGGCCGCGAGGCCCGCGCCGCCCGCCAAACACGAATCCACCATCGCCGCCGTGCCCAAGCCGGCGACCCTGGTGCCGCCGCCGCCGCGAGCGGAACCGGCACCAGAGCCACCCGTGCTGGCGCCGGTCTGGGCTCCGGAAAAGAAAGCTGCCGCCGCGCCCGACCCGGCCCCGGCGGCCGTGATGTCCGCCGCGAGCGAGCCCGCGTCCATCGTGACGCGCGCGCCAGCGCGCGAGCCGGTATCCGCCGGGTTCAACAAGCCCGCGCGAGACGGTGACGCCGAAGCCCCCTTGCTGCCCCCGGGTGCCGTGCCGCCGGGCCGGGAGCCGACCGGACCGGGCGATCGCGCCGAGCTCGCGCGCGTCGACGCGGAACTGCTCGACCAGCTGCTCAACAATTCCGGCGAAGCCAGCATCGCGCGCGCCCGTCTGGAGCAGCAGATCGGTTCCATCGATTTCAACGTGGGCGAGCTGTCGCGCACCGTCACGCGCCTCAAGGAGCAGCTGCGCAAGCTCGAGCTCGAGACCGAGGCGCAGATCCTGCATCGCTACGAGGAAGAGAAGGGCACGCGCGGCGAATTCGATCCCCTGGAGCTCGACCGCTATTCATCCATTCAGCAGTTTTCGCGCGCGCTGGCGGAAACCGCCAATGACGTCGGCAGCATCCAGGGCCTGCTGGAGACGCTGACCAAGGACACGCAGAACCTGCTCACGCAGCAGGCGCGCACCATCACCGAATTGCAGAACGGCCTCATGCGCACGCGCATGGTGCCCTTCCAGCGCCACGTGCAGCGCCTCGCGCGCATCGTGCGCCAGGCGGCCACCGACACCGGCAAGAAGGCCGAGCTGCAGATCGAGGGCGCCTCCGGCGAGCTCGACCGACAGGTGCTCGAGCGCATGATGCCGCCGTTCGAGCACATGCTGCGCAATGCCGTGGCGCACGGCATCGAGAAACCCGAGGACCGCAAGAAGGCGGGCAAGAACGAGAACGGCACCATCACCATCGCGCTGCATCGCGAGGGATCCGAAGTCGTTGTGGAGGTGTCCGACGACGGCGCGGGCCTGAACCTCAAGGCCATTCGCGACAAGGGCATTTCGCTCGGCATGGTCCGGGCCGACCAGCAGCTCTCCGACGACGACATCATGCAGCTGATCCTCGAGCCGGGGTTCTCCACGGCGGGTGCCGTGAGCTCGCTCTCCGGCCGCGGTGTGGGCATGGACGTGGTCGCCAATGAGATCAAGAAGCTCGGCGGCGCCTTGCACATGGAGAGCAAGCAGGGCCAGGGGTCGCGCTTCGTGATCCGCCTGCCGCTGACCCTGGCGATCAGTCATGCGCTCATCCTGCGCGCCAATGACGAGCTGTATGCCTTGCCGCTGCCCACGGTCGAAGGCGTCGTGCGCCTTTCGCGTGCCGAGGTGGAGGCGCATCTCGGCGCCGACGCGCCGCCGTTCGAATACGGCGGCCAGAAATACAAGTTCCAGCACCTGGCGTTCTACGTGGGGCGCGAGCCCGGTCCGCTGCCGGATGGCGACGTGACCGTGCCCGTCATCCTGGTGCGCGCCGGCGAGCACTCCACGGGCCTCGTGACCGACGAACTGGTCGGCAGCCGCGAAATCGTGGTGAAGAACGTGGGTCCGCAGATTGCGGCCATCCGCGGCATCTCCGGCGCGACCATCCTCGGCGACGGTCGCATCGTCATCATTCTCGACATCGGTGCGCTGGTGCGCGCCGACTGGCGCGCGCGCACCGAGCCGGTGATGCCACGCGAAAAGACCGACACGCGTTCGATCGCACTGGTGGTCGACGACTCCATCACCGTGCGCCGCGTCACGCAGCGATTGCTGGAGCGCAACGGCATGCGCGTGCTCACGGCGCGCGACGGCGTGGATGCCATGGAAATGCTCCAGGAACACACGCCGGACATCATCCTGCTCGACATCGAGATGCCGCGCATGGATGGCTACGAGGTGGCGACGCAGGTGCGCGCCGATCCGCGCCTGGCCGGCATACCCATCATCATGATCACCTCGCGCGTGGGCGAGAAGCATCGCGCGCGCGCCATCGAGATCGGCGTGGACGACTATCTCGGCAAGCCCTACCAGGAAGCGCAGCTGCTCGAGGCCATCGAGCCCCTGATCGCGCGCCGCCGCGAGGCGCATTTGCGCGAGGCTAACTAGAGGCCCGTATGGCGGAAAGAATCTCGGAAATCTACAGCCTGCTGATCCCGCTGCTGGATGGCCGTCTGATCATCCCGCGCTCCTGCGTGGCGGAAGTGGTCGGTTTCAACACGCCCTCCGAGATGCCGGGTGCGCCGCCGTGGTATCTCGGCACGTTCGCCTGGGGCAGTCGCAACATCCCGTTGATCTCATTCGAGGGTGCCTGCGGGCAGACCATACCGCCGCTCACGGGCCGCACGCGCGTCGTCGTGCTGTTCGCCCTGGGCTCACAGATCGAGGGCGGCTATTACGGCATGGTGTCGCAGGGATTTCCGCAACTGGTGCGCGTGAGCGCCGACATCCTGCGCCCCGATCCGACCAAGACCTTCCCCGAGCGCACGCCGATCATTTCCCAGGTGCGCATGATCAACGAGGCGCCGTGGATCCCCGATCTCGAGCGCATCGAGGAAATGATTTCCGAAGAGACTTCGGTGCTGGTCGAGTAGCGGGAAGAATCGCCCCCGACCGCTCAGCGCACCATCGTCTCCAGCAGCCGCTCCATCGTCGTCTCGGGGTCCGCGCACCGGCCGGTGTGAACCGCCGAGGTCTGGATGATGGTGCTGCGCGGCGCCACCAGCCAGTCGAAGCGCTCGCGTTTCGGTAGTTTGCCGATCGGGCCGGCATCAGCGCCACCTCTGCAGATCACGGAGAAGCTCGCGAGGTGACGCCGCACGGCGTCGACGTCGACCTCGGGATCGAGGGCCCGCAGCCGCGCCTCGTCGAGCTCGATGCGGGCACCGAGGAAATCCTGGTCGCGGCACCAGAGGATGACGCCCGCGTTCACGAATTCCTGGCGCTCGACGCGCGGGACGACGCGGATCACCGCATAGTCATACGAGCGCTGAGCGTGCACGACGTGCCTCCTCCAGGAACGCGCGCGGCGCCTGCAGGCGC
Source organism: uncultured Pseudomonadota bacterium (assembly GCA_946479515.1). Next base: position 22,464 of record CAMLGF010000043.1, on the reverse strand, counting down.
CGGGTCAGATGTGCGACGTATGCCGCGCGCGCCTCGTCGGGCGTGGCAAATGCGCGATCGCCCGCCAGCCAGGCGTCCGGCACCAGGGCGACCACGTCGCGAACCAGCGCGGGCGTGATCACCTGTGTCAGGGCGGCATCGGCCGCGTCGAGCGCTTCGGCGGACTTCAACAGGATGTGGTCCCTGATGGCCGCGAACGGGTCCGCCGGGCGATCCGCGTCGCGCGTCGATTCCCGGGTCCAGCCGTGGTGGAAATACAGCGCCGCGCCGTGATCGATCAACCACAGCCTGCCGTGCCACATGAGCATGTTGGCATTGCGGCTGGTGCGGTCCACGTTGCTGGTGAACGCATCGAGCCAGACGATGCGCGAGGCCAGCGCGGGATCGGGCCGGTCCGCCACCGGGTCGAAGGTGACCGAGCCGGGCAGATAGTCGAAGCCCAGATTGAGCCCGGCGCTGTCGCGGATGAGTTGCTGGATCTCGGGGTCCGGCTCGGTGCGGGCCAGCTCGCCGTCCAGTTCCATGAGCACGATCTCCGGCATGGCGAGGCCGGCGGCGCGCGCCAGCTCGCCGACGATGATCTCCGCCACCAGCACCTTCGCGCCCTGGCCGGCGCCGCGAAATTTGAGCACGTACATGCCGGCGTCGTCGGCCTCGACGATGGCGGGCAACGAACCGCCCTCGCGCAGCGGCGTGACGTAGCGGGTGGCGCTGACGGTGCGGAGACTCATGACTGCGATGATGCCACGAACTATCTACCTCGCCCGCAAACCGCCTGCCAGCCGGAACTCGGGATGCTCATCTGAAGTCCCCTGCCAGGCTCTGCAGCGCGGCGAGCGCCGCCAGCCCCGCGGTTTCAGTGCGCAGGATGCGCGGTCCGATCCGATAGGCGCCGAAGCCATTGGCCGCGGCGAAGCGGCGTTCGGTGTCGGCAAGCCCACCTTCGGGGCCGATCAGCAGTGCGACGCCCGCTGGCGGTCCGTTGGCGAGCGCGCCCAGGGATTCACCACCATCGGCGGCGAGCAGGCAGCGGCGCGAGTCCGCCGGCAGCGTGGCGATGGCATCGCCGAGTGAGAGCGGTGCCGCCACCGCCGGCACGCGGTTGCGGCCGCATTGCTCGCAGGCGGCAATGGCCACGGCCCGCCAATGTTCGAGCTTGCGTGTGCGCTGGCCGGCGTCGACTCGCACCACCGTGCGCTCCGCCAGCACGGGAACGATGCGCGCCACGCCGAGCTCGGTGGCCTTCTGCACGATGAGGTCCATGCGTTCGCCGCGCGCCACACCCTGCAGAAGAGTGATGTCCAGCGGCGATTCGCGTTCCACCGGATCATGGGTGCCGACCCGTGCCCAGAATTTCCTGCCGTCGCGCTCCAGCGTGCCCCGGTACTCACCGCCCGTACCGTCGAACAGCGTGAGCGCGGCGCCTGCATCGAGTCGCAGCACGCGCGTGAGATGCAGCCCCGCCTGCTCCGGCAGGCCCACGCCCTTGCCGGCCACGAGCTTCTGCTCGACGAATACCCGCGTCACGCGCATGCCAGCTCGATTCCTTCCGTGGCCACGCGCGCCAGTGCATCGATCTCGTCGGGTTCGATGACGTACGGCGGCATGAAATAGACCGTCGTGCCGATGGGCCGGATCAGGACGCCGCGCTCCAGCGCCCGCTGATAGATGCGCAGACCGCGGCGCTCTTCGAAGGGCCAAGGAATGCGTCGCGCCACGTCCTTCATCAATTCGATGGCCAGGATCATGCCCCGCTGGCGGATCTCGGCCACGTGGGGGTGATCCTGCAGATGCGCCACCGCGCTGCGCAGGTGCGCGGCCCGCTCGCGATTGCGGGCGAGCACGGGCTCTTCGCGAAAGATGGCGAGCGTGGCGTTCGCCGCCGCGCAGGCCAGCGGATTGCCGGTGTAGCTGTGTGAATGCAGGAAGGCGTTGAGCTTCACGTATTCGTCATAGAAGGTGTCGTAGACGGAATCCGTGGTCATCACCACCGACAGCGGCAGATAGCCGCCGGTCAGCCCCTTGGACAGGCACAGGTAGTCAGGCCGGATGCCGGCCTGTTCGCAGGCGAACATCGTGCCGGTGCGGCCGAAGCCCACCGCGATCTCGTCGGCGATGAGCTGAACGTCGTACCGGTCGCAGGCCTCGCGCAGCAGTGTCAGGTACACCGGGTCGTACATGCGCATGCCACCGGCACATTGCACCAGGGGCTCGACGATGACCGCGGCCACCTCGGCATGATGCTGTTCCAGTGTCCGTTCCATGTGCGCGAACTGGTGGCGCGCATGCTCGGCCTCGGAGGCGCCGGGCTCACGCAGGAAGGCGTCGGGAGAAGGGACGGTGATCACGTCCATGAGCAGCGGCTGGTAGATGGACTTGTACAGGTCCACGTTGCCCACGGCGAGCGCGCCGAGGGTTTCACCGTGATAACTGTTTGCCAGGGTCACGAAGCGCCGCTTGCGCGGCTGGCTGCGATTGCGCCAGTGGTGGAAGCTCATCTTCACGGCCACTTCGACGGCGGCGGAACCATTGTCGGCGAAGAAGCAGCGGCTAAGGCCGGCGGGGGCGATGCGCACCAGTTCCTCGGCGAGCAGGATGGCCGGCTCATGGGTGAATCCCGCGAAGATGGCATGTTCCAGCTTTCCCAGCTGCGCCGCCACGGCTGCACCGATGCGCGGGTTGGCGTGACCGAACAGGTTCACCCACCAGGAGCTGATGCCATCGAGGTAACGCTTGCCGGCCTGGTCCTCGAGCCATACCCCCGAGCCCGAGCGCAGCGGGATGAGAGGCACTGTCTCGTGGTCCTTCATCTGCGTGCACGGATGCCAGACGTGCGCCAGATCGCGCGAGACCCAATGCGAATTGCCGGCCGGATGCATGGTGCAGGAATCTGAATTGATGAGGGCGGGATTCATTGTGGCATGCTGGGTGCCATGCGTGTCGACGTCGCCACCGGCCTCCTGGTCGGCGCCAAGCAGGTGCTCTCGCCGTTCTTCGACGAGCGGCCCGTAGGCGTGCAGCCCGATCTCATCGTGCTGCATGGAATCAGTCTGCCACCCGGAGATTTCGGCGGACCCTGGGTGGCGCGCCTGTTCACCGGAAACCTGCCCGCGGATGCGCACCCGGAATTTCGCGAGCGCGCATCACTGCGGGTGTCCGCGCACCTAATGCTGCGCCGTGACGGTGAGGTGGTGCAGTTCGTTCCCTTCCATCAGCGCGCCTGGCATGCCGGCAAGTCGAGTTGGCAGGGGCGCGAAGCCTGCAATGACTTTTCCATCGGCATCGAATGCGAAGGCACCGACGACCTGCCATATACCCGCCAGCAGTACGCGCGCCTGCGCGAGCTGCTGCCGATGTTGTTGGCCGCCTATCCGGCCATCTCGAAGGACCGCATCGTCGGCCACAGCGACGTGGCGCCGGGCCGCAAGACCGACCCCGGCCCCTCGTTCGACTGGTCGCAACTGAAATGGGGACATTCCTGATTTGCTGCAAATGGGGACGCGGCTGACACGCCGCTCCCGGCGATTCACGCGGATCAGCGCCGCCCGCGGTCGTGCCGCCACAGCACTTCCGACCCCGTCTCATGGCGCGCCAACACGCGCGCGATCACGAACAGCAGGTCCGAGAGCCGATTCAGGTACTTCGGCACCTCCGGATTCACCGCCTCCGAACCGGCCAGCGTCCACACGCGCCGCTCGGCGCGGCGCACGATGGTCCGCGCCAGATGGCATGCCGAGGCCGCCGGCCCGCCGGCCGGCAGGATGAACTCCTTGAGCGCCGGCAGCGGTTCGTTGAACGCATCCAGGGCCTGTTCCAGCCGCGCAATCTGCTCGGCCTTGATCGCGCTCGTTCCCGGAAGGCACAACTCGCCGCCGAGATCGAACAGGTCGTGCTGGATACCGGTCAGGCAACCGGACACTTCGGCCGGGATGCCGGGCACGCCGAGAATCATGCCGATGGCGCTGTTGGCCTCGTCCACGGTGCCGTACGCCTCCACGCGCGGATGATCCTTGCGTACCCGCTGGCCATCGCCGAGGCCGGTGCTGCCGTCATCGCCCGTGCGCGTGTAGATCCTGCTCAAGCGGTTTCCCATGCGCTTCCCCGCAGCTCAGTCGAAGCCGTAGCGTACTCCAACCGTCCAGGCACGGCCCTCGGCGCGATAGCCCGCGGCGAAGTTGTAGTCCTCGTCGAGCACGTTCTCGAAACGACCTTGAAATGTGAGCTGCGGAGTGACGCGATAACGCACCGTGGCATTGAGCAACGCGTACGAATCCAGCGTGACCGTTGGCAAGCCCACATCCTTGCGATTGCCCGACGCCACCACGTCGAAGCCCAGGTCCAGCCTGTTCACGGAGCGATTCACGGCCAGACTCACTGCCTCGCGCGAACGGCGCAGCAGGCGCCCACCGCCGGATTCGTCGCGCGGATCCTGCAGCGTCAGCTCGGCGCGCGCATGCCAGGCGCTGCCGTGAAACGCCCATCCGAATTCCGCGCCCTTGATGCGCGAGCGATCGATGTTGCGGTTCTCGCCGTCGAAGGTGTCCGGGTCGGTGACGAAGAAATTGATGAGATCGCGGATGCGGTTGTCGAAGATGCTCAGTGTCAGCATCTGTCGCTCACCCAGGCTCTGCCGCAGCGACAGCTCCACCTGGTGCGAAATCTCGGGCTGCAGTCCGGGATTGCCGCCGAAGCCGAACCGGTCGGTGGCGTCCGGCGCTCGAAAGGCCTTGCCTCCCGACAGCGCGAGGCGCGTGCCGCTGCCGAACCCTACGCCAACCTCCGCGTTCCAGGTGAGCTCGCTGCCGAAAGTGTCGTGGTCCACGCCGCCCACCGCGAGGCGCGATGTCACGCGGCCGACCTCGAACTGGTCCTGCACGAAGGCCTGCGTTACCGAGGTGTTCTCGTCGAACGCGGTGCCGAAGGAGTTGGCCCGGGTGTTCTCGTCGCTGACCTGCACGCCGACCGAGAGGGCGTGCGCACCGAAGCGCGGCAGATCGACCTGTGCATCCAGGCTGTCGCGGCGCGTGTGCGCGAAGTCGAAACCGGCGAAGTTCGCCTGCAGCTGGTCGATGGCGTCCCGGGCGCGGGCTGCGGTCACCCGCAACCCCCAGCCCTTGCTGCCGCCGGTTGCCCGGTAGTCGAATTCCGCCGAATAAACGCTGTTCTCGAAATCGTTGGAACGATCGATGAACTCGCCGCTGAAGAAATCCTGGTCCGCGTATTCGGTGCGCCCGGTGGCGCGCCAGGCCCGGCCGCGAAGGGTGATCGTGTCGGAGGGTGCGAATTCCAGCGACGCGCGCCCGGTGACGTTGCGATAACCGCGATCGCTGCTGCTGTTCACGAATACCGGCATGCCTCCGCTGTCGGCGTAGCTGCCGCCGAATCCGAACCGAAGCCGATCGCTGGTGGAGATCGAGCCGTCGGCGAACATCTGCCGTGTCTGGTCGCTGCCGTACGTGGCGCCGGCGCCAAAGCCCTGCCGCGAGGCGCCGCGCGTGAACAGCTGGATGACGCCGCCGATGGCGTCCGTGCCATACAGAGACGAACGCGGGCCTTTCACGATCTCGATGCGCTCGATGGCTTCCGGGGCGATGTTCTGCAACGCGGCGCCGCCGATGGTGCCGGGGTTGATGCGCACGCCGTCCACCAACACGACCGTATGGTTGCTGTCGGTGCCGCGTGTGAACAAGGTGGTGGTCTGGCCCGGCCCTCCGTTGCGGGATATTTCCAGGCCCGCCTGGCCGTGCAACAGCTCGCTGACGTCGCTGGCCAGTGAGCGTTCGATGTCGTCGCGCGTGATGACCACCACTGGCGCGCCGAGGTCTGCCAGGGGCACGGGCGTACGCGTCGCCGTGACCACGGTTTCCTCGAGCTCGTCCTGGGCGACGAGCGGCGCCGAGAGCAGGGGGGTGACGAGGGCCGCGGCGATACCCGCGACCAGGGGTGAGTGTCGATTCTGACGATTCATGTTGGCCTCTCCATGCACGCCCGCATGGCTGGTGTCTTGCACACCCAGGACGCGCGAGAGGAGGCCAGGGCCCGTCCCGATGCCCGCCGCATCACTGGGAAACTACCGATCGGCCGGTCTCCGGACTTTCGAACCGAAACCCATGTTTCGGCGCATCGCCTTCCCAGGCGGGTCTTCCCGTTGAAGACCCCGATCCCAGTGGCACGTGATGCGCTTTGGTTCGATCACCGTTGCGGGGGCAGTGCTGGATTCGCCTTGGTTCTGGCCAACTCGTGGCCGGCTCACCAGCTTCCCGTAACCTTTCGGCGGCGCGCACTCTAACGAGTTTCGGCGTGAATTGACAGTTCCGCGGGCACTCACGCAGGCTTCGGGCCGCCATGCCCATCACCGAACCTTCCATCGAGCTCAAGGCCGCCCTCGACGCGGCGCGCGCCGCCGCCGACGTCATCCGCGGCTTCTATCAACGCAACGTGAAGATCGAAGTGAAGGCGGACAAGACGCCCGTCACCGAAGCGGACGTGCGGTCCGAGGAGGTCATCCGCGATCTGCTGATGCAGCGTTTCCCCACCTACGGCTTCTACGGTGAGGAAACCGGCAAGTCCGATCTGCACGCCGAAAGCGTCTGGCTGGTCGACCCCATCGACGGCACCAAATCATTCGTGCGCGAATGCCCGTTCTTTTCCACTCAGATCGCGCTGATGCGCGGTGGCCGGTTCGTGCTGGGCGTGTCGTGCGCGCCGGCGTACAACGAACTGGCCTGGGCCGAGCGCGGCTGCGGCGCGTTTCTCGATGGCAAGCCCATGCGCGTCAGCCCGGTCGGCACGCTCGACGCGGCCATCGTCTCCGCGGGCAATCTCAAGACGCTGGCCGCCTCGCCCGCCTGGGCACGCTTCGGCGATCTGATCGGCGGCATCAATCGCATTCGCGGCTACGGCGATTTCGTCCACTACCACCTGCTGGCGCGTGGCGCGCTGGACGTGGTCCTGGAGTCGGACGTGAACATCCTGGACATCGCGGCGTTGACGGTGATCGTCGAAGAAGCCGGCGGCCGCTTCACCGATCTGCAGGGACGGCCGGTCGGCCTCGAAACCACCACCGTGCTGGCCAGCAATGGCCCGCTGCATGCGCCCATCCTGGAGACGCTGCGTTTCGGCGGCTGATCCATGGGCGTGTTCCTGCGTTGGGGCATCTTCGGCATCCTGGCGGTGGCCGCATTGCTCTATGCGTTCAACGCCAACAAGCGGCTTGCCGAACGCCACCCGCCGCGCGTCGTGCAGGTAGTTAGCCCGGACAGGGACGCGACGGAGGACGAGTCCGTGCAAGAGGAGCCCGCGGAAGACGCATCCACCCCCGGGGCCGAGCCGGAACTCGGGGAGTTCGACGAGGTGCCCCGATGGCCGGCGGTCTGCCAGGAAGAGCTGCAGGTGGCCGAGCGTGCTCTCAAGATGCGCCGGGACGGCGAACCGCTGGACCGCCTGCTGCGCATCGATCGCATCTTGTTCCAGCCGGACGAACTGCGCCGCCAGCGGCTGGCGGCCGTGGCGCGTCACTGGTTCGAGCGCGAAGGCCGCGATCCGAATGCCGCCACGCTGCGGGATGAGGTGCTGCGCGAGTGCCAGCGGGCGCGGCAGCCGGCGACTACTGCGGCGCCATGAATCGCTGCGTACCCAGACGGCCCTCGGCATAGCCCAGGCCATACAGCCGGCCGAGGTGATCCGGCGACAGGTCCGCTGTGGCCACGATCTCGACGGGCCCTTGCCCCGTGAGCAACGCGATGCGATCGGCGAAGCGCAGCGCCAGATTCGGCTCGTGAAGACTGACGACCACGGCTGCGCCGCCCTGTGCCAGCTCGCGCATGCATTGCAGGACGCTGATCTGTTGCGCGGGATCGAGATGGTTGGTGGGCTCATCCAGCAGGTAGATGGACGGCGACTGCACCAGCAGGCGTGCGATGGCCACGCGGCGCTGCTCCCCTCCGGACAGCGACGCCAGCTCGCGCGTGGCCAGCGGCGACAGCCCCAACCGGGATAGCGCACGCGCCACCCGCGCCGCGTCGGCTTCCTCGGGCTGGTCCCAGAATCCGAGATGCGCGAATCGCCCGAGGATGACGGCCTCGGCGACGCTTCCCTGCGGTGGCGCTTCCGGATCCTGGGGCAGGATGCCGAGCTGGCGTGCCACTTCGCCGCGTGACATCGCCTGGATGTCGGTGCCGCCCAGGCGCACGTTTCCGGCCGCGGGCGCACGCAAACCGGCCAGCGACCGCAGCAGCAGCGACTTGCCGCTGCCATTGCCGCCGAGCATGGCCACTACCTCACCGGCGCGAATGCTGCAGTCCAGCCGGTCGACGAGCACGCGACCCGGCACCGCCACCCGCAGCTGGGTGAGCTCCAGGAGCGTGGTCACTTGCGCACCCAGCGTATTTCCAGGGCAGTGGCCTCGCCGACCAGGACTTCGTCCAGGGATCGCGGCATCTCGAACTCGGCACGGCCCAGCGGTATTCGGCCCGCCATGATCTCGGCAAACTCCTGCGGCAGGCGCGGAACCTTGTCAGGTTCGGCATAGCCGATGGGGTATAGCGGCGCCAGGGTCGCGGGATCGTATTTGTCGGTGGCGCCGAGCGTGTGGAGTATTTCGTGCGCGATCACCACGCTGTTGGAGCCCCGCATGGTGCGATCGGCGAAGGCGTGCACCACGCCCACCAGCCCCTTCTGCAAGCCCATCGAGTGCGGCAATTCCCGCGTCACCTCCGGGTCGTGATAGCGCACGAAGATGCGTATCTGCGGCAGATCCTGGCCGGTGGATCGCGCGGCGCGGCCGGCGTACATGCGCATCTTCAGGCTCCACCACAGGTTGCCGAAGAACCCGCTGTCGGCATCGCGCTCGGGGGGCTTCTCGGTGACCGGCCGGTACATCCGCACGCTCACCGGCCGGTCGATGGCGATGCCGTACTCCGCGGCTTCCTCGTTCAGGAAGGATTCGACGTCGGCGATCTCCGGGTCGCCGAGCGGCGCGACGTAGTCATGGATGGCCTGGTCATCGGGTTCGTCGATGGGGTAGACGCCGACGGTCAGCGTCTCGTCCCAGTCCGTGGTGCTCAGCCGGTCGTACCAGGTTGACCAGGAGGCGATGGCCAGGATCAGCAGCAGGACGCCAATGCGGATCTTGCGCCACACGCGGCGGGACCCGGCCTAGGGCTGCAGCCGTGCCGCCGACCACGGACCGGCACGCAAGCCCGCGCCGGCGGTAGTTAGGGAACGGGTCCAGCGGGCGCGCTCGTGGACGCGCGAGGCGCCTTCGACCCACAGCTCCACGGCGTCGGCCCACACGTAGTAGCCGCCCCAGTACGGCGGTCGCGGGATGTGAACCCCCGGGTCCTGGTTGACGTTGTCGATGGTCGGCTCGGGCGCGCCGAATCGCTGCGCCGCCGCCCGCATGGCGGCGTTCAGGTGCTGGCGCGATTGCAGGGGCTGGCTCTGCGCGCTGGCCCAGGCGCCCAGGCGCCGCTGCCAGTTGCGCGAGGCGAAGTACTCGTCGCTCTCGCCGCCGGGCGCCTTGAGCACCACGCCCTCGACGCGGATCTGGCGATGAGCGTGATCCCAGTGGAACACGAGGGCCGCGCGGGCATTCTCGGCGAGTTCGCGGCCCTTGCGGGAGTCGTAGTTGGTGACGAAGGACACACGCCCCTGTTCGACGTCGATTTCCTTGCACAGGACCACGCGCGCGGAAGGCTGGCCGTCCGCGGTGGCGGTGGCCAGGACCATGGCATCGGGATTGGGCTGCTGGCGCGCGGCGAGCGCCGTGGCCAGCCAGGCGCTGGCCAGCGCCATCGGCTCGGCCGGCAGGGGGTCGGGTAGCAGGTCGTTGAACAACTCCATGGCCGATATGGTATCCATCGGCGAGGAGCCTTGCAGTCGCCCGTGGCACCCTATAAAACCTGCCATCCATCTGAAGTTTCAGGGTGAACAATGAGCTCGCTCGATGACCTGCGCCGCCGGATCAACGAACTCGACCGGCAGATCCTGCAGCTCGTCGGCCAGCGCCAGGAGACGAGCCGCGAGATCATCAAGGCGAAGCGCGCCACCGGTCAGGCCACCCGCGACTTCAACCGCGAAAAAGAGGTGCTGCTGGCGGCGCGCGAGGCCGGCAAGCAGTATGGCGTCGCACCGCTGGTGGCCGAGAACATCCTGCGGCTGCTGATCCGCTCGTCGCTAACTACTCAGGAGCAGGCGAGCGTCGCGGCGCAGGGTGCGGGGTCGGGGCGTACCGCGCTGGTCATCGGCGGCCATGGCAAGATCGGGCGCTGGTTCGCGGATTTCATGGCGTCGCAGGGTTTTGCCGTGCAGGTGGCCGACCCGGCCGGCGCGCCGCCGGGATTCGACCACTTGCCCGACTGGCACAGCTCGCCGCTGGACCACGATTTCATCGTGGTGGCCACGCCGCTCGGCATCACCGACAAGATTCTGCGCGAGCTCGCCATGCGCCGCCCCAAGGGCGTGATCTTCGACGTGGGCTCGCTCAAGTCGCCCTTGCGCGCGGGGCTCAATGCGCTCAAGTCGCACGGATGTCGCGTCACGTCGCTGCATCCCATGTTCGGACCGGATACCGAGTTGCTCTCGGGGCGGCACGTGATCTTCGTGGACGTCGGCTCGCCGGAGGCGACCGCCGCGGCCCGCGGCCTGTTCGCCTCGACGATGGCCGAGCAGGCCGTGATGTCGCTCGATGACCACGATCGCCTGATCGCCTACGTGCTCGGCCTGTCGCACGCACTCAACATCGCGTTCTTCACCGCGCTCGCGGAAAGCGGCGAGGCGGCGCCCAAGCTTGCCCGCCTGTCCTCGACCACCTTCGACGCGCAGCTCGACGTGGCGACTCGGGTGGCGCAGGAGAGCCCGGAGCTGTATTTCGAGATCCAGAGCCTCAACGATTACGGCTCCGAGTCCCTCGAGGCGCTGTCTCAGGCGGTGGAACGGCTGCGAGCCGCGGTCATCGCGCAGGATTTCGCGGCCTTCGAAGCGCTCATGCGGCGCGGACGCGAATATCTCGAGGACCGGCGCTCGGTCACCGAGCGGCGTGCGTGAACGACGCCCGCGATCCATACGCCGGCACCGCCGAGGAGCTGTGCGAACGGTTGCGCGCACTCACCGAGGAGGTGCAGCGGAACGAGCTGCTGCTGCGCAAGACGCAGGATCGGGAAGTCGAGCTGCTGCGGGCACATTCGCTGGGCGAGCTGTTCGATCGCGTGGTCACCGGCTTGCGCACCGCTTATGGACTCGATCAGGTGACGCTGTCGTTGTTCGATCCGCAGCACGAGCTGCGGCACCTGTCGGGAAACGAGAATCTCTCCAGCGCGGTGATCGACGAAGTGCACTTCATCGACGCCGTGTCGCCCCTGGCGCCGCGGCTGGCGCAATTCGACCGGCCGTGGCTGGGGCCGTACGATCCGGCCGACCACGAGCTGCTGATCTCGCCGCGATTCCGCCATGGCAGCATCGCGTTGATCCCGTTGCCGCGCGACAACCTGGCCATCGGCGTGCTGGCCTTCGGCAGCCGCGACGCGCGCCGCTTCACTTCCGACCTGGCGGCCGATTTTCTCGCACACCTCGGCAAGGTGGTGGCCATCAGCCTGGAGAACGCCGTGAACCGCGCGCGCCTGGTCCGCAGCGGAGTCACGGATTTTCTCACGGGCTGGCACAACCGCCGCTATTTCCACAACCGCCTGCGCGAGGAATTGGCGCGCGCCGAGCGTACCGGCAAGGCGCTCGCCTGCATGATGATCGACATCGATCACTTCAAGGAGATCAACGACCGGTTCGGCCACCTCGCCGGAGACGAGGCCCTGAAGGAAGTCGCGCGGCGTGCGGAGGCGGAAATCCGCGCCGGGGACACGGGGGCGCGTTTCGGTGGCGATGAATTCGCGATCCTGCTGGCCGGCGCCGAGAGTTCGCATGCGGTCAAGCTCGCCGAGCGCATCCACCAGAGCGTGGGAGCGACGCCGATCCGCGTCCATGGCGGCGCGCACATCACCGTCACGCTTTCCATCGGCCTCGCGGCGGCGAAGCCGCACCCGCAGCCCCGCGTTCACGATCACAAGGTGCTGGCCGAGCGCCTGATCGCCGAGGCGGATGCGGCGCTCTATCGGGCCAAGAGCGCGGGGCGCAATCGAGTCGAAGTCTCGGCGCACGTGATTGGCTAGCGGGGGCTGCCAGCTGGCAGGCTGTTGAAAAACGGTCCGCTAGCTCGCGCGGCTTTCGAGCCGGCGCAACAACACCAGGAACATGGGCACACCCAGCAGGGCCATGATGGCGCCCACGGGCAGCTGGCGTGGCGCGGCGGCGGTGCGCGCCACCAGGTCGGCCGCGGCTAACAAGGTGCCCCCGGCGAGCGCGGCTGCCGGCACCACCACGCGATGCGCGGCGGTGCGAAAAGCCAGGCGGACGAAGTGGGGGATGACCAGCCCGACGAAGCCAATGGTACCGCCCTGGATGACCGCTCCAGCGGTGAGCGCGCCGGCGATGAGCACGATGGCGATGCGCCAGCGGCCGAGATCCAGACCGAGGCTCTGCGCGGTCATTTCGCCGGTGGCGAGTACGTCGAGCGGCCGCGCGATCAGGAACACCAGCAATGTGGCCAGCAGGGTCGCGGCGGCCATGAGCCAGGGCCGTGCCGCCCAGCCCAGGTCGCCGGCGAGCCAGAACATCATGCCGCGCAGCTGGCCATTGTCCGCGAGCACGAGCACCAGTGTCACCACCGCGCCGCAAGCCGCAGCCACCACCACGCCGGTGAGCAGCACGCGCACGGTGGCGCCGCCGCGCGCCAGCGCCAGCACGAGCAGCGTGGTCAGCATCGCGCCGAGCGCGGCGGAACACTGCACCACCCACAGCGACGCGCCCAGCAGCAGGGCGAGCAGCGCGCCCACGGACGAGCCGCCGGAGACGCCGAGAACGTACGAGTCCGCGAGAGGATTGCGGAACAGCGCTTGCAGCAGCACGCCCGCAAGTGCGAGCAGGGCGCCGATGGTGAATGCCGAGAGCATCCGGGGTGCGCGCAGCTCCAGGACCACCGAGCGCGCGGGCTCGGATGGATCGCCAAGCAGTGCCGCCAACGCCGGCCGGACGCCGATTTCGGTGGAGCCCACGAGCAGGGCCAGCCCGGCGATGACGACGGCGCATGCCAGCAATATTCCGAATCGCGGCAGGAATCTCGGAATGGCGGGTCGGGTGGCGGGCACGCGGCATTGTGCTACGAATCTGGTAAAACGTGCCTCATGAGCGACTGGATCGACGCGCAAGGCTATCGCGCGAATGTCGGCATCGTACTGATGCGCGACAACGGCGAGGTGTTCCTGGGCCAGCGCACCGGCAAACGCGGTTGGCAGTTTCCGCAAGGCGGCATCCGCCAGGGCGAACAAGTGGAGCAGGCACTGTACCGGGAGCTGCAGGAAGAAATCGGACTGGAGCGGCCGCAGGTTTCGGTCGTGGGCCAGACGTCGGATTGGATCCGCTATCGCCTGCCCAAGCGCTACGTGCGGCGCGGGCGCGGCCCCCTGTGCATCGGCCAGAAGCAGCGCTGGTTCCTGCTGAGATTCGCGGTACCGGAGGACAGTGTCGACTTCAACTTCACCAACACCGGCGAGCCGGAATTCGACGGCTGGCGCTGGGCAAACTACTGGGAACCGGTGCGTGAGGTCATCTATTTCAAACGCCCGGTTTATGTGCGCATGCTGACGGAACTCGCGGGCGCGGCCTTTCCATCCGGTCCGCCGCCGTTGCCGGAGTGGTGGCAGGCCGAAGCCATTCACCCGGACGGAGTCTGAGGCGCGTGCCGGGCCTGCCGCCGAAACTGGTCGTCACGACCTACGCGCCCACGCGCCGCTGGATCACGGTGATCGTGCTGACGCTGGTCGTGGCGGGCGGCGTGTACGGGATGTTCGAGCTCGGCCGCTACCGCGCCGGCTACGACGTGTACAAGGCGCTCGAGCAAAGGGTGGCGATGCAAAAGGTGATCGACGATCAGGAGACCACCATTTCCGATCTGCGCGCCAAGGTGGCGCAGCTGGAATCGGCGACCGTAGGGCAGACCCGGGAGCGCGAGGAAGTCCAGCGCACCATCGGTGATTTGCAGGCCCAGGTGGCCCGGGCCAACCAGGAACTGGCCTTTTTCCGGGGTATCGTCACCCAAAATGCGAACTCGGCCGAGGTAAAAATCCAGCAGGCGCGTATGGTGGCGACGGCCACGGCAAACAAGTTCCGCGTGCGCGTCACCCTGGTCCAGCCCATGAAGCCGGATGCCACGGTGAGCGGCGTGGTCATCCTGTCGGTCGATGGCGAAGTCGATGGCAAGCCCGGGCGTGCGGATTTCGCGACACTCTCGGGCGGCAAACGGCGTGAGATACCCTTCACCTTTCGCTATCTCGAAAACATCGAAGAGGAAATCACCATGCCTCCCGGCATGAAACCCGAACAGCTGCTGGTCGAAGTGCGGTCCAATCGCCGCGGCGCCGCGCCGGTGCAACAGTCCTACGTCTGGAGTGTCGATCCGCAGTGAGCGGACCGGCAGGTCTCATGTTCGGCCGACGCAAGCAGATTTCCACGCGCATCGACACGCTCCTCGGGAAGTCCGCCACGCTGAATGGCGATCTCGAATTCGCCGGCGGGCTGCATCTCGACGGCCGGGTGAACGGCAACGTACGCAGCAATGCCGAAGATGGCGGTGCCCTGTCGGTGAGTGAAAGCGGCTTCATCGAAGGCACTGTCGAAGTCACCAACATCGTCATGAACGGCACCGTGAACGGAGACATGCATGCGCGCGAGCGCCTGGTGCTGGGCGGCAAGGCGCGCGTCAATGGCAATGTGCACTACGGGGTCATTGAAATGGCGCCGGGCGCCGTCATAACCGGGAAATTGATACCCCTGGCGAATGGCCGGGGCGAGGGCGCGGAGACCGCCGACACGCCAGCCGAATCCGCTGATTCGCCCACGTCGGACCCGGAGGTTGCGACGGCCAAGTCCCGCGCGTAGTGTGCTGAACATGACTGAAACCGCGACCGAAACACTGACTTTCACCGATGCCGCGGCCCGCAAGGTGGGCGATCTCATCCGTGGCGAGGGCAATCCCAATCTCAAGCTGCGCGTGTTCGTGCAGGGTGGCGGCTGCTCGGGAATGCAATACGGCTTCGAGTTCGACGAGGCCGAGCAGGACGGCGACACCTGCGTGGAGAACCTCGGCGTCAAACTGCTGATCGATCCCATCAGCGTGCAATATCTCACTGGCGCGGAAATCGACTACCGCGAAGGCCTCGATGGCGCGCAGTTCGTGATCCGCAATCCGAACGCGCAAACGACCTGCGGCTGCGGCTCTTCGTTCTCCGCCTGACTTTGCCCTGACGTGGCGCGGCGCGCACCGAAGGCCGTCCCCGACGTACTCGCGGCCGTCGATCTCGGTTCCAACAGCTTCCACATGGTGGTCGCGCGCTACACGCACGGCCAGATGGTGATCCTCGATCGCCTTCGCGAAATGGTCCGCCTGGGTGCCGGACTGGAACCCGACGGCAGGATCAACAAGGACGTGGCCGCGCGCGCCCTGGCCTGCCTCGAGCGCTTCGGCCAGCGTCTGCGCGACATGCGGCCCGACAGCGTGCGCGTGGTCGGCACCAACGTCTTCCGGCGTGCCAAGCGCGCCCAGGCGTTCATCGAGCGCGCGCGCGAAGCAATAGGGCATCCTATCGAGATCGTCTCGGGCATCGAAGAGGCGCGCCTCATCTACTCGGGCGTGGCACACACCATGCCCGCCGGGCCCGGGCGCAGGCTGGTCTGCGACATTGGCGGCGGCAGCACGGAAATCATCATTGGCGAAGGGCTGCAGCCGCTCGAGCTCGAGAGCCTGCAGATGGGTTGCGTGCGGCTCAGCGAGGAGTTCTTCGCGGAGGGCCGGCTTTCGCACAAGCGCATGCAGCGTTGCCGGGTGGCGGCGCGCCAGGCGATCGAGCCTTATCAGGCGGCATTTCGCCGGCGCGGATGGGACGAGGCCGTCGGCAGTTCCGGCACGGTGCGCGCGATCGCCGACAGCATCCGGGAGTTCGATGCCAGCGCGCTCGACATCAGCGCGGAGGGACTGGAGCGGGTGATCCGCGAGCTCGGCGAGATCGAGCACATCCGCGACTTCAAATCGCAGGCCGTCACCGATGAACGCAAGTTGTCGTATGCCGGCGGTGTCGCGATTCTCGCGGAGATCTTCGAACAGCTCGGCATCGAACGCATGAAAGTGGCCGATGGCGCCATGCGCGAGGGGCTGCTCCACGACCTGCTGGGGCGGTACACGGATGAAGACGCTCGCGAACGCACCGTGCGCAGCATGCAGGAACGCTATCACGTGGACCGGGCGCAGGCCGAGCGCGTGGAGACCACCGCGATCGATTTCCTGAACCAGCTGGAGGCGGTCTGGCCTCTCGCCGATCCGGAAGTGGAACTATTGCTGCGCTGGGCGGCCCGGTTGCACGAGATCGGGCTCGACGTGGCGCACAGCGGTTATCATCGTCACGGCGCCTATCTTCTGGCCAATGCCGACATGGCGGGCTTTCCGCACGCCGAGCAGAAGCTGCTGTCCATCATGGTGGGCAGTCATCGCCGCAAGCCGGCCATCGAAGATGCCGACGATCTCACGCCACCCTGGGACAAGCGCGCGCCGGCGATGACGTTGCTGCTGCGGCTGGCAGTGCTGCTGCATCGGGGCCGGAGCAACGTGCCGCTGCCGGCCATCAGACTCACGGGCAGATCCGATTCGCTGGAGATGCGTTTTCCGTCCGGCTGGCTGGACGATCATCCGCTCACGGTCGCGGACCTGCACAATGAGATCGACCATCTCAAGAGCGTGGGTTTCCGCTTGCGCGTGTACTCGACGAAATAGCGGTGCGAAATGGCACGCCGGCTTCGCTGGCGCGCGGCTGCGATCTAGGGCGCGATCGCCGGAGCGCTGCCGGCGGCGTATCGCGCCAGCAGCGAGTTCTGCGCATCGTGAGGCGTTTCGCCGGCGGTGCAGCGGGTGTAGTTGCCGTCGCGTCCGAGTGACCAGGCCTGGGTGTTGTCGGCGAGATAGGAGTTGAGATCGCGCAGGATGCGTTCACGATGCGTCCGTTCGCGCACCGGGAAGGCGATTTCCACGCGGCGGAAGAAATTGCGCTCCATCCAGTCGGCGCTGGCGAGATAGAGCTCGCTGGCCCCGCCGGCATCGTCGCCCCCATTGCGGAAGTAGAACACGCGCGAGTGCTCGAGAAAGCGGCCGACGACCGAGCGCACGCGAATGTTCTCGGATACGCCGGGAATGCCGGGGCGCAGCGCGCACAATCCGCGGACGATGAGATCGACCTGCACTCCGGCGCAGGACGCGCGATACAGGGCCTCGATCACCTGCGGGTCGACCAGAGAATTCATCTTGGCGATGATGCGCCCGCGCTTGCCGTCGCGAGCGAGCGCGGTTTCGCGCTCTATCTTCCCGACCACGGCTTCGTGCAGGCCGAACGGCGACTGGAGCAATCTGGTCAGCCTGGGAGTCTGCGTGAGGCTGGTGAGCTGCAGGAACAACTCGTGCACGTCCTGGCCGATTTCCGGATCGCAGGTGAACAGGCTGTAATCCGTGTAGCCGCGCGCCGTCCGCGGGTGGTAGTTGCCGGTTCCCAGGTGGCAATAGCGCCGCAGGCCGTCGGTCTCGCGGCGGACCACCATGGACATCTTGCAGTGGGTCTTGAAGCCGACCACTCCGTACATCACATGCGCACCGGCTTCCTGCAGCCGGTTGGCGAGCTCGATGTTGGCCTCCTCGTCGAAGCGGGCACGAAGCTCGACGATCACCGTGACATCCTTGCCGGAATGCGCCGCGGCCACCAACGCATCGACGATGGGCGATTCATTGCCGGTGCGATACAACGTCTGCTTGATGGCGAGGACGCGCGGGTCGCCGGCGGCGCCGCGCAGGAAGTCGAGCACCGGGCCGAAGCTGTGAAAGGGATGATGCAACAGCACGTCCTTCTGGCGGATGACCGCCAGCAGGTCGGGTGATCCGGCGACGCGCCGCGGCAGACCCGGCGTGAAGATCGGGTACTTCAGATCGGGCCGTTGCACCAGATCGTAGATGGCCGCCAGGCGGTTCAGGTTCACCGGTCCATTCGATTCGTAGAAATCCACCTCGCTCAAGGTGAACTGCCGCATCAGGAAGGTGTCGAGGTCGGGCGGGCAATCGCGCGCCACTTCCAGGCGCACGGCCGCGCCATAGCGGCGATGCGCGAGCTCGCCTTCCAGTGCCCGCCGCAGGTCGTCGACTTCCTCGTCGTCGACGAACAGGTCGCTGTTGCGCGTGACGCGGAACTGGTAGCAGCCGAGCACCTCCATGCCTGTGAACAGCTTGGAGACGAACTGTTGCACGATGCCGGTGAGCAGCACGAAACGCTTGTGTCCGCCTTCCTCCGGCAGCGCCACCACGCGCGGCAGCGAACGTGGCGCCTGGACGATGGCGAGCCCGGTGTCGCGTCCGAAGGCGTCCTCGCCCGAGAGCCGCACGATGAAGTTCAGGCTCTTGTTCTGGATCCTTGGGAAGGGGCGGGCCGGGTCCAGCGCCAGCGGTGAAAGCACGGGTTCGATTTCGCGCTCGAAGTACTGCGCGAGCCATGCCGTGGTGGGCGGGTCCCAGGCGGTGCGCGCGAGTAGTTCGATACCCTGCGCGCGCAGCGCGGGCAGCAGCACGTCGTTCAGGCAGGCGTACTGTGCATCGATCAGTCGATGGGTGCGCTCATGGATGGCCTGCAGTTGTTCGGTGATCGTCAGCCCATCCGGCCCCGGCTGGTCGGAACCGAGCTCGATGCGCTGCTTGAGTCCGGCGACGCGGATCTCGAAGAACTCATCGAGGTTGCTCGAGGAAATGCACAGGAACTTCAACCGCTCCAGTAGCGGAATGCGCGCGTCGAGCGCCTGCGCGAGCACGCGCTCGTTGAAGCCGAGCAACGATAGCTCGCGATTGATGAAATTCTCGGCGGAGCGGAGATCGGGCTGATCCATGGTGGGCGCCACTGCTGAGAGGGCATCTCACCACAGGCCTGTGGCAATTACTGTGACAGTTTGCGGACGCTCAGCGCGCGACCAGCACCGGGCCCAGCGGCAGATCCAGCGTGTTCATCAGGTCGGCCGTCGCGACCAGGAACCGTTCGCGCTCAGCCGCGGGGATGGGCTCGGCGTCCGGCAGCGGCACAGTCTGGGGATTCTTGTGCACGCCGCGGACGCGATATTCATAGTGCAGGTGCGGCCCGGTGGCCAGGCCGGTGGCACCCACGTAACCGATCACCTGGGCCATGTCCACGCGCTGCCCGCGGTGCAATTTCGAGGCGAAACGCGACAGGTGGCCGTAGACCGTCACCACGCCGGAACCATGCTCCAGCTCGATGACATTGCCGTAACCGCCGCGCCGACCGACGAAACGCACGCGGCCGGCGCCCGCGGCCCGCACCGGGGTGCCCGTCGGGGCGGCGTAGTCCACGCCCTTGTGCGCGCGTATGCGATTCAGCACCGGATGTTTCCGGGCGAGGTTGAAGCGCGAGCTGATGCGCGAGAACTGCACCGGCGCGCGGATGAAGGCTTTGCGCAGGCTCTTGCCATCCGGGCTGTAGTACTGCCCATGGCCCTGGCTGTCGACATAGCGGACGGCGCGATACTCGCGGCCGGCGTTCACGAACCTGACAGCGAGGATGTTGCCCAGGCGCAGCGGCTTGCCGTCCTGGAAGATTTCTTCGTAGACCACCGTGAAGCGGTCGCCGGACTGGATGTCCAGCACGAAGTCGATGTCGTATTGGAAAATCTCGGCAAGGTCGAATGCGATCCGATCGGTGAGGCCCGCCTCGTTGGCGGCCTGGAAAAGCGAGCTGTTGATGATGGCGCTCGCGGTGCGGGTGTGCACTTCCAGCGGGTTCTCCAGCACGCTGGTGCTGAAGCCGTCGCCGTCACGCGTGACCTGCAGGGTCTCGCTGTCCGAGAGCTTGCGTTCCAGCCCGACAAGTTCGCCGTCCCGATGCATGAACCGGAGCAATTCGCCCGGCTTGAGCCTGTCCACCTGGCTGCGCAGGCCAGGCAGAGCGCGCAGCGTCGCCAGATCCGAGAGGTTCAGCTCGAGCTGGCGGAACAGGCGGTCCATCGTGTCGTTGCGCCGGACCACGACGTCAATCGTGGAAAAACCGAGGCTCGCCTCCCGGGGGCTCGTCGTCGGCTGCACTGCGGGCGGTTCAGGTACGCTCGCCTGCGCAAGTGGCGGTTCGAGCTCCTGGCTGCGTGGCCAGAACGCCAGCGTGACGAGGCCGGCGACCAGCGCGAGCTGGAGGATCACGGCCGTGCGGGACGACAGCCCCGGAATGGCGGACTTGATGAAGATTGGCACGATCTATAGAACGTAACCCACGGATCGATAAAGGGTCAATTGCCGGGTGTCGTGAAAAATGTGCGCGGCTCCACGACCTCTTGTAGTCCAGAGAATCAACTAAGAACGAAGCGAATGAACGTCGAAATGCAGGATCAGATCGCGGAGCTGCTGCGCGGCACGCAGGAAGTGCTCGTCGAGAGCGAACTGGTGAAGAAACTCTCGCGCGGCAAACCGTTGCGCATCAAGGCGGGCTTCGATCCCACCGCTCCGGATCTGCATCTCGGGCACACGGTGCTCATCAACAAGATGCGCCAGTTCCAGAGCTTCGGGCACGACGTGACCTTTCTGATCGGCGATTTCACCGGGATGATCGGTGACCCGACCGGGCGCAATGCCACGCGTCCGCCACTTACGCGCGAGCAGGTGGCGGCGAACGCGAAGACGTATCAGGAGCAGATCTTCAAGATCCTGGATCCCGAGAAGACGCGCGTGGATTTCAATTCTCGCTGGTTCGGCGCGATGAATGCCGCGGGGCTAATCGAGATCGCGGGCCGCCACACGGTCGCGCGCATGCTGGAGCGCGACGACTTCTCGAAGCGCTACAAGGGCAACCAGCCGATCGCGATCCACGAGTTCCTCTATCCACTGGTGCAGGGCTACGACTCGGTGGCTCTGCGAAGCGACGTCGAGCTTGGCGGCACGGACCAGAAGTTCAACCTGCTGGTCGGCCGGCACCTGCAGGAAACCTACGGCCAGGAACCGCAGATCGTGATGACGGTTCCGCTGCTCGAGGGGCTGGATGGCGTCAACAAGATGTCGAAATCGCTCGGCAATTACGTGGGAATCAACGAGCCCGCGGATACGCAGTTCGGCAAGCTGATGTCCATCTCCGACGATCTCATGTGGCGCTACTTCGAATTGCTGTCGTTCCGTCCGCTGGCCGAAATCGCCGCCCTGCGGCGGGCGGTTGCCGAGGGTCGCAACCCTCGTGATGTGAAGTTCGAGCTCGGGGTGGAGATAGTTGATCGTTTTCACGGAGCGGGGGCCGGTGCGCGTGCCCGGGATGCGTTCATAGCTCGCTTCCAGCAGGGCGCGGTGCCCGACAAGATAGACGAATGCACTCTAACTACCGGCGGCATGGCGCAGCGCCTGGCCAACGTGCTCAAGGCGGCGGGACTGGTGGCCAGCACGTCGGACGGCAACCGCATGATCGACCAGGGAGCGGTGCGGCTCGGTTCCGGCCCCGGGAACCTCGAAAAAGTGGCCGGCAGGGACCACTCGCTGGCCGCCGGTAGGTACCTGGTGCAGGTCGGAAAGCACAAATTCCGCTGGATTACGCTGGAATGACGCCCGGGACCCCGGGATTGCTCGATTCTTGACCGGCGGGGGCTGGCAGGCGAGACAAACGCGTTCTTAATCAGTGAGTTAGGTCGCGTCTGCCGAGACTTGTGACGGTGCGTTGACAGACCGGATTCCCTCCCTATAATGCGCCCCCTCACGCACCGACGGCCCCCGCGGTTCTCGCGGCGGGTGAGAAAGTGTCTGAATACAAAGGTTGACGGAATGAGGTTCGCGCCTATAATTCCGCCCCCTTCTGCGGCCCACAGCGACCGCAGTGCTGTCTAAAAATTTGCAGGTAATTTGTGTGGGGACTCGCGTCGATGACTCTTTTGGAGGCATTAACCGAGTACCAGAAAAGTCCAGCAATGGGCCTTTTGGATACTCACTTTGCTGAAGATCGCAATCTTTAAGTGAAGAGTTTGATCCTGGCTCAGATTGAACGCTGGCGGCGTGCCTAACACATGCAAGTCGAGCGGTAACAGGCGTAGCAATACGTGCTGACGAGCGGCGAACGGGTGAGCAATGCTTCGGAATCTGCCCAATGGTGGGGAATAACCAGTCGAAAGATTGGCTAATACCGCATACGCCCTTCGGGGGAAAGCGGGGGTCGCAAGACCTCGCGCCGATGGATGAGCCGAAGTCGGATTAGCTAGTTGGTAGGGTAACGGCCTACCAAGGCGACGATCCGTAGCTGGTCTGAGAGGACGACCAGCCACACTGGGACTGAGACACGGCCCAGACTCCTACGGGAGGCAGCAGTGGGG
>CAMLGF010000042.1 GCA_946479515.1 uncultured Pseudomonadota bacterium | reverse complement strand
GAGTTCGCCGACGTCATCCTGGAATCCGCCGGCAACCATGCCTCGGGCGAGGGCGGCGTGCCCTTGACGCTGCCGTTCACGTTGCACTCCGCCGGCAACATCGACGCCACCTCCACCGAGCTCACGGTGACGCTGCCGCCGAGCACGACGCTCGGCATCACCGCGGCGAGCACCAGCCAGGGCAGCTGCACCATCGACGGCAACACGGCGATCTGCGTGCTCGGCGACCTGGCGGCGGGCAGCTCGGCACAGGTGAGCATCACCGCCTTGAGCAGCACGGGTGCGACCTTCACCGCGCAGGCGCGTGCGACGGCGGTCAACGACCGTCTCACCTCGAACAACAACCGACTGGTGCAGGTGAATATCCGGTCCGGCATCGACGCGCGGCTCACCATGGCCGCCAGCGAGCCGACGATCGCCGCGGGCGCGCCTTTCGAGGTGTACGCGGACGTGGCCTCGCTGCGCGCCATGGCAGTGCGCAACGCGACGCTTTCCCTCAATCTCAATCAGTCAGTGAGTTCGGCCACGGTGCCCGGTGGCGCCTGCATGGTGACCGCGGGCTCGGTGCAATGCGCGATCGCGGAAATCCCCTCCGGCACCACGCGCCGGGTGACGGTGCAAGCGGTCGCCGGAACCGCGGGCCCCTTGTTCGCCGGCGGCAGCGTGGCCGCCGAAGGCGAGGGAGATCTGACCAACAACAATGCCCAGGCCGATGCCTGGGTGCAGGCGGAGCGCGACATCGAAGTGAACGCGCCGTCCGGCACCCTGGACATGCCGGTGGGCTCGGCCTACGAGATTCCGTACGTGGTCCGATCACGCGGCTCCCTGCCCAGCGGCGACGTCGAGCTGCTGCTCACTACCCCGGCCGCACTGACCGTCGACGGCATCGATGCGGGCGGCGCGGGCTGCAGCCATCCGAGCGACTACGTGTGGCGCTGCGCGCTCGGTAGTTTGGCGCCCGGCGAGACCCGAACCATCCGCTTGCGGGCGCATGCCACGGCGCCGACCACCGGCGACGTCTCGGCTGTGGCCCTGGTCGAGGATGATGGCTACGTCGCCAACAACAGCGCTGCCGTGCAGCTGCGCATCGATCATCTCGTTGACCTCGGAATCGCGCTGGCCTCGGGCGGCACGGGCGTCGAAGATCTGACCCTGGAAGGACAGGTGAGCCTGAGATCGAACGGCCGACAGGCGGCGACGGGCGCGACGCTCGACATCGCGCTCAACCCGGCCGGGCGGCTGAAGAGCGCGCGCCTGCTGCACGGCGCGGAGTGCGCGCTGCTCGCCGACAATCGCGCGCGCTGCGTGCTGCCGATTCTCGCGCGCGGCGCCAGTCTGCACGTGGACTACTCCGCGGAGTTCGCCGAGCCAGGCAGTTATGACGTCACCTTCACCGTCGCCGCGCCGGGCGACAGCGCGCCGGCGAACGATTCGTTGACCCGGCCGGTGCTGGTGCGACCCTACTACGATGCATCGGTCAGCGGCTCATGGGGCATGGACGACCTGTTCGGCGAGCAGATCCGAGTGCAGACCTTCACCGTGCACACCGATCGCCGCGCGCTGCCCACGGCGCAGTTCCGCGCCACGCATGCGGCGCCGGCGCTGCGCGTGGAGGCGATCAGCGCCACCGCCGGCGAATGCCGCGTCGACGCCGAGCTGGGCGGCCTTTGCGATTTCATCGATCTGCCCGCCGACGCCCGCGTGTCGGTCAGCGTCACCTACCGGGCGCTCGAGGGCTCGGCGATCGTAGAGCCCGTGGTGCGCGTGACCACGCCCGGTGACGTGCTCAGCAGCAATGACTCGCTGACGGGCCGGGTCGAGACGCTGGGCTCCACCGACATCGAGCTGCGCGTCGAGGGCAGCCTGGGCGGGCCGCGCGGCACGTCGCTCCTTTTCCCGACCATCGAGCTGGTGAATGGCAACAATCGCGCCCTGACACCGCGCCTGGAGGTCACACTGCCAGCGGGCGTGACCATCGAGGACGTGTCCGCGAGCGAGGGCATCTGCAGCGGCGGCGACGCGTTGCGTTGTGACTTCGAGACACTCGAGCCCTTTGCGCAGGCCAGCGTCAGCTTGCGCGTGCGCGCCAGCAGCAATGGCAATTTCACGAGCAGCGTCAGGGTCATCGCGCTCAACGACGTGAACCCTGCCAACGATGCGCGCGATGTCGCCCTGAAGATCGGCGGCACCAGCGTCCAGGCCAGCAACGGCCCCGACGGCGGCCGAGGCGGCGGCGGCCGTATGGAATGGCTACCCCTCGCCCTCCTGGCATGGGCCGTCCTGCGGAAATGGGGACATTCCTCATTTGCTAGCAAACGGGGACGCGGCTCGATTCATTGACCCGCCGAGTCCGATGCGCCCTCCCCATCCCCCGGGGAGGGGTCCCTCCGCCGGTCCGATCGTGCTAGAAGGCGCCATGCGCCGCGCATTTCCCGCCTGTCTGGCCGGCCTGCTGCTCGCGGGCTGCGCCAGTGTGCCCAGGGGCGATCTGCCCGACGGCACTTATCGCGCCGTGGGCGGCGCTGCCGGGGCGCTCATTCTCGATGGCAAGCGGATGTCAGTGTACTCGCCGGCCCCCGCGGGGTCGCCGCGGGCACGCCCGGAACCGCACGTCTTCTCCTATGCGTTGAATGCCGACGGCACCCTGCGACTCTGGGGTTCGTCCAACGATCCTGACTACCTGCGCGTGATCTCCGGGTGCGAGTGGCGATGGAGCGGGTCGGCGATCGAATGTGGTCGCGCGGACGGCGCCGTCGAGCGCTTCGCACGGGACCTGTCCGGCTCGGCGCTGGCGCCGGCCACGCCCGAGCAGCAGGTGTGGCTGGCGGCCGCGGAGCACGTTCGGGCGAACGAGTCGGCCAGCGTCATCGCGCAGCGGACACTGACTATCTACCACCGCACGTCGTTTCCGAAGTTCCGCTACGCGATCGCCCAGCTCGAGATGCAGGCGCGCGCAGGGTTCTGCGGGCTGCCGCGCGAGGAGGCCGCGGGAGTAGTCAGGTCGCTGCACTGGCAGAACAAGGAGCCCGGTGGCCTCGGCGACGTGTTCGACCATCGGCCGGGCTTCGCGGTCGTGGATCGGCGCCCGGACAAGGGCGTGCTGCTGGGATTGTCGCGGGTCGTCTTCGACCAGGCGGGAAGCGCGGCCTACCTGAACATCGACATCAGCGGCCGGTCGGGCTCGCTGGTGCAATTCCGGCGGGTCAATGGCAACTGGGTCTGGGCATCCGAGTGCGCGACCTGGATTACCTGGCGATGAGCGGCGGCCCATCGGTAGCGCCGAGGCCACCGATGAGCCGCGTCCCCTTTTGCTAGCAAATGAGGAATGTCCCCATTAAAGCGCGTCGCTGTTGGAGACGAAGGCGACGTGGGTGCCGTCGGGCGACCATGACGGCACGTTGATGGTGCCTTGCCCGCCGTACACATAGGCGATCACCTTGGGAGGTGCGCTGCCGTCCACCGGCATGAGCCGCAGATAGCAATGCTTGTAATACGGGTGGTCGCTGGCCGCGACCTCCAGGCCGTACGAGATCATGACGATCCACTTGCCGTCGGGCGAGAAATGCGGAAACCAGTCGTTCCACTGGTGATCGTGGGTCACGCGCTCCTGGTTCTTGCCGTCCAGCGACATGCGCCAGATCTGCATCTGGCCTGAACGCACGGAGTTGAAATAGATCCACTGGCCGTCGGGGCTCACTTCCGGGCCATCGTCGAGCCCGGGCGAGTTGGTGAGGTTGATCTCCTTGCCGCTGCCGTCCGCAGCCGCCTTGTAGATGTCGTACTCGTTGTCCTTCTTGCCCTTTGGAATACGGCCGCCGGTGTAGATCAGCCACTTCGCATCCGGCGTCCAGCTGTGCATGTAGCTGGGGGTGAGCGGCGTTATGCGCTTCGGCACGCCGCCGCGCGTGGGGAGCGTGAAGATGGTCGACTGGCCCTGATCGGTGCTCTGATCGCTGATGGCGAGCTGCGTGCCATCGAAACTCAGCACGTGGTCGTTGTTGTTGCGGATGGCGAAGCCGGTGTCGATCAGCGTGGGCGTGCGCGTTGCCAGGTCGAACTTCCACAGCCGGCCGCGCGTGGCCGGGTCGCCGCCGCTGGCGTTGTAGAGCAGCACCGAGCCATCGGGCAACCAGTTGGGCGCCTCGAAGGGCACGCGCGATGAGTAGATCTGCGTGCGATGTCCGTCGGCCACGTTCAGTAGTTCGAGGCGGCTGCCGATGTAGTCGCGATAGGGCTGAAAGCCCACCTTCACGGGCTTGATCACGCGCACGTTGCGGAAGATCGCCGTCTCCCTCACAGCCGGATTGTGCGAGGAGAGGAACAGGCCCACGTATGCCTCTTCGGGCAGGTTGCTGGCCTCCTGGTACTCCCGCACTTCGAAGGGCTCGCCGAACCGCGCCGCGGAGAAGATGAACACGTTGCCGCGGCGCTCGAGCTGGATGACGTCGGCGCCCTTGGCGGCCGGCATCTCGAATTGCGCCGTGTCCTCGCCCTTCGCCTTGCGGAACTGCATCGAGGTGAGGCCATCGCCATGCAGTGCGCCGTCGACATAGGGCGAGTCGACGTCGGCGATGGATGCGCGGGCCATGATTCCCGCCTTGCGATGCGGGTCCGCGCCCTTGCCCACGAATTGCAGCTGCGCCTGCACGATGAAGTCGCCCTTCATCCGGCGGTACGCGAACTGGAACTCGTCGCGTTTTGCCCAGATGTTCACGCCGCCCGCGCTGAGCGTGTACGCCTGCGAGGCCGCATTGTAGGTGGCGTAACCCGCGATCGCGGGCTGGCCCACGTCGCCGTGCGCTTCGAATTCGCCCACGGGACCCCCGTTGGGTGAGGCCGCGGCGAGAACCGACCACGCGAGCGTGGCCATCAGCATCATGGATTTATTCACATTTCCCCCTCGTGAAAACGGGGTCGGAGACTCCCCTTGCCCCGGTCCGCGCCGAGCGTACTCCGACCCCATCTAGGCCAGACGCGTCCCCGAAAACTTTCCGTCAGCGCAGCAGCGCGTTCGCCGACCACAGCATGGGTGCCTGGCCATGCGCGTCGCCCGTCACGCGTGGCCGGTCCAGATAATGCTGCAGATCGTTCTTCTTGCCGGTACCCACGCACACTTCGCGCAGCAGGCCCTCGGGCGTGAGGTAACCCACGAGCGCAATCCAGGCCTTGCGTGCCGCGGGCCCATAGGTATTCGCGGGCAGCCAGCCGTTCTTCACGCCGGTGACGAAGGCATAGGTGAACATGGCGCTGCTGGAGCTCTCTTCCCAGCTTTCCGGCCTGTCGATGAGCTGGCGCCACAGGCCGCTGTCCGCCTGGTGCGAGAGCAGCGCGGCCATCATCCTGCGGAACGCGGCAAGCACCGCCTTGCGGTGCCGGTGCGCGGGCGGCAGCTCGCGCAACAGCTCGGTCATGCCCGCGGCCACCCAGCCGTCGCCGCGCCCCCAGTAGAAGGGCACGTCGGGGGCGTGGAAGAAGAGGCCGGAGGGTTGCTGCAGCCGCTTCAGGTAGGCTGCCATCTCGTTCGCGGCGCGCTCCAGGTAGCGCGCGTCGCCTGTGGCGCGATAGGCCTGCAACTGCAGTTCGGTGATCATGTACATGTCGTCTATCCACCAGCGCGTCTGGCGGCTGAGGCCGTCGGACAGCGGCCGATCCCACTGCGCATCGGCGAATGCCAGGCCCATCACGCGATAGTGGAATGAAGGTGTCTGTAGATAGAGCTCGAGCGGCAGCGTACCGAATACGGCGCCATCGACGTGATCCGTGAGCGGCACACGCTCGGCGCCCACGCCCAGGAAGGGATCGAAGCGGTCGACCAGGGCTTGCCTGAGATCCCGGGCGTCGGTCAGCCGCGCGAACCGCAGGGCGGCGGTCCAGGTGGCGACGTGCGAGTAGTGCAGCGCCTTCGGACCGTGGCCGGTCATCTCCATGTGTGGCACGGCAAGGAAGGCATCGGCCACGCGCCTGCCCACCTCGCGGGGGTCGCTGCCCGCGGGCCAGTCGCCGAAATATCCGCCGCGCGCCGCGTCGCCACTGGAGCTCTGCGCCGGCGCGCCGGTGGCGAGCAGCAGGCCGGCAAGCGCCGCGAGGGCGAGCGCGGCCCGTGACTTCACCGCGGCGCGCTCACGCTGATGCGCAGCGGCTCGCGCGCGCGGGCTGCCTGGGCCCGCACGAATTGCTCCCAGGCGGCACGGTCGGTGAACTGGCCGCTGCCCGTCCAGCCCGCGCCCGCGAAATACCGCACTGGCACGCCGTCCCGCGCCTTCACCAGCAGCAGATGATTGCCATTGCCGGGCGCACGCGCAGGCGGCTCATACGCGAAGCCCGCCGCTGTCTCCCCGGCGGCCAGGATGATCGCGACACCCAGGCCGCCCTCGCGGTTTTCCTCCCACCAGCTCATCCAGCGGCCGTCGGGATCCTTCACGAGCACGCCGGCGGGGTAACCTTCGGGCGGGGCGTGCTCGGTGATACCGATGGCCGCCGTGGCCTCCGGCACGCCGAGGTCGAACGTGCTGGCGACGCTATCGAGATTGCGCCCGCAGTCCATGGTGATTTGCTTGACTTCGCTGACCGCGCCGGCAGCGCCCGCGTCCCAGGGCGCATAGCTCAGTCTGAACGCGACGCGGCGCGGCCCATTCGAGAGCACCTGCGCGGACACGAAATTGTCCGAGGTCCACAACCTGCCGCCATCCCACAGGCCGGTGCCGCCGGCGCCGCGCGAGCCGCCGATGCTGTAAAGATCGAGTCCTTCTCCCTCGCCGTCCTGATGCAGCTGGTCGTGCCCCTTCGCATACCAGCGATCGATGATCGGATAGCCGACACGCTTGCCCCAGATGTCGATGCCGCTGCCGCGCAGCCGTTCCATGCCCGCGGCCGGGGTATTCAGTGCGAAGCCGTACATGCGGTGCGCGATGCGGTCGTTTTCCCAGGCCATGTCATCGAAGCGTTCGGGCACCAGGCGCGCATAGGCGCAGGCCGGCTCGGGAGGCGTGGCCTTTTCGACGGCCTGCACGCGGAAGACGGCACGCCGCTCGTCGGGCGCGAAATCGTAGGCGAACACCAGGTCGTCGTACTGCGCGCCGCGGTGGTCGTGTTGGTAGTTAGTGATCTGCGCGGGCAGCACCCGGCCCCGGGCGTCCTTCACCACGACGTGGTACATGCGCAGCGAGGAGTCGAGTCGCGCGATGCTGGCGAACGGCACGGCGATGACGGCGCCCGGGCGGGCCGCGCCGAGACCGTTTTCGACGGTGACGCTGACGCCCGCGCCCAGTGCCGATGCGCTCGCGAGCAGCGCCGCGGCCGCCATGCCGCAGGTCCCTGTGTTCATGAGCCCCCCTTTGAGTGCAGGCGGGACTATGGCACAGCGATCGTCGGATCCACCACCGCCCAGAACGACCACTTGGGCTGCAGGGCGGCATTGAAGAGCAACGGATGATTGCGTCGCACACCCGGAAAGTCGTTCAACCAGGTGCGGTTGTCCGCCAGCCCCCAGGTGGTGACGGACTCGACGCTGGGGCGCTTGAAGGCCAGGAACAGGGCGCGATAGAGCAGCGCCTCGCGCGACGAAACGAACTGCGGCAGGATTCCGCCGTAGTCCGGCAGGCACCCCGAGCCGCTGGCACTGCAGCTCGGCGGATCGTCGTACACGTTCACGTCCAGTTCGGTCACGTGATTCACCAGGCCGCCGAGGTCTTCGATGTCGATCAAGGCCTGCGTCACCTGAGCGACGGAAGCGTCGATTCGCAAGTGGAACTGATGGCCCACGCCGTCCAGCGGCACACCCTTGTTGCGCAGATCGTTGATGATGCGAATGAGATTGGCGCGTTTGCCTGGCAACTCCGTGCCGTATTCATTGATCATCAGCTTCAGATTGCTGCTGTCGAGGCCGAGCGACGCGCGGGCTTCCGCGGCATAACGAAAGGCATCCTCGATGTAGTCATAAGGCTCTACGTTGGCGCCGCCATTCTTGGCGTTCAGATAGACCTGGTACCAGGACCCCGTGCGATAGGGATTGCCGGAGGATGGATCGGGATTGACGACCTCGTTCACCACGTCCCACGCGTACACGTCGGAGCCCACGTGCGCCATCACCGCATGGATGTAGTCGTGCAGTCGCAGACGCACCTGTGGCAGGCAGCCCGCCGGGTCGGTGTCGCAGCCCGCGAAGAACCAGGCCGGAGTCACGTAGTACCAGAGCAGCGTGTGGCCGCGCATGCGCAGGTCGTTGGCACGGGCGTACGCGATCAGGGTGTCCGCCGGTCCGAAATTCATGGCGCCCGGCAAATCGGGCGAGCCGGGGAGGCCTGGTTGCACGGTGTCGGCCTTCAATGCGTTGTCGGCGGTGATGCTGTTGAAATGCTTCAGCAGCAGATCGGAGTCCGCGTCGAGGGTGGACGCGGGGCCGATGGCCGCGCCAACGAGGAAACTGCCTGCGAGAGCTGTCTTCAGCGCTGGCGCCGATCCGGGCGGTGGAAGTTGTGGCGTACCTGATCCTCCGGGCGGAGGCTGGGCGCCGCCGCTCCCCGATCCGCCTCCGCCGCACGCGGACAACAGAATGGCCGCGGCCAGCACGGCCGCCCCGAAACCAGTTCGCATCTCCGTCCCCTTCGACCGGAAAAAACGTCGGCGATCTTGCCGCGCGAGGTGCCGCGGCGCAACCGCTAACTACCAGCGGACTCAGGGTACTTGAATGGCAGGATCCACCACCGTCCAGAACGCCCACTTGGGATTGCCGGAGCGGTCGAACAGCAAAGGATGATTGGTGCGCATGACCGGGAACGAGTTCAGCCAGGTGTGATTGTCGGCAATGCCCCAGAGGCTCACCGAGGTCACGCTCGGTCGCTCGAAGGCATTGAACAGTTCCCGGTACTTGAGCGCCTGGGCCGACAGCAGGTTCTGTGGCGCGGTGGTGCCGACGTCCGCCAGGCAGGGCGGGATCGTCCGCTGCGCGAAACAATCGCCGGGATCGGCATACACGGACACGTCCAGCTCCGTCACGTGGTTGACCAGCATGCTGCCGAGCGCCTCGATGGCCGTGAACGCCGCGGTGACCTGCGCCACGTCGGCGTTGATCTGCAGATGGAACTGGTGCCCGACGCCGTCGATCTGCGCGCCGACACCGCTGTCGAGCACGTCCTGCACGATCTGCAGCACGTTGGCGCGCTTGCCCGGAAGCTCGGTGTTGTAGTCGTTGAGCATCAGCTTCATGTTCGAGCTGCTCTTGCCGATGGAGGCTCGCGCCTGCGTGGCGAACAGGAATGCATCCACGACGTAGTCGCTGCCATTCATGCCGCCCACGCTGTACGCCTGGTACCAGGGGCTGTTGGTGCGGTACGGATTCACGGCATTCGGGTCGTCGCTGGCGACTTCGTTGACCACGTCCCACGCATAGACCTGCGGAAAGTGCGTGACGACCGCGAAGATGTAATCGCGCAGACGCTGCTGCACGGTGGCACGGTAGCTGGCCGGATTGCTGGTGTCGCCCGCGAAGAACCAGGACGGCGCCGTCTGGTGCCACAGCAGCGTGTGGCCTCGCACCCGGATGCCGTTGGCAATGGCGAAGTCGTAGATGACGTCGGCAGGCACGAAGTTGGGGTTGTTGGCGCCCGTGGGCCAGACGGTGTCCGGCTTCATCGCATTCTCCGCGGTCACGCTGCTGAAGTGCTTGAGCAGCAGCGCGGACTCAGGAGACGAGGTGGTCGCGCCCGGCTCGATGGCGGCGCCGACCGGGAAATCCGTCATTCCGTACTTGGCGGCGAGCACCGTCTTCAAGGCTGGTGCGCTCGCGGGCGGGGGCAGGGTGGGCGTATTGCCGCCGCCGCCGCCGCCACCACCGGGCCCGCCCTGGAAATCGCCGCCGCCGCCGCAACCGGCCAGAACCACGAGTACCGACGAGGCAAGCGCGCAGATGAGTCGTTTCATGACCTGGGTCCCCCTGGTTGCCGCCTGGTTCGATGATCCGGCGGCGATTTGGTTTCACATCAGTTGCGTGCAGGCGGCTTGGCGGGCGATGGCGGGAACGCCATGGCGAGAATCTCGCGCACCTCGCGCACCCGTTTGGCGGTGGGCGGCCCGAGCAGGCCGCGCTGCCCCGGTGACAGATGCGCCAGTGCGGTCTCCGGGTCCGTGAATACCAGGTGGTCGAAGAACGCGCGCCACACTTCGCGCTGGTCGGGAGGCATGTCGCGCAGGCTCATCGCCGCGTGCAGCAATGCGCCATACGGAGAGCCCGACGACTTCGTATCGTTCCACCAGTAATTGACCAGCGCGTTGAACGTGGTCAGCGATTCCACGTGATGCCACCATGCGTAGGGAATGTACAGCGCATCGCCCGGCTCGAGCTCGGCCTGCTGCGCGTGCTTCAGCGCCGCGGCGAAACGCGGATATCGCGCCAGGTCCGGATCGTCCAGCGGCACCATGCTGATGGGCGTGCCTGCCGGCGTGAATTCCACCGGGCCCATGTACAGGTTCGCGATCTGATCCGGTGGAAACAGCGTGAAGCGGCGACGCCCGCCCACCACGCACGCGATGTTCTCCAGCAGATCGTAGTGCGTCTGCACGGTGACGCGATTGCCCACCCACAGCCGCGGGATGACGGTCGGCGGCAGCAAAGGCATGGGATGCGCGGCGGGAAAATCGTGCAGGTGCTGCTCGGTGCGCAGCGACTCGATGAACAGCGTGATGGGGTCGGCTTGCTCGGCAAGGGCCAGCAGGCGATCGAGCGTGTCACCCAGCGCGGCGAAACTGCGCTCGAAGTTGAAGCCGCTCATGTCCTCGCGATAGAAGAGCCGGCCGCCCTGCGATGGCGGCACCTCGATGATGGGAATTTGCGAGCCGCGATCGAAACGCCGGATATAGTCGGCGAGTGCGCGCGGCGATTCGCGGCCGGCGGCGACGATGGGCCAGTGGTCCACCGCCCCCTTGAACACCACGGGCTGGCGGGCCGCGCGTATCTCGTCGTTGAAGGTCTTGAGATCGACGCCGTGTCGAACGACTATTTGGGCGAATTCAGTCATGGGAGCGGGGAATGTTACAGCGAAAGACTTTGGTTCTGGCATCGATGCTGTGCCTGTGCACGTGCCAGGGAGTCGCGCTGACGGCGCAGGCTCAGACGCAGCGAAGTCTGCTCGCCCCGCTGTTCGTCGACCACGCCATCCTCCAGCGCGATCGCCCCATCGACGTGTACGGACACTCGGGCCCCGGCGCCGAGATCACCGTTCGGCTGGATGAGGTCGCCGCGACGGCGCGCGCCGATTCGCACGGGAACTGGAGCGCCCGGTTGCCGGCCCTGCCGGCAGGTGGGCCGCACGTGCTGTCCGCCAGCGATGGCTCGCGCACGCAGGCGATCAACGACGTGCTCGTCGGCGACGTGTGGCTGTGTTCGGGCCAGTCGAACATGGAATTCCCGGTGCGCGGCACGCACGACGCCTACAACGAAGCGGCGCTGTCCGCGAACGCGCGTATCCGCTCCGTGACCGTTCCGCGCGGCAGCAGCGCGCAGGCGCTCGAGGGCTTCGATGCGCCGCTGGAATGGAAGCTCGCCGCTCCGGGCAACACCGAGCATTTCTCCGCGGTCTGCTACTACTTCGTGCGCGAGCTGCAGAAGAGCATCGACGTGCCGCAGGGAATCATCCATGCGAGCTGGGGCGGCAGCCGCATCGAACCCTGGATGAGCGAGGCCGCGCTGCGCCGGCAAGCCGGCTACGGGCCGGCACTGGATCTGCTCGCTGAATATCGCCGCGACCGGCCGCTGGCCTTTCGCCACTGGGGCGAGCGCTGGCAGGCCTGGTGGTCGTCGCAGCCCGCGACGGGAGGCCGGCGTCCGTGGCTGCCCGGCTCGGACGCGGGTGCCTGGCAGCCGGCCCCCGCCGGGCTCGGCTACTGGGAAACCTGGGGCATGCACGACCTCGAGCGCTGGGACGGCATGGTCTGGTTCCGTGCGCACGTGACGCTCACCGCAGCGCAGGCGAAGCAGCCGGCGACGCTCTCCATGGGCCAGATCGACGACGTGGACGTCACCTGGCTGAATGGCCGCGCGGTCGGCAACACCTTCGGTCTCGAGCCGCGGCGCTACGCGCTTCCGGCCAAACTACTTCAGGCGGGCGACAACGTCGTCACCGTCAATGTGCACGACTTCTGGGGCAATGGCGGGTTGTTTGGCGAGGCCGGCGATCGGGCGATCGAGCTGGCCGATGGCACGCGCGTGCCGCTCGCCGGCTGGGAATACCAGGTGGCGCCGCCGAATCTCTGGCCGATGCACGCTCCCTGGGAGACGCTGAACGGCGTCAGCGTGCTCTACAACGCCATGATCGCGCCGCTCGGGCGCTATGGCCTGCGTGGCATCGCCTGGTACCAGGGAGAGGCCAATGGCGCTCTCGAAGACGCCCGCCAGTATGAACCGCTGCTGCGCGGGCTCATGGCGGACTGGCGCCGCCAGTTCGAGGCGCCGCTGCCCTGGCTGGTGGTGCAGCTGGCCAATTGGAATGCGCTGGCGAACGCGCCGGCGGACAGCGGCTGGGCGCGCCTGCGTGATGCCCAGCGTCGCGCGGTCGCCGCCGATGGCAACGCGGGACTGGTCGTCACCATCGACATCGGCGACCGCATCGACATCCATCCCATGAACAAGCAGGAAGTGGGGCGGCGCCTGGCGCGCGCGGCGCGCAGCGTGGTGTACGGCGAGCGGATCTCGCCCTCCGGCGCGCAGCCCGAGTCCGCGACGCGAGCGGCCCAAGGGGTGCTCGTGAAGCTGGCGGGATTCGACGGTGATCTGCGCGTGATCGGATCGAAAGATCCGGCGGCATTCGAGCTTTGCGGGGCTACTCAGCAGAGCTGCCGGTACGTGCGCGCCGAGCTGCGCCCCGGCGAGGCGGGCCGCGGCACCATCCTGCTGACCGATGCCGACGCGGGTTCGGCCACGCGCGTGCGATTCTGCTGGGCGGATTCGCCGCTATGCAATCTGTTCGACACCACCGGCCTGCCGGTGGGACCCTTCGAGCTCGAAATCCAATAGCCGGTTGTCAGGAGCGCGGAAATGTCTGCACGTGGAATGAAGCTGGCGGCGTGCGCGTCGCTGGTCGCGATGAGTGTCGGCCCGGCGATGTCCGCGGACGCGGCGCCGACCGAACACCTGCTCGGACCGTTGTTCGTCGATCACGCCGTGCTGCAGCGGGATCGCCCCATCAACGTGTGGGGCCGGGCCGAACCCGGGCAGCCGGTGACGGTCGTGCTGGGCGACGTCGCCACGAGTGCCACCGCGGGCGCGAACGGCGCGTGGCGCGCGCAATTGCCGCCCCGGCCGGCGGGCGGCCCTTTTGCGCTCACCGCGCGCGCGGGCAATCGAGAACAGAAGGTCAATGACGTGCTCGTCGGCGACGTCTGGTTGTGCAGCGGGCAGTCCAACATGCAGTTCGGCGTGCGCGGCGCCATCAACGGCCGCGCGGAGATCGCGGCCTCGGCCGACGAGCGGATCCGCCAGATCACCGTGCCCCTGGTCAGCAGTCCCCGTGTCCGCACGGACTTCGACAAGGCGCTGGAGTGGAAAGTCGCCGGCCCCGACACCACGGGCGACTTTTCGGCATCCTGCTACTTTTTCGTGCGCGAGCTCGTGAAGAGCCAGCCGGTGGCCCAGGGCATGATCGTCTCGGCGTGGGGAGGCTCGAAGCTGCAGCCGTGGTTGAGCGAGGCGGCGATCCGCGGCCTCGGTGGCTACGATGAACGGCTCGCGGTGCTCGACCTCTATCGCACCGACGTGAGCGCTGCGGCGGCGCGCTGGGGCGAGATCTGGCAGCGCTGGTGGCAGCAGCAGGGTGCGCTCACGGCGGGTCGCACGCCCTGGGCGCGCGTGCGCGGCGATGCCGCCGTCTGGCGCCCGGCGCCCGGCGAGCTGACGCCCTGGGAGTCCTGGGGCGTGCCGGAGCTCGCCAGCTACAACGGCATCGTCTGGTACCGCGCCGGCGTGCGGCTCACGGCCGCGCAGGCCAAACTACCGGCCACGCTGTCCCTGGGGCAGGTGGACGAGATCGATCTCACCTTCGTCAATGGCCGCGCCATCGGTGCCAGCGGCTGCTGTCCGGAACGCAACTACGCGGTGCCGGCCGGTCTGCTCAAGGCGGGCGACAATCTCATCGTGGTCAATGACCTCGACACATACATGAGCGGCGGCATGTATGGCCCCGCCGAAAAGCGAGCGCTGGTGTTCGGCGATGGTACGCGCGTGCCGGTCACCGGCTGGGAATACCAGATCGCCCCGGCCGGCCTGCAGTCACCGCCGCGCGCACCCTGGGAGGCGACGGCAGGCGCGGCGACGATCTACAACGCGATGATTGCCCCATTGCACAACTATTCGTTGCGTGGCGTGGCCTGGTATCAGGGGGAGTCCAATGCCTATCTGCTCGAGGCACGCCAGTACCAGCGGGAGCTCGCGGCGCTGATGGCCGACTGGCGGGCGCAGTTCGAGGCGCCGCTGCCCTTCCTGGTGGTGCAGCTGCCGAATTACGGGCCCATGGCGCCGAATCCGGTCGAGAGCGCGTGGGCATTGCTGCGCGACGCGCAGCGCCGCGCCGTCGCGGCCGACGGCAACGCCGCGCTGGTCGTGACCATCGACATCGGCAATCGCGACGACGTACATCCCAACAACAAGCAGGAAGTGGGACGCCGGCTGGCGCGCGCCACCCGGCATCTGGTGTTCGGCGAACAACTGTCGGCGTCGGGCGCCGAGCCGGTTGCCGCTGTTCGCAAGGGAGATGCCATCGACGTGACCTTTGCGCAGTTCGCCGGCGCACTCGACGTGTACGGTTCGCGCGACCCTGCCGCATTCGAGGTGTGCGCCGCGGACGAGAATTCCTGCCGATTCGTGGCAGCGCGGCTCACGGGTCGTGAGCGGGTGTCGCTGGATGCCGCCGAGGTCGCGAACCCCGCGCGGGTCCGCTTCTGCTGGGCGGACTCGCCGCTCTGCAATCTCTACGATGGTGACGGCCTGCCCGTGGGCCCGTTCGAAATCCCGATCGAGTAGCTAGACGGCGCGCCGCCGCCGCAGGCCGGAGATGATCGCCGCCAGAGCCTGGGGATCGGCGGGCTTGGTGAGATGCGCGTCGAAGCCGGCGCGCTGCGCCAGCTGCTTGTCGGACTCCTGGCCCCAGCCGCTCACGGCCACGATGACCAGCTTGTCGCCGTGCAGGACCCGCATGCGGCGGCAGGCCTCGTAGCCGTCCATGCCGGGCATGCCGATGTCGAGCAGCACGGCCTGCGGCGTGAATTCGCCGATCACCGCGAGCGCCTCCCGGGCCGAATAGGCCACGCGCACCCGCGCGCCGGATTGCTCCACCAGCATGGCCATGGAGTCGGCGGCATCATGGTTGTCGTCGACCACCAGCACCTGCAGTGAAGTCAGGTCCGTGCCCTGCTCAGTGGACGGGGCTTCGGCCGGCCGGGCGCTCTCGAGCAGGGGCAGCAGGATGACGAACTCGCTGCCGTGGCCGACGCCGGCGCTGCGCGCCTCGATGCTGCCGCCGTGCAGCTCGATCAGCCGGCGCGCGATGGCGAGCCCGATGCCGAGACCCCCGGACTGCGGATGCGCGCGCCGGGCGGACTGCACGAACAGGTCGAACACTCGCGGCAGCTGATCGGGGGCGATGCCCATGCCGGAATCGCGCACCACCAGGCGCAGGCTCTCGCCGTCGTCGCCGCTCTGGCCGCTCTGGCCGCTCTGGCCGGTGCGCCGCGCGGCGAGGGCGATCCGCCCGCCCGCGGGCGTGAATTTGGTGGCGTTGTGCAGCAAGTTCGAAAGCACCTGCGAAAGGCGGGTGCCGTCGGCGTCGAGCACGATTTCTTCGGCCGGCAGGTCGATGTCCAGAGTCAGTCGTGCCGCTTCGATGGCCGCCTTCTGCGCATCCACGGCGGCCGCGACCACGGCCGCGAGCGTCACGGGCGCGCGCCGCAGTTCGATCTTGCCCGCGGTGATGCGCGCCACGTCGAGCAGATCATCGATGAGCCGTACCATGTGACCGATCTGCCGCTCCATCATCGGCCGCACGCTGTCGATGACCTTGGGGTTCGCCTGCGCATGCTTCAGCAACTCGATGCCGTTGCGGATGGGCACCAGCGGATTGCGCAGCTCGTGCGCCAGCATCGCGATGAATTCGTCCTTGCGGCGATCGGCCTCGCGCAGCGCCTGTTCGCGCTGTCGCAGCGCCTGGTCGTTCTGCATGCGCTCGATGAGATCGGCGGCCTGGCGCGCGAGCAGGTCCACGAAGCGAAGCTCGCGTTCGCCGAGCTGTCGCACGGTGCTCCAGTGCGTCGTGAACATGCCGAGCACGCGACCGGCGCGGCTGACCAGGGGCGTGGAGAGCGCGGACTTGAGCCCCATCGCGTAGTGCATCCGCAGCGTGCCGTCGGCATCCGGCGTACCCGGAAGGTCGAACCGCGTGAAGGCCCGCTTGCCGGTGGCCAGCGCCACGCCGCAGGAGGTGGTCGAATAGGCATCGACGCGTGCGAACTTGCGAACCATCTCCTCGCCAAAGCCGCGCGAGGCGGTGAGCGTGAGTTCGCCGCGCAGCGGGTCCAGCAGCTGGATGGTGCCGGCCTGCGCCGCCACCATGGACATCGCCGCGTCGAGAATCTCCTCGAAGACGCTGCGCGGATCGCCCTCGTTGACCACGCGCACCGCCAGGTCGCGCAGCAGTTGCGTGTCGCGCAGATCGGCTTCCAGTGTCTGTTCGAAGCGCTTGCGCTCGGTGATGTCGCGCACCACGGCCACCGAGCCGATGATCTCGCCGGCGGCATTGCGCACCGGGGCGGCATTCACCTGGCGGTGGCGCAGCTCGCCGGTGCGCGGCGTGCGCACCACCTGTTCCTCTTCCTTGATGATTTCACCGCGCAGGGCCCGCAGCGGCGGCGCCTCTTCCAGCGGGCGGGGAGAGCCATCCGGGCGCAACACCTCGAGACCGACGACCACGTCCTCCACGGAGCGGCCGTCGACCC
Organism: uncultured Pseudomonadota bacterium; assembly: GCA_946479515.1. Next base: position 14,729 of record CAMLGF010000042.1, on the reverse strand, counting down.
GGTCATGGCCGAACTCGCGCATGGCGGCGGGATTCGCGTAGGTGTAGCGGCGCTGGATGTCGGTGAAATACACCTCTTCGGTCATGCTGTTGAGCACGGCCGCCAGCCATTCGTTCTCGGCCCGCTGCGTGGCGGATTGCTCCCGCAGCTCATCCATCAGTTTCTTGTCGGCGTTCACCCGTAAGTCCTGCCGACGCCCGGTAGGCGACGTCGGCAGGTTAGCAGAGCTGGCACGATGCCCTTGTCAGCGCCGTCCGACGTCAGGCAAGCGACACGGGCCGGCCCGTGCGCACCGATTCGTACACCGCCATCAGGTACTTGATGTCGGCAACGCCCATTTCGCCCGAGACCTTGCTCTGCCGCTTGTTGAGGATGCAGTCAGCGAAATCATCCAGCTCGGTGGCGAATTGGTCGTGCCCCGTGTGGTTGATCTCCACGTTGTCGCTGCGGCGGCCGCGATTGCCGTTGTAGAAGTAGGCAGGCTCGAGTCCGAACCAGCCCTTGGTCGCGGCCGCGCGGAACCCGGCGAGGCCGTTGGCTCCATACGTGCAGAAACTGTTGGACACCACCCCGCTCGGAAACTTCATGGTCCAGGAAATCGATTCTTCGACTTCCTTGAACTTCACCGGGTCCGTCTTGGTCTCGACCGCCGAGATCCACACCGGGTCTTCGCCCGTGAGCATGCGCGCGGTCTGCAGGCAGTAGATGCCGACGTCCATGAGCGAGCCGCCGCCGGCGAGGTCGCGCTTCAGGCGCCACTGGGTGGGATCGCCGATCGCAAAACCGAAATTGGCGTCGATGAGGCGCAATTCGCCGAGCACCTTGTCGCGCGCCAGCCGCACGCATTCCAGATGATTGGGCTCGAACTGGCAGCGATAGCCCACGCCGAGCTGCACGCCCGCCTTCTTGCAGGCGTCGACGATGCCCTGGGCGCGCTCGGTGTTGATCTCCAGCGGCTTCTCGCAGAACACATGCTTGCCGGCCGCCGCCGCGGCCGCGGCATGCGGCAGGTGCAAGGCGTTCGGCGTCACTACGTAAACGATGTCGATGTCCTTGTTGCGCGCCATCTTGCCCATGTTCTCGTAGTTGTAGATGGCGTTCGCCGGGATGTCGTATTTCTTCTTCCATTCCTCGGCCTTCGACGGCGTGCCGGTGACGATGCCGGCCAGCCGGCAGTTGCGCGTCTTGAGCAGCGCCGGCGCGATCTGGTTGGTGGACAGGCTGCCGAGCCCGACCAGCGCCACGCCTAACTTGCGTTGCGGCGCCTGTGCGCGGCCGACGCGGGTGATCAACGGCGCGGCAGCCAGGGCCGCGGACTGGATGATGAATCGTCGCCGAGCGCTATCAGTCACTGGAATCCCCTTCGTATGTAAAACTGGGCCAAGCCCAAGAAAGTCTAACCCAGCGCTGGTTGCGAATCCTCAGGGCCACCTGCAGAGTCGCTGCCATGCTCGGCATTCACCACTACTGGTTGTTCATCGCCACCGCCATCCTGCTCATCATCACGCCGGGCCAGGACACGTTCTTCATCCTCGGGCGCAGCCTCGCTGGAGGTCGCCAGGCGGGCATTGCCGCGGCACTGGGAATCAGCGCCGGCACCGTAATCCACACCGTGCTTGCGGCGCTCGGCCTGTCGGCGCTGCTGGCCACTTCGCCTTACGCTTTCATGGCCGTGAAGTTCGCGGGTGCCGCCTACCTCATCTACATCGGCATACGCGCGCTGCTGAGCCGGTCCGACGGACTTCCCGGCGCATCGGGCGATCCAGGCGCGCCTGGCCGGCCGCATCTCCACTGGTCCGCGTTCCGCCAGGGAGTGCTGACCAATCTGCTGAATCCCAAGGTTGCGCTGTTCTTTCTCGCGCTGCTGCCGCAGTTCATCGCGGCGGGCAGCACGCACAAGGTGAGCGCCTTCCTCACGCTCGGGCTGTCATTCGTGGCGCTTGGCCTGGTGTGGTGCGTGATGCTGGCCATCGCTGCCGCGCGGCTGCGCGGTGCATTCCTGCGCCGGCCGGCCATGGCGACCGTACTCAATCGCCTCGCGGGCGCCGTGTTCATCGGCCTCGGGCTCAGGCTCGCCGCAGCGCGCCAGTAGCCAGTTCATTTCCTGCGGCCGCCCGCGTTCACGCCGAGCACATTCACCAGATAAGCGCGGATGTGCTCCGCCACGCGCGGTGACATCGCGCCCTGGATGCCGCGCTGCCGCTCGCCCAGGTGCGCCACGGGATCGCCACCCGTCTGGAACACATAGTGATCGAATATTTTCCGCCACAGCTCGCGCCGCTCGGGCGGCAGCGTGCGCACCGCCATCAGCGCGTGCAGCAGCACGTCGAACGGCGAGCCCTGCCAGGGCGGTGTGTCGTCCCACCAGTAGTTGAGCAGCACGTTGAAGGCGGACAGCGATTCGACGTGGTGCCACCACATGTAAGGAATGAACAGCGCGTCGCCGGGCTCCAGTTCCGCCACCTGTGCGTGCGCCCAGGCGTCGCGAAACCTCGGATAGCGCTCGAGATCGGGTGCCTCGAGGCGGACCATGCTGATGGGCTGGCCTGCCAGCGTGAACTCCAGCGGACCCACGTAGAGATTCACCAGCTGCTCCGGCGGAAACAGCGTGAAACGGCGGCGCCCGGCGAGCACCACCGCGATATTGAAAGACAGGTCGTAGTGGGTCTGCACCGTGCAGCGGTTCGAGAACCACAGCCGCGGCATCACGGCCGGGTCCACCAGGTCGAGCGCGTTGTCGCGCGTGAAGCCCGGCACCATGGCCGGGGCGGGAAGCGCGCCGACGTACAGCGCCGGCGGATCCGGCGTGTCGATCAAGGCGAGCAGTTCACGTACCGATTGCGCCAGGGGTTGCGGGCGGCGCTGGAAGTTCAGGCCCGTGAGATCGTCGTTGTAGAAGAATTTTCCGCCGATCGCCGGGTCGCCGTACATCGTGTCAGCGCTGGCGCGGGCGTCGAAGCCCAGCAGGTAATCGGCGATGGCCTGCGCAGATGTGCAGCCGGCGCGCACCGCCGGCCACGTCGCGGCCGCGCCGCGCAGCACGACGGGTTGGCCCGCGGCCACGATGTCGTATTTGAATTCGGCGGGGCGGACGCCGTGCCGTTCGGGCACGGGGCGGGGAGTTGGCAGCGACATGCGACAGGCACTCTAAACGAGTGCGGGCCGGCGTGTCAGCGCTGCACGGTTCGCACGGCGCGCATGGTGGAGGGACGCTCGCCGTACATACTGACTTCGTTGCGGCGGTAGTCGATGACCAGCCGCTCGAGCACGCCGAGCATGTCCATGCCGATGAGCATGGCCGGCTCCTGGTCGAGCCCCCAGAGCTTGAAGACGTGGAAGTCCGCGAAGATCACTTCCAGGTTGGAGAGCCTCAGGTCGCCGATGCGCGCCTGACTGATGGATTGCACCTCACCATCGGCGATGTCGGGCGTCGCGCCATGCACGGTGGCGGACACCGGGTCATGGCGCTTCCTGCCGCGGTTCAGCGCCGCCTGCAGCGCCAGGTTGCCGAGCGTGCGTTCCGCGCCCGTGTCGATGACGGCCTTGGCCTTGATGCGCCGACCGACGCGCACGTCGAGGATCATCAAGCCGCTGTCATTGCGCTGCGCGCGCGCGGTCACCATGCTGAAGTGCGGCCGGCGGCCATTGGAGTTGAGCACTTCCACGCGGTCGCGCTTGAAGTCCACGTCGATGCGCTGGTCATGGAAGCCCGCGACACCGAGGATGCCGTCGGCGTTACCCATGATCGACGTGAAGATGACGGGCAGATTCTGGTTCTCGAACCTGAGTGCGCCGATCTCGATGCTGTCCACGGGCACCGTTGGCACTTCCGCGACACCGGTGACGCCGTTGAGCATCACGTTGCGCCCCACCGACGCTTGCAGGCCCAGCGCCTTGGCGAGATGCGGCGCGAGCGTGGATCGGCTGGCGCCGGTGTCGATGACGAAACGGAACGGGCCCTTGCCGTTGATGCGCACGTGAGTCATCACGCGGCCGATGCGATCGAGGCGGGTGGGCGCCGCGAACAAGGGTTCGGGCTCGGTGAGCGCGCCGGAAAGATCCTCGGCCGTGCCGGGAATGCGCGCGCCGATGTTGGGTTCGGCAAACAGGTCGCGCGCGGCAGTGAGTCCACCCAGGGCCAGCAAAGCCTGCAGTGCGTTGCGACGGCTTGTCCGAGAATCCCGCATGGGCAAACAACCTACGCCTCATCGGTGCTGAAAGAAACTCTGCGGCCCCGAAACGTGCGCGCTGCACGGTTGCATGTCCCACTTTGCAGGCCGTGGCCCGCGTCAGGGACTGAACAATCTCGGCGCGCGCCTCGGAGATTACGTAAGGCGATGTGGGGGCGCGGCCGGCTCTGGCAAGGGCTTCAGTGCGTCGAGTAAGAGTTGCCGCCCAGGTCGGTCATGGAGGCGCCGTCGAAACGGCGGCCGACGCCGGTGAACGTGGATTGCGCCACGTAGATCTCGGCGCCTTCGGACGCTTCGTACGATCCGCGCAGGCCGCTGATCGTGCTGTTGGCGATGTGTACCCGCGCCTGTCGCGCGATGATGCCGACGCCGCCGGCGCGGATGCGCGCATTGCTGATGTACAGGTCGCAGCCTCGTTCGGCGATTACGGCGTCGCCGGTGAATTCGATGGTCTCCCCGTCGATGCGCATGAGCCGGTCCCCCTGGCAGATGATGGGTTCCGTGCGCTGCTCGGCACTGGCGGTGAAAGCCGTCGACGCCTGCGCGCCCGTGGCCGTCGAGGGCGCTCGGTCACCGCCGGTTCGTTCCACCCGATACCCAGGTCCTTCGAGCGGCTCGGTGACGGCCTCGGGCCGGTTGCCGGTGCCGCGCGTGATTCGATAGCCGGGCCCTTCGGCGAGCGCCGCGCCGGACGTTTCGGGAACCGCCGTCGCGTCTTCGGTAGTTTGATCGGCCGTCAACGTGCCGTCGTCCTCGGGCGCGCCAGGGATTTCCGCCGGTGCGGCTTCAGGCTCGGCCACGGGCTCAGGCCCGGGCGCGGCGGCAGGCTTGGGCGCGGCGTGCACGCGGCCCGGCAGCGGTGCGGCGATGAGGTCTCCGAGTCTGAGCGTGGTGACGTCGCCGGTGGCGGTGTCCCGCACGGTGAAAACGCCGGCCGTCTCGTCGGTCGCGAGGATCTCGAAGTCGGGGTTGCGCGCCAGCGCCGTCTTGGCCCAGTCGATTTCGCGCACGGTCTCCTGCTGGCAGGCGGTGAGTCCGAAGAACAGGGCGGCCATCGCAGCGGCGCGGGCAACGGGGCGGGCGTTCATGGCGCAGATCGTAGGCTTCCGCGAGCCATGCGCAAGTAGCATTTCTAGTAACCTCGGTGGCCGTGACCCCGGAACTGGCCGATTTTTGTGAGCAGCAGCTGACGCGCATCCGCGAATCGGGTGCCATGGCCGAGTTCGACGGGGCCGCCGCGGAAATGCGCGACGCCCTGGTGCGCGTCGTAGCGGCCAGCGACTTCGTTTGCGGCGGCCTGGCGCGCGATGCGACGCTGGCACATTGGCTGGTCAATGACGCCGCGGCCCAGCGGCCGCTGGCCCAGGGTGAAATGATGCAGCGTGTCCGCGCCGCTGTGGCCGGCGCGCCGGATCTGGCCGGCTTCATGGAAGCGCTGCGCCGGCAACGCAACCGTGAGATGGCGCGCATCGCCTGGCGCGACCTGGCCGGCTGGGCATCGCTGCCCGAAACACTGGCGGATACCTCGGCTTTTGCCGACGCCGCGATCGAAGTGGCCACGGACTTCGCCTCGCGGGATCTGGCGCGCACCTACGGTGAGCCGCGCAGCCTCGGCGGTGAATTGCAGCCGCTGATCGTGCTCGGCATGGGCAAGCTGGGCGGGGCCGAGCTCAACTTCTCTTCCGACATCGATCTCATTTTCGTGTTTCCGGAGAAGGGCACCACCGCCGGCGCGCGCTGCATCGACAACGAGGATTTCTTCACGCGCCTGGGGCGGCTGGTCATCCGGATACTCGGCGAGCGCACGGCCGACGGCTTCGTGTTTCGCGTCGACATGCGGCTGCGACCGTTCGGCGACAGTGGGCCGCTCGCGGTGAGCGCCGCGTTTCTCGACGGCTACCTGCAGACCCACGGGCGCGACTGGGAGCGCTATGCCTGGGTGAAGGCGCGCGCCGTGACCGGTGCCGAGGCCTGGCGCGCCGTCTATGCCGAGAGCGTGCGGCCCTTCGTCTATCGGCGCTACCTGGATTTCGGCGTCTTCGAGTCGCTGCGCGAGATGAAGGGCCTGATCGAGAAGGAAGTGGCACGCCGGGATCTCGCCGAACACGTCAAGCTCGGGCCGGGCGGCATCCGCGAAATCGAGTTCATCGTGCAGTCCTTCCAGCTCATTCGCGGCGGTCAGGACCGGCGGATCCAGTCGACCTCGTTGCTGGCGGTGCTGCCGCAGCTGGCGGGCGGAAAGCTGCTGCCCGGGCGCGTGGCCCAGGAACTGTCGGCGGCCTATGACTTTCTGCGGCGCATGGAAAACCGCCTGCAGATGCTTGCCGATCAGCAGACGCACACCGTGCCCGGCGACTCCCTGACGCGCGAGCGAATCGCCTTCGCCATGGGCTTTGCGGACTGGCAGGCCTGCGCCGCCGAGCTCGAGCGGCATCGCGCCTGCGTGACCCGGGCCTTTCAGGAAGTGATGTTTTCGCGAAACGAGGCTGTGGGCGGCGATCTGCCCGGCATCAACGGCCTGCACGAAGCCTGGGTGCGGGGTGCCGAAGCCCCGCAGTTCGCCGCGGCGCTCGAAGCGCGCGGCTTCGGCGACGGCGCCGCGGCGGCGGCCATGTTGCTGGACTTCCGTGGCTCCGGTGCGTTGCGCCGCCTCGATGCGGCCGGCCGCGCGCGGTTGGACCTGCTGCTGCCCAGGCTGCTCGCGACCATCGCCGATCAGCCCGCCGCGGCGCAGACCGATGTACTGCGGCGCGTGCTCAAGGTGCTGGAGGCCATCGGCCCGCGCTCGGCGTATTTCGCCTTGCTCAACGAGAACGCGCAGGTGCGGCGCAAGCTGGTGGAACTGGCCAGCCTCGGCGAATACCTCGCGACGCAGATCGCCTCGCATCCGCTGTTGCTCGACGAATTGCTCGATGAATCCACGAACGGTCTGCCGCCCACGCGCGCCGTGCTCGAGACCGAGGCGGCCGCCCGCATTTCGCATCTGGCGGAGGAGGAACCCGAGCGCCAGGTGGAAATGCTGCGGCAATTCCAGCGAGCGGCGATCTTCCGGGTCGCCATGGCCGACCTCACCGGCAGGATTCCGCTGATGCGCGTCAGCGACTATCTCACGGACATCGCGGAGATCATCGTCGAGCAGGCGATGAGACTCGGCTGGGCGCAGATCACGGCGCAGTTCGGCGTGCCACATCACGTGCTCGACGGCCAGCGACGGGTGGTGCGGATCTGCGCCGTGGGCTACGGGAAGCTGGGCGGCAACGAGCTCGGCTATGCCTCGGATCTCGACCTTGTGTTCCTGCACGACTCGGGCGCGGAGGGTGCGGAGACTGACGCGGCCCGGCCCGTCGACAATCAGGTGTTCTTCATACGCTATGCGCAGCGCGTGGTGCACATCCTCACCATGCATTCGGCGGCTGGCCGGTTGTACGAGGTGGATCAGCGCCTGCGGCCTTCCGGCAAGGGCGGCATGCTGATCACGCGTATCGGCGCATTCGCCGAGTACCAGCAGACCGAGGCCTGGACCTGGGAGCACCAGGCGCTGCTGCACGCGCGTGCGGTGGCCGGCGACCCTGCGCTGCGCGCGGACTTCGAGAAAGTGCGGCTGGACGTGCTCATGAACCACGTGCGCCGTGACCGCCTGCGCGAGGAGGTGCGCGACATGCGCTTGCGCATGCGCCGGGAGTTGTCGCGGGCCAGCCCCGGCTCGGAGATGTTCGACATCAAGCAGGACCCGGGCGGCACCGCCGACATCGAATTCCTGGCGCAGTACTGGGCTCTGCTGTACGCAGGCTCGCATCCGCCGGTGGTGATGTTCGCGGATACCATCCGGCAGCTCGAATCCGTGGCCTCGGCGGACCTGGTGCCGCAGGCCACCGTGGACGTGCTCACCGCCGCCTATCGCCGCTATCGCGAGCACACGCACCACCTTTCCCTGGAGCGGCGTGAACCCGTCGTGCCGGCCGCGGACTTCGCCGATACGCGTGCGGCGGTGACGGCCATCTGGGAAGCGACCATGATGTCCGCCGGCGCGTAGCCGGGCCGGAACCGCTCCCCTATAATCCCGCCGCCATGCCAGCCCCCCAGAAGCTCATCCAGCCCAACGCGCAGAACGAGTACAAGGTGGACGCCAGCGACCTGCCGCTGTCGTGCCCGATGCCCGAAATGTACCTTTGGAACTCGCACCCGCGCGTGTACCTGCCCATCGAACAGACCGGCTGGGCCAAGTGCCCGTATTGCGGCGCGGAGTACGTGCTGCAGCGTTGAGCGCGGGGTAGATAGGTTGCGCGTCGTGGCCGAGCACCCGCCGGGCCATCAGTACGACCGGTAGGACTTCTCCTCGACGATGGTCGAGCCCAGCAGGGTATTGATGCGCTTCTTGATCGCGGCGCGTTCGTCGTTGGTGAAATACACCGCCCGCGCGAGCTCGATGAATTTCTCCTCGAAGCGCTTGGCGCGCTCTTCCTCGCGGATCTCGTCTTCGATGACCCAGAGCTTCTCGTTCACCGTCGTGAGATTGGCTTCCTCGTTGCCGATGTTCACCTGCGCGGCGCCGGAATCCTTCCAGGTCTGCTCGAGCAACCCGAGCTCGTGACGGACGTTGGCCACCTTGAGCGGGTCGCTCATGCGCGCGGCCTTGATGCGCAGGATGGTGATCTTGTCGAGCAGCTCGCCGGGGCTGATCGGTACCAGTATGTCTTTCATCGGCTGTTCTCCCCGGTGAGCGGCGCGCGTCGTCCGGCTGCCAGCAATTCGTCCAGCCTGGACCGCACGAGTTCGGTTTCGATCAGATCCATCACGCCGGGTTGCTCGATCTTGCGTGTCCAGGGCAGCTCGGCTGCGGGTTTGTTCAGGAATTTTCTCGCGGCGGCATCATAAAGGTTCACGCTCCACTGGCGCGACAGGTAGGGCCCGCTGCGCTCGGGATTGGTCGCCGCATACAGGCCGATGACCGGCAGGCCGACCATCGTGGCCATGTGCGCGGGCCCCGAGTCCGGGGTCAGCAGCGCCGTGGCGCGTGACATGAGCCCCAGTAGTTGGGGCAGGGTGTCCTTGCCCACCTGGTCGATGAGCGGCGCGGCGCACCGTGCCGCGATCTGCTGCGCAATCGACCGCTCGACGCTCGATGGCCCGCCGCAGAGGATCACGCGCATGCCGTGCTCGCGGACGGCGTGCTCGGCCACTGCGGCGTACCGTTCGGGCAGCCAGTTGCGCAGCGGATGGCTGGAGCAGGCGCTGATGAGCAGCGTCGGCCGCGTGTCGGGAATGAGTTGTTCGGCGTACGCCAATGCGGCGGGCGGCAGCGGGATGTCCCAGCGTGGCACCTGCGGCGGCACGCCCAGCGCATCGGCGAAGCCCTGGAAACTGTCGAGCACGTGCTCGCGCGAGCGCGCGGCGATGCGCCGATTGGTGAACCACCATTGCAGCTCGCGTGCGCGCGGCTTGTCGAACCCCAGTTTCACCGGCGCGGGGACCAGGGCCGCCGCGGCACTGGCGCGCAATGACAGCTGCAGGTGCAACAGCAGGTCGAAGGCGCCACGCCGCTGCATCTCTTCACGCAAGCGGGCGTAGGCGCTGAAGCCGGCGCCCTTGTCCACGGTGATAAGCTCCACATCCGGAATGAGGCTCATCAATTTCGCTTCCAGCTTGCCGATCACCCAGGTGAACCGCGCCTTCGGCCATGCCGCCTGCAGCCTGCGCAGCAGCGGCACGACATGGCAGGTGTCGCCGATGGCGGAGAGGCGAAGCAGGCAGACCCTTTCCGGTGTATTCATGGCGGGTGCGTTCGAGGTGGGTGTATGAAGCGCCATTGGCCCGTGGGCGCCGAAGTCAGCGAAGCCGCCATCGATGGCGGCCGGATGCTATACGACACCCAACGCACCGGCAATTTCTCATCGGAATTCTTCGATCCGGAATACTGGCACAGGCACGATGCCATCGAAGGGTCCGCGCGCGGAAGGGGCACGACCTGGTTCATCAGGGCCGGCGACGGCCGCTTCGTGCTGCGGCATTACCGCCGTGGCGGATTGATCGCAAAATTTTCAAAGGACCGGTACTGGTGGCGCTCGGAGTCCGAGACGCGGTCGTTCGCCGAGTGGTATCTCACCTATCACCTGCACCGCGCCGGCTTGCCGGTGCCCGCGCCGGTCGCCGCCCGCTACCAGCGGCAGGGATACTTCTACCGCGCCGACATCATCACGCAGCGCATCGACAACAGCGAGTCTCTCGCGCAGCGCCTGCTCGCCGGGCCCCTGTCGCTCACGCAGTGGATTGCGATCGGCCGGTGCCTGCGGCGCTTTCATGACGCCGGCGTGTGTCACGCGGATCTCAATGCCCACAACATCCTGCTCACTCCCGACCAGGTCTATCTCATCGACTTCGACCGCGGCACGCTGCGCAAACGCGGCTGGTGGGCGGACACCACGCTGGTGAGATTGTATCGCTCGCTCGAGAAGGTCACGCTGCTGGCGGCGCCCGAGAGCTTTTCCGACCAGGACTGGCACTCGCTGCTGGCCGGTTACCGCGAGTCCGCGGGGCTTCCACAGGCATCGCTGGCCGTGTAATCCGGTGCGCATTCTCTACATCTTCCTGGCCTATCTGTTCGCGCCGCTGTGGATAGGCGCGCTGGCGCTGCGCGGCTTTCGTGACCAGGCGCACTGGCGTGGCTTTTCGCAGCGGTTCGGTCTGGGCGCGACCGTGCCGGCCCGCAGCATCTGGGTGCACGCCGTGTCCGTTGGCGAGGTGCAGGCGGCCGCCCCGCTGGTGGAGACCCTGCTGGCCCGATTTCCGCGGATTCCGCTGGTGTTGACCACGGCCACGCCCACGGGCCGCGCGCGCGCCGAGGCGTTGTTCAAGTCGCGCGTCGACGTGCGCTTCGTACCGGTCGACTGGCCGGGATCGGTGCGGCGGTTCTTTCAGCGCGTGCAGCCGCAGCTCGCCATCATCCTGGAAACCGAGATCTGGCCGAATCTCTATCACCGCTGCGGCAAGCTCGGCGTGCCGCTGGTGCTGGCCAGTGCGCGCATCTCGCCGCGCTCCGTGAATTCCTATCGGCGCCTGGTGAGCCTGTTCCGCGAAACCCTGTCGCATGGCATCTTCATCGCCGCGCAGAGCGCCGAGGATGCCGAACGCTTCCGGTCCATCGGCGCCAATCCCGAGCGCACGCACGTCGTCGGAAACATCAAGTTCGACTTCGGCATTCCCGCGGACATGGAAGTCCGCGGTCACGAGCTGCGCCAGATGCTCGGCCCCAACCGGCCCGTCTGGGTCGCCGGCAGCACGCATGAGAAGGAAGAGGAATTGCTGCTCGCGGCGCATCGCCGCATCCGCGAGCGCTTCAGCAATGCACTGCTGGTACTGGTGCCGCGGCATCCACCGCGGTTCGCCGACGTGGCCTCGCTGCTGCGCGAGCAGGGTTGGCGTTTCGTGCGGCGTACCAGCGCCAGGCCGGTCAATGCCGACACCGAAGTCTATCTGCTCGACACGCTCGGCGAATTGCTGCCGTTCTACGCGGCGGGCGACGTCGCCTTCGTTGGCGGCAGCCTCGGCGTTCATCACGTGGGCGGCCACAATCTGCTCGAGCCGGCGGCCCTCAGCCTGCCGGTCGTCGCCGGGCCGAGCAATTTCAATTCCGCGGACATTGCCCGCATGCTGGTCGAGCGGCAGGCGCTGCGCGTGGTGCACGATCCCGGCGAGCTCGCGGCGGTGGTCGGCGAACTGCTCGCCAAGCCCGCCATGCGATCCACGATGGGCGCCGCGGGCCGAAAGACGGTGGACGACAACCGCGGCGCGGTGGGGCGACTGATGGAATTCCTGGCGCCGCTGCTGCCGTCGTAGGGATTGCGACACCCGGAGAATGACGCCCCTCTTGCGAGGAACGTCATTCAACCCGTGGCTGGTCCGGCTACTGCGCCTGCGGCGTGCCGGGCGCGACCTCGGGAGGATTCGCCGGCGGCGGCGGGGTCTCCAGCGAGGCGTTCACTTCCTCGAGCGCCTTGCGATCGAGAATGCCCGCCGCCTGCTTGAGGCGCAGCACGTTCAACATGTAGTCGTAGCGGCTGCGGGCATAGGACGTCTGCGCAGCCACCAGTTTCTGGCGTGCCGCCAGCACGTCCACCGCCGTGCGGGTGCCAACGTCATAGCCGGCTTCGGTGGCGCGCAGCGCCGTGGCCGACGACTCGAGCGCCTGTTTCAGCGCCTGCACCCGCGACATTTCCGACACCACGCCGAGATAGGCATCCCGCGCGGTGCGCTCGGTTTCGCGCGAAACGCGCTCCAGGCGTTGTTTGGCGGCCTGCCATCGATAGGAAGACTGACGAACGCGCGACTGCGTGCCGCCGCTCGACCAGATGGGGACCGTCACCTGCAGCGTGATGGACTTGTCCGTATCGCCCTCGCTCGATGAGCTGAGGGTGCCGCCGTTGGGGAAGCCGTTCACCGGATCGAACGACGTGGTGTCATCGGTTTCACTGTGGCGCCGGCCGGCCACGAGGTCCACCTGCGGCAGATGGCCGCCGAAGTTCACGCGCACGTCATCGCGCGCGATGTCGGCGCCGAGGCGGCTGGAGGTCAGCGACAGGTTCTGCTCCATCGCGGCCTCGACCCATTTCTGCGGATCCGCCGGCTCCGGAATGACCAGAGGCAGGGTGGAGCGCGGCGTGGCGAGCACGGCGTACTGCATGTCGGTGATCTCGCGCAGCAGCTCCTGGGCCGTGGCGAGCTGGCGCTTCGCGGCGATCAGGTCGGCGGCAGCGGTATCACGCGCGGCGCGCGCTTCCTGCACGTCGGTGATGGCAATGAGGCCCACTTCGAAGCGCTTGTCGGCCTGCTCGAGCTGGCGCGAAATGGCATCCAGCGAGGCCTGGTTGGCCTCGACGCTGTCCTGCGCCGCGAGCACGTCGAAATAGCGCGTGGCCACGCGCAGCGCGAGGTCCTGTTGGGCCACGCCATAGTCCGCGTCGGCCTGGGCAGCCACTTTGCCGGCTTGGCGAAGTTGCACCAGCTGTCCCCAGTTGAAGATGCTCTGGCGCAGATTGACGCTCCAGTTGGTGCTGTCGCTCTCGGAGTCGCCGGAACCGGTCGAGTTGAAGATCACCTTGACCGGATTCGGGTCGTTCGGATCGGCCGTGGGGTCGTCGATCAGTCGCTCCTGGTTCGACGTGCCCGAACCTTCGTCCTTGGTCTTGCTCCACGAGCCATTGATCTGCGGCAGGTAGGCGGCCCAGGCCTGCGGGCGGGCCTCGCGCGTGGCCTTGCGGGTGAATTCCGCTTCGCGAACCAGCGGGTCATTCACCACGGCCTGGTCAAAAATGGTCAGCAGGTCTTCGCTGGCGGCACTGGCGGAAATCAGGCAGCCCACACCCAGGGCGAGTAAACGGCGCATTAATAAGAGTCCTCTTTAGTGTTGTAGTTCACTATATCACCTGCCGCTGGGGCGAAGGTAATGGTCTCAATCGAGAAACTTAGACGAGTCAGTACTGCGGAACGGTTGCATCGACCTGTTCGCTCCACGCGGCGATGCCGCCGGTGAGATTGGCCACGTTCGTAAAACCTTGGTCCACCAGAAAATGCGCCACTCGCAGCGACCGGGCACCCGCGTGACACATCACGATGGTTTCCACGTCCCGGGACAACTCCGAGACGCGTGCCGGAACCTGATTCATGGGCACATGTACGACGTCCGGAATGCGCGCAAGTTGCAATTCCCACTGCTCGCGCACGTCCACCACCTGCAGCCGGTCGCCGCGATCGAGACGGGCCTTGAGCTCCGGAGCCGACATTTCACGCACCATGGGCGGACTCGAGGCGGCTCAGAACGTGAACGGCTCGGGCCGCGGAGCGTTCATCAGCGGATCGATGCAGGTCTCGAACAATCCCGTGCTGCTCCAGGCGCCGTCCGCCGTGCGCGTGATCAGCAGCGCCTCCTGTAGCTGGGTAGCCCCGACCACCGCGAACAGCCTGCCACCCACGGCCAACGCGCGGGCGAAACGTTCGTCGTACAGAGGCAGCGATCCACATACGGCAATGAGCGCATAGTCGCTGCCGAGGTCCAAGTGGAAAGTGTCACCCGTGACCACTTCGACCTGGCCGAAGCCGGCTCGTTTCAGGTTGTGGCGCGCCGCGGCGGCGAGCTCGGGCTGGATTTCGATGGCGCGGACGCTCGCACCCATGGCCGACAGGCAGGCAGGTACGAAACCGGTGCCGCAGCCGACGACCAGCGCGCGCATGCCCGGCGCGGCATCGAGTGCCTGCAGGAGGCGTCCGACGATCTTCGGCGCGAGCATGTGCTGGCCCTGGCCCAGGGGAATGCCGACGTCGGCGAACGCCAGCTCGGCATATTTCTCCGGCACGAAGAATTCGCGCGGCGTGCGGCGGATGGCGTCGAGCACGCGCTGGTCGAGCACGTCCCACGCGCGGATCTGCTGCATGATCATCTGGCCGCGCGCGAACTCGGTCTGCATGTGCAATTCCTCGGCATCGAAACCAACGGGATGCTACTTATTCTGCCCGATTCTGCTAGCGCAGAGTGCTTCGTTTCGGCGC
>CAMLGF010000041.1 GCA_946479515.1 uncultured Pseudomonadota bacterium | reverse complement strand
TCTTCCGTCGTCACAGGAGCACCCCGGCTCCTTGCGAGCTGAATAGACCCTGAACGCCCACGAAAGTTCGCGACCGGGGCGCGGCTAATAGAATGATTTTGAAAGGTACGTGATGCACTTCAAACCTTGGGCGGCATGGTATCAGCTTGCCGCCGCCACGCGTCCGGCGGACCGCCTGGCGCGCAACCCGGCACCGAGAGCAGGTGCCTGGCGAGCCGCCGCATCGCCCGAGCGTTCTGGTATCGGGCGTCCACCAGCACCTGAAACAGCCCCTCGGGGCTCTGGAACCGCAACAGCCACAGGGCGCCATGGCGCCAGCAGCCCTGGGGCTTCGCGCGCAGGCGCTGCCGCTCCGGTCCCACGCAGACGTGACAATCGTCCGCGGCTCCCGCCCATTCCACCAGCCGTACGGCGCGCGCGCCCTTGAGCAGGATGCAGCGCCAGAGGGTCGCCGCTGCCGCGCCCGGCAAGAGCAGAGCGACCGAGAGCCGGATCGGCCACGGCAAGGCGCAGTGAAGCGCCAACAGGCTGGCAACGCACAGCCAGGCCGCCCATCCCACGGCCAGCCGCCACGACGGGATGATCTCAAGCCGGTACGAGGATGCGGCCGCAGAGTGCCGCCTGGCGGGGATCGGTGGGGACATCGCCCCAGACGAGATACCGGGCGATCTGCGGATCGGGCAACTCGAGAAACTGTGCGAACGCGGCGCGTTCCGACTCCGGCGCCGAGGCATAAGAGGTGCGCAGGTAGCGCACCAGCAGCAGGTCCAGTTCCTTCATGCCGCGGCGGCAACGCCACTCGAGAATTCCCAGGTGCTCGCGTGGCACCGGGGCAAACGGCGCCGTGCATTTATCGCCAGAGGGGCCGCCGTCCGTGCCGTCCAAAGGCGACTTTGCCACGACCGATGCCGGGTTCAATGCTGGCGCTCCACCATCATCTTCTTGATCTCGGCAATGGCCTTCGCCGGGTTGAGGTCCTTGGGGCAGGCCTCGGTGCAATTCATGATGGTGTGGCAGCGATAGAGGCGGAACGGATCCTCGAGATCATCGAGCCGTTCGCCCGTGGCCTCGTCGCGCGAATCGACGATCCAGCGATACGCGGCCAGCAATGCCGCCGGCCCGAGGTAGCGGTCGCTGTTCCACCAGTAGCTGGGGCAGGAGGTACTGCAGCAGGCGCACAGGATGCAGGCCGAAGGCCGGTCGATCTTTTCCTGGTCCTGCTTCGACTGCGGGCGCTCGCGATCCGGCGGCGCCGGCGTGCGCGCCTGCAACCAGGGTTTCACCGCGGCGTACTGCGCATAGAACTGCGTGAGATCGGGCACCAGATCCTTCACCACCGGCATGTGCGGCAGTGGATAGATCTTCACGTCGCCCTTCACGTCGTCACAGGCCTTGGTACAGGCCAGCGTGTTGGTGCCGCCGATGTTCATGGCGCAGCTGCCGCAGATGCCCTCGCGACAGGAGCGGCGGAAGGTCAGCGTGGAATCGATCTCGTTCTTGATCTTGATGAGCGCGTCGAGAACCATGGGACCGCAGGCGTCCATGTCGAGTTCATAGGTATCCATGCGCGGATTGGCGCCGGAATCCGGATCGAAGCGGTAGATGACGAACTTGCGGACGTTCTTCGCACCGGCCGGCGCGCGGTGCGTCTTGCCGGCGGACCTGTCGATCTTCGAATTGGCGGGAAGCGTGAGTTCAACCATCGGTAGCTGCTCGTCAGTAGGTCCGCGCCTTGGGCGGGATCGGCTCGACGTCCTGCGTGAGCGTGTTCATGTGCACCGGGCGGTATTCGATGCGCGTCCTGCCGCGCTCGTCCACCCAGCACAGGGTGTGCTTCTGCCAGTTCGCGTCGTCGCGATCCTTGAAATCCTCGCGCGCATGCGCGCCGCGGGATTCCGTGCGATTCCCGGCGGAAACTATCGTGGCGGTGGCCTGGCCCAGCAGATTGTCCAGCTCGAGGGTCTCGACGAGGTCGGTGTTCCAGATGAGACTGCGGTCGGCGACGCTTACGTCGGCAAAAGATGCGTGCGTCCGCGCGAGCGCGTCCACGCCTTCCTTCAGCGAGCTGCCGGTGCGGAACACGGCGGCATCGCGCTGCATGATCTTCTGCATCTCCAGCCGGATCTCGGCGGTGCTGCGCGAGCCCCGGGCATTGCGCAACCGGTCGAGCCGCGCCACGGCGGACTCGCCCGCATCGGCGGGCAACGGCGCCTGCTTCTGGCCCGGCTTGTTGACGGTCGCCGCGTGGCGACCCGCTTCGCGGCCGAACACCACGAGATCGAGCAGCGAGTTCGAGCCAAGCCGGTTCGCTCCATGCACGGACACGCAGGCGGCCTCGCCCACGGCCATGAGGCCCGGCACCACGGTGTCGGGATTGCCGTCCTTGAGCGTGACCACTTCGCCGTGCACGTTGCAGGGGATTCCACCCATGTTGTAGTGGACGGTGGGTAGGACGGGGATCGGGTCCTTGTTCACGTCCACGCCCGCGAAGATGCGCGCGGTCTCGGCAATGCCCGGCAGGCGCGCATGGATGACGTCGGGGCCGAGATGCTCGAGGTGCAGGTGGATGTGGTCCTTCTGCTTGCCCACGCCACGGCCTTCGCGGATCTCGATGGTCATCGAACGCGACACCACGTCGCGCGAGGCGAGGTCTTTGGCGTTCGGCGCGTAGCGCTCCATGAAGCGCTCGCCTTCGGAATTGGTGAGGTAGCCACCCTCGCCGCGCGAACCTTCGGTGATGAGGCAGCCCGAGCCATAGATGCCCGTGGGATGGAACTGCACGAACTCCATGTCCTGCAGGGGCAGGCCGGCGCGCAATGCCATGCCGCCGCCGTCACCCGTGCAGGTATGCGCCGACGTGCACGAGAAATACGCGCGCCCGTAGCCGCCGGTGGCCAGAATCACGGTCTGCGCGCGAAAGCGATGCAGGCGTCCCGTGGCCATGTCGAGCGCCACCACGCCGCGGCAGGCACCGTCCTGCATGATGAGATCGAGCGCGAAGTATTCGATGTAGAACTCGGCGTTGTTCTTGATCGACTGCTGATACAGCGTATGCAGCATGGCATGGCCGGTGCGGTCCGCCGCCGCGCAGGTGCGATGCGCCGTACCCTTGCCGTAGTGCGTGGTCATGCCGCCGAAGGGTCGCTGGTAGATGCGGCCGTCGTCGGTGCGCGAGAACGGCACTCCGTAGTGCTCGAGTTCGATGACCGCGGCCGGCGCCTCCTTGCACATGAACTCGATGGCGTCCTGATCGCCGAGCCAGTCCGAGCCCTTGATGGTGTCGTAGAAATGGAAACGCCAGTCGTCCTCGCCCATGTTGCCGAGCGCGGCGGAAATGCCACCCTGCGCAGCCACCGTGTGCGAGCGCGTCGGGAACACCTTGGTGATGCAGGCGGTCGACAGGCCCGCCTCGGCCAAGCCGAGCGTTGCGCGCAGCCCCGCGCCGCCCGCGCCCACGACCACGACGTCGTAGGTGTGATCGATGAATTCGTATTCTTTGCTCATGTGGATCAGGAAAGCGCCAGCAGCAGGATGGCGAACACCGCGGCCACGGCGGCGGCGGCGTGCACGAACAGCGACAGCAGCAGCAGGGAGGTTTTCGCGACCTTGCCGTGCACATAGTCTTCGATGACCACCTGGATGCCGAGCTTGGAATGCCAGGCCAGCGTGACCACCAGCAGGATGGACGGCACCGCCACCCAAGGCTGACCTAACCACCCGCGCACCTCGTCGTAGGACTGCAGCCGCAGACCGAGCAGCGACCAGGCGAACCATGCCGTGAGCGGCAGCAGCGCCACGGCGGTCACCCGCTGCACCCACCAGTGGCCAACGCCCTCGCCGGCCGAGCCGCGCCCCAGTACCCGGCCGAGCGGCGAGCGCAGGCTCATGACGCAGCCCCGAAGGCACGGCAGCCGAGCCACACCACCAGCGCGGTCAGCAGCAGCGACGCGGCCACGACCAGCGCGCCGCTGCGGCGGGCCTGGACGCGCTCCAGACCATGGCCGGTATCCCACACGAGGTGGCGGATGCCGTTGCAGAAGTGATAGACGAACGCGAAAGTGAAACCCACCAGCAGTAGTTTGGCGAGCGGCGTGGCCAGGAACTGCATGATGCGCGCATAGGCATCGTGCCCGGTGGCCAGCGCCATCAGCCACCACGCGAACAGGAGGAATCCGATCGAAGCCGCGACCCCGGTGATGCGATGCAGGATGGACAGCGACATCGTGTACATGAACTTGTACACGCCGAGGTGTGGCGATAGCGGGCGCGGAGGCATCAGGGGCGGTTCCTAAAAATCGACGCAGCGGCCATTTCGTTCCCAATCGCCGAATCGCGTGGGCTCGGGGCCCTTGGGCCCGCCGATCTCGGCGGGTGCGGCGGGCTTTGCAGCGGGGGTTGGAACCTCCGCGGCAGCCCGCACATCGGTGACATTCGCGGCGGGGTTCTCGGGCTGAGCGTTCGGCACGGCAGCGAATTCTGCCAGAATCGCGCCTCTGCGGCCACTTGAAACCCCTGCAAAAACAAAGATGAGCATTCCTTCCAACGGCCACTCCGACGCACGCGACGAACGCCGCTCCTTCCGGGTCTGCGGTGCCGATGCGGCGAAATTCCTGCAGGGTCAGCTCTCCGCCGACGTGGAGAAGCTCACAGCGGGCGCTGCCACGCTGGCTGGTTTGCACAATCCGCAGGGCAGGGTCATCGCCATTCTCGACATCACGCGCATCGGCGCCGAGGAGTTCGGCGCCGCGCTGCCCGCCGAGCTGCTGGCCCCGGTGATCGAACGGCTGCGCAGGTTCGTCCTTCGCGCCAAGGTGCGCATCGAGGAAGCCGGCGAGACACCCGCGGCCGTGGCTTCGCTCGCGGCAGTCCGCGCCGGAATTCCCGAGGTCTACCGCGCGACCAGCGAGGCATTCGTGGCCCAGATGCTCAATCTCGACTTGTTAGGCGCCATTGCCTTCGACAAGGGCTGCTACACGGGCCAGGAGGTGATCGCGCGCGCGCACTATCGCGGCCGCGTGAAGCGGCGCGCGCAGCGCTGGCTCAATGCCGGCGTGGCGCTCGCCCCCGGCGACACGGCACGCGCCCCCGACGGCCGCACGTTGAGCGTGGTACGCGTGGCGGCGACGCCGGACGGCCGGCAGGAAATCCTCGCCGTCGGCACTTTCGCGGTTGGCGATGCCAGCGGCGACCCGCCTGCGGCGGCGGACGCGCCTGCCGTCGAGGTGAGCGGCCCGCTGCCGCTGCCCTATGAACTGCCCGCCTGAGCCTATCTACGCGCGAAGGACACGACCACCTGGGCGTACTCGCCCGCGCGCGCGGGCGTGAGCACCGGATGATTTCCCGCGAACTTGTGGCCGCGTGAATTGCGCGCGCGTTCCAACGCACGGTTGTAGGCCGGCGCGAGCGCATCGGTGTCCGAGGTCATGATGAGCACCCGTTGCGACACCTCGCCGAGCCGGGCGAGTACGTCATAGGCGGGCTTGTCCTTGCGGGCATCGGCCTCGGCGCCGGCCACGATGGCGTCGTAACCCAGCTCCAGGTAGTCGCGCACGTACTCGTACACGAGCGGCAGGGTCTGCTGGGTGAGCTCGAAGGACGGGTCCCACTCCTTGAGCATGCGGACCATCGCTTCGAACGGGAAAGCCTGCCAGGAACCATCACCGCCCAGTTTCGGATTCAGGCCGCCGGTGTACGGCGTCATCTTGCGGATTTCCTCCGGTGCCAGGCCGAGCACGCCGTCGAGCACCGCGCCCGTCACCTGCGCGGGCGAAGCTAACAACATCTCGACGGCCACCGAAGCGGAGAAACGGCCGCCGACCACGGTGTAGGGCACGGTGTGCAACGAGCCGCAGGCCTCGAGCACATCCTGCGCGTATTGCTGCATCGTCCAGTTCTTGCACTTCTTGTGCGAACGGCCGGTGCCGGCGAGATCGAAGGCGATGGCGCGAAAGCCGGCGCGGGCCAGATGCACCATGACCGCGTCGTACATGCGGCCGCTGGCCGGCAACCAGGGCAACAGCACGATGTCCGGACCGGCGCCGCAGGCGCGGAAATGCAGCTGCCCCGACAAGGTGTCCGCGAACCCATAGCGCATGGGCATCACGGCGCGATCGTGGGCGACTCCTGACCGTTCTCTCATCCAGTTTCCCTTTGCTTCTTCCGGTTCTCGTGCCCGGGTGTTGTCAGAGGCGCAGAGTTTAACGACATAACACGACCGCGGCTAAAGATCAGTCTTACAAATCGACCAATTCGACCGCGCGTTCGGTGATCGCGGCACCCAGGAATCGCTGCCCCACCCGCGCGAACCGATCCGCGCCGTCGGTGGCGAGCAGGCGCAATTCGCCCCGGTGCGAGGCTTCGCGCTGCAGTCCGCGCGCCGCGAGTTCCGCGCCCGTGGCCCGCGCGGTGGTCGCCGCCGAATCCACCACCTGCCGTCCGGGGCCGACTTGGCGTGCGATGGCGCCCGCCAACAGGGGGAAGTGCGTGCAGCCGAGCACCACGGTGTCGATGCGCGCATCGAGATGCGCCAGGTAGCGCTCGGTCACGGCCTCGACCGCTGCGCCTTCGCTCCAGCCCTCTTCGGCGAGCGCCACGAAGACCTGCGCCGCGACCTGGGTGACATGCGCGTCCGGCCGGATGGCGAGGATTGCCTCGAGATACGCGCCGCCCTGCACCGTGCCCTCGGTGGCCAGCACGGCGATGCGACCGCTGGCACTGGCCTCGCAGGCCGCCCGCGCACCGGGTTCGATCACGCCGATGACCGGCAGCGAGGAGAATCGCTCGCGCAGCGCCGGCAGCGCGCTCGCGGAGGCGGTATTGCAGGCCACCACCAGCGTCTTGATGCCGCGCTCCACCAGGGTCTCGGCCGCCCGCACCGAATACCGGGCGACGGTCCCTGGACTCTTGGTGCCGTACGGCAGCCTCGCGGTGTCGCCGAGGTACAGGAAATCTTCGTGCGGCAGGGCTGCATGCAACGCCCGCAGCACGGTCAAACCACCCACGCCGGAATCGAACACGCCGACGGGACGGTCCCGCGGCGCCCCGGTTCCCGGCGCCACGGGTCAGGACTCCGGCCGCATGTGCGGGAACAGCAGCACGTCGCGTATCGACGGCGCGTCGGTGAAGAACATCACCAGCCGGTCGATGCCCACGCCCAGCCCCGCCGTCGGCGGCATGCCGTATTCCAGCGCGCGCACGTAGTCGGCGTCGTAGTACATGGCCTCGTCGTCGCCGGCATCCTTGCGCTCGACCTGCGCGCGGAAGCGTGCCGCCTGGTCCTCGGCATCGTTGAGCTCGGAGAAGCCATTGGCGATCTCGCGCCCGGCGATGAAGAACTCGAACCGGTCGGTGAGGAACGGATCCGCATCGTTCATGCGCGACAGCGGGCTCACTTCCGTCGGATACGCGTACACGAACGTGGGGTCCATGAACGTGTCCTCGGCGAACTTCTCGAACAGCTCGATCTGCAGTTTGCCGGCACCGTCGCCCGGCTTGAAGGCGATGCCATGCTTCGCGCACAGCTCGCGTAGATAGGCAACGTCGCGCGCGCGCGCCAGGTCGAAGCCGCCGGGCACGTGCCGGGCCACCGCGTCGATGACGCTGACGCGCGTGAACGGCTGATTCAGGTCGTATTCGCGGCCCTGGTAGACGACCCGGCGCGTACCCAGCACCACGTCCGCCAGGCCCTGCATGGCGCGCTCGATCATCACGATGAGGTCGCGGTAGTCCGCGTAGGCGACGTACAACTCCAGCATGGTGAATTCGGGGTTGTGCCTCGTGCTCACGCCCTCGTTGCGGAAGTTGCGGTTGATCTCGTAGACGCGCTCGAAACCGCCCACGGTCAGGCGCTTGAGGAACAGCTCCGGTGCGATGCGCAGGTACATGTCCATGTCGAGCGCGTTGTGGTGCGTCTTGAACGGCCGCGCCGCGGCGCCACCCGGAATGCTCTGCAGCATCGGCGTCTCGACTTCCAGGAAGCCCATCGAGTCGAGGAAGTCGCGCAGGTACCGCAGGATCTGATTGCGGGCGATGAAAACCTTGCGGCTGTCCTCGTTCATGATGAGGTCGACGTAGCGCTGCCGGTATCGCAGGTCGACGTCGGCCATGCCGTGCCATTTGTCGGGCAGCGGGCGCAACGACTTGGTGAGCATGCGCACGCTGTCGGCACGCACCGAGAGCTCACCCGTCTTCGTCTTGAAGAGCGTGCCGACCGCCGCGAGGATGTCGCCCACGTCGTACTTCTTGAAGGCCTCGTAGCTCGGCCCCAGCGCGTCGCGCTGCAGGAAGACCTGGATCTGCCCCGTGCGATCCTGCAGCTTGGCGAAGCTCGCCTTGCCCATGACGCGCTTGGACATCATGCGGCCGGCGACGTGCACGGTGACCGGGTTCGCCTCGAACCATTCGGGCAGCTTGTCGCCGTACTCGGCCTGCAGCAGCGCGGCGAGCACGTCGCGACGGAAATCGTTGGGGAAGGCCGGAACGCCCGCGGCCCTCGCCTGCTCGCGCCATTCGGCGAGCTTGGCGCGACGCTCGGCGATGAGCTTGTTCTCGTCCTGCGGAGGCAGGTCGCCACCGACCTGGCCGTCACGACCGGGGTTGTCAGAGCCTTGGTTCACAGTCCCGCCTTGAGCGATGCTTCCATGAAGGGATCGAGATTGCCGTCGAGCACCTTGTTGGTGTCGCCGATCTCCACGTCGGTGCGCAGGTCCTTGATGCGCGACTGGTCGAGGACGTAGGAGCGTATCTGGTTGCCCCAGCTCACGTCGCTCTTGGAGTCCTCGAGCACCTTGGCCGCGGCGTTGCGCTTGTTGAATTCCAGCTCGTACAACTTCGCCTTCAGCATCTTCATGGCCGTGGCGCGGTTCTTGTGCTGGCTGCGCTCGTTCTGGCAGGCCACGACGAGACCCGTGGGCCCGTGCGTCAGGCGCACCGCCGATTCGGTCTTGTTGACGTGCTGACCGCCGGCGCCGCTCGACCGGTACACGTCCATGGTGATGTCGGCGGGGTTCAGATCCACCTTGATGTCGTCGTCCACTTCCGGGGAGACGAATACCGACGCGAACGAGGTGTGGCGGCGATTGCCGGAATCGAACGGCGACTTGCGCACCAGGCGATGCACGCCGGTTTCGGTGCGCAGCCAGCCATAGGCGTACTCACCCTTGATCTCGACCGTGGCGCTCTTCATGCCGGCGACTTCGCCGGGATTGCTGTCGATGACCTCGGCGTCGAATCCGCGCTGCGCCGCCCACTTGAGATACATGCGCAGCAGCATCTGCGCCCAGTCCTGCGCCTCGGTGCCGCCGGCGCCGGCCTGGATGTCGACGAAGGCGTTGTGCGCATCCATCTCGCCGCGGAACATGCGCTTGAACTCGAGCTTGCGTACCTCGGCCTCGAGCTTGGCGGCGTCGCTCTCGATCTCGCGCGCCATGGCCTCGTCGTTCTCGCCCTCGGCGAGCTCGAGCAATTCGACGGCGCTGCTGATGCTGCCCGTGGCCTTGTCCATCTGCGCCAGCTCGGTGGTGAGCCGCGCGCGGTCCTTGCCCAGCTCCTGGGCCTTCTCGGGCTTCTGCCAGACAGCCGGATCTTCGAGCTCGCGGCTGACTTCTTCTAGGCGTTCTTTCTTCTGGTCGTACTCAAAGAAACCCCCTCAAGGAGCTCATACGCTCCTCCAGGTCCTTGAGCTGACGCTTCAATTGGCCGAGTTCGAGTGGCATAGGTATTCGCTGCAAGCGGGGCGCGCATCCTACCTGAGAGCGCGCTCCATGAATATCGACAGCGGGTCCGGCCGGTAGGGTGGAAAGGCGGGAATCTCGCGGAAGCCCGCGCGCCGGTACAAACGCAGCGCCCCCACGCTGACATTGCCGGTCTCCAGGCGCGCCAGCGGCAGCCCTTCCGCACGCGCCCAGTCGAGCAGCTTCACCAGCATCGCCAGCGCGATGCCGCCGCCACGCGCCTTGGGGCGCAGGTACATGCGCTTGAGTTCCGCCCATCCGCCGCAGTGCTTGGCCGCGCCGCAACCGACGATCTCGCCGTTCAGCTCCACGATCAGGAAGATGCCGCGTCCCTGCGCCAGCGTCTCGGGCGAATCGAAGTGATTGCTCTCCGCCGGATACAGCTCGCTGTTGAATGCATCCAGCTCGGCGATCAGCGCGCGCGCCTGCGCATCCAGCGGGCTGCCGGCGCAGATGGTGTAGTTAGTCCATTGCGGGCTCATCGCGGCCTGCTCATGGCAGGACGTGGTCGACCAGCAGCTGCAGCCGCCGTTCGCCCTTGTATTCGTTGATGTCGAGGCGATACACCAGGCGCACGTCGCCCTCGGGCAAAGGCGGGTCCTCGTCGGCCCCCTTGAAGTTGAAGGCGATGGCATCGAAGCTGCGCGCGCCGTCGCCCGAGGTGACCCACATCTTGAGGTGCTTCTCGCCGACCACGCGCGCGTTCTTCACGGCGAATACGCCGTCGAAGCAGGGTTCGGGAAAGGCCTGTCCCCACGGACCGCCCTCGCGCAGCGCCTGCGCGGTCTCGAGCGCGATCTCCTCGCTGCTGAGCTCGCCGTCGGTCTCGACGCGATTGGTCGGCACGCCCGGATCGCGCCAGCGCGCCACCTCGGCGTCGAATGCGCGCGCGAACGCGTCGAGATCGGCTTCCGCCAGCGTGAGTCCCGCGGCCATGGCGTGGCCGCCGAAACGGCTGATCAGCTCCGGGTGGCGCGCCGCCAAGCCGTCGAGCACGTCACGGATGTGGATGCCCGACACCGAGCGCGCCGAACCTCGCAGCAGTCCCTCGCCCGCGCGCGCGAAGGCGATCACCGGACGGCGGATGCGATCCTTGATGCGGCTGGCGACCAGACCCACCACGCCCTGGTGCCAATCCGGATCGAACAGGCAGACGCCCTGCCGGGTCGATCCTTCCGCCGCGCCGTCACGCAAGTGCCGCACGGCGTTCAGCGCCGCTCCTTGCATGCGCGCTTCGATCTCGCGGCGCTCGGCGTTCAATTGATCGAGGCGAGTGGCCAGGGCCAGCGCTTCCGCGTCGCTGTCAGCCAGCAGGCAGCGGATGCCGATGGACATGTCATCGAGCCGGCCGGCGGCGTTCAGCCGCGGGCCGATGGTGAAACCGAGATCGGCCGCGGTCACCGCGGGCCCGGGCCGATTGCCGATGGCCAGCAAGGCCCGGATGCCGGGAATGGCACGCCCCGCACGGATGCGCCGGATGCCCTGCGCCACCAGCACGCGGTTGTTCAAGTCGAGCGGCACCAGGTCCGCGACCGTGCCCAAGGCAACCAGATCGAGATAGTCCGTGACTGCGGGCAGGACCGGCGTGCCGCGCGCCTCCAGCTCGCGGCGCACGGCAGCCATCACATAGAACGCCACTCCCACACCCGCCAGTGCCTTGCTGCCGAAACGACTGCCCGGCACGTTCGGGTTCACGATGGCGTCCGCGTCCGGCAGCACCGGCCCCGGCAGATGATGATCGGTGACCAGCACCTGGATGCCGCGCGCGCGTGCCGCCGCGACTCCGGCATTGCTGGAGATGCCATTGTCCACGGTGACGATCAGGCTCGGCGATCGCTCGGCCGCCAAGCCGACGATTTCGGGTGTGAGGCCATAGCCGAACTCGAACCGGTTCGGCACCAGGAAATCGACTGCGGCAAATCCCCAGGACCGCAGGCAACGCACGATGAGCGCCGTGCTGGTCGCGCCGTCGGCGTCGAAATCCCCGACCACCAGGATGCGGCGCTCGCGATGCGCGAGGATGATCTGCACGGCGGCATCCACGCCTTCGAGCGAACCCACGGGCATGAGCCGGTCGAGCGTCAACAGCAGCTCGCCGCGGTCACGCACGCCGCGCGCCGCGTACGCACGGCGCAGCACCGGATGCAGGCCGGGGTCCGCCACCTCCGCCGGGCAACTGCGCCGCGCGATCAACAGTTCCATGCCTGCCCTTCCATCCGAGCCATTATGCGAGAGATTGCAGCCAGCCGCGCCGTCGCCGCCAGAATTTCCAGTGCGCGCGCGGCCGTGTCGTGAACACGCAATCGTTGGCGACCAGCTGCACCGCATCGAGTCGCCCGCTCATCAACGCGCCGCGTACCGGGGCAAACCAGTGCCGTTCGAGCGTGGCCAGGGATTCGTCGGCCGGGCCACTCATGGGTGCGAGTTCGACGACCGCGTGAACGCCGTTCGTCAGCTCACCAAAACCACGCGGCGCGGCGCGCAGCGTCTGCGTCGCCGCAAGCGTCGCCAGCGCGCCGAGGAATGCGTCACTGCCGTACAGGCGCACCGACTCGTCGACGGACACCGACAACGGCCTGGCATCGGCGGGACCTCCGCCCCAGAGCCAGAGCGCGCTGATCGGATGCAACCCGGCGCGCACACGCTCGGCGTTGACGCGCGTACCCGGCAACCACATTTCGATTTCCGCCCCGAGCCGGCGCAACTCGACGGCGCCGGGTCCCGTCGGCAGCGCGGGACCCACATCGGCGTCGAGCAAACGCGTGGGATCCGCCGTGCGCGCCTCGACTTCCGGGCCGCCTCGCAGCAGCAACGCGCCGCCGTCGTCGCCGGCCACCAGCGCTTCCGGCGCGAACGTGGCGCGAAATTCCCGGGCGAGAGCCTGTTGCTGATCGGGCGGCAGCCGCAGCACGCCGCGATCCGCGAGCCGCACATGATCGAGCCGCGCTTCCAGCCGCACCGGCGTCGCCAGCCAGACTCCGCCCGGATCGATGCCCGCCGCCAGCGCGCGCACCTGCGCCGGCGGACGTTCGGCCAGCGCTTCGGCCGCCAGCTCGCGGGCCAGCCAGCGTCGCCAGTCGGCGATGCCCGCCCGCGTCGATGCGTATCGCAGCAGCCAGTCGAGCGATGGCAGCGGCTGGGATTGCGGCAGATCGCCGTTGACGGATTCCTCCGGCAAGTACAGGTCGGAGAGGATCAGCGTGAGCCGGCGCATGTCGGTATCGTATCGGACCCATGAAGTTCACTCAGCACGCGCCGGCGGGCATCCACCTCATTCGTCGCTACGGCAGCGACTCCATCACCGTGGGCGAAGAGCAGATCCGCGTGAGCTGCCTGGTCTCGGCCACCACGCTCATCCGGGATTGGCCGCCGCGCGACGTGGCGTCGCTGCGGCCCGAACATCTCACCGCCCTGTTCGAGCTCAGGCCGGAAGTCGTGGTGCTGTCGACCGGCGCACAGCAGCGTTTTCCCGGCGCGGCGCTGCGCGCCGAGTTCGCCACGCGAAAGATCGGTCTGGAAGTGATGGAAGTCGGGGCGGCGTGCCGCACGTACAACGTGCTGGTCAGCGAAGAACGAAACGTGCTCGCGGCGGTCCTGCTGCCGGGATGATTCTGGAGGCGCCGCGACGGTGTGTCGCGCCTCGAGACCGGAAGAGTTCCGGGCGAAGGCACAGGGGGAGAAAGTTGTTTAGCGAGGCCAATGGTTCGAAGCTGACAGACTCGAATTACTGGCGAATTTTTTCTTCTTCTATTCGGCTTGTTCTTCTTATTTCCGCGACTTCCCCGTTCTCCCCTGTGCCTTCAACCGGAACCCCTCAGGTTTCTCATTAGGTCCGCTGTCGGCGAGCGGCGACATCAAAACATGTTAAATCTCGACTGACAAGCCTCTCCCGGCCGGCCCTGACAACCTTCATTGTGCCGCAGGGCATTCTGTCAATCTAAAACAAATACTTACAGAACAAACCGCATTCGAGAAATCACTCGAATACCGTGGCGCAGTGTATTCAGCTGACGCCGCCCAGCATGGGCACGAACGCGACCGAACCGAGCACCTCGCGATCGATCTGATCGCCTCGGCGCGTGAAACGGATCAGCTGCTGCGAGCCTTCGGGCCCCACGGGCACGATGAGCCGGCCCTTGTTGGCCAGTTGCGCGAACAGTGCCTCCGGCACCGACAGCGGCGCCGCCGCGACGAGGATTCCGTCGAAGGGCTTCTGCGACTTCCAGCCCGCGAATCCGTCGCCATGCTTGAGCATCACGTTCTTGATGCCGAGTTCCTTGAGCGTCGCCTTGGCGCGCTTGTGCAAGGGGCCGATGCGCTCGATGGAATAGATCTTCTTCACCAGCGGCGCGAGCACGGCGGTCTGATAGCCACAGCCCGTCCCCACTTCGAGCACCTTGCCGATCTTGCGATCGCCCTCGAGCAACGCCTCGGTCATGCGCGCCACGATGTAGGGCTGCGAGATGGTCTGCGAATGCCCGATGGGCAGCGCCGTGTCCTCGTAGGCGCGCGACGCCAGCGCTTCATCCACGAAGATGTGGCGCGGCACGTTGCGAATGCGGTCCAGCACCGCGAGATTGCGGATGCCCTGCTCCCGCAGGCGCTGGATGAGTCGGTCGCGCGTGCGCGCAGACGTCATGCCGATGCCGGCGTAGCGGTCGCTCATGGCAGCCGGCCGTTCACGACGCGAGCCAGGCGCGCAGCGGATCGAGCGCGTCATGGTCGGTGAGATCCACGGTGAGCGGAGTCACCGACACGAAGCCTTCGGTCACGGCATCGAAATCGGTTCCGGGCCCGGCATCCTGGCTGGCGCCCGCCGGCCCCACCCAGTAGACGGGACGTCCGCGCGGATCCTCGGCGCGCACCACCGCCTCGGAACGATGGCGGTTGCCGAGCCGCGTGACCTTCATGCCCCTCACGTCCGCGAGCGGCAGATTGGGCACGTTCACGTTGAGAATGGTGGCGCGGCCCATGGCGACCACCAGCGGCGTTCGCACCAGCCGCTCGGCGATCACTCGGCCGAAGTGCGCGCCCGTGGCGAAGTGGCGCACGGCGTCGCCGCGCAACCCGTCGGTGTTCAGCGAGACGGCCACCGCGGGCTTGCCGAGAAAACGGCCTTCGGTGGCCGCGGCCACGGTGCCCGAATAGAGCACGTCGTCGCCGAGATTCGAGCCGTCGTTGACGCCCGAAATCACCATGTCGGGCTCGAACGGAAACAGTCCAGAGATGGCCAGGTGCACGCAATCGGTGGGGGTGCCGCCTTGCACGAAGTACACGTCGGCGTCGGCCTGTTCCACGCGCAACGGCATTTCGAGCGTCAGAGAATTGCTCGCGCCGCTGCGGTTGCGGTCGGGCGCCACGATGGTGAGATCGCCGAGCCCGGTGAGCGCCTCGCGCAGCGCGTGAATGCCGCGCGCGCGGTAACCATCGTCATTGGATATGAGAATTCGCACCGGCGCGCAATATACTCAATGGCTCAACGCGGAGGTAGCGTGAACGGCAAACGCGAACCGGATGCAGAAGACACGGAGATCGAGCTGTTCCGCGCAGCGGTCAGCGACGTCAAACCGCTCGCATCCAGCCCGCAGGTGACGCCCGTGCGCCGCAAGCCGCCGGCACGCGCGCGCTTCACCGCCGCGGACCGCGCAATGGTGCTGGTGGAAAGCCTGCAGGGTTTTGGCGGCAGTGAGAAGCTCGACTCCGGCGACGAGATCTCCTTTCGCCGTGAAGGCGTGCAGGACCGCGTGCTGCGCAGGCTCAAGCGCGGCGAGTACCGCGTGGAAGACGTGTGCGACCTGCACGGGCTACGCGTCGAGGAAGCCAAGCAAGCGCTGCGGGAATTCCTCGCGCAGGCGCTGGCGCGTCATCTGCGCTGCGTGCGCATCATCCACGGCAAGGGCCACGGATCGGGCAATCGCGGCCCCGTGCTGAAAAACGCCGTCAACATGGTGCTGAGAAAGACCGCGCCGGTGCTCGCGTTCACCTCCGCGCGGCGCGTCGACGGCGGCACCGGGGCGATCAACGTGCTGCTGGGGTGAGCTTCTTCGCGAACATCCGCGCCAGCCGCTCGCGCGTCGCAGGCTCGCCGAACATTTCCGCGCCCATGGCGGCGAATTCACGGGCGTTGCGTTCCGCATCCGGCGGCGCACCGAACAGGGCCACGAGATCCTGGCGTACCAGTTCGCGGGTACGCAGCATGGCCTCGCGCGGCAATGCGTGGATTTCGCGCGCCACTTCCAGCGCGCGCGCCGCGCAGTCGGCGGCTTCGCACAGCTCGTCCACCAGGCCCACGCGCAGCGCCGTCGCCGGATCGATGAGCGCGCCACGCGTGAGCAACTGCGCCGCGGCTCCCCCGACCAGCCGGCGAAACGCGCCGTGGATGACGGGGCCGGGAAACAGACCCACCTGCACCTCGTTGAGCCCGAGTCGGAATTCTCCGCGCGCCATCACGCGATAGTCGCCGTGGATGGCCAGCACCGTCCCGCCCGCCGGGCAGTGCCCCGTGATGCCGAAGATCACCGGCACCGGCGCGAGCGCGATCGCCCGCTGTGCGCGCCATAGCGAGATGAACAGGCGCGTCATGGCCTCGCGATCCATCGCCAGGATGGCAGGTACGTCGAGGCCGGCCGAAAACACCCCCGCCTGCCCCGTGATGAGGAGCACCGGGCACTCGCGCGCCGCCGCCGACACCGCTTCCGCCAGGGCAGCCAGCAGTTCGCCATTCAGCGCATTCACCGGCGGGCGCGCCAGACGAATCTCGCGGATGTCGTCGTGTTCGATGATGTCCAGCACGCTCATTCTCCCGGGGCACCCGCGATGATCTCGCGCAGCACCGTGGTCGCAAAGCTTCCCGCCGACAGCGCAAAGCGTACCGTGAGCACGTCCCCGGCATAGTGGTAATCCAGATCGCGGACCCGCAGGCGCAATGCGCGCCGCTCGGCGTTCATGCGCGCGGCCGCGACCACGGCCGCCGCTTCCGGAAAGCGCGCCGCGACGGCCTGCTCGAGCTCGAGAACCGCGCCGCGCGCCAGCGATTCGCCCGCGCCGATCAGCGGCGCGGTGGGATGCACGTCCATCGCGGCGCAGCGCCCGGCGAGCGCCGCATCGACCTCCTCCACCGGGAATACCGAACCGCGTCCGTCGAGATTGGCCACGTCGCCTGGCGCGAGCGCGTTCCAGGTGCCCAGCCGTACCCGCTCGCCCAGGATGGCGTTGAAGACCAGGCTGCGCGCGGCGGAGAGCACGAAGCCGCCGTCGGCACTGCGCGCGTCGCCGCCGCGCCCGCGCCGCGCGCCCGGCACCGCGCCGTCGAGCGACGCCAGCTTCTGCGCCTCGCGCCACACGGCCACGAGATTGCCGGCGTCGCGGCCGAAGCGCTGCTCGCCGAAGTAGTTGGGCACGCCGCCATCGCGCAGTGCAAGCAGGCGGGCGTCGATCTGCGCGGGGTCGGCGCGACACTGGCGCACGACGATCGCGAAGCGGTTTCCCTCGAGCGCGCCGCGCGGCAGTTTGCGGTGATGCTCGGCCGCGGCGATCACCTCGTAGCCCTCGCCGCTGGCGCCGAGAAACTCCGCAGCGGCGCGCCGGCCGCGCGGCACGGTGAAGTACTGCGTGGTCACCGCATGGCGGTCCTTGAGCCCCGCGAAACCCACCTCGAAGGGCTTGCACCCCGCGGCGCGCGCCAGCTCGCGCGCCACCCATTCGGTGTTCGCGCCGCGCTTGCGCACGTGCAGGAGCGCGTGCGGCCCCGATCCCGTGGCCTCGAACCCCAGGATCTCATCCACTTCGAAATCTTCAGGTGCGGTGCGCAGCACCCCGGTGGTCAGAGGCCCGCCCCAGGCGGGCGGTGGCGCCAGCGCGGCCTCGCGCCAGGTTTCGGGGATCATGTCGGAAGCCTGCTTCGCGAGGGGAGCGAATCACGCGCTCTCGAGCAGGACCACCGCCTGCGCTGCCAGACCCTCGCTGCGGCCGATGAAGCCGAGATGTTCGGTGGTCGTGGCCTTGATGTTCACCTGGTTTTCGGTGACGCCCAGCATCTGCGCGATGGAACGGCGGATGTCCAGGCGATGCGGCGACAGCTTCGGCGCCTGCGCCAGCACCGTGAGATCGACGTTGCCAACGCGCAGCTTGCGCACGGCGAGCATTTCGAGCACGGCCTCGACGAAGCGGCGGCTGTTCGCGCCCTTCCACACCGGGTCGGTGTCGGGGAAATGCATGCCGATGTCGCCCAGACCCGCGGCGCCCAGCATGGCATCGCAGAGCGCATGCAGCACCACGTCGCCGTCGCTGTGCGCCTGAACACCGCGCGTGTGCGCGATGCGCACGCCGCCGAGGACAACCGAGTCCCCGGGACCGAAGGCATGGACGTCGAAGCCGGATCCGATTCGCATCATGTGTTACCGCAAGACATTGCCACGGGCTGCGAGTATGGCCGAAGCCAGCTGCAGATCGTCGGCCGTCGTGATCTTGATGTTGTCGGCGCGGCCCGCGACCAGGCGCGGACGGTGCCCCGCCCATTCCACGGCCTGCGCCTCGTCGGTGGGCAGCCGGCCCGACTCGATCGCGGCGTCGAGCGCCGGCAGCAGCACGCCGAAGCGGAACACCTGCGGAGTGGCCGCGCGCCACAGCCCCGCGCGATCGAGCGTGGCGGCCACTTCGGCCGCATCGCCCGGGCTGCTGCGCTTGAGGGTGTCGGCGAGAGGTACCGCCAGCAGCCCGCCCACCGCATGGTCCGCCAGCGCGTGCTTGAGCGCGGCGAGATCGTCCGGCGAAAAACAGGGACGGGCCGCGTCATGCACGAACACCCAGTCGTCATTGCGCACATGCGTGGCCAGGGAGCGCAGCGCATTGCGCACCGAGTGCGCGCGCTGCTCGCCGCCCTCCACGGCGGTGATGCGCGCATGGCGCTCGGCGATTGCCGGCCATTGTTCATCGCCCGCGGCGATGGCCAAGGTGATGCTGGCGCAGTCCCCATCGGCCTCGAAAGCCGCGAGCGCGTGCTCGATGACCGTCGAACTATCCAGCCGCGCATACTGTTTCGGCAGGACCGCCGTGAAACGCCGGCCGCTGCCCGCAGCCGGAATGATGAGGTGGTAACGCATCGCTCGCGGATGTTAGCAGCCGCCACGGCCACGCCAGGCAGCACCGCAGTCGCCAGGCTCGCGGCGGGACAGGCCGGCCGCGCCCGGCGGCAGGTTCACCGCGCGGCGGTCTGGGTGCGGACTTCGGGTCGCGCCGGCAGCGCCATGCGCGGGCGCGCCGGCACCACCTGATAGAAGGTTTCGTTGCGGCCGATCATGCCCAGCTCTGAGCGGGCGCGTTCCTCGATGGCCGCCATGCCGGCCTTGAGATCGGCCACCTCGGCGATGAGCTGCGCATTGCGCGCTTCGAGCTCGGCGTTCTCGGCCTTCTGGTGGGCGACGGCTTCATCGAGGCGCGACAGCTCGCGCACTCCGTCATCGGAGAGCCACAGCCGGTACTGCAACAACAGCACGACCGACAGCAATGCACCCGCGAGCCACTTCATTTGGTGACTAGACTAAACTAAACTAAGTTCACTGTGAAGCCCGGCAAGATCAATATCCACGAGGCGAAGACGCACCTCTCGCGCCTGGTCGAAGACGTGGCCGCGGGGAACGAGGTGCTGATCGCCAAGGGTGGCCGCGCGATGGCGCGCCTGGTGCCGCTGGGGCGCGATGACACCCCTCGGCGCGCCGGCCTGCTCAAGGGCAGGCTGCGCATTGCCGAGGACTTCGACCGCTCCCTCGAGGGCCTGACGCCCCTGTAGCTGGGGCGCCCTCCCCTACTCCGCCAAAGCCATGCGCCTTCTGCTCGATACGCAGGTGTTTCTCTGGTGGCTGGCCGACTCGCGGCGCCTCGGCAAGGCCGCCCGGGATCGCATCGAAGCCGCGGACGAGGTCTACGTCAGTGCCGCCTCGATCATCGAGTGCGAGGCCAAGATCGCCGCCGGCCTGCTCGAGGCCGACACCGGGGAAGTGGCGCGCGGCATCCGCGCCAGCGGCTTTCTGGAATTGCCGGTGCGCGTGCGTGCCGCCGCGGCCGCGGCGTCATTGAAGCGCGTGGCCGATGCGGACTTCTTCGACCGCCTGCTGGTGGCACAGGCCATGGCCGAGCCGCTGCGATTCCTCACCGCCAATGGCGTGCTGAAGCAGTACTCCGAACTGGTCGAAACCGCCTGACTGGCAAACTAGTGCGTTCGCGACGCACAATCGGCACATGAGCGAATCGGGGGACAACGGCACTACGCCGGCCGATGAATCGCGGGCGCGCGATGGCCAGCTCGATTTCTCCACGTATTCCCTGCCTCAACTGCGCGATCTGCAGTCGCTCATCGATCGCGCCAGCCAGCCCGTCAACCATGCCAACCTGCTCGCCGAGATCGCGCGTCGGTCCGCGCCGGCCGAAGACGCCGGGCCGGGTTCGCCCGGTCGGTTCAGCGCGCGGGACGGTTGGCGGGGCTGGCTCGACGCGAAGCGTCGCCGCTCGCCGGTGTTCGGCGCCGGTCGCCTCGAGGTGGGCGATGCGCAGCTGACATTGCACGGTTCGCAGCGAACCTGGCTCGGCGTCAGCGAGCCCGGCATCGCCGAGCTGCCGCTCGATCGCATCCGCAACGTCGCCTGCGATGGCGAATGGCTGCACTTCGAGAGCAGGCGCAGACCGTGGCCGACGCGGCGCATACGTTTCCGGACGGCGAGCGTGCATGAGGCCGAGACGCTGGCACGCAGACTGCCGCGCACCCAGACCACGGGTTTCGAGCGACGCTGGCGTGAAATCAGGCAGTTCCACGAGCGCGTCGCCGACCGCGGCGGCATCGCCTGGACCGTGCACGCGCTGTTGTTGATCAACGTCGCCTGCTTCGTGTGGATGGCCATCGCGCAGAAGCAGCTGCTCGGCTTCGACGTCATGTTCCTGGCCGCGCATGGCGCGAGCTTCGGACCGGCGGTGATGGACGGCGAGTGGTGGCGTCTCGTCTCCGCACAGTTCCTGCACGCGGATATCTACCACCTGCTCGCCAACCTGTGGGTGCTGTTCAACGCCGGGCGGCTTGCGCGCCAGCTCTATGGCGACGCCGCCTTTCTGTTCCTGTATTTCGGGGCGGGCATCTGTAGCTACGTCGCCTCGATCGCGTGGAATCCCGGCGCGGTGGCGGTGGGCGCCTCCGGGGCCATTTTCGGCGTGTTCGGCGCGCTGCTCGCATTCATGGTCCGGCAGCGCTCGCAATTACCCGCGTCCCTGTTGCGCGCTCATTGGCTCAGCACCCTGGTGTTCGCCGCATTCAACCTCGCCAATGGATTCACGCAAGCCAACATCGACAACGCCGCGCATGTCGGCGGCATCGCCAGCGGCTTCCTGCTGGGCTGGCTGCTGGCCCGCCCGCTCCAGCCCGAGGCTCGTGCCCGATGGCCCGTCTGGCGCTACGCCACCTCGACGGCCTGCGTGCTCTGCCTGGTCGCGGCCGGCTACTTCCAGGTTCGCGGCATCGGCGCTCACAGCAACTCCATCCAGAAGTTCATCCGCGACAACCCCTGGTATGTCGAAGGTGAGCGCGCGAACCTCGAGCAGTGGCAGCAGCTCGCCAGTATGTTGAGCATGGGCACCATCAGCGAGGCGGAAGTCTCGCGGCAGTTCCGCAGCGCCATCCTGCCGTTCTGGCAGGAAGCCGCGCAGCGTTTCTCGGACCGGGACGAGTTCACCAAGGCGCCGCCCGGCAGCTTTCCCGCGGTCATGCTGGAATTCGCGCGGCTGCGACGGGATTGGGCCGACGCCATTGCCGACGCCACCGGCAATCAGGACAAGGAACGCGTGGCGGATTCAATCCGGCTGCTCGGCGAAGCCACGCGACTTCAGGCGAGGATCGATCGTCTGCAGGTACGCGCGCAGATGGAATATCGCCCGCGCGCATTGGCGCACAGCCTGTTCGTGAATCGCATCCGCGCACTGTTCAGCAGCTGGCAATGCCTCGAGTCGCCGAACAATACCGGCCGCCGGCGCTCACCGCAGGATTCCCCCGAAGACGGGCCGGCATTGAAATACGCGATCGCCTGCCGGGCCCAGGAGCTGTTTCACGAGCGCGACTACCAGGCGCTGGAAACCCTCATGCGCAAATCCGCCGCCAGCCTCAACGATCTGCCGGACGGCGCCTCCAGTCTCGACGCCATCTTCGGCGGACTGTCCACCCTCATGTTCCAGGGCGGCTATGACCTCGAAGCCCTGCTCGGCCGCACCGCCGACTGGCGGCGCGCGGTTGAGGATCCACTCATGGCCGAACTGGCCGAAGTGCTGATCTTCCGCGAGTGGGCGTGGACGGCGCGCGGCCAGTCCACCGCCGATGAAGTCAGCGGCCAGGCATGGGCGCTGTTCGAGCATCGCTCGCAAATGGCGCAGGCCGCGCTGGATGCCTTGCGACCCACCGCAGGTGAGACGCCGGTGTGGCACGATCTGTCGATCGACGTCGCCCTCGACATCTCCGAGGACAACGGCAGGATCCGTGAGATATACGACCATGCCGTGGGGCAGTTCCCCGACTACCTGCCGATCCACGCCAGCATGCTGCGGGTGCTCATGCCCCGCTGGACCGGCTCCTTCGAAGCGGTGGACGAGCTGATCAAGGCCGCGACCTCGCGCGGCACGGAACAGGACCTGGAGCTGTATGCCCGGTTGTACTGGACCTACTTCCTGCTCGAGCAGGATGACGTGGACATCTTCGTCGATGCCAAGGCCAGCTGGACCAACGTCGACGTCGGTTTCGCCGGCCTCATCGAGCGCTATCCGCGCAGCGACTACCTGCTGAATGCGTATGCCGTCATGGCCTGCCTCGCCCGCGATCGCGAACGGTATGCCGAACTCCGACAGAACGTGCAGCAGCGCATGTCGGCCATCGTGTGGTCTGACAAGTATTCGCTGGACAAGTGCGATCGGCAGATGCGGCTGCAGAATTGAGGCTCACACGTTCCGGACACGGCGCCGCTCGAACTACTGCTTTCCTGCCGCCGCGACCTTTTCCTTGTACTCGTTCTCCAGCGCCTGGATCTCTGGCGTCAACGCCTGCATGTCTGTGACCACGGTCTGCATGAGGTTCTGCATGAGTCGCGGCAGCTTCGCGATGACGGCCTGGCCGCCAGGAGACTTGTAGAACGCGTTCATGTCGTCCACCTCGGCCTGCGAGAACGTCGCCATATAGAGTCTGAGGTAGTCGGGCTCGAGCTTTTCCCAGCTCATCTGCCGCCGAACCAGCGCCACCATCTTCGCGCGCATTTCTGCGAGCAGCTTGTCTTGCTCGGCGGTAATCGATCTGCCACCGATAGCATCCTTCATGGCCTGCTCCATCATCCCATCAAGCTGGCCGTATGCCTGGTCGAGCAGCGACCTGGCATTGGTGAGGGTCATGAGCTCGCGGACCGAGGATTCGCTGGCGGGTTGCTCCTGGGTATATGCGGGTGCTACGGCCAACAGGGCCGCCAACGCAATCAATTTCTTCATGGTTCTGTCTCCCTGGCTCGATCGGCACGGCGTGGTCACGCGCACAGTCTAACTAGCGTGCTGCGGCGCCCCAGAACTTGCGCAAGCGGCGCCTGCCGGACGACATCGCGCCCGGCAGGCAGGCATCCTACTGTCTGACGGGCTTACCATCCGCATCGATGACCGTCACCTCGCCGAAGTCCAGCGCGCGCACCTTGGCCTCGATCTTCGCGAGATCCCCGACCACCACCCAGGTGAGCGCATCCGGATGGATGAGCTTGCCGGCGGACTGATTGACGTCGGCGACGGTCACCGCGCCCACCTCGCCCACGAAGTCGTTCCAATAGGAATCCTTGAGGCCGAAGGTGAGGATGTCGGCGTACGAGCCCGCGATCTCATCCGAGGTCTCGTTCTGACCAGGCAGCGCGATCACGAGGCTGTCTTTCGCGAACTGCACTTCCGCTTCGCTGGGCTTGCGGGTGGTGAGTACCTCGGTGAGCTCCTTGCGAATCTCGGCCATGGCCTCGGCGGTCTTGTCGGTCTGCACGCCGCCGCCCGCACGCCAGATGCCGGGCCCGAGTGCATCTGTGAGGCGCGTACCGGCGCCGTAGGACCAGTGCTTGTCCTCGCGCAGGTTCATGTTGAGGCGCGACGAGAAGTTGCCGCCCATGAGTGTGTCCAGCACCACGAAGCGGATGTGGTCGGGGTCGGCGCGCGTGGGCCCGATGGAAGCGGCGATGATCTGCGATTGTTCGGCGCCGGTGCGATTGATGAGAAACACGCGCGGCCGCGGCGCGAGCGGCACGTTGCCGATGTTCTTGGTGGGCGTGGCTTCCGCGGGCGCATGCCAGGCACCGAAGCGCTGCTCCAGCAGCGGCTGGATCTGCTCGAGCGTGGTGTCGCCAACGACGAGCAGCACGGAATTGTCCGGCCGCACCCAGCGCCGGTAGAAAGCCGCTAGGTCAGCGCCCTTGAGGCTGGCCACGGCCTGCTCGGTTCCGGTCCCCGAGGCCGGGTTCGAGTACGCGTGCCCCTCGCCGAAGATCAGGCGCGGCAGCACGCGATTGACCATGGAGCCGGCGTTCACCTTCTCCTGCTGGATGGTGGCCAGCGTCTGGCCGCGCAGCCGATCCAGCTCCTTGTCCGGGAACGTCGGGTTCAGGAGGACGTCGGCGTACAGGTCCAGCGACTCCGGCAGGCGCGCGCTCAACGCATTCATGTTGAGGAACGAGCGGTCCAGCGACGAGCCCACGGCGATGGTTGCGCCCAGCGTCTCGGCCCGGTCGGCGATCTGGAGCGAACTGCGCGTCTTCGTGCCTTCCTGGATCATCAGCATGGCGAGACGTGCCGTGCCGGGGCGGGCCGAGGCGTCGGCGGCGAAACCGGCGTCGGCCATGAGCGTGAAGTCCACCACGGGCGCCGCGTGCCGCTCGACCACGGCAAGCTCGAGGCCGTTGGAGAGCTTGGCGCGCGCGATGCCAGGTAGTTTGAGCGACGGCGGCTCGCCCGGTGTCGGCACCTTGCTGCGGTCGACGCTCGATGCGGCCGTCCGGTATTCGCCGGCCGGCTGCACGTTGAGCACGAAGACGCCGTCCGACATCCAGCGACGCGCGGCGCCTTGAATGTCCGCGGGCGTGGCGCCCGATACCCAACCGAGACGCGTCTTGTAGAAGTCCGGGGATCCGCCATACACCAGGCTCTCGGCCAGGATGTACGACTTGCCGCCGAAACCGTCGATGCGCTCGATGCCGCGCGCGAAGTTGGCATAGTTGGTGGTCTTGATGCGCTCGAGCTCCGCGGGCGTCGGACCCTTGGCGAGGAACGCGGCCAGTTCTTCGTCGAGGGCCTTCTCCACCTCGGCCGGGTCCTTGCCCGGCGCCACGGTCACGGAAATCTGGATCTGCGAAGCGATCTCGAAGGGGCCGATGCCGGCGTTCACGGCGGTGGCACTGCGGTCCGTGTACACCAGTCGTTTGTACAGCCGGCTGTTCTTGCCGTTGGCGAGCAGATCCGCGCTCATGTCCATGAGCGTGAAGTCGCGCTGCTTGTAACCGGGAATGTTCCATACCTTATATATGCGCGCCTGCGGCACGCGGTCCTGCATGAGCGAGCGACGCTCGCCGGTCATCTTGGCCACCCACTCCTGCTGGTGATTCACCGTGGGGCCGGGCGGGATGTCGCCGAAATATTTCTCCACTCGCGCCCGGGCATCCGCGGCGGTGATGTCGCCCGCGAGCACCAGCACGGCGTTCGCCGCGCCGTAGTACGAGCGGAACCATTCCTTCACGTCATCGAGCGATGCCGCATCGAGGTCTTCCATCGAACCGATGGTCTCCCAGGAGTACGGATGGCCGGCGGGCCAGGTGCTCTGTGTGATGACCTCGGAGACCTTGCCGTACGGGCGATTCTGTCCCTGGCGCTTCTCGTTCTGCACCACGCCGCGCTGCTCGTCGAGCACTTTCTGGTCGATGGCGCCGAGCAGGTGGCCCATGCGATCCGACTCCATCCACAGCGTCATGTCGAGCGCCGAGGTGGGCACGTTCTGGAAATAGTTGGTGCGGTCGAACCAGGTGGTGCCATTGAGCTTGGTGGCACCGGCCGATTCCATGACCTTGAACCAGTCGTCCTTGTAGTTCTCCGAGCCGTTGAACATGAGATGCTCGAACAGGTGCGCAAAGCCGGTGCGTCCCGGACGCTCGTCCTTGCTGCCCACGTGGTACCAGACGTTCACCGCCACCACGGGCGCCTTGTGGTCTTCGTGCACCAGCAGCGTGAGGCCGTTGTCGAGCACGAATTTCTGGTACGGGATGTCCACGGCGGGCATCGGCGCTTTCCCGGGCGCGGCGGCGATCGCGCTGGCGGTGAACAGGGACAGGAGGACGGCGGTGATGCACCGATTCATGGGTAGTCCTTGTGCTGAGGAAGCCGCATGCTAGCGCCAAGTGGCGGCCACGTGCAGCGAGAACGGCGAAAAGAGATCGGACCGGGACGAGCCGAGACGTGCGCTCACTGCCCTGCTGGCGACGTGAAGCCCCGGCAAACCACGGCGAGCTTGTTGCCATCCGGGTCGCGCACGTAGGCCGCGTAAAAATCGGGGTTGTAGAGCAGCCGCAGGCCGGGCGCACCCTCGGACGTGCCGCCGTGCGCCAGCGCGGCATCGTGGAAGCGATTGACCGAACACCAGTCCTTCGCCCAGAGCGCGACCAT
This sequence comes from uncultured Pseudomonadota bacterium, assembly GCA_946479515.1. The sequence goes on along the minus strand of CAMLGF010000041.1, from coordinate 5,620 downwards.
GCCGCCGTTGCTGGGCGTGGCCGGGGCGCCGTTGTACGGCTTGCACAGCCAGAGCGCGTCCTGAACGGCGCCTTCGTTCTCGTAGCGGCCCCAGCCTATCCACCCGGTCCAGCTGGTCTCGCTTTCGCCGCTGGTATCGCAGCGCCGATAACCGAGCACACCCAGGGTGGCGTCGTAGAACCGGGCCGAGCGCTCGAGATCGTTGGAGCCGAGACACAGGTACGCGAACATGGATTTCATGGGGGGTCTCCCGATGAATACAGGCACAGCTCCGGCGCCGGCGCCGTGGCGCCGGTGATGTATTCCTGCACCGAGCGCAGTCCATCCTTGAGCCCGCGATAATGCACGCGTTGCAGGCATTCCTCGGGTGGCAACCACTGGAACTCGGCGTGCTCGGCGGCATTGAGCCGTACCGCGCTTTCGTGCACCTCGGCGGCATACACGCCGATCAGCTGCATCTCGTTGAAGCGGCGGTTGTAGATAGTGTAGGCGTGCTCGGCGGCCCAGATGCCGCGCGCCTTGAGTCCGAACGCCCGCAGATTGCGCGCGATGGCGTCGGTGACGTGCTCGCCGTCCTTCACCAGGTCGCTGGGTATCTGCCAGAAACGGCCGCCGTTGAAGTGCCGCTCGGCCTTGTCCACGGACGTGTACAGCAGCAGGAAACGCACGCCATCGGGCGTGCGGCGGAACGCCCAGACGTCGAAGACATTGGTTGCGAGCTGCACCGGCGGCGGCTTCCCTGCCCGACGCCGCTCAGCGCGGCGGGTCCGCGGGCCGCACGTTGCGGAAGCCGGCGGCGCGGATGTCGCTCATCACCTGCGCGGCGCGGATCATGACGTCCCGGTCCGTCTTGTTGGTCGCCACCACGATGCTGCGATTGCGACCCACCTGCAGCGCGCCGGTCAGCAGCCTCGCCACTCGCGAGCAGTTGGTCTTGCGGTCCATGACGCTGCACAGATCCGTGCCGCTCCAGACGATGACCAGCACCTCTTCTTCGGGAAACGGCGGCAGACCCTGAGCCGAGGCGCCCAGCGCCGCCATGTTCATCGCCAGAAGCAGGAACAACGTGCGGCGCATGGGCGGTCTCCTTTGGCGGGGCCCTATATCTTGACCGGGAAGGCGTCCTTGCCCGCGTACTTCACCTTGCCGCCCAGCTCGCCTTCGATGCGCAGCAGCTGGTTGTACTTGGCGATGCGGTCGGAGCGCGACATCGAACCGGTCTTGATCTGCGACGCCGTGGTGGCGACGGCAATGTCGGCGATGGTCGCGTCCTCGGTCTCGCCCGAGCGGTGCGAGACGATGGACGAGTAGCCGGCGTCGTTCGCGAGCTTGATGGCCGCCAGCGTCTCGCTGAGCGTGCCGATCTGGTTCACCTTGATGAGGATGGAATTGGCGATCTTCTTGTCGATGCCTTCGCGCAGGATCTTGGTGTTGGTGACGAAGAGATCGTCGCCGACCAGCTGGATCTTCTTGCCCAGCGCGTTGGTCAACGTCGCCCAGCCGGCCCAGTCCTGCTCGGCCATGCCGTCTTCGATGCTGATGATGGGGTACTTGGCCGCGAGCTTGGCGAAGTACTTCACGAACTCGTCGGAGCTGAACTTGCGGCCTTCGCCGTGCAGGTCGTACTTGTTCTTCTTGTAGAACTCGGACGCCGCGACGTCCATGCCGAGGTACACCTGCTTGCCGAGCTTGTAGCCCGCCTGCTCGATGGCCTGGATGATGACCTTGATGCCCGCCTCATTCGACGACAGGTTGGGCGCGAAGCCGCCCTCGTCGCCCACGGCAGTGGTGAGTTTCTTTTTCTTGAGGATGCCCTTGAGCGTGTGGAAGATCTCCGCGCCGTAGCGAAGCGCCTCACTGAACGTCGGCGCGCCCACGGGGATGATCATGAACTCCTGCACGTCGAGCGAGTTGTCGGCGTGCGCGCCGCCGTTGATGACGTTCATCATCGGCACCGGCATCACGGGCTCGCGCCCCTGGCTCAGGTACTTCCACAGCGACTGCTTGCTGTCGATGGCCGCGGCCTTGGCGTTGGCGAGCGAGACGGCCAGCAGCGCGTTTGCGCCGAGACGGCTCTTGTTGTCGGTGCCGTCGAGGTCGATCATGATCTGGTCGAGCTGTTCCTGGTCGAAGGCTTCCTTGCCCACCAGCGCGTTCTTGAGCTCGACGTTCACGTGGCGCACGGCCTTGAGCACGCCCTTGCCGAGGTAACGCTTCTTGTCACCATCGCGCAGCTCGACCGCCTCGCGCGTGCCCGTGGAGGCACCCGACGGCACCGCGGCGCGGCCCATCACCCCGGAATCGAGATACACGTCGGCTTCGACCGTGGGGTTGCCGCGCGAATCGACAATCTCGCGCCCGACGATATCAACGATGCGACTCATAGAAGACTTTCCTCGAATGGTTGTTGTTTGACGATGTCGTCGAGCTGCTTGAGCGTCGACAGCAGATTTTCCATGCGGCCGAGCGGCCAGGCATTGGGCCCGTCGCTCAGCGCCTTATCTGGATCCGGATGCGTCTCCATGAATACGCCGGCCACACCCGCGGCCACCGCGGCGCGCGCCAGCACGGGAATGTGTTCGCGCTGCCCGCCGGACGCCGTGCCCTGCCCGCCCGGCAGCTGCACCGAGTGCGTGGCGTCGAACACCACCGGCGCCCCAGTGGCACGCATGATGGCGAGAGAGCGCATGTCGGAGACCAGATTGTTGTAGCCGAACGAGAAGCCGCGCTCGCAGACCATGATCTGCTCGTTGCCCGTGGAGCGCGCCTTGTCGACCACGTTCTGCATTTCCCAGGGCGAGAGGAACTGGCCCTTCTTGATGTTGACCGGCTTGCCCTGCGAGCAGACGTTGACGATGAAGTTGGTCTGGCGCACCAGGAACGCGGGCGTCTGCATGACGTCGACCACGGACGCCACTTCCGCGAACGGCGTGTCCTCGTGAACGTCGGTGAGCACGGGCACGCCGATACGGTCTTTCACGCCCTGCAGCACCTTGAGGCCGGCGTCGATGCCGGGGCCGCGGAAGCTCCTGGCCGAGGAGCGGTTGGCCTTGTCGTAGGAGGCCTTGAAGATGAACGGCACGCCCAGCCTGCCGGTGATTTCCTTGAGCTTGCCGGCGATTTCCTGCGTCAGGGTGTCACCCTCGATCACGCAGGGACCGGAAATGAGGAACATCGGGCGGTCGATGCCGACCTGGAAATGGGCGAGCTGCACGGGTACCTCGAGAGCGAGCTGCGGAGGATACACGCCAAGGTAAGGCTCCGGCCAATGTCTCGCACGGGACAGCGGGGGTCAGGCCGCGGTCAGGCTCAAGCGTATTTCAACAGCAGGAAAACCACGAACACGGTGTTGGAGAAGCCATGGGCGATGGTCGGGCCCAGCAGGCTGCCAGTACGCGCGTACATGACGGCATAGGCCAGCCCAAAGACGAATGCGAAAATCACCTGCTCCGGCCAGACATAGGGCGGCGCAAACTTGACATGCGCCAGCGTAAAGATGATTGCGGCCCAGAGGCCAGCGGATCGCGGCCATTGCTGATGCAGGATGCCCATCGCAAAACCACGGAACAGGACCTCCTGCGTGAAGCTGATTACGAAGAAATGCGCGAACAGCACGATCGCAATCTCCTCTGGAGTGATTGGAGCGCCCGGCTTCGGTTGTCGCTGCATGAGCCAATACATGAGGGGCGTAACCAGCAGCGCGAATGACGCCGCCAGCGCGAGACTGCATGCCGGGCGCCGCAGGTTGAAACCCCACTCAGCCCACGCTCGCGTGGAGACCAGTCGCGCGAGCGCCAACGTGATGAGCAAGGAACCGAGCTGATGCACGGTGGGCTGCAGCCAGTAGTCGTGCGGGTCGATCTGGCGCGCGAGCGGCGCCACCAGAACGACGAACGGCGTTGCGAGCCAGGGCACCGCCAGAATCGCCACGCCGTAGAGGAGCAGATCGGCGGCACGACCAAACGTCAGCGAGCCATTGACGATGGAGCCGCGGCCTAGTATTCGCGCAAGACGAGGGACGCCCTCAACCGACCTGGTCATCACGCTTCACTAAGCTTCGCGGAACTCACCGCGCCGAGGCTGCCTTCTCGAGTCGCCCTTACGCGCTGGCAGCTTCCGGAAGCTGCGCGGTGCGATGCGCACGCGCGGCGCGCACGAACCCCGCGAACAGCGGATGGCCGTCGCGCGGCGTGGACGTGAACTCGGGGTGGAATTGCGTGGCCACGAACCAGGGATGGCCGGGTAGCTCGATGATCTCGACGAGATCGTCCTTGGAAAGCCCCGAGAACTTGAACCCCGCCTGCGCGTACCGGTCGCGGTAGGTGTTGTTGAATTCGTAGCGGTGGCGATGGCGCTCATTCACCGTCCCGTCGCCGTAGATGGCGCGCGCGAGCGTATTCGGCGCGACGTGTACTTCCTGCGAACCGAGCCGCATGGTGCCGCCCTTGCCGGTGCTGTCGTCGCGCTTCTGGTCGCCCTTGGCGGCATCCTGCCATTCGGTGATCAGCGCGATCACCGGATGCGGCGAGGCGCGATTGAACTCGGTGCTGTTGGCGTTCTCGAGGCCGAGGACGTCACGTCCGAACTCGATGCAGGCGAGCTGCATGCCGAGGCAGATGCCGAGATAGGGAATCTTGTTCTCGCGCGCATAGCGCACCGCGGCGATCTTGCCCTCGATGCCGCGCTCGCCGAAGCCGCCGGGGACCAGGATGGCGTCCATGCCGCGCAGCGCATGCGTGCCGTGCTTTTCGATGTCGGTGGACTCGATGTAGTGCACGTTGACGCGCGTGCGCGTCTTCACGCCGGCGTGGGTCAGGGCTTCGTTCAGGGAGATGTAGCTGTCCTTGACCTGCACGTACTTGCCGACCATGGCGATGTCGACCTGGCCGTCCGGGTTCATCTTGGCGGCGACCACCTGCTTCCACTCGGTGAGGTCGGCGGGCGGCACGTTGAGACGCAGCTTGTCGACCACGATCTCGTCCAGGCCCTGCTCGTGCAGCAGCATCGGAATCTTGTAGATGTCGTCGGCGTCGACGCCGGAGATCACGGCGCGCTCCTCGACATTGGTGAACAGCGCGATCTTGCGGCGCTGCTCGTCGGGCAGCGGGTTCTTGCAGCGGCACAGGAGCACGTCAGGCTGAATGCCGATGCCGCGCAATTCCTTCACACTGTGCTGCGTGGGCTTGGTCTTGATCTCGCCGGACCCGCCGACGATCGGAATGAGCGTGAGATGCAGGAACACGCAATTGTTGCGGCCAAGCTCGACGCCGAGCTGGCGGATCGCTTCGAGGAAGGGGAGCGATTCGATGTCGCCCACGGTGCCGCCGATCTCGACCATGCACACGTCGGAGTCGCCGGCGCCGAGCATGATGGATCGCTTGATCTCGTCGGTGATGTGCGGGATCACCTGCACGGTGGCGCCGAGATAGTCGCCGCGGCGCTCCTTGGCGATCACGCGTTCGTAGATGCGGCCGGTGGTGAAATTGCTGTGCCGGCCGGTGGTGGTGCGCACGAAGCGCTCGTAGTGGCCGAGATCGAGGTCGCTCTCGGTGCCGTCGTTGGTGACGAACACCTCGCCGTGCTGGAACGGACTCATGGTGCCCGGATCCACGTTGATGTA
>CAMLGF010000040.1 GCA_946479515.1 uncultured Pseudomonadota bacterium | reverse complement strand
TTCGCAGGCTTGTTCGCAGACTTTTTCGCCGGCCGTTTCGCGCGATCCTTGGCGATGCGACGCTCGCGGCGTTCCTTCTGCGAGCTCTTGAGACCCCGCTTTTCCTTGGGCTTGTCCTTGAGGAAGGGGTTCACGTCGCTGCGGAATTCCACCGACACGGGCGTCGCGAACAGATCGAAGCGGTCGCGGAACACGTTGGCCAGATAGCGCTTGTACGACTCGGGCACGTGCGCGGCCTGGCTGCCGTGCACGACGATGCGCGGTGGATTGCGCCCCCCCTGGTGCGCGTAGCGCAGGCGGATGCGGCGGCCGCGCACGATGGGCGGCTGATGCTGCTGCATGGCCGCCTCCATGCACTTGGTGAGCTCGGGCGTCTTCATCTGCCGCATGGCCGCCTCGTAGGCGCGGATCATCGAATGCACCAGGTCGCCGACGCCGGTGCCGTGCATGGCGCTGACGAAATGCACCGGCGCGAACGGGATGAAGTCGATCTTGAGCGTGAGCAGGCGCTTGATCTCCTCGCGCTGCTCCAGGGGGATGTTGTCCCACTTGTTCACGGCCAGGATCAAGGCGCGCCCGCGCGACAGCGCGAGCCCCAGCACGCTCGCGTCCTGTTCGCCGATGGAATCGTGCGCATCCACCACCATCACCACGACATGCGCCTCGGCGATGGCCTGCAACGTCTTCGACACAGAGAGGTGCTCGATCTCGTCGTCGATCTTCGCGCGGCGGCGCACGCCGGCGGTGTCGATCAGCGTGAACTTGCGGCCGTCGCGCTCGAAGGGCACGAGGATGCTGTCGCGCGTGGTGCCGGCCACGTCGCTGGTGATGACGCGTTCCTCGCCGATGAGTCGATTGATCAGCGTCGATTTACCCACGTTGGGACGACCGATCACGCCGATGCGAATGCGGCCATCGTCGGGTTCCTCGTCCTGCGGCGGCGGCGCCGCGAAGCCTGCAAGGACGATGTCCATGAGCTCTTCGCAGCCGAAACCATGCGTGGCGGCGATGGCGTGCGGCTCGCCCAGACCCAGCGAATGGAAATCCGCGGCCGCGATGGCCTGCTCCATGCCCTCGGCCTTGTTGACGGCGAGATACACGGGCTTGCCGGATTTGCGCAACTCGCGTGCGAAGAACATGTCCTGCGGCGTGAGCCCGGCGCGCGCATCCGCCACGAACAGCAGCCGGTCCGCTTCCCGGATGGCGTGCTCGGTCTGGATGCGCATCAGCGCGTCCATGCCGCTCGGGTTCTCGACCAGGCCGCCCGTGTCGATGCAGACATACTGCACCGGACCCAGCCTGCCGTAGCCGTACTGGCGGTCGCGCGTCACGCCGGGGACGTCGGCGACGATGGCGTCGCGCGTCTGCGTGAGCGTGTTGAACAGCGTGGACTTGCCGACGTTCGGGCGCCCGACGATGGCGATGACCGGCAGCATGAGGGAACCCTGTGTGGCCGGTCGCGACGATCAGCCGCCGGCCGGCGGCGTCGCCGTCGGCGCGGACTGCGCCGCGGCGCGCGCGGCCACCGGCGCACCCCGCAGCGCCGTGATGGCGCCCTTGTCCGTGATCACGAACAGGGTGTCGTCGACCGCGAGCGGGGCGTTGGTGACGCGGTCGCCGCCGGTCTTGGCCCGGCCGGCCAACGCGCCGGTCGCACGATCGAACCAGTGCACGTAGCCGTCCAGGTCCGCGACCACGACATAGCCGCCGACCACGGTCGGGGCGGACAGGCTGCGATGCTTGAGGGAATCGTCGCGCCACACTTCGGCGCCATTGCGCTTCTTGAGCGCGACCAGCTCGCCCGCTGACGTGGCGACGTACATCTGGTCGTCGTCGATGTCCACGGCACGGTAGCTCGACAACTCGCGCGTCCACCAGATCTGGCCGGAATCCAGGGACAGCATGGCGGCGCGGCCCTGGAAGCCAGCCACGAACACGTCCTCACCCGACACCTTCACCGCGGCGTCGATGTCGTTGAGCCGCTCGAGCTCGGTGCGGCCGTGTGCGGGCGACACCGGCGAGTCCCACACCGTGGCGCCGTCGGCCAGGCTCACGGCCATCACGCGGCCATTGTCGAACCCCGACAACGCCATTTCGCGGGCGATCACCGGCGCGGCGGTGCCGCGCAGCGTGAGCCGCGGAATCTGCTGTTCGACCGACCACAGCTCGCTGCCATCCGCGATCGCGAGCGCGCGCAGTTTGCCGTCGACGGTGCGCACGATGACCTTGTTCTCGGCGATCGCGGGCGCGGAGAGGATCTCGCCATTGACGTTGGCGCGCCATTTCTCGGCACCATCGTCGGCCGACAGTGCAACCACCTGGCCGTTGGCAGAGCCGACGGCGACCAGGCCATTGCCCGCGCCCGTGCCACCCGCCAGGTCCAGTTTCGTATCCACGCGCCAGAGTTGTTTGCCGCTCTTGATGTCGAAGGCGGCCACGTCACCGTCGCGCCCCGCGGCGAACAACCGGTCGTCGAGATGCGCCAGACCCAGACCCAAGCGCAGCTTCTTGCCGCCGCCGCCGACGCTGGCACCCCAGACCTTCTGGATGCGCACCGTCGGGTTCTTGATGTCGACGAGCTCGGCCGGCTGGTCGACTTTCTTGTCCTTGGAACAGGCCACGAGCGCGAGCATCGCGGCGACCAGCACCAGGCTGCGGTACTTCATCAGGACTCCTCGGTCGATGCCGGCGGGGCGCCGGGCGTGGCCTCTGGCGGCGTGCCGCCGAGATCGCGGATCTTGAGATCGAGCATTTCGTAATCGACGCGCCCGTCGTCGGCGGGCGTGGCGCGGGCCGCGAGGTATTCGCGCAGCGCGCCGTCACGATCGCCCTTGGCGAGCAGGACGTCGCCCCGCACATCGGCCAGACGCGGCGCGAAGGCGCCGGCGTCCTTGACCTCGAGCAGCGCCAGTGCGTCGTCATGCCTGCCCTGCGCGGACAGCACGCGCGCCAGCCGCATCCGGGCGATGACTTTGACCTCGTCGTCGTGCGCGTTGTCCATGGCGAACCTGAGACTCTCGGCGGCCTTGTCGAGTTCATTGGCCTCGACCTGAACGCGCGCGGCGACCAGGCTGCCCAGGGCCGGATACGGCGTCCAGCCGTACTCGCCCTTGAGATCCGCCAACAGGGTCATGCCGCGCGTGGCGTCATTGCGGCCGAAGGCCTGGATCAGTTCCTCGTAGCGCGCCGCGGCGGTTTCCGCCTGCGTGACACGGCGTTCGTGCCACCAGTTCCAGCCACCCAGACCGGCAAGCCCGATGGCCACGCCGCCGACCACGTAGATCCACAATTCGCGAACCTTCTGTTTCGCGAATTCCCATTGTTCCTGTTCGTTGAAATCACTCACATCGATCTCCTCAAAAACTCCGCCACGCGCGCGCCGATGTCACCCACGGCATGTTCGCTCTGCGTATTCTCCGCGCCCTGCAGCGGTTTGAGCGCCACCACGCCGCGCGCCAGCTCGTCCTCGCCGATCACGAGGGCGACCCGCGCGCCCGATTCGTCGGCGCGGCGGAACTGTGTCTTGAACTTGGCCGAGCCGCAATGGACCACGATGCCGTGGCCGGGCAGCTCGTCGCGCAGCCGCTCCGCGAGCGCCAATGCGCTGCGCTGCGCGGGCTCGCCCTGCGCCATGACGAACACGTCCGGCACACGCGCCGGCGGAGTCACCCCGGCGAGGCGCACCAGTTCCACCACGCGCTCCACGCCCATGGCGAAGCCGATGGCCGGCGTGGGCTCGCCGCCCATCTGCGCGATCAGGCCGTCATAGCGGCCGCCGGAGCACACGGCGTCCTGGCTGCCGAGCGCGTCGGTGATCCACTCGAACACCGTGCGCGAGTAATAGTCGAGTCCGCGCACCAGGCGCGGGTTGACCGTGTAGGCGATTCCCAGTGCGTCGAGACCGGCGCGCAGCTCGGCGAAATGCGCCTGCGATTCCGCATCGAGATGCTCGGTGAGGACCGGCGCCTGCTTCACGATCTCCTGGGTGGGCGGATGCTTGCTGTCGAGTATGCGCAGCGGATTGCCCTCGAGGCGGCGCCGGCCGTCTTCGTCGAGTGCGTCGAAGTGGGCACGAAAGTAATCCTGGAGCAGCGCGCGATAGGCCTTGCGCGACTCCGGCGTACCGAGCGAATTGATCTGCAGCTTCACGCGCGTCAGGCCCAGCAGCTTCCAGAGCCGCGCGGTGAGCGCGATGATCTCCACGTCCACGTCGGGGCCCGCGAAGCCGATGGCCTCGAGGTCGATCTGGTTGAACTGACGGAAGCGGCCCTTCTGCGGCTTCTCGTGGCGGAACATCGGGCCCTGGCACCACAGCTTGAGCCGCGCGCCACGCAGCAGCCCGTTGGAGATGGCGGCGCGAACGATGCCGGCCGTGGCCTCGGGGCGCAGCGTCAGACTGTCGCCGCCCTGATCGGTGAAGGTGTACATCTCCTTCTCGACCACGTCGGTGAACTCGCCGATGGCGCGCTTGAACAGTTCGGTGTGCTCCACCACGGGCACGCGGATTTCTTCGTAGCCGTACGCGTCCATGACGGCGCGCGCACTGCGCTCCACGTGCTGCCACAGGCCGATGTCGGCGCTGAGGACGTCTTTCATGCCGGTGACCGGCGGGATGTTGCGACTCATTCTTGCTTGTTTTGATTCTGGCTCAGCGGGCCCGCGACAGCGTGCCCGAGCGATTCACGACGAAGCGTGCGGCGTCGCCGTCCACGGCATTGGCGGGGATTTCGCGCATCTCGCCATCGACTTTCACACCGACGCCGGCGGCATTGCCCAGCACCACGCGCAACGGACCCCGGCCGCTCACGCTCTGCACGCTGCCGGCGCTCGCGACATCGTAGAACAGGCGCTCGCCACGTGAATCGTAGACTTCGACCCAACTGTCGCCGGTCAGTTCGAGACTCAAATGGATTTCGCGCGCCGGCGCTTCCTTCACCGGCGGCGCCGGCTCCGCGGCGGGCGCGGGCGGCGGCATTTCCACGGCCGGAGCCGCGACGGCCGGCGCGGCATTTCCCGCTGGCATGGCGCTACTCAGCGCCGCCGGCGTGGCGCTCACCGCCGGCGCGCTCACCGGCGCGGCATCGCCCGATACCACCGGGCTGGTCGCGGCTCTCGCCGGAGCGGAGCTCGAGGCACCCGGCCCCGCGAGCACCCACCAGATCGCGACGGACAACCCGGCGGCGCCGCCCAGCACCAGCAGCGGCCTGGCCAGGCGCCGTGGGTCGGCGCGCCGGTCGGGATGCGGCACCTGGGTCAGATCGGGCGCGCTCAAGCGCGTTTCGCGCGCGTTGTAGAGATTCACCAGCTCGACGCCGGGCTCGCCGACGAAGTCGCCATAGCGCTTCAGATGCCCGCGCACATAGACGGGAACGCCCACTTCGGCGAACCGGTCGCCCTCGAGCGCCTCGATGATCCTGGGATCGAGATGCAGCTTCTCGCCCGCGGCGGCGATCGACAGGCCCGAGCGCTCGCGCCCGGCGCGCAGCCGCTCGCCGATGGAGCGCGCCACCGGCGGTGCGGCCTCGGGTGCCGGAGGCGTCGCCGGTGTCGCCGGTCTGTCCGCTGCGTCGTCCATGTGCTCAGGTGCCGCGCTTGAGCGCGCGAGCCTGGGCCGAATCGGGGAATTCCATGCGCAGGGCGCGCGAGTATTTCTCCTCCGCGAGCCTGTCCTTGGCGGCGCGCGCCACGCTCACGGCGGCGAACAGCACGTCGGGATTGGGCCGGAACGCATTGATGTAGGTGTCCACCACCTTGCGCGCCTCGGTCAGCTGCGACTGCTCCAGCAGCAACGCCGCCAGCTGCACGGTGGCCTCGCTGTAGTTGGGCCGCGCCTTGATCGCAGCGCTGAAGGACTTGCGCGCGTCATCGAGACGCTTGGCCTCGCGCAGGCAGACGCCGGCATTGGTCAGCGCCACTTCCGGCGTGCGGTAGTACTTGTTGGCCGCCACGTCCGCGAAACGCTGCACGCCTTCGTCGACGCGGCCGTTCTTGCAGAGGTAGATGGCGTAGTTGTTGCTCACTTCCGGTTTGTCCGGCGCGAGTCGCAGCGCCTCGCGGAAATGCCGGTCGGCGAGCTTCAGCTCGCCGGTACGGTCGTAGAGCAGGCCCAGGCTGGTGTGCACGTCCGGGTCCTTGGGGTTCTGCTTCACGGCGCGCTCGAGCTTTTCCTTCGCCAGGGCGTAATTGCCCTGCTGCAGGTAGGCCGTGCCCAGCTGGATGTTGTACTTGGAGGCGGTGACGTCCGCGCTCTCCTGCTTGAGTGGCTTGCGACCGTCGCTGGAAACACAGCCCGCCAGCGCCGCCACCAGCAGTCCCGCCGCCATCGCCGAAATCAGTCTGTTCATGCGCGCACCTGCAATCCGAAGGTTTTCGAACCCAGCCGCACCACGGTGCGGTCCGTCACCTGGCCGGCGAGTTGTCCGCAGGCCGCATCAATGTCCTCGCCGCGCGTCTTGCGGATGGTGACGACCAGCCCCCGCTGCAGGAGCTCGTCGCGAAAGCGCTCGATGGCCGCCGGCGGCGAGCGGCGATAGCGCGTTCCGGGGAAAGGATTGAACGGGATCAGGTTCAGCTTGGCGGGCTTGTCGCGCAGCAGTCGTGCGAGCTCGCGCGCATGCGCCGGCTGATCGTTGATGCCGTCGAGCATCACGTATTCGAACGTGACGCTGCGGCCATTCTGCTCGTCGAGATAGTGCCAGCAGGCGGCCAGCAGCTCGGCGATGGGGTGCTTGCGGTTGATGGGCACGAGCTCGTTGCGCAGCTCGTCGTTGGGCGCGTGCAGCGACACCGCCAGCGCGCAGTTCACCTCTTCGGCGAGCTTGTAGATCTGCGGCACGAGCCCGGACGTGCTCAAGGTGACACGGCGGCGCGAGATGTCGAAACCGAGATCGTCGAGAAAGATGCGGATCGCCGGCACGACGTTGCGGAAATTGGCCAGCGGCTCGCCCATGCCCATGAGCACGATGTTGGTGATGATGCGATCGTCGCCTACTTTCCAGCCCAGCTCCTGGTTGGCCAGCCACACCTGGCCGACGATCTCAGCAGCTGTAAGGTTGCGGTTGAAACCCTGCTGCGCCGTCGAGCAGAACGAGCAGTCGAGCACGCAGCCCACCTGCGAGGAGATGCACAGCGTGCCGCGATCTTCCTCGGGGATGAAGACGGTCTCGAAGGCCTGGCCGTTGCCGCCCGACAGCAGCCACTTGCGCGTGCCGTCGGACGCCACCTGGGTCTTCACGATCTCGGGTAGTTTGACTTCGGCGCCCTGCACGAGCTGCGCGCGGAAGTCCCTGGCCAGGTCGGTCATGGCGGCGATGTCGGCCTCGCCGCGCTTGTACAGCCAGTTCATGAGCTGCCGCGCGCGGAAAGGCTTGCTGCCCAGATCGGCGACATACGCCTCCAGCTCGGGCCTGGACAGCCCGAGCAGGTTGGTGCGCGGCGCTTGCAGCTCGGCGGACATGGGGCGCTTCACTACCCGGGACGGCGGTCAACCGCGCGGGCAGATCTCCGTCTCACGGAAGAAGTAGGCGATTTCCTTCGCGGCGGTCTCCGGCGCGTCCGACCCGTGCACGGTGTTCGCCTCGATGCTCTCGGCAAAATCGGCGCGGATGGTGCCGGGAGCCGCCTTCTTCGGATCGGTCGCGCCCATGATCTCCCGGTTCTTCGCGATGGCGTCCTCGCCCTCGAGCACCTGCAGCAGCACCGGCCCCGAGGTCATGTACTTCACCAGGTCCTTGAAGAACGGGCGCGCGGCATGCACGGCATAGAAACCCTCGGCCTCTCGCTGCGACAGGTGTTGCATGCGCGCGGCGACGACCCTGAGGCCGGCCTTCTCGAAACGGGCCAGGACCTGGCCGATGAGATTGCGGGCGACGCCGTCGGGCTTGACGATGGAAAAAGTGCGCTCGAGCGCCATGAATCGATTCCTCTGTGGGGGCCTATAAAGGCGCGCGATTCTACTCGATTCGCCAGTAACTCGCTGAAATTCAACGCCGAAAGCAGCTCGAAACGCCGCGCACCGCCGAGAGCGGCGGGCGATGACCCACACCCGTCAGTTCCGGGCCCACCAGGTCCCAAGATTCAGACGCTGAAGGACTCGCCGCAACCACATTCGCCCTTGATGTTCGGGTTGTGGAAGCGGAACGCCTCGTTGAGGCCCTGTTTGACGAAATCGACCGTGGTGCCGTTGATCAGCGCCAGGCTGTCAGGGTCGACGAACACCTTCACGCCCTGGTCTTCGAACACGAGATCGCGGGCCTGGGTGTCGTCGGCGTAGTTGATGACATAGGCGAACCCCGAGCAGCCCGTCTTGCGCACGCCGAGCCGCAGGCCCAGCCCCTTGCCACGGGCGGCGATGTAGCTCCTGACGCGTTCGGCGGCTGCCGGGGTGAGTGAGATGGCCATTGCGAGTGTCCTGACGCGCGATTCTAGCTGCGAAACGCCGCGCGCAATGCGTCTTCGACGATCAACAAACGGCCAAGTTTCTCGGCCGGAACCTGAAATTTCTCCGCCCATTCGGCGGGGGTGCCGGGAGGCCCGGCGTCGATCCGGACGCCCTCCAGAACCTCACATAACCAGGATGTCACGGCCAGAGTATGGGGGCATCCGTACGCACTGAAACGGGCATTTCTCACAGTCCCGCCGCCCCCATTCACGGTGTCGAGGGGTAGCTCGAAATACACCCACGCACCCTCTTCCCGGCGCCCGGCGGAACCTTGCCGCACGGTCGCCGGCGCCGTGCCCCGCAGGAATTCCGGGCGGCGGGCGGGCGCCAGGAAATAGCGCCGGGCGATGGGGCTCAGCGAGCGCTCGAGCAGACTGCCGGCAGCCGCCGTCATGGGGCGGGCGCCGGCGCCGGCCTCGACGTCGGGGTCTCCGGCCAGCTGGCGCAGGCGCGCGACTTCATCGCGGATGCGCGTGGCGGCGGCATCGATCTCGGCCGCGGAGCTGAACCGGCCCAACGAGAGGCGCAGCGAACTCTGTGCCAGTTCGGTGCTGCGACCGAGCGCGCGCAGCACGTAACTCGGCTCACGCGCGGCCGAGTTGCAGGCCGATCCCGAGGAGACGGCGAGATCGTCGAGTCCGGTGATCAATGCCTCGCCCTCCACGCCCGGCAGCGAGACATTGACGATGCCCGGCACGCGCGGCTCATGCGCGCCATTGAACTGCGCGTCCGGTATGGTCTCGAGCTCGCGGCGCAGGCGCGCGCCGAGGTCGCGCAGATGCGCGTCGTCACGCTCGCCCTGCGCGCCCGCCAGCGCCGCGGCAGCGCCGAATCCCACGAGCTGGTGCGTGGCCAGGGTGCCCGGCCGAAGCCCGCGCTCGTGGCCACCGCCGAACAGGATGGGCGCGATGCGCGGCCGGGCGCTTTCCCGCACGTACAGCGCGCCCACGCCCTTGGGACCATAGAGCTTGTGCGCCGTGCAGGACAGCAGATCCACGCCGAGCGCATCGACGTTCACCGGCAGCTTGCCCACGGCCTGCGAGGCATCGGTGTGCAGCAGCACGCCACGCGCGCGAGTGAGGCCGGCCATCGCGGCGATGTCGGTGATCACGCCGATCTCATTGTTCACCAGCATCAGCGACACGAGCAGCGTCGTCGGGCGCAGCGCCCGGGCCACCGATTCCGGTGGCACGCGGCCATCGGCGTCCGGCTCGAGCAGCGTGATGCCGAAGCCTTCCTTCTCCAGGTGCCTGAGCGCATCGAGCACCGATTTGTGTTCGACGCGCGAGCTGATGACGTGGCCCGTGGGTTTCACGGCCGTGGCCCCGGTCGCGCCCAAGGCGCGGCGCGCCGCCGCGGCCACGCCGAGCAGCGCCAGGTTGTTGGACTCGGTGGCGCCCGACGTGAAGACGATCTCGCGCGATGCCGCGCCGATGAGCCGCGCGACCTCGCTGCGCGCCTGTTCGGCGCGATCGTGCGCCGCCAGGCCCGGGCCATGCGTGGCCGAGGCGGCATTGCCCTGGGCGGCGGGATCCGCGAGCACCTCCGCCATGGCAGCCGCGACGCGCGCGTCCACCGGCGTACTCGCCGCATGATCCAGGTAGATAGTCATTCGACCTCGCCCGCGGCTTTCTCCGGCGTCGCGTCGCCGGCGCGGCGCCGCTTCTGCTGCACCGAGGTGAGGATGCCGCGCAGGATGTTCACCTCGTTCTGGTCCATCTCGCAGCGCTGGAACAGCCTGCGGATGCGCGTCATGAGGTGCGTGCCGCCGGCGGTGCGATCCTTGAAGTCCACCTCGTCCATCACCTGCTGCAGGTGCGCGTAGAAGCGCTCCATCTCCGCGCCGGGCGCCAGCGGCACCGTGGGCGCCGATAGCGGCCGGGCACCGGCGGGCGAGCCCGCGGCGCGGAACAGCTCGTAGGCCGTGAGCTGCACGGCCATCGCGAGATTCAGCGAGGGGTAGTCGGGGTTGGCGGGAATGCGGATCAGCAGATGCGCG
Organism: uncultured Pseudomonadota bacterium; assembly: GCA_946479515.1. Next base: position 21,817 of record CAMLGF010000040.1, on the reverse strand, counting down.
AGCGCCAGCTCCTCGTTCGTGAGCCCGGTTCGTTCCGCGCCGAACAGCACCGCGGCGGGGCCACGCCCGCTCATCTCGTGGATGCGAACGGCGGCCGCGTGCAGGTCGAGCGCGCGGAAATTCTGGTCGCGGGGGCGCGAGGTGGTGGCCGCCACGAAGCCGACGTCCGCAACCGCCTCGGCGACGCTCGCGGCCACGCGCACCCGCGCCAGCAGATCGTCGGCGCCGGATGCGCGGGCGCTGGCCTCGGGGTGCGGAAAGGCCTTGGGCCTGACCAGTGTGAGGTCGGACAACGCCATGTTCTTCATGGCGCGCGCCACCGCCCCGATGTTTCCCGGATGCGAGGGCTCGACGAGTACGATGCGAATGGCGGTCAGCGGCACGGCCTGTATGATAGCGGGCCTTTTTCGTTCGACCGACTCCACGCAATGCAGCCCCTACTCAACATCGCGGTCCGCGCCGCGCGCCGCGCCGGCGACATCATCGTCCGCGCCATCCCCCGGCTCGAGGCCGTGGAAATCCAGACCAAGGGCCGCAACGACTACGTGACCGAGGTCGACAAGGCCGCCGAGGCGGACATCATCGAGACCGTGCGGCGGCTGCATCCGGACCACGCCTTCCTCGCCGAGGAGAGCGGCGCGTCCGGTGACAGCGAGGTGGTCTGGATCATCGATCCGCTCGACGGCACCACGAACTTCATGCATGGCTTTCCCACCTTCGCCATTTCCATCGGCGTACAGGTGCGCGGCCGCGTCGAGCACGCCGTGGTGTTCGACCCCATGCGCCAGGAGCTGTTCACGGCCTCGCGGGGTGACGGCGCACAGCTCGACGGACGTCGCATCCGCGTGAGCAAGCAGGCCACGCTCGAGGGCAGCCTCATCGCCACGGGTTTTCCCTTCCGCGCCGACTCGCCGTGGATCGACGAATACATGGCCATGCTCAAAGCGGTGATGACCCGGGCCGCCGGGCTGCGCCGCCCGGGCGCCGCGGCGCTGGACCTGGCCTACGTGGCCGCGGGACGCGTCGACGGCTTCTGGGAAATGGGTCTCAAGCCCTGGGACACCGCCGCCGGTTCATTGCTGATCACCGAGGCCGGCGGCCGCATCGGCACGCTCACGGGCGGCGACTACCAGCAGGGTGGGCACATCATCTGCGGCACGCCCAAGGTGTACACGGCCCTCGTGCAGGCGATCTCGCCGTTCATTCCCGCCGGCCTGAAGTAAGGCGCACCCGCCGGCTTCAAGTGTGGCGCGCGGCTTGCGCCGCGCTCCGTTCCCGCCAGCCTGTTCGTGTCACGTCGCGGTTTTCTCCGCGCGCAGCGGGCTCTTCCAGAACCCGTACAGGAAGTAGACGCCGATCGAGGCGAGGATGAACCAGAAGAACCACCAGCGGATGTGCACTTCCACGCCGGTCCACGCGAGCCAGAAGCAGATCGCCACGCCGATGGCGGGCACCACCGGGAAGCCCGGCACGCGGAAGTGCCGCGGCAGGTCCGGCCGCTTGTAGCGCAGCCAGATCACCGAGAAGCACACGAGACCGAACGCGAACAGCGTGCCCACCGAGGTGAGGTCGCCGAGCGAGTTGATGTCGAAATACGCCGCGGCCGCGGAGACGCCCACACCGACGATCAACGTGTTGATCCACGGCGTGCGGAACTTCGGATGCACGCGGGCCAGCGACTTGGGCAGCAGCCCATCGCGCGACATCGAATAGAACACGCGCGTCTGCCCGAACATCAGCACCAGCACCACCGACGACAGACCGGCGATCGCGCCGATCTTGATGAGCTTGGCGAGCCAGCTCCACTCCGGTCCGAAGGTGTCCACCGCCGTGGCCACCGGGGCCGCCACGTTGAGCTTGGTGAACGAAATGACGCCGGTGAGCACTGCGGCGGTCGCCATGTACAGGACGGTGCAGATGATCAGCGAACCCAGGATGCCGATGGGCATGTCCTTCTTGGGGTTCTTGGCTTCCTGGCCCGCCGTCGACACCGCCTCGAAGCCGATGTAGGCAAAGAACACGATGGTGGTGGCGCGGATGATGCCGTCCCAGCCGAACTGGTTCTCGACGCCCGTGGGCTCGGGGATGAACGGATGCCAGTTGTCCGCGTTCACGAAGAACGCGCCCACCGCGATGAACGCCAGGATCACCGTGACCTTGATGGCGACGATGATGTTGTTCACCGTCGCGGACTCGGACACGCCGAGAACCAGCAGCAGGGTGACCGCCAGCGTGATGAACACGGCGGGCAGGTTGAACAGCGATTGCACCACCGCGTTCTCGGCGATGGGCACGACGGTCTTGGCCGGCAGATGGATCACCGACTCCGCGGGCACCGTGAGCTGCGTGCCGGCCACGAGCTCGCGCAGGTGTCCGGTCGACGGGTCGAGCGCCTTGCTCGCCGCGTCGAGCACCGCCGTGGCATCGGCCTTCACGACGACGTCGAGCGCATTGGTGAGCGCGTAACCGGTGTGACCCGCCGCCGTCTTCACGGCGTCGACCACGTCGTACTGCGCGAGCGCGGCGCTGAAGGTGCCAGTCGCATGCGCCGTATTCTCGGAGATGAATTGCACCGTCGAGCCGTCGGCCAGGCGCGCCGAGACGCCGTTCAGGCTGACGAGGGGATCGACCACGTTCACCGTGGACAAGGCGTCGACCACGAACTTGCCGCTGGCCTGCGTGAGGTCCGCCGGCAGGTACAGGCCGATGTCGTGCAGCAGACTCACCGCATAGCCCGACCAGCCCACCGCGACCACCGACGCGGCGAGGGCATATTCGAGCAGCAGCAGCGCGCCCATGATCCAGGCGCCGAATTCACCGACCGTGGTGTACGAGTAGGTGTACGCCGAGCCGGAGACCGGCAGCATCGAGGCGAGCTCGGCATAGCACAGGCCTGCGAAGGCGCAGACGATGCCGGCGATGACGAAGGAGAGGATGACCGCGGGACCCGCGTACTGCGCCGCCGCCGTGCCCGTCCGGACGAAGATGCCTGCACCGATGATGCAGCCGATTCCGAACAGGATCAGGTGAATCGGTCCGAGCGTGCGTTTCAGCTCCCCGCGCTCGAATTCGGTTTGCACCTGATCAATGGACTTCGTACGCAAGTTCCATTTCATCGGAGACCCCGCGATGTTTGTAGTGGCCGTAGTTTATGGAGTGGGCTCGAGAAAAAGCTACGGATTTCGGCCGGTCGTCAGCCGCCCTCGCCTTCGTCATTGCTGTTACGGCGCGCGTCCATGAGCCGCCGCAGCCGGATGTTGACCATCTCCACGCCCACCGAGAACGCCATGGCGAAGTACAGGTAACCCTTCGGCACGTCGAAGTGGAACGAGTCGGCGACCAGCACCACGCCCACGAGAATGAGGAACGCCAGCGCGAGGATCTTGATGGTCGGGTGCCGGTCGATGAACGCGCTGATCGAGCCGGACACCCACATCATGACCAGGATGGCCAGCACGATGGCGGCGATCATGATGGGCAGCTGATCGGGCCTGGCGAGCCCCACCGCGGTGAACACCGAGTCCAGCGAGAACACGATATCGATGATGGCGATCTGGATCACGATGGCGGCGAAGTTGGCGAACACGCGCGTCCTGCGCTCGTCTTCGGCGCCCTCGAGCGTGCCGTGGATCTCGGTGACGCTCTTCGCCAGCAGGAACAGGCCGCCCAGGAACAGGATGATGTCGCGGCCCGAAAACCCCTGCTCCAGGAACGGCAGCGTGAACAGCGGCCTGGTGAGACGCGTCAGCCACACGATCGAGAACAGCAGCGCGATGCGCGTGAGCATGGCCAGCGCGAGGCCGGTGATGCGCGCCGACTCACGCCGTTCCGGCGGCAGCCGGCTGACCAGTATCGAGATGAAGATGATGTTGTCGATGCCGAGCACGATCTCCAGCGCGGACAGCGTGAGGAAGGCTATCCAGGCATGGGGATCGGAGAGCAGCTCGATCATCTAACGATCGACGGACTCGTCAGGGCAACTCATCGATGGGGTCTTTGCGCACCGGCGGGAACACGTGCTCTGCCTTCAGGCCGAACGACAGCGCGATGGAGCTCGAGATGTAGATGGACGAGTAGGTGCCGGCGATGATGCCGATGAGCAGCGCCTCGGAGAACCCACGCAGCGTCTCGCCGCCGAGCAGCAGCAGCGCCACCACGACGATGGAGGTGACCACCTTGGTCATGATGGTGCGCGACAGCGTCTGGTTGATGGCGTTGTCCAGGGTGAGATCGGGCGCGAGACGCCGGTTCTTCTCGAAGTTCTCGCGGATGCGATCGAACACGATGACCGTGTCATTCAGCGAATAGCCGATGACAGCGAGAATGGCCGCGACCACCGCCAGGTCGAACTTGGTCTGGGTCACCGAGAACACGCCCAGCACCAGGATGGGGTCGTGCAGCACGGCGAGGATGGCGCCCAACGACAATCGCCACGTGTGGAAGCGGAAGATGATGTACAGGCCGATGAGCGCGAGCGTCACGGCCAGCGACGTGATGGCCGCCTTGCGCAGCTCGTCACCGACCTGCGGGCCGACGACTTCGAGATTGGTGATCTTCACGCCCGGGTCGATCTGCTTCAGTGCGTCGGTGAACACCGGTCGCAGCTCATCGGCAGTCTTGCCCATGTGCTGCAGCTCGATCTTCACCTCGCGCGTGCTGCCCAGCAGGCTGACGACCGGCTCGTGGATGCCGGCCCCCTCGACCATGCGCCGCACGTCATCGGTCTTCACGTTGTTCGGGAACGTGGCCTCCACCTGCACGCCGCCGGTGAAGTCGATGGCGAAGTTCAGGCCCTTGGCGAAGAACGACCCGAACGAGACGATCATCAGGATGGCCGACAGCGCGTACCACACCTTGCGGGTGGCCATGAACCGGAAGCTGGTTTTCTTATGGAAGAATTCCACGGTGCGTTTCCTCGAAAGCCGGTCAGCCGATGGGTAGCCGGGCGAGCTTCTTGTTGCCGCCGAACATCAGCGTGATCAGTGCGCGCGAGCCCATCAGCGCGGTGAACATCGAAGTGAGGATGCCGAGCGACAGCACGATGGCGAAGCCCTTGATGGCACCCGTGCCGAACACGAACAACACCACGCCGGCGATGAAGGTGGTGACGTTGGAGTCGGCGATCGCCGAGAACGCCTTCTCGAAGCCGGCCTTGATCGCGGCCTGTGGCGACACGCCGTTGCGCAGCTCCTCGCGGATGCGCTCGTAGATCAGCACGTTGGCGTCCACCGCCATGCCGACGGTGAGAATGATGCCGGCGATGCCCGGCAGCGTGAGCGCCGTTGGCACCACCGTCGACAGCAATGCCGTCAGGACAATGACGTTGGCCAGCAGCACCAGGTTCGCGATCACGCCGAACAGGTGGTAGTAGATGATCATGAACGCGAACAGCGCCGCCATGCCGATGACCAGCGCCCTGATGCCGTCCTCGATGTTCTTCTCGCCCAGGGTCGCGGTGACGGTGCGCTCGTTGACGATGGCGATGGGCGCGGTCAGCGCGCCGCCCCGCAGCAGCAGCGAGAGGTCACGCGCCTCGTTCATCGTCAGGCCGGTGGTGCGGAAGCGGTTGCTCAGCGGGCTCTGGATGGTAGCCACGTTGATGACCTTCTCTTCCTTGATGTCGCGCGTGGTCTCGGTGCCATCGGCGTTCTTGATGACCTCGCGCCGTTGCTCGATGAACACCACGGCCATGGGCTTGCCCACGTTGGCGCGCGTGACGCGGAACATCTCCTCGCCTCCCGCGCTGTCCAGCGTGACGTTCACCTCCGGCCCCTGGTCGCCGCTCGAGGCGGTGGCATTGGTGAGCTGGTCGCCGGTGACGATGACATCGCGCTTGAGCAGGATGCGGCCACCGTCCTTGGTCTCGTAGAGCTTGGCGCCAATGGGCGCGCGTCCACTGGGTGGCACGGGGCGCTGGTCCACCAGCCGGTATTCCAGCGTGGCGACCTTGCCCAGGAGCGAGGTGACCTCGGCGGAGTTCTGCACGCCGGGCAGCTGCACGACGATGCGGTTGAGACCCTGGCGCTGCACGATGGGCTCGGAGACGCCGAGCGTGTTCACGCGATTGCGCAGCGTAGTGACGTTGGCGGTGATCGCGAAATCCTGGCGCTCACGGATCTGCTGCGCGGTCATGATGCAGTCGACCGCCGTGCCTTCGGCCACGTTCGCGTCACGGCATTCGAGGTCCGGCTGGACCTTCTTGATCGCCGCACGCACCGCCGCGCGATCGGCGGTGGCCGGCAGCAGCACGCGCAGGCCATTGGGAATGGTCGAGTCCACGGTCAGCGTGCTGATGTCGGTGAACGCGATGCTGGCCTCGCGCAGCGCGCGCTGGAAATCCTGCTCGTAGCTCTCCAGCAGCTTGGCCACCGCGCCATCGACGTCCACTTCGTACAGCAGATAGAGCCCGCCGCGCAGGTCGAGGCCCAAAGGCATGGCGCGCAGCCCGATGGCCTGCATCCAGCGTGGCGCCCGCGAGGCGAACGACATGGCGCTCACGTAGTCGCGCGTCAGCCCGTTCTTCTCGTCCTTGACGAAGTCGCGCGCGTTGAGCTGCGCGGCGTCGTCGCTGAAGCGCAGCATCACGTTGCCATTCTCGATGGCGATGCGGTCGTAGCCGACGTGACCGTCCTTGAGCTTCTGCGTGATGGTCGCGAGCTCCGCCGCGGAGATCGGCGCGCGGTCCTTGCGCGCGATCTGCAGCGCGCGGTCGTCACCGAACACGTTGGGCAGCGCGAGCAGCGTCGCGATCAGCAACACCGCGGCGACGAGCATGTATTTCCAGCGCGCGTACTCGAGCATCTTGTGCGCCCTCAGGCTCCCTTGAGCGTTCCCTTGGGCACGATGGTCGTGACCTGGAACCGCTGGACCTTGATGCGCACGTTGTCGGCGATTTCAACGGTGAGGAACTGGTCGCCCACCTCGACGATGCGGCCGAGGATGCCGCCCGCGGTGACCACTTCGTCGCCCGCGGCCAGCTTGCCCAGCATGGCCTGGTGTTCCTTCTGCTTCTTCTGCTGTGGCCGGATGAGCAGGAAGTAAAAGATGACGACGAAAACGGCCATCATCACGAAGGGCATCGCGCCGGCGCCGGCCGGGGCTCCGCCAGCGGCCTGCGCCATGGCGTCGGGGATCAATGAATTCATGGAGTTATCTCACAGGTCCAAAAAAACGGCGCCGCAGTTTGCGGCGCGGGGCGCGTATTTTGGCCGAAAACTAAATTAATGCCACCGAGACTTGCGGCGTGTCGCCGGGTTCGCCCGCGGCGTGGGCCGCGTAGCGGCGAACTACCGCGGGCAGATTTCCGGTTTCGATGCCGGCGCGCAGATTGCGCATGAGCTCGAGATAGTAGTGCAGGTTGTGCAGCGTATTGAGCCGCGCGCCGAGAATTTCATTGCATCGGTCCAGATGGCGCAGGTACGCCCGGGAGAAATTTCGGCAGGTGTAGCAGGCGCAGGCCGGATCGAGCGCGCCCGTGTCGGCCTGGTGCGCGGCATTGCGGATGTTCACCACGCCCTGGGAAGTGAACAGATGCCCATTGCGCGCGTGGCGCGTGGGCATCACGCAATCGAACATGTCGATGCCGCGCAGGACGGCGGCCACGATGTCCATCGGGCGCCCGACACCCATGAGATAGCGGGGCCGGTCCACGGGCATGTGGGGCAGCAATCCTTCGAGTATGCGCAGCCGTTCGGGTTCCGGCTCGCCCACCGCCAGGCCACCCACCGCGAGCCCCTTCCAGGGCAGCTTCGACAGGGCCTCGAGCGATGCCAGGCGCAGGTTGAGGTGCATGCCGCCCTGCACGATGGCAAACAACTCCCCGGGCGGCGGCCGCCCCGACGCATTCGCCGCGTAGTAGTGCGCGTGACTGCGCACGGCCCAGCGCATCGAGCGCTCCATGGACGCGCGCGCCTGCGCCTCGGTGGCCGGATACGGCGTGCAGTCGTCGAGCGCCATGGCGATGTCCGAACCCAGGGCGAGCTGCGTGTCCATCGAGTCCTCGGGCGTGAGGCGCACGGCACTGCCGTCGATGGGCGATCGGAAGTTCACGCCCTCCTCGGTGATCTTGCGCAGGGACTCGAGGCTGAAAACCTGGAAGCCGCCCGAATCCGTGAGGATGGGCCGGCGCCAATGCATGAAGCCATGCAGTCCACCATGCGCGCGCATGATCTCGTTGCCCGGCCGCAGCATGAGATGGAAGGTGTTGCCCAGCACGATCTCGGCGCCGAGCGACTCGAGCTCCTCCGGCGTCATGGCTTTCACCGTGCCGTAGGTGCCCACTGGCATGAACGCCGGTGTCTCGACGACGCCATGCGCCAGCGTGAGCCGTCCGCGGCGGGCCGCACTGCCGTTCGGGCCGGAGTCGGTGCCTAACAACTGGAATTCGGCGGTCATTCTCTAACTGTGCGCTCCCGGCGCGGGTTCGATGAACATGGCGTCGCCGTAGCTGAAGAACCGGTAGCGTTCCGCCACCGCGTGGCGATACGCCGCCAGCACCGCCTCGCGGCCGGCGAATGCGCTCACCAGCATCAGCAACGTGGACTCGGGCAGGTGGAAGTTGGTGAGCATGGCGTCCACCACGCGAAAACGAAAGCCCGGCACGATGAACAGCGATGAATCGCCCACGTATGGCTTCAGGCCGTCCGGGGCCGCCGCGCTTTCGAGCGCGCGGACCACGGTGGTGCCCACGGCCACGACTCGACCACCGGCCGCCTGCGTGGCCGCGATCTGCGCACAGGTCTCCTCGCCGACTTCCATGAATTCGGCGTGCATGACGTGCGCGCCTACGGCCTCGGTGCGCACCGGCTGGAACGTGCCCGCGCCCACGTGCAACGTGATGAAGGCGCGCCGCACCCCGCGCGCCTCGAGGGCGGCCAGCAGGGGCGCGTCGAAATGCAGGCTGGCGGTGGGCGCGGCGACCGCGCCCTGTTTGCGCGCGAACACGCTCTGGTAGCGCTGCGCATCGGCGGCGCCGGGTTCGCGCCGGATGTAGGGCGGCAGCGGCATCTGCCCATGGCGCTCGAAGAATTCCAGCGCCGGTCCGGGTAGTTCGATAGCCCATAGATCGCCGCGCTTCTCGATGACGCGCAGCGTTCCGCCACGGCATTGCAGCGGCATGTCGGGGCGCAGCGGCTTGCTGGCGCGCGCATGCACCAGCGCGAGCCGCTCGCCGAGCGGCCGTTCCAGCAGCACCTCCACCTTGCCGCCGGACTCCTTCACGGCGAACAGCCGCGCCGGGATCACGCGCGTGTCGTTGAACACCAATAGGTCGCCGTCGGCGAGCAGTTCGGGCAGATCGCGCATGCGGCGATCGGCGTGCGCGCCGGTGGCGCCGTCGAGCCTCAGCAGCCGGCTCGCCGAACGTTCGGGAAGCGGTTCCTGGGCGATGAGTTCGGGAGGCAGTTCGTAGCTGAAGTCGGCGCGTCGCACGGCGGCGAGTGTACCGTCATGCGCGCACCGCCCATTCTCCTACTCGAAGGTCGCGGCACCGTCGGGCCGCGGCCGGGCGCCGGGTGCGGCAGGCGCGCCCGGCTCGGGTGGCGGCGGCGGCAGCGGCACGCTCATGGGCGGAGCCGTTTGCCACATCACGTCACCCATGTCGGGCCGTTCCGGCATGGTCACCGCGAGGCTCAGCGGTTTGCGCTGGCGGAGCACCGTGAGCGTGAGTTTCTCGCCCGAGCGATATGACCGCAGTATGCGCAGTGCGTGTGGACCATCGTCGGGCTTGCGGCCGTCGATCGCCTGCAGCACGTCGCCATCCTCGAGCTTGAAGGCGCCGTCCTTCGGCGCGGACACGACCAGTACGCCCTCGCTGACGCCGAAATAGGCGCCGAGCTTCGGCGTGATCGCGGCGAGTTCCAGGCCTGCGAACTCACCGGGCCAGAACGTGCGGAAGTGCTGGACGAACGGGCCGGTGCCTGCGCCGACGGCGCCCATTTCGGGCATGCGCATGGCGAACACCCGGTCCTGCATCGCTGGCGCACGCGCCACCACCACGTAGTCGCGCTTCTTGCCATCGCGCAGCACGCGTACTCTCACCTTCTGGTCCGGCTCGACCTTGCGCATGCGCTCGACCAGCGCGCGATCCGCACCGCTGCCGGGCAACGACTCGCCGTCCAGCGCGACGATGATGTCGTGATCGCGCAAGCCCGCCTCGGCGGCCGGCCCTCCGGGGCTGACGTTGAGCACGCGCACGCCCTGCCTGGCCGGATCGTCATCGATCTGGATGCCCAGCACGGCGCGCCGCGGACCGCCCTCGACGATGCGGATTTCCTGGCGCGCATGCGCGCCGAGTTTGCCCGACAGCTCGGCGACTTCGCGTGCCGCCTTGTCCAGGCGCTCGCGAGCCTCCTCCAGCTGCTTGCGGGTCTTCGCCTCTTCCGCGCCGACTTTTGCGTCGAGCCTGGCGTCGTCTCGCGCCGCCTCCTGCTCGCTGCGGGCCGAGCCCTTCTCCTCCCTGGCGGACGCCGGCGCCATCGCGGCGCCGCTCGCGGCCAGCACACACACTGCAACCCACGTTTTCATGAATTACTCCGGGTAGACGACAATCAGAAGTTGTTGCTCACCATGTCCGCGTAACGCACGCGGACGTAGGAATCCATGAGCTCGGCGCGCGTGCGCTCGAGCCGTGCCACTTCCGCGCCACGCGGCGCCACGAGGCGCGCATCGTTGAGCGCATCATCGATCGTGGCGATGTGATCCTCGATCGCGGCGAGAGCCAGGTAGGTGTCGGCGCGCACCAGGCGCGGCTGCGCCGGCACGGCTGCCGCCGGCCGCGCTTCGACATCGGCGGGCGGTTGTTCGCGCGGGGCGAGCCGCCAGGCGCTGAGCGCCACCAGGGCGAGCATCACCGCGCTCGCCGTACCCCGCGCCAGGCCGCGCCGCCGTCGGGCGCGCGACTGCGCCGCGGCGTGTCGCTGCCACAACGCCTGAAAGTCGAAGCCGGGCTCGACGGCGCCCGTGACCGCGTCGAGTCGGCGCAACCGGGCCGCCAGTTCCATGTCATGCGTGTCAGTCGTCTGCATCGATCACTCCAGCAGTGACGCGCCCAGCCCCGCAGTGGCCGGCGGTGTCAACGCCTCGCGCAACCGCGCGTGACCGCGCGCCAGCTGCGACTTGGAAAAACTCACGCTGCGCCCGAAGCTCTTGGCGATCTCCTCGTGCGACCAGCCCTCCACGTCGTGGAGCCAGACCACGGTGCGCGTGACCGGCGACAGACGTGCGAGCGCGCGATCGAGGTCGATGAGCTCGGCCATGCGGCCGTCCGGCTCCACCGGCCCCACGTGCGCCTCGGTAAGACCCTCGAGCGCCACTCGCGCCCGATGCCATGGCGAGCGGAAGACCATGAGACAGCGACTCACCGCGATGCTGCGCACCCAGATGCCGAACGGCGCCTCGCCACGGAAAGCACCGAGATGCTCGAACATGGCGATGAGCGTGTCCTGCAGCAGGTCCTCTGCCAGCGCCGGATGATTCACCAGGCGCCGGATGAGTCGCAGCGTGGGCGGCGCCAAGCGCTGGAACAGCAGGCCGCGCACCATGGCATCGCCGCTGCGTGCGGCCGTCAACTCCTCCTCGGTCACCTCGATTTCCGCCAATCTCTGCATGTCGTGTCCCTGGATGCGCGGGCCCCGAAGAACGTCGCAACGGCCCGGCGGGCTTGCCCTATACTTCCGGCCCCGCGCCGGGATGGCGGAACTGGTAGACGCGGCGGACTCAAAATCCGTTGCCCTAAAAAGGCGTGTGGGTTCGATTCCCTCTCCCGGCACCACTCAGTTTTTTTTCGATGAACTTCTGCAGCAACTGTGGCAACCGCGTCGTCCTCAAAGTTCCGGAGGGAGACCACCAGCCGCGCCACGTCTGCGAGAGCTGCGGGGTCGTCCACTACCTGAATCCCAAGGTGGTCGTGGGCTCGGTGCCCGAGTACCAGGGCCGCATTCTCATCTGCAAGCGCGGCATCGAGCCGCGATTGGGCTACTGGACCATTCCGGCCGGGTTCATGGAGAACGACGAGACGCTCGAGGCCGGCGCCGCGCGCGAAGCCGAGGAAGAGGCGCGAATCGACGTGGAAATCGGCAGTCTGCTGCTGCTGGCCAACGTCACGCACGCGCGCCAGGTGCACGTGTTCTTCCGGTCGCGGATGCGCACCCCCGACTTCGCGCCCACCCACGAGAGCCTCGAAGTGCGGCTGGTCGATGAGAAGGACATTCCCTGGGACGATCTCGCATTCCCCAGCACCGAGGCGGCCCTGCGGCATTTCCTGGCGGACCGGGCCGCGGGTGTGGAACGGCACCACGTCGCCGAAATGCCGCGGCGATTCAGGTAGTGTCGCTTCACGTAGAATGACGGCTCCCGCTGGCAGACTGACTTTCAGAGGATCGATCGATGGCGTTCGTGGTGACGGAACAGTGCATCAAGTGCAAATACACCGACTGCGTGGAGGTGTGTCCGGTCGACTGTTTCCACGAGGGCCCTAACTTCCTCGTCATCGATCCGGACGAGTGCATCGACTGCACGCTGTGCGAGCCCGAATGCCCGGTGGAGGCGATATTCTCAGAGGACGAGGTGCCCGCGGGGCAGGAAGAATTCAAGAAGCTGAACGCCGAACTGGCCAAGAAATGGCCGGTGATCGCCGAGAAGAAGGCCGCGCCGCCCGACGCCAAGCAGTTCGAAGGCGTGCCGGACAAGCTCAAGCTGTTGGAGAAGTAGCGCGAGCGCAGCGGCCAGTCCGCCCCCGGTCGGTCGAATCGAGTCGGCTCGAGCAGGCCCGTGGCCTCCTCGCCGGGCCTGCCGCGATTACATCCTTCCCGACTTGAGATACTTCGCGAGCGCGCCCGGCGGCGCGTAGCCCGGCAGCATTTCGCCGCTCTGCAGGAAGATCGCTGGCGTGCCTTCCACGGCCAGCTTCTGGCCGAGCTCGTAGTCGCGCTTCACGACGTCGGTGGGGCAGTTGGGCGCCTTGATGTCTTCGCCGTTCTTGGCGCGCGTCAGCGCCTCGTTGCGGTTCGACGAGCACCAGACCGCCTCGGCCTTGTGCCACGACTCGGTATCCGGACCGGAACGCGGGAAGAACATGTAGCGCACGCGGATGCCCAGGCGGTTGTACTCGGCAATCTGCGAATGCAGGCGGCGGCAGTAGCCGCAGTCGATGTCGGTGAACACCGTGATCGTGTACTTGGGGTCCTTGGGCGAGAACACCAGCATTTCCTTCTCGGGTACCGACTCGATCATGCGCGCGCGGATGGTACGGCGGCGGTTCTCGGAAAGATTGGCGTCGGAGTCCACGTCGATGAGATCGCCGAGGATGGCGTACTTGCCGTCGGCCGTGACGTAGCTGATCTCCGAACCACGCGTGATCTCGTAGACGCCGTTCACGGGCGACATGCGCACGTCCTCGAGCTTGAGGTCGCCGAACTTCTTCGCGATTGCCGCCCGCGGGTCCGTCTTGGCGGCAGCCGTGGATTGCGCGTTTGCGGCGCCGGTGACACAGACACTGGCGGCAATGATGAACAGGGAACGGACGAGGGAATGATGCATCGCGCGGAACCTTGGTACGGGGTCTCAACGACCGGGCTTCAGGTACGACCGCGCCGCAACGGTGAAGTTCGCGGCGTCCCGGCGAGTGTAGCAGCCCGAAGGCCGCGCCCGGCAGGTCCGGGCTCAGCCCCGCGGGTGATGCGTGCCGTGCAGTTCTTTCATGCGCTCGCGCGCCACGTGCGTGTAGATCTGCGTGGTCGAGAGGTCGGAGTGACCCAGCAGCATCTGCACGACGCGCAGGTCGGCGCCGTGATTCAGCAGGTGCGTGGCAAAGGCGTGGCGCAGTGTGTGCGGCGACAACTCCTTGTCGATGGCCGCCTTGCGCGCATAGCGTTTGATGATGTGCCAGAAGGCCTGGCGCGTCATGCGATCGCCGCGGCGCGTCGGGAACAGATAGTCGGTGGTGCGGTCGAGCAGGATCTCGCTGCGCGGCGCGCGCACGAAATCGGTCAGCCAGCGCACGGCTTCCTCGCCGAGCGGAATCAGGCGCTCGCGATTGCCCTTGCCCAGAATGCGGATCACACCCTGGTTGGTGTTGATCTGGTTGTACTTGAGGTTGACCAGCTCGGAGACGCGCAGCCCCGTGGCGTACAGCACCTCGAGCATCGTGCGGTCGCGGTGTCCCAGCGGGTCGGCGATGGCCGGCGCGCCGAGCAGCGACTCGACCTCTTCCTCGGTGAGCGACTTCGGCAGCGAGCGGCCAATCTTCGGCATCGCGATCTGCGCGGTCGGGTCGTCCTTCAGCACACCCTCGCGGACGAAGTAGCGGAAGAAGCGACGGAAAGACGACAGCTGACGCGCGGTGGAGCGCGGGCGGGCACCGGCTTCCACGCGCCAGGCGATGAAGCCCAGGAGGTCGGCGCGCGTGGTGCTGATGATCGGCGTGCCGCGCTCGGCCAGCCAGCGCGCGAGCGCGGTCAGGTCGGCGCGATAGGCGGCCAGCGTGTTGACCGACAAGCCGCGTTCCATCCAGACCGCATCGAGGAACTTCGAAACGGTGGCATCGGCGGAGTCGGCGCTGGGCGCCTCGTTCATGGCTGTAGCTTGTTTGACCAAGACGTGATTGCCTTAAGACGTATGCGGAATAACGCTTCGGGCGAGTATGGATTTCGGGGGTGCCGGCCGTGCGTGATGACCTTCACAGCTCCGTGAAACCATTAACATAAAGAGAACCAGTTCACATGAAAGCGAAAACGTTCCAGGGAAAAAGCCGTTCATGACTTCTGCTTCGGGCCAGGTGCCCGCCCCCTGGCCCGCTTTCGTCTCCGTTCCGCTGCGCCTGGTCTATGGCATCTACGCCGCCTTGCTGTTTCTCGCGGTGGCCCTGACCGCGCTCCTCGGCGTGTTGCTGCTTCCCAGCCTGCGGGCGCGCCGCGGCACGGCCCGCATCGCAGCAAGAGCCTTCTTCCTGTTGGCCGGCATGCCGCTGAAGCTGCGCGGTCTCGAGCATCTGCCGGCGGGCCAGTGCGTGGTCGTCGCCAATCACGCCAGTTACCTCGATGGCGTGGTCATGGCGGCCGCCCTGCCGCCGCGCTTCGGCTTCGTGATCAAGCGCGAGATGAATGACGTGCCGCTGGCAGGCCTGCTGCTGCGCCGGATCGGTTCGGAATTCGTCGAACGGTTCAATCGCCACAAGGGCGGCACCGACGCCCGACGGGTCCTGCGCACGGCGGCCAGCGGACATTCGTTGGTGTTCTTTCCCGAAGGCACCTTCAAGCCCGAGGTAGGGCTCGGGAAATTCCACACCGGCGCGTTCGCCATCGCTGCGCATGCACGCTGCCCGGTGGTGCCCGCCGTCATCCTCGGCACCCGCCGCAACATGCCCGCCACGCGCGTGCTGCCGCGACCCGGCCCGCTCGAGGTGCACTACGCGCACGCCATCGCGCCGGGCACGGGCGGAGAGGACGCCGCCCTCCAGCTCCGGGATGCCTCGCGCGCCGCCATCCTCGCGCAGCTCGGCGAGCCCGACCTCGCCGCATGACGGACGTGTGACATTTCCGTCTGCCGTGCGGATCACCAGGCAGATGCAAGCATCCATGGAAATGGTCGAGAATCCCGCCGCCGGATTTGCCGCGTTGCTCGGCGAGCACCAGCGGCTCGTCTACCGCATCGCGACCAGCTACGCACCCAGTCGCGCCGACGTCGATGCCCTGGCGCAGGAAATCGCTACCCAGGCCTGGCGGTCGTTTCGAACCTACGACCCGCAGCGGCGCTTCTCGACCTGGTCGCGAGCATCGGGCTCGTCGTGATCGGCGCGGTGCGCGTGGCGCTCATCCTGCAGGTTGACTACACGCAGCCAGTGCTCGAGATCCAGCGCGCGCTCGCGAAATTGCAGCAGTGGGAAACGCGCTCGTTCCTGGTCGCGTGGCTGGGGAGCTGACTTGCGGTGACCGCCGCGATGATGATCGTCGTCGCGACCCTCACCGGCTTCGACCTGTGGCAGATCGCACCCTCCTACGTGCTGATGGCGCTCGCCGTGAGCCTCGCGGGCGGCCTCGCGCCATTGCTGCTGCACCATTGGGCGCAGCGCCGCGGCGGCAGGCTCGCGGCCTGGCTCGACGCCTTCATGCTCAACCACAAGATCGCACGCGCCAGCGCGGCGATCGCCGAGATCGACGACTTCGCGCGCGACCGGGCCGGAGACTAACTACCCGCGCGCGGGATGGACGCGTACACGCTGAGCAGCAACCAGTCGGGAACCCGCCGGCGCAACTCCGGTGCGCCCAGCACCTGCAAACGGCCGGCGTGGATCTCCTCGCGGATCGGCCGGAGGCCGCGCCAGACCTCGGCCATCGTGCGGACGCGCGTGACCAGGCGCACGGTCGGCTCGAAGCCCGGGTCCTTCAGGCACACGTCCACCTGGCCACCCTGGTGCACGAGCCAGAAGTGCCGCTGCGGACGCGCATCGGTGAATTCGATGGCGATGATCGTGCGTCCGGGCGGCAACGCCGCGACGTTGAGGCGCCGGTGCATCGCCCAGACCAGCCAGCCGGCGTCGAGATCTCCGGGGCGGATGTCGCGGGCCCAGCGCTGGCCCCAGGCGCCGATGGCGCTGATGACGCCGCGCAGTTCCTCGCCCGCGGGCGTGAGCCGGTAGTCAGGACCGCGCGGACCGGCGACGCGCTCCACTACTTCCGCGCGCTCCAGCGTTCGCAGGCGATCCTTGAGCAAGGTGGGTGACAGCCGCGGCAGCCCGCGACGGATATCGTTGAAGCGTCGTGCACCGGCGAGAAGCTCGCGCACCACGAGCAACGTCCAGCGCTCGGCGAGCAGCTCCGACGACAACGCGACCGGACAGAATTGGCCGTAGGCCTGGCGCATCGCGGCTAGCATCCCCCTGCCACCCAACCGGGACAATAGCGACGGTCCAGATTCAGGACTTGCGCGGTGCTCGGCGCGGTCGAGAATCGGGCCCATGAAAACCAGGCAGAAACTAGTCACGCGCCGCACATTGCTGCTGGGAAGCTGCGGTGCGGCATCGTTGGCGATGCAGGCAGGGGGCAAGACACCTTCCACCGGCCGCCGGCCAGCTTTCGATTCGCAACGCTTCGTGGCCGATTGCCTGGACGAAGTCCAGCGTGATCCCGGCTCCGCGCAGCAGGCCATCCGCGAGATCATGTCGCGGGCGTTCTCGAACCCGGAGGCCGTGCTCGCCGGCGTCGACGCGCCGGTCAAAGGCGGCATCGAGCCGCTGCATCGTTCGGCAGGGCTCACCATCCTCAACATCGCATGGTCACCGCTCATGCAGCTGTTGCCCCATGAGCACAACATGTGGGCGCTCATCGGCATCTATACCGGCCGCGAGGACAACATCTTTTGGCAGCGACAGGGAAGCGGTCTTGCGACATCGGGCGCACGCGCCATCAGCGCGGGTGACGTCGTCGAGTTGCCCAACGATGTGATCCATTCGGTCAGCAACCCGATCGAGAAGCTGACCGGCGCCATTCACGTGTACGGCGGTGATTTCTTCGCGGTGCACCGCAGCGAGTGGGACCCCGAGACGTTGCAGGAGCGACCCTGGAGCATCCGCGAGGCCATCCGCAATTTCGAGAACTCGAACGCGCGGTTCTCCGATTGCCGTCACATGTGACGTCGATACTGGCCGCCCACTTCGTAGAGCGCGCGCGTGATCTGACCGAGCGAGCAGGTCTGCACGGTCTCGAGTAGTTCCGCGAACACGTTGCCGCCGGCGGCGGCCACCTGCTGCAGCTTCTGCAGCGCGTCGGTCGCTGCATTTGCATGGCGCGCCTGAAAATCGCGCACAGCCTCGACCTGGCCTTGCTGCTCAGCCTCGCTCGCGCGGAACAAGGGCGCGCCGGCTTCCTGGCGGTCGTTCTGGCCCAGAAAGGTATTCACGCCGACGATGGGCAAACTGCCGTCGTGCTTGCGCGTTTCGTAGTGCAGTGACTCTTCCTGGATCTTGCCGCGCTGGTACATGGTCTCCATGGCGCCGAGCACCCCGCCGCGTTCGGCCAGCGACTCGAACTCCTTGTAGACGGCCTCCTCCACGAGATCGGTGAGCGCCTCGATGGCGAACGAACCCTGCCAGGGATTCTGGATCTTGTTGAGCCCCAGCTCGCGGTTGATGATGAGCTGGATGGCGACGGCGCGGCGCACGCTCTCCTCCGTGGGCGTGGTCAGCGCCTCGTCATAGGCATTGGTGTGCAGCGAGTTGCAGTTGTCGAACAGCGCATACAGGGCCTGCAGCGTCGTGCGGATGTCATTGAACTGGATCTCGCGCGAGTGCAGCGAGCGTCCCGACGTCTGCACGTGGTACTTGAGCATCTGGCTGCGGGCCGAGGCCTTGTAGATGTCCTTCATCGCCCGCGCCCAGATGCGACGTGCGACGCGGCCGATGACCGCGTACTCGGCATCCATGCCATTCGAGAAGAAGAACGAGAGATTGGGCGCGAAGTCGTCGATCTTCATGCCGCGTGCCAGGTAGTACTCGACGATGGTGAAGCCATTGGCGAGCGTGAAGGCCAGCTGCGTCACCGGGTTCGCGCCGGCCTCGGCGATGTGGTAGCCGGAGATGCTCACCGAATAGAAGTTGCGCACCTGGTTCTCGCTGAAGAACTGCTGCACGTCGCCCATCATGCGCAGCGCGAATTCCGTGGAGAATATGCAGGTGTTCTGCGCCTGGTCTTCCTTGAGAATGTCCGCCTGTACGGTGCCACGTACGCGCGCCAGTGCCTCGGCCCGCCAGCCGGCGTATTCCGCCGGGGTGATCAGGCCCATTTCGACGAGCTGCCGGCCGTGCGCGCCCAGCAACCCCAGCCCGGTGCCGTCGTGCCCCTCGGGCAGCCCGCCCCGGTAGTTCGGCGCCGCAATCCGCTCGCGCAGATGGACAGCGATCGCGTCCCATCGGCCCTGCTCGCGCAACGCGCGCTCGATGCGCTGGTCGATGGCCGTGTTCATGAACATGGCCAGGATGATGGGCGCGGGCCCATTGATGGTCATCGATACGGAAGTGGTCGGCGCCGTGAGATCGAAGCCCGAGTACAGCTTCTTCATGTCATCCAGGGTCGCGATCGACACGCCGGAGTTACCCGTGCGGCCGAATATGTCGGGCCGCGGATCGGGGTCCTCGCCATAGAGCGTCGTCGAATCGAAGGCGGTGGATAGCCGGGTCGCCTCGTGGCCACGCGCGAGGTAATGGAAGCGGCGGTTGGTCCGCTCGGGAGCGCCCTCGCCCGCGAACATGCGCGTGGGGTCCTCTTCTTCGCGGCGATAGGGATACACGCCGCCGGTGTAAGGGTAGGCGCCGGGCAGGTTCTCGTTCTGCAGGAACGCGAGCAGCTCGCCCCAGCCCTCGAGACGAGGGGGCGCGAGCTTGGGGATGGCATTGTGGCTCAGCGATTCGGTGTAGTTGGCGCCGCGCACTTCCCGGCCGCGCACGGTGTACGAGTACTCCGGTTCGCGCACGCTACGGGCGCGCGCCGGCCAGCCTCGCAGCAGCGCCAGCGCCTCACCACCGAGCTGCTCCAGCGCGTTGTTGTAGGCGGCGCGCAGCGCGTCGAAGGCCTCTGCCGGCGCGCCGGCGGCCGGCATGAAGGGCGCTGGCAATGCCGGGTCGCCCAGCTGCTCCATTGCCAGGTACAGACCATGCGCGCGGCGCGCGGTCTTGGCGCGTTCATCCGCCTGCTGCCGCGCTTCACGGCCGCGCTGCGCGATGTCGGCGAGGTAGCGGGAGCGGGCGGCGGGCACCAGCGGATCGCGCGAGTGGAATTGCGTCGGCAACGCCGCGAGCGATCGGCCGCCAGGCCGCGTCCAACGACCCTGCGCGCCGCTTTCCCGGTCGAGCGCGTGGCACAGGGCGAGAAACAGCCGGTTCACGCCCGGATCGTTGAAACGGCTGGCGATGGTGGGGAACACCGGCAGCCCGTCGTCCGGCAGTTGCATCTGCCCGGGATGATTGCGCCGCCACTGCTTGCGCACGTCGCGCAGCGCATCCTCGGCGCCGCGCTTCTCGAACTTGTTGAGCACCACCATGTCCGCGAAGTCCAGCATGTCTATCTTCTCGAGCTGGCTCGCGGCGCCGTACTCGGTCGTCATCACGTACAAGGAAAGATCGGCGAGATCGACGATCTCCGTGTCGCTCTGGCCGATGCCCGCGGTCTCGACCACGATGAGATCGAAGCCCGACGCCCGGTAAAGCGCGATCACTTCGGCAAGCACGGCGCTGGTGGCGAGATGCTGACGGCGCGTGGCCAGGGAGCGCATGAACACCTGGCTCGAAGACAGAGAATTCATGCGAATGCGGTCGCCGAGCAAGGCGCCACCCGAGCGGCGGCGCGTGGGATCAACCGCGACCACGGCGACCTGCCGGTCGGGAAACTCCCGCAGGAACCGTTGCAGCAGTTCGTCCGTGAGCGAGCTCTTGCCCGCCCCGCCCGTGCCCGTGATGCCCACCACCGGCACGAATTGCCCCGGCCGGTGGCGGCTCTCGAAGGCTTCCCGCAATTTGCGCGTCGCCGCGTCGGGCAGTTCGCCTTCTTCCAACAGGGAAATGGCGCGCGCCACCGTGCGCTGATCGGTGGTACCCAACTTTTCCACGTCGAGTCCGGAATCCCGCTCCGGTCGCGCGCGGCGTATGCGCGCGAACACGTCGTCGATCATGCCGGTGAGACCAAGCCTGCGCCCGTCTTCGGGGGTGTAGACCCTGGCGACTCCGTAGCTCTCCAGTGCGGCGATTTCGTCGTGACTGATGGTGCCGCCACCGCCCACCACCACCGGGATGTGCCCGGCCCCCTGCTCGCGCAGCATGTCCACCATGTAGCGGAAGTATTCGTTGTGGCCGCCCTGGTAGCTGCTGACGGCAATGGCATCGGCATCCTCGGCGATCGCCGCGCGCACGATGTCGGCCACCGAGCGGTTGTGGCCGAGGTGGACGACCTCGGCACCGCCCGTCTGCAACAGCCGGCGGATCATGTTGATGGCGGCGTCGTGGCCGTCGAACAGGGAAGCGGCGCTGACGAATCGCAGCGGCCGCCCGGGCTCTGGTGGCTTCATGTTACTGGCTGGTAAGTTTTGTTACCCTACAGTAACATGAAGCCATGTCGGCGGCCACGCGGCCGCATTGCAGCACCGCACCCATGTCCGCAACCGTCGCCAGAGCCCGCCCCCGCAAGGGATTGCAGAAATCCGCGTCACCCTGGGAGGGCGGGCGCCGCCCGCGCGAGCGGGCCCTGAAACGCGAGGCGGTGATCCTCGCCGCGGCTCGCGCCTTCGCGGCGCGCGGTTACCACAACACCTCGCTCGACGACCTCGCCGCCAGCCTGCAGGTCACCAAGCCCACGCTCTACTTATATGTGCCGAACAAGGAAGCCATCCTGTTCGAGTGCTTCCGCGCCGGCCTCGCGCAGATCCAGGCGTCGCTCGACGACAGCGAGAGCGCGCGCGGCCCGGCTCGCGAAAGGCTGTTCGCCTTCATCCGCGCCTACGCGGCGGCCATCGTCGGCGACTTCGGCTGGTGCATGCTGCGCGCCGAGGACCAGCACCTCGGCGCGGCCCTGAGCCGCAAGATCAAGCTGCTCAAGGCAGGAATCGACCGGCGCATGCGCGCGCTCATCGAGGCCGGCGTCGCCGACGGCTCGATCCGCGAATGCGATCCGAAAATGACCGCCTTCGCCCTCGCCGGCGCGCTCAACTGGATGGGCCACTGGTACCGCGACGACGCCTCGCTCAGGCCGATGGAGATCGCGGACCGGTTCATCGATGTGTTCAATCGCGGCCTTCGGGGCCGTGATTGACAGAAAGCAATCATCGCGGCCTTCGGGGC
>CAMLGF010000039.1 GCA_946479515.1 uncultured Pseudomonadota bacterium | reverse complement strand
GGCCGCCCAGCTTGCCTTCGGTGCCCACCTCGCGCGCCACGCGCGTCACTTCCGAGGCGAACGAGCGCAGCTGGTCCACCATGGTGTTGATGGCTTCCTTGAGCTGCAGGATCTCGCCGCGCACGTCCACCGTGATCTTGCGCGACAGGTCGCCGTTGGCGACGGCAATGGTCACCTCGGAAATGTTG
This sequence comes from uncultured Pseudomonadota bacterium, assembly GCA_946479515.1. The sequence goes on along the minus strand of CAMLGF010000039.1, from coordinate 36,214 downwards.
CGCACCTGCGCGGTGAGGTTCTGCGCCATCGAGTTCACGTTGTCGGTGAGGTCGCGCCACACGCCGCTCGCGCCCTGCACCTGCGCCTGGCCGCCGAGCTTGCCCTCGGTGCCCACTTCGCGCGCCACGCGGGTCACTTCCGAAGTGAACACGCCCATCTGCGCGATCATCTCGTTGACCACGTTGGCGGAGCGCAGGAACTCGCCCTTCAGCGGGCGGCCATCGGTCTCGAGGCGCATGCTCTGCGACAGATCGCCCTTGCCGACGGCACTGATGGTGCGGGTGACTTCGGCGGTGGGCCACAGCAGGTCTTCGATGAGCGTATTGACGGACGACTCCATCGCGCCCCAGGCACCACTGCGGCGCTCGCTGGCGACGCGGATGCGGGTCTTGCCTTCCTTGCCCACCATCTGGCCGACGCGCTCCAGTTCCCGGGCCATGCGTTCGTTGGCACTGACCAGTTCGTTGAAGGCGTCCGCGATCTTGCCGGACAGGCCCGTGAGATCGGGCGCGAGCCGCACGGAAAAATCCCCATCGCGCGCCGACTGCAGCGCACGCAGCAACTTCTTGAGATCCGCATCGCTGGCCGCGGCATGGCTGCCATTGCCGTTGGCCTGCTTCAATTTGTCCACCGGCCCGGAGCGCCGGCGTGGAGTGACTGTTCGGCCGCGTGCGGATATGTCCATGAACTGCCTGGTCGTGTCGATGCGAAAATGCAGCGCCCGTGCGCGCCGCGAGCGCCGCCCGCCGGCTGGCACGCACCCACGTCGAGCCTCATCCGGCGATGCAGCGAGGCCGGGGAATACGACGCCAGTCCTGCGAGTGCGTCAGAGTCTAAAGCCCGTCCCTCTGGGACTGCTCCGCTCACTTGCGTAGGACTAAGCCTACGGTGGCGATGCTCAGCTGCGGATCACGAGGTCCAACCTGCCTTCGCGTCGATCCACGCTGACGCTCACCGAGCCGCCATGGCGTCGCACGGTGAAATCGACCGAGGCCTCACCCACACCCAGCCCGCGCACGCTGATCTCGTTTAGGCCGTCTGGCAGCACGGGATGCGCCAGCACGATCTGGCCCTCGAGCGCATCGATGCCGATGCCGAGCACGCTCTGGAGCATGAGAAAGGGAGCCGCCGCCGCCCCCGACTGCGGTGAGCAGGCCACCGGACACTGCAGCGGAGTCTCACGCCCGCGGCGCTTGAAGCCGCAGAACAGTTCCGGCAACCGCAGCAGATCGAAATGGCGCGACGCTTCGAACTGGGCGCTGAGGATGCGCAGCGCGAACGCCTTGTCGTCGTGGCGCGCGGCGCCGGCGGCCAGCAGCGCATTGTCCAGCGGCCAGATCGAGCCGTTGTGATACGACATCGGGTTGTAGCGCAGCTCCGTCTGCGGCACTGTGCGCACACCCCACCCCGAGAAGAACTGCTCGTCACCGAAGCCGGCGACGATCTGGCGCGCCCGTTCGGCATGCGCGATGCCCGTGTACAGGCAATGCCCCGCGTTCGAGCTGCGCACGCGGCAGGGCTGTTTGTCGCCGTCCAGGGCCATCGCATAGCTCTCCACGTCCGCGCACCAGAAGGCGCTGTTGAAACGTGCCTGCAGCGCCTGGGCCTGCTCGACCAGCGTGATGGCGCGCGCCACTTCGCCGAGCGAACGGGCGATGCGTGCCCCGCCGAGCCGGGCCGCATACACGTAGCCCTGCACTTCGCACAGTGCCAGCGGTCCGCCCGCGAGCCGGCCGTCGGCATGGAACACCGCGTCCGGTGAGGACTTCCAGCCATGTTGCGCGGGTTCGTTGCGCAGCGCGTCGCGCGGCCGCGTCTCCACGAAACCGTCGCCATCCACGTCGCCGTACACGTCGATCCAGCGCAGCGCCGAGGTGATGGCCGGCCACAGTTCGTTCATGAACGCCAGGTCGGCGGTGCGCTGGAAGTAGGCCCCGGCCAGCAGGACGAACAGCGGCGTCGTATCCACGCCGTAGTAGTTCGGCGGCTGCCCGCCGCGCGCCTCATTGAGGATCTTGCCCGGCTCGGCGCCGAAACCGGGCCCGCTGTCCGCACATTGCGTAGCTGCGAGGTGCCGCAGCACATTGCGCGCGACTTCCGGCCACATCCACAACAGCGCGTAGGCCGCATGCATGGCATCGCGACCGAACAGCGCGTCCAGCCAGGGAATGCCTGCGGCCGGCACGCGGCCCTGCGGCGTCAGGGTGAGCAGCATGCCGAGGTCTGCGGCCGCGCGCCGCAGCCAGCCGCCGAACAGCGGATCGGAGGCCTGCACGGTGGTGGGTGGCCGCGCTTCGTGGCGCGCCAGCTCCTCGGCGGCGGCCAGCGAACGCGTGAACGTGGAGATCTGCGCCGGGCGATTCTGCGCCGAGCAGCCATAGGCCAGGGAAATGTTCTTCTCGCCGCGGCTGCCGATCTGCAGGCGATAGCGCAGACTGTCGGCGGTGATCGCCTCGGGGGCGGTGTGGCAGTCCACCACGGTCTCGCGCAGGATGTCATCGGCGCCCAGGCAGCTCTGCGTCACCGAATCCGGCTCCACTCTTTCGTAGCGGCGCCGCGCGGCATCCATGCGCCGCTGCGCGCGCACGTCGACGATGTTCTCGAAGTCCGAGTAGAAGCGGATCACCAGCTCGACCGAGACGCTGCCGAGCGCGAAGTTGCGGACCCGCAGCAGCTCGTGGCAGACGCCATTCCAGATGAAGCGCGTGCGCGTGATGTGCAGCGTGCCGCGCGGCAGGATCACCCGTCCGCCTTCGCCGCGCACGTCGGCATTGGTGAGATTGACGGTGAGCAGCACGTTGTCGTCACGCTGCACAGTGGCCAGCAGCAGCGGCCGCTGCCCGGCGATGCTCAACGTGAGGCGCGAGAGGTGGCGGACGCCGGCGCGGTACAAGCCCGCTTCGCTGCGCGTCTCGGCGTCGATGTCGCCGATCTCGTTGAACAGGCCGAAGCAGTCGTCATGGCGCAGCACGTGCACGCGCTCACCGCTCGGCACGTCGGCCGTGACCACCTGGTGCAGCCCGGAATCGGCAATGGCGGGTTCAGAGGCCAAGGCCACGGGAGCGGGTCCAGGTGATGCGCGTACGAAGCGTGGTCGTTCCCTGCATGCGGCTGTGCCAGTGCACCGTGGTCGCCGGCACCTTGTGTCCGAAGCGGCGCGAGATCCAGCCGCCCTGCTCCGCGGTGCCGCCGCGATGCACGTGCACCTCGCTGAGCTCTTCCTGCGGTTCGAACAGCACCTGCGTGTGACCGGCGCTGATCCTGAGTGCCGCGCCGGTGCGATCCACCTGGCAATCCTCGGCGAAGTGCCAGCTGCGCCGCACGTCGTGCTCACCCGCGCCGCGCAGGATGTCGGTGACTTCGATGAGCTGGCGGCGGGTGTCGAGCATGATCTCCCGGCGATGGACCACGGGAGCGGCGAGACGTTCATAGCCATCGTGCTCGCCGACGAAGTGTTGGGTATCGCCGACAGCTTCGAACTCGAGACAGCGGGCACGCGCGTGGCGCTCCCACATGAAATTGCCGGTCTGCACCGACTGGTCTTCGCCATCGATGCCCACGGTGTTGTGGGCGCGGGTGCTGCGGAAGTAGCGCCGCCAGGCCGGATCGGTGTGGTAGGCATAGGTGCCCGGGTCGACGAGGATCTCGCGTGCGTTCAGGGTCAGCACGAATGACAACGCATCCGCATGGCCGTGCGCGGCGATGCTCAGGTATCCCAGCGGCCCGGCATCGGCGAGCAGCCGCACCTCGTCGGGCGTGTCGAAGGCCGCGCCGAGCAGATAGTAGCCGGACTCGGCGAACTGCTGGCGCGGCCGGAAGCGATGTCGGCCGCGCACCTTGAGGTGCGCGAGGCGGCGCACGGCTTCGACACCGAGCAGCGTGGCGGTCTTGCCATCGAGCGCGCCGGCCTTGGCCGCCAGGTCCGCGCGATTGAACAACACCGCGCCGGTGGCGATCAGCGACGCATGCGCGCTGAAGCCGGGCTCGGCGGCCAGGCGCACGACGTGGCCGTCATCCGCGTCGCCCATCATTGGCAGTCGGCCCGCGACATCAGTGAGCGAAGCCAGGAAGTCGATCATCAGCTCGAGGCGCCGCCAGTACAGCGGCGAGAAGTCCTCGCCGCGAGCGCGGGCCGCGAGCCCGGCGAGCAGCAGGAAATCCAGCACGAAAGTCTGGTAGGCGAAAGCCTGTTCGCGATTGCCGCCGTCCGGCGCGTTCTGCCGCAGGCACTCGTCCTCGAGCACGCGCCGGCAGCGGTTGCCCCATTCCGTGATCGACGGCCACAGAGGCCAGGTCGATGCCGCCACGTACACGCCCGCGGCTTCGCCGATCAGGTGATTGTTGGCCGAGGAGTAGCGCGACAGGTTGCCGGCGATCATGCGCGTCTGCTGGTACACCGACGCGAGCCAGCGATCCCGGAATCGCTCGCCTTCGGCGGTGCCGAACAGCCGCGAGCGGAAGCCTCCCATCAGCTGCCAGGTGAGACTCCAGTTGATCAGGCGGATGCCGAGCTCGAGTGGACTCACCCAGTTGGGACCGCGGCCGACGGGACATTGCTCGATCCACGAATCGATCTGGCGCTGCACGGCCTCGGCATAGCGCGCATCACCGGTGAGCGCGTGCGCCTGCGCCAACAGCGGCAGATGCAGATGCCGGTTGGGCTCCCAGAGATACTTGATGTTGCCGACCTCGCGCTCGTCGCGATAGTCGATGGCGGACGCACGACGCGCGCCGGCCGCGCGCTGCGTGAGCGGATCGCGATTCCACTGCGGCGGATCGCCGAGCTCGCAGTCCTCGAGATCGAAGAAGGTATGACGGCCGGCGAGAATGCGCTCGGCCGCCGCGGTCAGCGCATGCGGCGCGGGCGCGATGAAGGGCGGCAGGAAGCGCAGATCGCGCGCGCCGAGATCCGGTGGCGGCGCGTCGTGCGACGCGAAGTTCTCCGACAGCGAGCGCAGCCGGCGTGCCAGCCGGTGCGCCACCTCCGCGCCCGACATGCCCCGCAGACGTTTGAGATACCAACCCGGCTGTTGCATGCGTCAGGGGTCGCGGGTCATCGCGTCTGCATGGGCTCGACGCCCTGGCGGCGCAGCTGCTCTTGCACGGATTTGCGGTGAATCACCAGCGGCGTCTTGCCGCGCGGCGTGCGCTCCAGCCACTGGGCCGTCTCGATGCGCAGGCGCATGGATTCCGGTACCTTGGCGCGCGCATTCTGCAGCAGCAGCGCGGCGTCGCGTTCGCTGTAGCCGGGGGCGGGAAGCACCAGGATGCGCACGTCGTCGAGACTTTCCTGGATCACCTGGATGCGCAGGATGTTGTCGACGTCGCGCGGAATGTGGTCGATGCCGGTGAGCCGCACGCCCTTGGGGCAGACCAGGATCTCCTGCTCGCGACCGAGCACGCCGCTGAAGGGGCGCAGGCCGTACACCAGCTCTTCGATCTCGCGCGCGCCCCAGTCCTCCGGCAGGCGCACCAGGTCACCGGTGCGATATCGTACCAGCGGCATGAGGTCGTTCCAGAAAGTGGTGCCGACGATTTCGTAGAGGCCGCCCTGCCCGGCATCGGCGATCTGGTCCGACCTGTACGGAATGAGCTCGACGTGGCTGTAGGCCGGCAGAAAACGATAGTCGCGCGGCGCGAAGGCGTACGCGAAGGCCACGCGCTCCGCCTGGCCGTAGTAGTCGGCCAGGTCGCAGCCCAGCGTCTCGCGCGCCAGCGACCAGGCCTCGCGCTTCAACACTTCCGACGAGGTCAGCACCACCGGTATGCGCACCCGCAGACCTTGCTGGCGCATCAGCCGGCACAGGCATTCCAGCGACGTGGGGTACGCGCACAGCACGGTGGGCGCGAATTCGCGCAGCGCGGCCACGTAATCCGCCACCGTTTCGTTCATGAGCACGTTCGAGGAAAACACCCGGCAGCGACCGCCATTGGTGGTGATCCAGTGCGGTGGCTCGAGATCGTTCGGGTCCTTGATGTTGTCGCCGCGCAGGATGGCGATGCGCTCGGCGCGCGGATCGGCGCCGAATTCTTCGATGAGCCGGTCCTGGCAGGCCTGCTCGAACACCACACCCTTGAGCGAACGCACCAGCCGCAGCGGAATGCCGGTCGTGCCGCCGGTGACGGCAGGCGCGGACAGCAGCGTATTGCCCTGCGTGAAGGCCGCGAGATTGTCGCGCAGCCGTTCCTTCTCGAGCAGCGGCCACTGCTCGAGCGTCGCGCCGTCGCCCACGGCGCGCCCGTAACGCGACTTGCGCGCCAGCGCCAGGGTGCGGCGCAACTGCTCGTGCGACCACTCGCGCCGCTCGGCGAGGGTCATGCCCTCCACCTCGTCCAGCAGCGTGCGGGAGCGGTCGTAGAAGATGGGATTGCGACGGATCAGGCTGGGCCCAAGCACGTGCCGCTTCATGAAACCGGCGATCGATGCGGTGGCGTTCACTGCTCGGTTCTCCACTCCGCGACCGGCGCGATGCGCTGGTAGTGGTCCGCCAGCCGCCGGGCATATGCATGCACGTCGTGGCCGCGCGCGCGTTCGTGCGCGCGACGCCCGGCCCGCAGACGGAACTGCTCGTCGTCGATGAGATGCGCGAGAGCGGCGGTGAGACGTTCGACGTCGCCGGGTTCCACCAGCAGCCCCTCGGAGCCATGGGTGAACACGTCGGGAATGCCGCCCACGCCCGTCGTGACGGACGGCAGGCCGGCGGCCATCGCTTCCAGCAGCGACATGGGCAGGCCTTCGGCATAGGACGGCAACACGAACACGTCGCTGTCGTTCAACAGCCGCTCGCGCTCCGAGGCTTCGACCCAGGGCCGGACCTCGATGCGATCTTCACCGCTGGCGGCCTGCCTCAGTCCGGCGAGCTCGCCGTTGCCGGCCATCACCAGCCGCGCGCGCGCGCGCAGCGGGGCCGGCAGCGCCCGGAACGCCTTCACCAGATCGTAACTGCCCTTGGCCGTGCCCAATTTGCCAAGGTGCACCAGTTGCACCTGTGCCCGGCCCGAGCGCTCGACCATCTTCGCCGGGACCTGCACGGCGTTCGGCAGCACCACGACCTGCGATGGCGCCAGCTCGCACTCGCGGATGTAGAAGTCGCGCCATTGACTGGACAACGTGATCACCAGGTTGGCCTGCTGCAGCGTGCGGTTCAGCAGTCGCCGCACCATCGGCGGCAGGCGGCGGTGAAACTGGTCGAAGCGTCCACCGTGCGCATGCAGAATGAGCGGCCGTCGCGCACGGATCACCAGCTGCGCCAGCAGCATCTTGCGCAGCGTGCTGCCGCGCGAAGCGAAATGAATGTGGATGAGCGTGGGCTCGGCGCTGTCCAGCGTGCGCCAGAGCATGTGCGCCGCACTGGCGAACTGCCTGCCGCGCGCCAGCCAACCGCCCTCGTGCGTGGTATCCACGTGACGGATCGATGCGTACGGCGAGAGGTATTCGCAGATCATCTGTTCGACGGCACTCACGCCACCGCGCATGTCCAGCGCCGGACCCAGCTGCAGCACGCGTACACGCGCCTCGCGAGCGAGCGCACGTGGCGGTGTCGCGGGCGCGGGCATGGGCGCGGGCACCTGCGCGGCCACGGGCAGCGCAACCGGACGCGCCACGGTGTTCGGTTCGGCGCTCATTCAGCCGTTCCCCTCCGTGTCGCCGCGCGCGCGGCCGATGAGGCCGCAATACGCGGCCGACATCGCACCGACCGAAAAGCAGCTCATGGCACGCGTGCGCGCCGCCTGCCCCATCTGCTGGCGCTTGCGCGGCTCCGCGTACAACGCGGCGATCAGCGCCGGCAGCCTGGCCGGCAACTCCGTGGCCGAAACCACGTAGCCCTCGACACCGTCGTCGATCATCTCGCGCGCACCGCCGATGTCCGACAGGATCACCGGGCGGGCCATCGACAGGGCTTCGAGCGCCGCGTTGGAGAACGATTCCACCGCGATGGAGGGCAGTACGAACACGTCGAGCGCGCCCAGTAGCGGACGCACGTCTTCGACCTCACCGATGAAGTGCACGCGATCGGTGATCTCCAGGTCGGCGGCGCGGCGCTTGAGGAGCTCGCGCATGGGCCCGTCGCCGGCGATCGCCAGGTGCGCGTCCACGCGCGCCACCCGCAGACGGCGCAGCGTGGTGAGCAGCACTTCCTGGTTCTTCTCCGGTCGCATGGCGCCCACCGTGCCGATCAGCAGTCCGGTCGGCTTCACACCCAGCTTCGCGCGCAGCCGCCGGGCCGCTTCGAAAACCTGCGTGGGCTCGAAGACGGTGGAATCGACGCCGTTGTAGATGACCGACGACCGCGCCTCGTCCTCAGGTGCTTTCCAGAACTCCTTCTGCGTGCGCGAGCCGTGCACCGTGTGATCGAAGCGCTCGAGCACGGCCTGGTAGAACCGCTTGAACAGCGGCTTGCCGCGAAACGTCGAGGTGTTGACCATGGCCACCGTGCGCGGGCGCCGGGCCATGAGGAAGGTGGCGCAGGCGACGTACAGCGCCTGATAGAGATTCACCGCGATCACGGTGGCCGGGCGCTCGCGCCGGATGAGGCGGCGCAGTCTCCACACGGCGCGCAGCGAGAACTTGCCGCGCCGCTCGAGCTTGTGCAGCGGCACGTCCCGCCGCAGCGTCGGTTCCAGTGTGTACGGCCCGTTCACCAGCGCCAGGCTGACGGCCATGCCGTCCTCCTTCAGCTTGTTCGCCATGCGCGCGATCTTGCGCTCCGAGCCGCCCACCGCCAGGCACGACAGCACGAACAGCACATCGCTGTGCGGCAGGGTTACCGCGCGTTCGGTCGCGGACGTCAGCCTCATCGAGGCATCGATGCGGGCGTTCACGAGAGTGGGCGTCATCGCAGGGGGGCTCCTTGTGTGGTGGGCGCGGCGCCGAGACGAAGTTGCGGCACCTTCTCGTCCAGTAGTTCGAGGTAGCGCGCCGCGACGCCGCTGGTGTACTCGCGCAGCGCGAACTCGCGCGCGCGGCGACCGAGCAGCTGGCGGTCGACGTCGATTTCCAGCAGACCGCGAATCGCCTCCCGCATGTCGTCCAGCGACTTTGCGACCCGGCCCAGCGGCAGGCGCTGCACCAGTCCGTCCGGATCGAAGAACGTCACCACGGGCACGCCGCGAACCCAGGATTGCAGGAAGGTGTTGGGGAACCCCTCGATGCTCGAGGTATTGAGGAAGACCTTGGCGCGGTCGAACAGCTCGCCGCTCTCGCGGTAGCGCACCGGGCCCAGCATGGTGACATTGGGCAGGCGGTCGGCCGCGGCGAGCATGTCCTCGTAGTAGGTGCGGTCATTGGGCATGGGTCCGCCGACCAGGGTGAACTTCACGTTCGGCATCTGGCGCGCCAGCTCCAGCGCGAGCTCGGGCCGCTTGAGCGGCCGGAAATTGCTCACCCAGAGCACGTCGATGTCCTTGCCCACGCGGTCGGCGGCGACCGCTGGCGTCTCCACCATCATGTTGACCACGTGCGCTTCGATGCCGTGGTTCTCGCGCAGCATCCGCAACTGGAATTCGGTCTGTGCCGCCACCAGGTGCGCGCGCCGCAGGCCGAAGGCATAGAGCTTGCGGTCGCGCCAGAATTCCAGACGGCCATGTTCACGCTCGCAATCGCTGTCGGATGCGACGCGAAAGATGAACTGCCGCCCGGTGGAGCGCGCGTACCAAGCCGTGAACCCGGTGTAGGTGCCCGCGGGCGACTGGTAATAGATGTCCGCATCCGCGGCCATCAGCGTCGACAGCAGCTTGCTGGCGCGCGGGTGGAAGAAGCGCAGACCGGGGATGCCGCCGCTGCGCGTCTGCGCCGCCAGCGCCGTGATGCCCTCGTGCACGCGGCGCGCACCCTGGCCATCGTCGTGCACGATCATGCTCACCTCGTGACCCAGATCGCGCCAGGCGCGCGCCAGCAGCACGTGCTGGATGGCCTCGCCGCCGATGTAGCGCCCGCCGCCAGCCGAGCCGTCGCCATGGCCCTCGCCCGACAGCATGCCGTACGAGTCGAGACCGACGATGCAGATCTTGCGGGGCTTCAAGTACGGCTCCCGCCCGTGTGCACGGGCTGCGACCAGCCGTAGGGATCGCGCGGCCGGGAAGCCGCACGCACCGCCGGCAGCGCCGCTTCGTCCCGCACGGGGCTTTCTCTCAGACAGATGATCAATCGCATCACGACTCCGCCATACATCCAGAAGTAGTACCAGGGCTTGTACAGGTCGACGAAGAACACCGCGGTGCACACGCCGACGCCGCCAAGCACGAAGGCGATCAGGTGCCCGCGATACGGCGGCGGCGCCTGCACGGACGCCCGACGGGCGCGCGCGATGGCAGAGAACAGTAGATAGGTACCGGCGAACAGGCCGACCAGCCCGAGGTTGAACCAGAGCGCCAGGTAGTGGTTGTGGGGCGAGAAGTAGAACGGCATCGACCAGTACACGTCCCAGCCATAGCCGGTGACGAAGGTGAGCGGATGCTGGAACATCGCGTACAGCAGGTCGACCCAGATCTGGCTGCGGCCCGAGGACGCATCGAAGGCATCCGTCGCACTGCTCTGGCCGATGATGCGCTCGGCCAGCAGGCCTCCGTAGGGTGAGAGCGCCACGGCGACCACCAGCACCACCAGGGTTCCCAACGCCCAGCCGGCGATCCGGTTGTACGAGATCAAATGGCGGTAGAGGTACGCGCCCGTCGCGCCGGCCATGGCCAGGCCGACGAAGCCGCCGCGCGAGGCCGTCATCACCAGCGCGAACGCGCCCACGAAGGCGGCGCCCAGCCAGAACAGCCGCCGCGCCCCGCGTGCCGCCACCGCGGCGGCAATGGTCGCCGGCAGGAAGATGAGGATGAAGGCCGCGTACTGGTTGGACTCGCCGATCGCGCCGCCCACACGGCCATCTTCACGGATGCGCAGACCCAGATCGATGACACCGACGGCATCGAGGATGGTCACGGCGTTGGCGCACAGCGCGCCCAGCAGCAGCCCCTTGATGACGCGAATGGCATCCGCGGAGGTGCGCACGCCGAACAGGAACACCAGGAAGAAGATGTACTGGTCGATCAGCGTACCCTTCAGCTTGATGAAGCTGTCCATGAAGTCGTAGCGCGGGTACTGGATGATCAGCGTGCCCACGAGCAGCGTCACAATGGCGTAACCGATCTGCGCGATGAAGGCTGCCTGCTGCTGGCGCGCGGCCATGACCGACTGCCCGCCGACCACCATGCGCAGCGCCAGGAACACGGCGATGAGATAGATCAGCAGATTTTTGGCCGAGAGACCCGGCAGGAGGCTGAGATCGAGATTCAGCGCGTCGGTGGCGAGCAGGAACAACGCCGCGGTAGCGAGGATTGTGGGCATGCTTAAGGCCTGTTCACGCTCCGGTATCAGTACGCACGGTCGGTGCGCACCACGGCGACCGCCGTGGCCAGCATGATTTCCAGATCCAGCATCGGCGACCACCGACGCATGTATTCCAGGTCGTACAGCACTCGCGCCTCCATCTCTTCCACCTTGGCGGTCTCACCACGGCAGCCGCGCACCTGCGCAAGTCCTGTGATTCCCGGGAGAACCTTGTGACGCACCATGTACCGTTTGATCAGCTTGCGGTACTCCTCGTTGTGGGCGACAGCATGTGGGCGCGGTCCTACGATGCTCATGGTGCCCTGTAGAACATTGATGAGCTGCGGCAATTCGTCGAGCGACCAGCGCCGCAGGTGCTTGCCCACGCGCGTGATTCGAGTGTCGTTGCGCGATGCCTGGCGGACCCTGTCGCCATTCTCCGTCACCGTCATCGTGCGGAATTTGTAAACCAGGATCTCGCGGCCATCGAGGCCGTAGCGACGCTGGCGGAACAGCACGGGACCGGGGGAGCTGCGCTTCACGGCGATGGCGATCGCGCACAGGAGCGGCGAGAGCACCACCAGCGCCGCCAGCGACACGGTCACGTCCATGAGCCGCTTGACCAGGCCACGGTAACCATGGAAGGGCGTCTCGCACATGGCCACCACCGGCATGCCGAGGATGTCGCTGGCGCGCTGCTGCAGCACGTCGAATCCCGACACGTCCGGCACGAAGTAGATGGACGCCGTGGTGTCATTGAGCGCCTCGACCATCTCGCGCACGCGCAGGACCTGCCCCGGCGAGATGGCGATGAAGATCACGTCGATGTTCCGGCTGTTGACGAACGCCGCCACGTCGGAGAATCGACCGAGCAGCCGCGCATACCGCGCGCAGCCCAGGCGGTCGCTGCCGCGGTCGTCGAAGAAACCCGCCACGGAGATGCCGAGCTCCTGGTGCGCGGCCAGCCGCCGTTGCAGCTCCACGCTCGCCGGCGTGCAGCCGACGATCACCGCGCGGCGCGCCTGCGCGGCATCGCGCAACAGCGCACGTGCCGCGCCCTGCAGGATCAGTGACAGCACCACGAGCAGCAGCGGCGTGACCAGTACCCAGGTCACCACCACGCGCCGGGAGAAGTCCTCCGAGAACTTGGTGACGTAGCCGAGCGCCAGCAGCACGGCCACCAGCACCGCCCAGCGCAGCAGCAGCGTGGTCGCCAGCTCCAGCCTGCCGGAAATGATCTGCGAACCCGTGTTGCCCGGCCGCAGCATGGCCAGGGTCAGGGCAGCCGAGAGAATCGACAGCACCAGGAATGGCTTGTCGTACTCGACGTCGAACAGGCGGGTCAGTGGATAGAACATGCCGCCGGCGAGCACCGCGGGCAGCGCGTCCATCAGCCACAGCAGCACGGGCGCAGCCAGTGACGTGCCGCGCTTGAGCACGATGGGATGAGTAAGCTGGTGCTGGTAGTCGATGCCGCTCAAGCAGGGTCCTCCCGGATTGGACTGCCAGAATAGAAAAAGGCCGGCGCCTTGCGACGCCAGCCTCTTTCCCGGCCGCCTATCGCCGGGCGATTACACGCGCGGCGGCGACTCGAGGGTCACGTCATCATTGCACTGACAGCGACGCCGGCGAAGACGGACTCAGCGTCACCGCCACGCCCGACAGGCCGATGTCGAGCGCGTGCAGCCAGTTCTCGAGATTGCTGTAGCCATTGGACGCGATGCTCGCCTGATTCGCCGGCAGCGTGAGCGGGCGGCGATTCTGCGCATAGGAAGGCCAGCCACCGGCATTCTTCTGGCATCGGGTGGTACCGTTGGCGGAGACGCAGTTGATGACCTTGCCCGAGCGCGCCTTCACTTCGCTGATGATGCGCTTGTCGACGGAGTCACGATCCTTCGGGCGCGCACCGGCATTGAGCAGCACGCGGCCGTACACGGCCGTGCCCGCGGTACTACGCGCCTTGAGTCCGCTGTTCCAGACCGGCGCGGAGGTCGTGGAGATCAGGCCGGAGATCGTATTGCCACCGGTGAGCACCATGAGGCTGTTCAACGCGCTGCCATAGTCGTAGGGCGAGATGTTGTCCCAGAGATACACACGGCTCGACGAACCCAGGCGCAGCGTGCCGCTGGTGCGTATGTAGATAGGCTTGGTGTCGCGGTTCAGGCTGGGGCCATCGATGAAGACGTTGCCGATCACCGAGCTCTTGTTCGAGCGGCCGCCTTCGGCCTGCAGGTCGAGCGCCATGGTGCCGCGGTCGTACACCACGTTGTTCACGAACACGAACTCCGAGGCGCGCGACAGCGGATTGCGCTCGACCTGATGCGCGAACAGGTTGGCGATCATGGAGATGCTGCTGCCGGGCGAGGTGCCGAGCAGCACGCCGTAGCCGTGCTTCATGGTTCCCGAGCCGTCGTATGTCAGGTGGCCCGAATCGTTGAGCGGTTCGGCGAAGATGTTGTTGCTGAAGGTGATGTTGTCGTGCGGACCCCAGGTGCTGGCGATCTCGTCGATGGCCCAGCTGAACGAGCAATGATCGATCACGATGTTCTTCACCGGCTTCGAGCTGGTGCCCTCGATCTTGAGCGAATCGCGATTGGTCGGGTCCGGGCCGTTGGTGTCGTCGCCCGTGCGCACGCGGATGTGCTGGATGACCACGTCCGAGGTCGTGATCTTGATGGCCGCGCCGCGGATCATGATGCCCGGGCTCGGCGCCGTCTGGCCGGCGATGTGCAGGTTGCCGTTGCGGATGGTGAGGTCCGAGCTGATGCGGATGATGCCCGACACGTCGAAGATGCAGGTGCGGGGGCCGCTGGCGTCGATGCAGGCCTTGAGCGAGCCGGTGCCGCTGGCATTCACGTTGGTGACGCGAATGGCCTTGCCGCCGCGACCCGCCCGCGTGTCGATGCCGTATCCGGAGGCGCCGGGCAGCACGGGGACGGCGTGCGCCGCACTCGCGCCCAGCAGCGACAGCGTGGCTATGGCCAGCATATTCCGGGTCAGCGCTTTTCTGGGAACGGCGGACTTCAAGTTGCGGCGTGGGGCATTCGGGGTGTGGCGGAAACTAGCAAGCTTCATTACAGAGACCTCTCAGATATCACTACGACTGTTGTCGGATGAGTGGCAGGTGACGACCGACGGTAGTTGGTCAGATGGATTTCGTGATGACCACGGTGGGCGGACCCTCCAGCCCGCCCGAGTTCACTGCCACCACGGCGAAATACCAGACGCCTTTGGCGAGCGAGGTGAATTCATAGGTAGTGACCGCCGGGTCGTTGATCAGGACGCTCTGGTCGAGATCGTCGGCGTTGCGGCCATACAGGATGCGGTAGCCGGCCAGGTCGTCGAGCGGCGAGCCGTCGAGCTTGGACGGAGGTGCCTCCCACCGCAGCGTCGCGACTCCCGCGGCGATGTCGCCCACGACGGTGATGGAAAACGGCGCGGTCTGCGCGCGGCTGCCGCCGGCGGCCACGGCGATCACGATGGACTCGTAGACACCCTCATCGCCCGGGCCCGGCGTGCCGCTGATGCGTCCGTCGTTCGGATCGATGCTGGCCCAGGGCGGCAGATTGCTGGCGGTGAAGCTCAGCGCGTCGCCCTCGGCATCGGCGGCGACCGGCTGGAAGGCGTAGTTCTCGCCGACCCGCGCATACTCATCGCCCGCGTCCTGGATCGTGGGCGCACGGTTCGCGGCCGACGGCGCGGGCGCGCTCGCGGCCGGGGCATTCGCCTGCGTGGCGGTTTCCTGCCCGCCGCCGCCGCAACCATGCATCAGAGCGATGGCCACCGCCGGTAAGAGCACACTGACAAGTCCTTGGGCGAATCGAGACATCGTGTCGGAATCCTCCTTCGCGCCCCCTTTGGGCGTGGGGAAGTTTTAGGATTCCAGTGGTAGGTGTTTCAACGCGCCGGGCGAAAACTGCCCGACAACTCCTACGTCGCCGCCGGGCGACAAGCACATGTTTTCAAGGACTTGAGTCCCTCTAGGACTCGCCCCGATATGGTAAAACCGTGACGGGGCGCGCGGCTGGCCGCGCATGCCGTATCTCTTTATATAGGGCTTTCGAGGCGGGTGGCGGCGTCGGATCCTGCGCCGTCTCGCCCGCCGACCCGCTCACGGCCTACCAGCAGATGCCTTCGTAGCGGCAACGCAGGAGATCCCGGTTCGGCAGGTTGACCAGATCGATGATCAGCTGCTCGGGACGCACGCGCGCCTGCAGCGAATCATTGAGCGCGGTCTGCTGCAGCCCGACCAGGATTACTTCGGACGGATCGATCATCGACGCCATGTCGGCGCACATCAGCGACTTCAGATGCGGAATATTGGCGTCGATGTAGCTGCGGTTCGCGCCTAACAACCTGGAGAGCTGCACCTCGGGGTCGAAGATGCGCAGCTCGCACCCTTCGCCGATCAGGCGCTTCGCCACCAGCACCAGCGGCGACTCGCGCAGATCGTCGGTGCCGGTCTTGAACGACAGGCCCAGCATGCCCACCTTCGGCCTGCCCAGTCTCAGGATCCTGTCCACCGCGTGATCGATGTGCACGCGATTGCTCTCCAGCAGGCTGGACAGCATGGGCAGCGCGATGTCGTTCTGTCGCGCGATGTGCGTCAGCGCGCGCAGGTCCTTCGGCAGGCACGAGCCGCCGAAGGCGAAACCCGGCTTCAGATATGCCGGCGAGATGTTCAACCGATGGTCCGCGCACACCAGGCGCATGACCTCGTGCGAATCGATGCCCAGCGCCTGCGATACGCGTCCGATCTCGTTCGCGAAGGTGATCTTGAGTGCGTGGAAGGCATTGCAGCTCATCTTGAGCGCCTCGGCCACCCGGATGTGCGTCACCAGGAAGCGCGCCTCGAGATGCTGGAACAGCGCGCGCACCTGTTCGACCGCCGGCTCGCAATTGCCGCCGACGATGGTGTACGGCGGATGGTCGTAGTCGCGGATCGACGAGCCCTCGCGCAGGAACTCCGGCTGGAAGCACACGCCGAAATCCACGCCCGACTTCCTGCCGCTGACCCGCTCGAGAATGGGCTCTATCTTCTCTTCCACCGTTCCCGGCTGCACGGTGGACCGGATCACCAGCGTGTGGAACTCGCGCTTGTCGCGCAGCGCGGCACCGAGCTGCTCCGCGAGACGCAGAATGGCGCCCAGGTCCTGGCTGCCATTGGCCGCCGACGGCGTGCCCACGCAGATGAACGAGATCTCCGTGTCGCGCAACGCCTGCGCGGCGTCGTCGGTCACGGTGACCCGCCCCGACTCGACCACGTCGCGCATGAGCTCCTGGATGCCCTCCTCGAGGATGGGCGAGCGCCGGTTGCGGATGAGATCGAGCTTGACGGGATCCACGTCCACGCCGATCAATCGATGCCCGTCACGCGCCAGGCAGGCCAACGACACCGCGCCGACATACCCGAGACCAAAAATGCTGATGCGCCGGGCCGTCGCCGGTTTGCGACTACGCCCTTCGCTGAAGCCGCCGGAGACGACTTTCACGCCCGGCGAGGCGGTCGATCCGCTGTCGGCCGTGCGGGCGTCCAGCGAGCCGGCCGGCGAAAGATCAGTAGTAAGCACTTTCGTTGCGTTCCTTGGAGCGATTGAGAGCGACGCCCAGCAGGTTCATCTCGCTGAGCACTTCCTTGGCGCCGCGCAACATGGCGCGACCGCTCTTGCCCTCCGACACCACGAGCAGCAGCGAGTCGAACTGCGGCGCGAAGGCCAGCACGTCGTCCGAGGCCAGGAGCGGCGGCATGTCGAAGATCACCACGCGGCGCGGCATCTCCCGCTCCATGGCCGCGGTGAACTCGCCCATGCGCGGGCTGTTCAGGAACTCGGAGGAATGCTGGAAGGCGCGCGCGTTGGGGATCACGCCCAGGCGCTCGGACTGCAGGTTGTAGACCACTTCCTCGAACTCGGCCTTGCCGAGCAGGTAGTCGGACAGGCCCTTCTCGAAGCTCATGCCGAGATAGTTCGCGATCTGCGGCCGCTGCAGGTCCAGGTCGACCAGGAACACCCAGGTGTTCACGTCCTGGGAGAGCGCGAGCGCGAGGTTGATGGCCGTCATGGTCTTGCCCTCGCCCTGGGACATGCCGGAGACGGCGATGGAGTTCCACTTGTGCATGTCGAGCCGGCGCAGCACGCGCGTGCGCAGGATCTTGAACGCGCGCAGCGCAGAGACGTCCGAGACCGCCGGCAGGATGCACTGGCGCTCCATGGCGCGCGCGTCCACGCTGGCCTGGCGGAAGCGTCGCGCCTGCGCCACTTCGGATGGTTGCGCGGCCGCGCGCCGCACGCGGCGCACGTTCATGGCTTCGATCGAGTTCGGCCGCTCGGCAGCCCGCTCGGCATAACCTCGGCGGATGGCGTCTTCCATTGTGGTGCTCATGGGTTTCTCGCTCACAGATAGTTCTTGATGAAGGTGAAGGCGATCCAGACGCCGACGACACCGCTGGCCGTTGCGGTCACGAGGCGCCAGGCACTGCGCCGGCGCGAACGGGAGTTGCGGATCGCGGGAATGGCGACCAGCGGCGACACCTGCAGCAGCTCGCGCACGTCACGGGCGCCGCGCACCTTGGGATCGAAAGCTTCGGCGGCGACCGTCACGGTCAGCCCGAGCACGACGGCGGCCACCAGACCGATGAACAGGATGGCCAGGCGCTCGGGCTTGGAAGGCTCGGCGGGCATCATGGGCGCCTGGATCAGCCGAAACTCGTCGGCGCGGCCGCCGACAATGGCCGACTCGCTCACTTCCGCATCCATCTGCCGGTTGAGCAACTGCTCGTACTTCTCGCGCGAGATGTTCAGGTCGCGCGTCAGATTGGCGTACTCGCGCTCCACCTGCGGCGCTGCGGTCACGTTCTTCTCGATGCCGTTCATCTTGGCGCGCAGCTCGGCGTTCTGCGCCGACAGCGAGCCCAGCTGGCTGTCGATGGCATTGATCTGCGCGCGCAGCTGCATGCCGAGCGGCGTGCCATCGGACAGCTCCACGTCGCCGCGCTCACCGTTCTTGATACGCGTCTCGAGCGTGGCGATGTCGCGCTGCAGGCGCTTGATGTCGGGGTGCTCGGCGCCGTAGCGCTGCCGCGCCTCGGCCAGGGTCGCCCGCTTGGCCTGCAGCTGCGAGCGCAGGCTGGTCCCCGCGCTCGCGCTGGTGCCGTATTTCAGGCTGTCGATCTGGCGGCGCAGCGCGATCATGTCCGGATGGCTCTCGTCATAGCTCGAGCGCATGCGCGCGTACTGGTCTTCGAGCGCGCGCAGGCTGCCGGCCTCCGGGCCCTGCGAACGGGCCTGCTCGAGCTGCGCGGCGAGGAATACCCGCTCCTGGCGCAGGCTGCGCATCTGCACTTCGTTCTGCGCGAGCTGGCTCTCGGCGCGGTCCATCATCGACATGTTGACCTCGGTCAACTCCGGCAGCTGGCCGTAGTGCTTGTTCTTGAAGTCGGCGAGCTTGGCCTCGAGCTTCGCGACGTACGTGCGCAGGCGCTCGGCCTCCTTGGCGTAGAACTCGGCGGCACCGGAGGCACGCCCCTGGCGTTGGCGCCGATGCTCGGCGAGGAACGCACCCACCAGCCACTGCGCGCCGGCCTGCGCCTTGGCGGGCACGCGATGGTCATACGACAGCGTGAAGGCATCCACCACCTCGCGTTCACGGCCGGTGCGCGGGTCGAGGATGGGCGTGGTGACGATGCTCACGCTGATGTCGCGCCGCAGGCGCACCATCATCGCCGCCGGATCGTCGGCCAGTTCCGGGTACAGATCGTGTTCCTGCGCCATGCGGCGCAGATTGGCGTCGGTGAGCACGATGCCCTTGAGGTTGGTCACGTACTGGTCGGCGTAGCTCTCCCCGCTCGAGGTCTCGGCCATCGACTGCGCGCCGGAAGGCTCGTCGATCTCCACCAGCGCCGACGAGGTGTATTTGTCCGGCAATGCGATCGACAGGAGTATGGCCAGCACCGCGATCGGTATGGCCACGCCGAACAGCAGAGCCTTGCGGCGCGCGATGGCGTGGAGATAGCCAGAGAATTCCGGATTGGAATCAGCGTCCATTGTCTTTCTTTCCTTCAGCGTCGACGTTGCAAGGGTTGATAGGTGACGGAGACCATGGCGCCGCTCGACTTGGCGTCGACCGTGGAATCCTCGTATTCCTGCCAGGTGAAGTCGTAGGCCACGCGCAGCGAATATTCCTCCTGCCAGCGCCACTCGAGACCGAGATCGCCCACCGCGTACTTACGCTCGGTGAACACGGTGAACAGGGTGTTCTCCACGTCCTCGTCGCGCGTGGCGCGCAGGCCGGCGAGCAGGTTCAGGCGCGGCGTGAAGGCGCGCGTCCAGCGCACACGCAGCTGGTCGCGCGTGACCAGCGCGCCAGCCGACGACGGCCCGATGCTGTGCGTGCCGTCCAGGAACAGCTCGTTGCGGCCCATGAGGAAATTGACTCCGGCGCCCGCGACCCAGTTGGTCTCCGTTTCGCCGTCCAGCAGCTCCACCTGCTGCGCACCCAGCCGGAAATAGGAACGCGTATCGGCCGCAGTGGTGCGATCCCACTCCAGCTCGGCGCCATAGGCGTCGTTGGTGTCGAGCCGGGAAGCGAGATCGTATTGCGATCCGCGCAGGCGCACGGTGAGATTGGAACGCTCGTTGATGCGCGTCAGCAGGCCGAGCGCGACGTCGGCCGATCGATAGTCGACCTGCGCGCCGAAGAACTGCTCGTCGAATTTCACGTCGGTGTAGCCGGCGGAGAACTGGAATTGCCGGCGCTGCGAGATGTCGAACAGGAATGCGGGACGCACGGTGGCGTAGCGCCGCCGGTTGTCGGCGACCACGTGGCCGGAGTCGCCCAGGTCGGGCTCGCCCAGGTCGCCGCCCGTGTCCACGCCCGGCTGCTCGCTGCGCACGATGTCGAGCAGCGAGAACTCACCTGTCAACAGACTGGTCAGGCGCTGGCCGCGATGCTGCCATTTCAGATTGGCGAAGTAGTCCACCGAGTCCAGGTCCTGCGCGTCGGGGAAGTAGGTGGCCCGCACCCGCGGTGTGAGGCTGAACTCGCTGGTCTGCGTGAGCGCGCGCCATTCCATCTGCACGTCCGCCATCGGCCCCGACACGTCTATCTCGTTGCCGGGCGTGCCCAGCCGATAGTTGTCGTCGTACAGATAGCCCGCCTCGAGGCGCGGATTCAATTCCCACTCCGCGGCGGGCGCATGCCCTGCCGCGAGCATGCCGAACACCGCGGCCGCGGTGCTCACGGTGGCACGCGTGCTCGTGCTCACGGCACGACCACCACGTCGCCGGCCTGCAGATCGATGTTCTGGTCGGTGCGGCGGCCCTTGACCACGTCGTTGTAGCGGAACGGAATGGACTGTTTGCCCCCAGGACCGCGCCGCAGGACGACGATGTCGCCGAGCGACGCGAACGGGGTGGTGCCGCCCGCCATGGACAGCGCCTGCATCACGTCCACTGTCGGGTTCATGATGAACTCGCCCGGCTTGTTGACCTGGCCGATGACGTACACCTTGTTTCCCTTGATCTCCTGAATCGACACGGTGACCACGGGATCGGAGATGTACTTGGCCAGCTTCTGGGTGAGCATCTTGTTCAGGTCGGCCACCGTCTTACCCTTGGCGTCGACCTCGCCGACCAGCGGGAATGAGAACGAGCCGTCCGGACGAACCAGCGCGGGACGCTGCAGGTCCGGCTCCTTCCAGACGCTCACCGAGAGCATGTCGCCTGGCTTGACGGTGTAGTTGGCATCCTGCGCCATGGCCCCTGTGGCCCAGGCCAGCGCCAGCACGACGCAGCAGGCCAGCAGAAACTTCTTCATACTTTTTCTCCAAGGAGGTTGTCGTAGGCGGCGAGCAGCCGAGGTGCCTCGTGTTGCCACGAGAGCGAGTGCTCCACCCGGTCGCGGCCGATCGCTCCCATGTGGCGGCGCTGATGCTCGTCGGCCAGCAGCGCCACCATCTTCTGGGCGAGATCGGCGACGTCGTTGGGACGCGCATACCAGGACGCGTCGCCCGCCGACACGCGTCCCTCGGTCAGATCGAATTGCACTACCGGCTTGCCGAGTGCCATGTATTCCATGATCTTGTTCATGGTCGAACGGTCGTTCATCTCGTTGGCGCGATCCGGGTTGACGCAGATGTCGGCCGTGTTGAGCATCTCGAGCAGCTGCGCATCCGACGCGCGGCCGGTGAAAGTGACGTACTCATCCACGCCCAGCTGTCTGGCGAGCGCGCGCATGGCAGGCAGCTCGGTGCCGCCGCCGACCAAGCCGAACTGGATGTCGCTGCGCTTCATCTCATTCACGATGAGGTGCACGGCCTGCAGCAGCAGATCGATGCCTTCCTGCTTGCCCATGACGCCCACGTATCCCACGAGATAGCGCCGGCCGTTCTTCAGCGCAGGGTTCGGCGGCACGATTTTCATGCGCGTGAGATCGGGTCCCGAGCGCACGACGAACACGTCACGAGGATCCTTGCCGCCGCGCTCGACGGCGATGCGTCGATAGGACTCGTTGGTGGAAATCACCATGTCAGCCGTCCGGAAGCTCAGGCGTTCCAGTGCAACGAGCAGGCTGCGACCCCAGCCCTTCCTGCCGAACTTGGCTTCATAGAGCTCGGGGTTGATGTCGTGGTGATCGAACACGAACTTCTTGCCGAACAGCTTGTAGAAGCCGCCGATGAGAAAGATGGTGTCCGGTGGATTGCAGGCCTGCAGCACGTCGAAGCCACGGCCGAAGGCGATCTTCAGCGACAGCCAGAATTCCATCAGCAGCGCCACGCTGTACTCGAGCGCGTATCCGAGCGCGCCATCGGCCTCCATCGGCAGCCAGTGCCGGTGGATGTGGATGCCGTCGATGACTTCGAAACTCTTCTCGTAGCCCTGCGCCTTGGGGCAGATGATCGACACCCGGTAACCCGCCGACGCCAGCGTGCGCGCCTCCTGCATCACCCGCCGATCGAAGGGGCACGGCAGATTCTCCACGACGATGAGGATGCCGCGGCCGGTGCGCGCCCGCGCCCGCTCCACGGGCGGTGCGAGCCCGTCTCGCAGCGTGCGTTCCTGCACGCCGCTGCGCATCGCGGCATCTGAAGCGGATTCGGCCACTCGACCTCCCGGATTGGGGTTCACTTGAGCGCCAGCACGAGGCTGCGCCGGCCACGGTCGGCGGGGTTCTCCGCGACCACGAACCCCGTCGCCTGCGCCAGCGATTGCATGGGACGATTCGACCAGGCCATCTCGCCGCACAGACGATGGACGCCGACGCGCTTCGCGTGGCGCACCAGCGTGGCGAGCAGCGTGCGCCCCACGTGCTCACCGCGGAATGCCTGTGCCACGGCGATCGAGAAAGTGGCCTCGTCGGCGTTGGCCGGCACACAGCCCACGACGCCGATGACGCGATCGCCGCTGCTCGTACCCTCCAGCGCGACGAACGCCACCGCCCGATCGTCGTGCACGGCCAGCACGCGATCGAAGACCATGTCGGACAGCTCGCGCACCGGCGCGAGATCGCGATCCGCGGTCAACTGTCCCAGCGACATCGCGAATTCCGCCAACAATCGCCGGTCGCCCGGCGCCACTTGCCGCACGCTGTAGGCGCGGCGGGTTTTCGGCGTGTAATACCAGCGCCGGGCGAGCCAGCCGCCTGCGGTGGGCAGCACGTGCGGCGTCCGGCGAGCCGCGTGCGTCGGTCGGCGGTCGGTCCCGTAGTCGGTCCTGTCATCGATCCTCATGGGGCCTAGCCTCCGATATAGCGAGCGGTCCCGCCGTCGGACGTCGCGCCAAGCGGATCTGGAAAATGACTTCACTGCGAGCATTGACCGACAGCCGCGATGGGGTGCAGTCCGACAGGTTTTTCAGAGCTTGAGACCGAGCAGCATTTCGAGGTTCTTCTGATAGCCCGGCAGCGCCGCGCGCAGCGCGCGTTTCAGGTCGCGATCGCCCTGCCCCGCGACCTGCGCGCGAAATTGCGTCAGCACCACTTCGTGGTGCGCGATCTGATTGATGATGAAGTCGGCGCTGGTGCGGACCGGGCTGGTCACCGGCACGGTGCCGGTTCGCACCGGGTTCCCCGCGGGCAGCCGCCAGCCCTTGGCCCGGGCGAGGGCCTCGAGTTCCTCGAGCGTGGCCTGCTGCTGTCGGCCTATCTTCGCGGCCGCGGAGCGCAATTCCGGCGTGGGCAGACCGGCCTCGGCCGCGCGCGCGTCGATCACGCCCTGGCGCACGTTCTCCACCGCGTCCAGCACGAACGCCGGATCGTCCGTGGCCTTGATCGGCCGGTCGTACAGGGGATCGGTGGGCCGGCGTTCCTCCGCCGGCGGCGCGTCGGCCGCCGGCGGATCCGCATGCCGCGGCAGTGTCGTCTGGCCGGCGGGCTCGGCGAGCAACAGCACCAGCGAGAGCGTCGCGAGCATGCCTAACTACTACTCGTCCCGACGCAGCATCAGGCTGGCGATGACCGCCACCGCGGCGCCCGCGGCGGCACCATAGGCGATCGACTTCCACGGGTTGTCGTGCACGTACTGGTCGGTGACACGGGCGGCATCCGTGGCCGCGCCCTTGGCGCGCATGCCGGCATCCGCGATGCGCGCGCGCGCCTGGTGCAGGGTGCGCACGACACGCTGCCGCACCGCTTCGGCGGCCGCGCCGCCCTCTTCGCCGAGTGTCTTCAGCAGTTCTTCGGCCTGGGAAACGATGCGGCTGAGTTCCGCCACCGTGGAATCGGAGCTGCGCGCTCCGTTCTCGAATTTCGCTTGTGCTGACATGGTGCCCTCCTGTGTGGCTCGGGTTGCGTGTACCGGCCACCTTAAAACCACAGGCCGCCCGGCCCTGTCAGCTCACTCCACGCGCGTCTCCCCGCCCGCCCGTCGATTGCTGTGGGCACGCACTGACAGCCGGCGCATCGCTGTCGCGAAAATACGCCGCATGCAGGAGGAACCGCTGCGCGGTCGGTGGCGTCTGACGCCGTCTCCACTCCCTGTCTGCGGGTATCGCCCTCGCGGGCAGCGCACGATTCGCCGCGACGAATGCATGCATTCGATCCCACAGGCCCAATCAGGAGAGACGTGATGACGAAACTGCAAAGCTCGACACTGGCCTTCGCCGCGGCGATGAGCCTTTTCGCGCTCGCCGGCTGCAACAAGCGCGAATCCGCGCAGGAGACCGCAAAGGACGTGGCCGAAGAGCGGCAGGACGCACAGGAAAACGTGGCCGAGGAGCGCCGCGAGGCCGCGGGCGTTGCGATGGAAGGCGCGGAGGATCGCGCCGCGGCCGAGTACGACGTCGCGATCGCGCAGGCCGACGGCCAGCGCCAGGTTGCCAAGGAGAAATGCGAGACCCTGGCGAGCGACGCGCAGCAGGCGTGCAAGGACCAGGCGGATGCGACCTACGAGTCCGCCAAGGCCCAGGCGCAGGCCACGCTGGATGCGGCCAAGCAGTCCGGCTCGGCCGACCCGGCGCCGACCACGCCCGGAGGTTGAGGCACACGTGCGGTCGCGGCCGGGTGATGCCCACCTGCGAGACCTTGCGAACAGCCACGACCGCATGGCCCCGCCCGGCGTCAGCCCCAAGCTGGCGTCGGGCGGATCTCGTCACGGAAGCACCCACATGAAACGCGAGACACGCTGGCTGGTGAAGATCATCGTGACGACAGCGAGCTGCCCGGCCTGGGCCGTATCGCTGGCGCCCACCGGACCCGCGCAGCCCCTGCCCGAGCCGGGCGTCGCCACCGTCTCGCTACCGCTCGCGGAAAACCTCGCCGCCGGTTCCGCGGCGCTCGTACCCTTGATGGCCGCCGAATCCCAGTCGAGCGAGGCAAGCTCGCTGGACACCGCACCGACGGGCGGCGGCGACCTCGGCAAGCCCGTCGACGATCTGTCGTTTCTCGCGCTCGCCGCCGACCGCGGCCGGCGAGAACTCGGCGCAGCCCATGAGGCGCTGGCGCAGCTCGACGATCCCGAACTCAAGCGCATCGCCGCAGCCCTGGTCCGCGACCACGATGCGACCAATGCGCAGATGGAGAAGCTCGCCGCGGCCAAGCATTGGCCACTGCCCGACGTCCCGCCGCGGCCCGCGCCGCCGGCTGGCACCGCGCAGGCGGACTTCGACGCGCTGTGGACCGACGAGACGATCTCGGCGCACGAACGCCTCGCGGCTCTGTACGCGGCGCAAGCCCAGGGTGGCGAGGACCTGGACGTGCGCCGCTTCGCGCGCGACACGCTGCCCGTACTGCAGCGACATCTGGCCGAACTCAGGAGATTGCAGAAATGACCCGCACGGAGAGCAGCATGCTGACGATGAGGATCATCAAACTACTGGGCATCGCCGGTGTCGCCGTACTCGTCGCTTCGTACATGGCCGCGCGGGTGCAGCGCCGCGACGAGGCGGAGCGCCTCAAGATGAACGAGGCGCTCGAGAAGGAGCGCTGGGAGAGCGAGGGCGGCGCCAGCCGCTCCGGGCCCGCGACTCCGAGCGCCGTCACCGCTCACTGAGCGGCGCGCGCGGATCCACCAGGGTGACGGTGGTGCGCGGCTGCTGAATGCCCGCCTGGTCGAAGGCCAGCTTCAGCCGCAGCAGATACTCGCGCTTCACGCTGGATTGCTCGAGCGCGCGCACCTTGATGCGCGCGCGCAGCGTCAGGCCGCGTTCATTCCACGACTCCACTCCGGCTATGTCCAGGTCGTCGATGATCCGGTCCTTGAACTG
Source organism: uncultured Pseudomonadota bacterium (assembly GCA_946479515.1). The sequence continues at coordinate 10,200 of CAMLGF010000039.1, read as the reverse complement.
GGCGTGAGCACGCAGCTGCGCGCCCGTGGCGCGCATGGCCTCGAGGACGGGTGCGATTTCCTGTTCGAGCGCGATGACCACGTCCACCACGGCATAGGCAAAGGTGCGGCTGGCGCTCGTCACCACGCCGATCTCCCCATTGGGCACGAAGTGCACATTGCCCTCGTAGTCGCGCAATTGCACGTAGCGCAGCGTGAGGTCCTCCACCAGCCCGCTCTTGCCGGCGATCTCCACCACGTCGCCCTGGCGGATCTGATTCTCCACCAGCAGGAAGAAACCCCGGAAGAAATCCTTCACCAGGCTCTGCGCGCCGAAAGCGATGGCGATGCCGGCGACGCCAGCGGTGGCCAGGAATGGCAGTATCGATATGCCCAGGGTGTTGAAAATGGCCAGCAGGGCGATGATGGCGATGAGCGCCGTCGCCACCTTGCGCAGCACGTTGCTCACCGTGGCCGCGCGGCGCTGCGCCTCGGCGTCCAGCGCATGCGTGGCCGTGAACTTCTCGAGCCCGGAGAGCAGTCGTCGCGCGACGAACACCAGCAGGAAACTGGCCGCGAGGATGGCGCTGATGCGCCACAGCGCCTGGATCCAGTCGACCGCTGTGAACCAGTGGATGACGTTCTCTTGCCGGGGCATTGCCGAGTCCAGGGAAGCGAGGGGTCGGCAGTATCGCAGGGTTTGTCGAAAACCGTCGCGCCGACGGCGCGGTGGCGTCCTACAGGCGGCCACTGCACGCAGCCATCGGCATCGGCCGCGCGGCGCGGCATGCTCGCGACGTGAAATCAGGGAATCGATCGGTCTCCGTCGCGCTGTTCTCTTTCGCCGCCCTGCACGCGGCCGATGCCGGTCGCGTCGGGGAAAGCGGCAGCGGCGCCATGTGGATCGCGCCAGAGCTGGTGCAGGTGCAGGTGCAGATGAGCGCGCCGGTGCAACCCTGCAGCGCGACCGCCTCGCTGCGCACGCGGCAGCTGGTCTTCGAGACCCTCGAACCCGGCGGCGAGGAACCCGGACTGCCGCCGGCGGCCGGTCGTGAAGTCGTGAGCTTCGAGTGGAATCCGCGGACCGGCGAGCTGTACTACCACACCCGTGCACCGACCGGCATCTTCAGCGACCTGGTGGCGGCTTCTCCGGCTTCCGATCCGAGGGGCCCGAGGGGCCCGAGTTGCGAATGATGCTGATCTGACCATCGCCCTCCAGGTACGCGGTCTTCACTTCACGCAGGTCTTCGATGCCCTGCTCGCGCAGCTTCTGGCGCAACTCCTCCAGCGAGATGAATTCCCGGCGCAGGTTGCGCAGATTGGCCACGCCGCGGCTCACCAGCGTCAGCCGGCCGGGCGTCGCGAAGCGGCGCACCGGCGCGAAATGGAACGCGAAGAAGTCCAGCAGCCAGTTCCAGCCGATGATGGTGCCGACCAGGATGGCGCCTTCCGCGAATGTGTCGTAGCCGCCGGCCATGGCGTTCTGCGCCGCGTCCGCCACAATCACCAGCAGCAGGATGTCAGCGATTCCCACCGCGCCGACGTCGCGGCGCAGGATGAAGCGGAAGATGAGGAACAGCAGCCAATAGACCAGCGTGCCGCGCACGATGAGCTCGGGCACCGATACGTGAACTGCGAACAGTTCCGCGATCAAGTGCCCGGCCCGCAATGATCTCAGCGCACGCTGCGGCGCGTGATCAGGTTCACGATGGCCAGCAGGATGACCGCGCCCAGGAAGGACACGAGCAGGCTGGCGATGCTGATCTCACCCGAATTGATCGACGGCGCACCCAGCAGCGGCCCGATGAGCCAGCCTCCCAGGATGGAACCGACGATGCCCACCACGATGTTGAGCACGATGCCCTGGCTGGCGTCGCGTCGCATCACGAGGCTCGCCAGCCAGCCCACCACGCCGCCAATGATCAACCACAGAATGATTCCCATCTGGATCTCCTTCAGTTCTGGTTAGTGTTGCTTCGACTTCGACTGCTCGAGCGTACCGCTGCCGCGTCCCTGCATGCCCTGCGAACCGGACGGGGTGCCAGCCGCATCCCGCCGCTGCACCCGCAGGTTGTTCTGCACCTCCTCGACACCCAGCTGCTCGGCGGCGTCCTCGGCCAGATTCTTGGTGCGCCGACTATCTACCGTGCCGTCGAGCGTCACCCGTCCGCCCTGGACGCTGATGGAAATGTCGCTGGCGTCGATGTCCGGATCTTCGCGCAACCGCTCGCAGAGCATTTCCTTGAGGCGGTCGTCGCTGCGTTGATAGCCCTTCGGTCCCTTGCCGCGGTGCGTGCCCGGGCCACGCATGCCCGCATAGTCACCGCCCGCAGTGTACTGCTGCCCCTCGCCGTATGGCTCGTTCCAGCCGCGCGAGAATTCGCCGGCGGCGCCATAGCCGCGCCATCCCGTGCTGCCCTGCGATCCGCCATAGCGGCCACGGCCGTGGTCGCCATATCCATAGTCGGAGTCCGACTGGACCATTTCGAACCGGCTGCGGCTGCCGGCGACGCCGTATCGCCCCGCACCAAAGTCGCCGCCGTAGCCTCCCTGGCGCCCATAGCCATATTCATTGTCATAGTCGCCGCGGTAGCTACCGCCTTCGTACTCGGCGTCGCCGTGGCGGCCGCGGCCCGAAACGCCCGCGCGTTCGCTGCCGTAGTCACCCTGCCCGAAATTGCCGTAACCGGCATGTCTGCCGCTCGGCCCGGGCCGATCACCGCGGTCGCGCCGGCCGAACTGCACACGTCCCTGGTCGTAGCTGCCCGCGCGCACGGAGCTGTCGCCCTCGTCGCCGCGCGTGTAGCGGTAATCGTAGTCGCGGTCCTGGTCGGCGCTGGGATAGCGCCCTTCGTTGTCGTCACGCCAGCGATTGCTGCGGCCCTCGTCACTGCGCCAAGGTCCCTGTCCCGATTGCCCTCCTCCCGATTGCCCTCGTCCCGATCGATAATCGCGTGCCATGAGTCGTCTCTCCAGTGGTGAGTGGAACAGGCTGGACACCGTCTCTCACCCGAAAATGGGCTGTGCGCTCCTCAGTTCAAACCCGCCGAACTCTCGCGCCCCGGGCGCTCGCGGTCGTAGGCGTGCAGCTTGTTGTAGAGCGTCTTCAGACTGCAGCCGAGCACGTCGGCCGCGCGGCGCTTGTCGCCTTCGAAATGTTTCAGCGTGGCCAGGATGAACGTGCGCTCGATCTCGTCGAGCGTGGCGCCGATGGGGATGTGGATCTCGTTGCCATGCACCGTGCCCGCGCCGTCGACGTCGCCGCGCAGCGTCGGCATGTCGGCTTCGCTGAGATTGAGCTCGCCGTCGCAGAGGATGTAGGCCCGCTCCACGGCATTGCGCAGTTCGCGCACGTTGCCCGGCCAGCGATGGCGCATGAAGCGCATGCGCAGCTCCTCGGACAGCCGCTTGTGCGTGCCGTTGCGCAGATTGAGCTCGCCCAGGAAGAATTCGGCGAGCACGAGAATGTCCTCGCCGCGCTCGCGCAGGGGCGGCAGCTCGATGGTCACCACCGCCAACCGGTAGTAAATGTCCTCGCGCAGGCGTCCCTCGTCGAACGCCTGCGCCGGCGAGCGGTTGGTGGAGGCGATCACCCGCACGTCCACAGGAAGATCCGCCGAACCGCCGACGCGGTTCAGCCGTTTGGTTTCGAGCACCCGAAGGAGGCGCGATTGCAGATCGAGAGGCATCTCGGTGATCTCGTCGAGCAGCAGGGTCCCGCCGTTCGCGCGCTCGAAGACTCCTTCACGCGTGCGCATCGCGCCCGTGAAGCTGCCGCGCTCATGACCGAACAGTTCGGCCTCGATGAGCGTCGCCGGAATTGCGGCACAGTTGATGGCGACGAATGGTTTGGCGGCCCGTGGGCTCATGGCGTGCACGGACTCCGCGACCAGCTCCTTGCCGCAGCCGGACTCGCCGCAGATGAGCACGGTGGAGTCGGCCGGCGCGACGCGCGCGATGAGCTCGCGCACCTTGCGGATGCCCGCGGAATTGCCGATCAGGCGCAGCTCGCTGTCATCGAGCGACAGGCCTGGCAACGACTCCCCGTCCGCCATGTTCACGGTGGTGTTCAATTGCCGGCACCGGTGCGCGCCGGTATCGCGGCGTCGCCATTGGAAACGACGATTTCGACGCGACGATTGAGCTGGCGGCTGCCGGCGTTGCCGTTGCTGGCCACCGGAAACTCTTCCCCGTAACCCAGGGCGCGCACGCGCTCCGCTTCCACGCCGCGCCGCACGATGGCGGCTGCCACTGCGTCGGCACGGCGCTGCGACAGCTGTTGGTTGTACTCGTCCGGGCCCTGGCTGTCGGTGAAGCCTTCCACCTGTACCTGGCGCTCCGGATTCTGGCTGAGGAAGGTCGCGATCTGGTCGATGGCGCGTTGCGAACCTGCTTTGAGGTCTGCCTTGCCCGTATCGAACAGCACGTCATCGAGCGTCAGCACCATGCCGCGCGGCGTCTGCGCCGCCTGCACCTGCGCGGCCTGCAGCTCGCCCGCGAGCCGCTGGTTCTCCGCCTGCGTCTGGGCGATGCGCGAGCGCGCGTCCTCCGCCTCGCTACGGGCCTGTTCGGCCGCGGCCCGTGCGTCGCGGGCGCGAGCCAGCGCGCGGTTGGCTTCGCTCTCGCGAGCTGCGAGCAGAATCTGCTGGCGTTCGGTTTCACCGGCCTTGACGCGCGCGATGGCCAGTTGCTCGTGCGAGCGCTGCTCGGCGATGCGCGCCATCTGCGTGGCGAGATAGGCGTAGTGCGCCGCCACCTTGTCGTTCGCACCGCGCTCCTTGGCCGCGCCCTCGGCATTGACCAACAGCTTGCGTGCTCGATCGAGCTCGGCGGGCGCGTACTTGGTGACATTGGCATCGGACTGCGCCTGCTCCACAGCGCTACGCGCCTGCGCGAGAAGCGCGGAATCCTGGGGGATGGTCTGGCAGGCAGCCAAGCCCAACATTCCCGCCATTGCGATCGTAACGATGAACTTCATGGCAGCCTCCTCACTGTTGCGGTGACGGAGAGGCAGGGTCGCGCGGGGCTGGACTGGCCATCCCCGGATTGGCCATATCCGGATTCCCCGTGTCCTGATTCCTCATGTCTTGATTTCTGAGTGCCTCGTTGCGCAGGTCGCGCAGACTGGCGTCCATCTCCGTGACCAGCTGTTCCTGCTGCTTGGCGCGCGCGGTCGCCTCGGCGAGCTGCGCATCCACGTCCGCCTGGTCGGCGAGGCGCGCGGCGACCTCGGCGTCGTGCTTGTCCGCGGCGGCCTGCGCCGCGCCGAGCTTGTTGCGCGCGGTGTTCAGCTCGACCTGCGCGAACCGCGCGGCCTGCGCGCGTTCCGCGCGCTGCACGGAAGCCTGCGCGACCGCCAGCTTGTCCACGGGCATGGGCGCCGACGCGCAGGCGACGATGGTCAGTGCGATGACGCACCAGAAGGCATTGCGAAGACTGGCTGTGGTGATCATGTCTACTCCTCCGCGCCGAACAGGTTGCGTTCCCAATTGCGAAGCTGCCGCTCGGCCTCGTCCTCTCGCAGTCCATAGAGCTGCTGGATCCGCCCGGCCAGCTGATCACGCCTGCCCGCGATCACGTCCAGGTGATCGTCGGTGAGCTTGCCCCACCGTTCCCGTACGCGGCCGCGCCAATGTGTCCAGTTACCCTCGATGCGGTTCCAATCCATTGGCTCCATGCGTGAATTGTCCGTGCGCAACCGCAGCATGCGGCAGCAGCCGGAACTGGTTATGTCGTGGGAGCGCCGCTTGGCACCTGTCATCGTTTGTCCGACACCTCGGCGGCTCCTCCCCTGCTGCGCGCCCAGCGTCGCTGGTACAGCTTCATCAGCGGCGCCGCCGACACGCCGTGCACGACGATCGACGTCGCGATGACGGTGAAGATGCACGAGAGCAGCCTCTCGGCATCGGCAAACAGGATCTGATCGCTGCCGAGATTCACCGCGTACACCGCGTAGTAGACCGAGCCGATGCCGCGAATACCAAACCAGCCGAGCAGGCGGCGTTGCACGCGGCCGGTGGCGGCGCCCGCCAGGCCGCCGTACACCGACAGCGGCCGAACTACCGTGAACAGCACGGCGGCGATTCCCAATCCGACGGGCGACCAGTAGCCGGTGGAGATCATCACACCCACGAGCAGCACGATGGTCACTTCGGCGATGCGCTCGAGCTGCTCGTTAACGCTCAACATGCTCGGCGTGAGTGGCGAGTCCGGTCGCACGCTGGCGGCGGGCAGATCCGGCTGCGCATGCAGGTCATCGGCGCGGCGCAGCGCGAGGCCGGCGGCAAACACGGCGAGAAAGCCGAGGGCGTGCAGGGCCAGCGCAATCCCGTAACTCAGCGCGATCACGCCCAGCAACAGGAACTCGTCGAAGATCACCGCGTTGCTGAAGCGCGCACGCAAGGCGCGCACCGCCCGGGCGAGAAACGTACCCACCATGAAGCCCGCGACCAGGCCCGCGCTCACCGACCACAGCACGTCGACCGTGAGCCAGCGCCACAGGCTGAACACTTCGTCGCCGGCCCCGAGCACCGCCAACCCGAGGAACACGAACGGAAAGGCCGTGCCGTCGTTCAGCCCACCCTCGCCGGTCAGTGCAAACCGCAGTGCGTCCCGGTCCTGCGGACTGCGCAGCTGCACTTCCGACGCCAGCACGGGATCGGTGGGTGCCAGCGCGGCGCCCAGCACCAGCGCCAGACCGGGACTGAAGCCGAAGCACAGCCAGGCCACGATCGCGATACCCAGCACCGTCGCCAGCATGGAGAGCGTGGCCAGGCGCAGCGGCAGACTCCAGCGCCGATCGCCCACCGGTACGCGCAGCTTGATGCCGACGGTGAACAACGCGATCAGCAGCGCCACTTCGGAGAGCGTTTCCAGCATGGCGAGGTGGCGCAGCGGATGCAGTTCCAGCGCATTCAGTGCCGCGGGGCCGAGCACCACTCCCGCCAGTAGATAGATCATCGCCGGGCTCACCGGCAGTCGGTCGAGAAACCGGCCGAGCAAGGCGATGGCGATGAGCAGTACGCCCACCAGCGTGAACCAGAATGCACCCACGCAGCGCAGCCTCCGCGGTGGCGGCCCCTGCTGCCGTCGGAATTCGCTCACAGACGCGTCGGCCGGCCGGTGCGTTGCCTGTCAGCCGCGGCGCCGCCCCTCGCGGACGTCACCGATCGCCGACTCGCAAGCCTTTGTTTGCCGGGCGCTCACGACCCGCTGTCGCCGCCACGCGTCGCCCGGCACCGCCGTTGTCGCCGAAAGCCGGCATTGGCGCGCGGCAGACGCGTCAGCCGGCGTGCCCACCGCCTCACAACCCACTGAATATCCGCAAGTGATTGCCAGTGGCACGCGCCATGCATTTCACGACCGGGTGACCCAGGCAAACATATGGAGGTTTGCGATGAGGAAGACAACGTTGATCGCCGCCACGCTGGCCGCCGCGATTCCGCTCGCAGCATTCGCCGCCGAAAGCCAGAAGCAACCGGCGACGCCCGCGGGCCAGTCCGGTTCATTCGACATGCTCGATGCGAACAAGGATGGACGCATCTCCATGCCGGAGGCCTCCGCGGACCCGAAGTTGGTGGAGAGTTTTTCCTCCGCCGACAAGAACGGTGACGGGTATCTCGACAACGACGAGTACGACAACCGCACCGGGCCGCAACGGTAAGACGTGCGGCATCCCACCCCCGCGCAGCCCCTGATATCGACGGGTTGCGCGGGGCTTTGACGTGCCCGCGAGCCGGGCGGAGGCGGTGCGCGCCGTCAGGTGCGGCGGAGACGCTTATGCAACCGCGGTTTGCGCTTCCGGGCCATGCACCGGCAGGCGGATGTAGAACGTGGTGCCACGGCCGAGCTCGGTCTCGAAGTGCAAGGTGCCGCGGTGCTTCTCCACCACCACGGTGCGGGCGATGGCGAGGCCCTGCCCCGTACCCCGGCCCACTTCCTTGGTGGTGAAGAATGGATCGAAGATGCGCGCACGGATCTCGGGCGGGATTCCCTTGCCCGTGTCGCCGATGGCGATCTCCACCTGATCGCCGATCAACCGCGTGCTCACGCGGATCCTGCCCTTTTGGGCAGCCTCGGCCGAGGTGTTCTTGACCACGTCGCCGATGGCGTGCGCCGCGTTGACGATGAGATTCAGCACCACCTGGTTGATCTCGCCCGCATGGCAGTCGATCGCCGGGATGTCGCCGAACGAAGTTTCGACTTCGGCGACGTACTTGTATTCGTTGGAGGCGATGACCAGCGTGCTGGCGATCGCCTGGTTGAGATCCGTGCGCACCATTTCCTGGCGGTCGGGATGCGCGAACTCCTTCATGGAGCGCACGATGGCCGCCACCCGGCCCAGCCCTTCGCGCGCGCGATCGAGCGCGACCGGGGCGTGCTCCAGGATGTAGTCGAGATCGACTTCGTCCTCGGCTTCCCCGGCCGCCCGCACGGCCTGCGCCAGCGGCGATTGCGGATCGGCCTCGGCCGCGCTCGTCGCGACCTCGCGCAGCTGGTGATACTTGCCGACCACCGTCGACAGATCGTCCATCGCCTCGCGCACGAACAGCACGCTGTCGGATACGAACTGCACGGGCGTATTGATCTCGTGGGCAACGCCCGCCGCGAGCCGGCCCACGCTCTCGAGCTTCTGCGCCTGCTGCAGATCGCTTTCCAGGCGCCGCTGTTCGGTGACGTCCAGCATCATGCCCCGCATGATCTTGTGGCGGCCCGTGGAGTCACTGGTCTCGCAATTGACGACCCAGCGCAGGTCGACGCGCTCCTCGTCCCGCGTCAGTACCGTGGTCTCGAGCTCGACGTGCCCCTCGCTGCCATCCATCCGGCTACGCACCGGGCCGTGGCGTTCGCGCGGCATCAGCTTGTCGAGAAAGCCCGGCTCTTTCCACAATTCCTCGCTGAAGCCGAGGCGTCGCGGGCCCTGCGGGCCGATGTACTCGAAGCGACCATCCTCGACGTCGAGCGCGAACGGTATCGCCTGCGTTCCTTCCACCACCAGGCGAAACTGCTCGCGACCGCGTTCCAGTTCCCGCGTGCGGGCAGTGACCAGCTCTTCCAGGCGTTCCTTCTCGGTGCGTTCCATCTCGCGCCGTTCCTCGAACATCCGCACGCACTCCGACATCATCACGCTGAAGGAATTGGCCAGCGCCAGCAGGATCGCGAACAGCAGCACCAGGCCCGTGGTCATGGCAGGGAACTGCGCGGCACGCATGCGTGCCCCGGCAATGTGCTCGGTGGACAGCGCCAGCAACAGATGTCCCGACGCCCCCTGCTCGATGGGTACCTCGCGCACCAGCATGAAGGTGCGATCGTCGTCCAGGCGCGCCTGCCCCGCGTCCCGCAAGGTCGCAGGCACGTCGCCATGGCCTGCCAGCAGTCGGCCGCCGGTGCCGTACACACCGATGGCGAAGACATTGCGATCGCTCTCCAGCGGTTTGATCACCGCCTCGCATCGGGCCGGATCGCCCGCGGCGATGGGGTTGTAGAGTTGCGCGGCAAGATTGGTGGCATACACGCCCGCCTTCGCCTCGACGCTGGTCTGAAGATTGCGGGCATCGAAGGTGAAGTAGCCGATCAGGCCCGCGACCGTGCTCAGGAACAGGACGAGCGCCAGCGATCCCATGAGCTGGGCCTGCAGTGGCAGATCGGTGGTGGCGTTCCTGCCTGTTTCTTTCCGGTGCGAATCCGACATCGGCACTCCATCCAGAGCCTGGAAACGGCTGTGCAAACCGCCGGCCCAGGGGTTTTATCGGATGGTGGGTGCCGTCGCTTGAGGCGCGCCACGAGGGCCGCGTCGCCGCCGGGGCTCCGGCGGGCGGCAGAAAATTGCCGCGACGGGAGCCTGTGATCGGTGTCTCAGGCCCGGCGCGCGATGCGCACCGGGCAAATCCGGGCTGCCGCGCCGCGGGGAAACGGCGCCGCCCGGCGGGCGGCGCCGTATCAATGCCGTGGCCTCAGAGCCGCCGCAGCCAGATGTTGCGGAAGCGGACCAGGTGGCCGTGGTCCTGCAGCCGCAGCGGCATGTCTCCGTGCGCCACGTAGTTAGGTGCGCCGATGTAGGTGGTGCCGCCCTTCAGCTTGGAGTCGTTCTGCACCAGGATGCCGTTCAGCAACACGGTGAGGCGCGCGGCGGAGGCCAGAGTGCCGTCGGCGTTGAACCGCGGCGCCGTGTAGATGATGTCGTAGGTGTTCCAGGTCTCCGCCGGGTTCGTGGCATTCACCA
>CAMLGF010000038.1 GCA_946479515.1 uncultured Pseudomonadota bacterium | reverse complement strand
ACGCGGCACCTTCCGGAGGTGCTGGCTTGCTTACGTTTTATGTAAAAACCTGTAAACTCCGCCCCCTGGGCCAAGGTAGGAGTTTGCCGACGGGCAAGTTGAGTGACGGGCGTCACTGTTACTCATACTTCAACCTTGCCACCTCTTTGGTGAATGAGCTTAAGCTGACGCGGACGTATTCCCCGTCGCCGTAAGCGGCGGGCAAGGGCTTCAGTGAGATGAACTACTTCAGTATCGAATTCGTTGGGGTCGTGCGCTCGCGCAAGTCGGCGGTGCCTCGACTATCTACCAGGATAGAAGGAGCGCCATCGAGGAACGAGCCCGCCTCGGTCTCGATGGATGCGCTCGTGGCGCGCGTTCGCGCAATTGCGGAACTGGCACCGGTGGAGTTCGCCGAAAAGATGAGCGACCCGGAGGGGAGCGCCATCGGCAGGCTCGAAGTGGATCCAGACCTGAATTCGCGATCGCTTCTGAAGTCTTGGGACAAAATCGGGCGAGCATCATCGGCACCCCTTTCGCCAGCTGCATATGCTCGATTCGTGGACGGGCAGCACCCGACCGCCGATGAAGAAGAACTCTACGGCGCCAAGCTCAGGCCGAGTCCGACCTGGTGAGTGCGATTCTGCCGGGGAGCAATGGCCCAGGTAAAAATCTACGGCATCCGCGAGCATCTCGACCCCATCAAGAGCGTGCTTTCGGAAGTGATCCATTCCTGCGTGATCGAGGCGCTGCAGTTCCCGCCTGACAAACGCGCGCATCGCTTCTTTCCAATGGCGGCGGAAGACTTCTTCTTCCCGGCATCGGCCTCGCCCCGCTACACGATCATCGAGATAAGCATGTTCGAGGGGCGAACCCTCGAGACGAGAAAGTCGCTCATCCGCTTGATGTTCGCGCGCATTGCCGAGCACTGCGACCGCAAGCCGAACGAGATCGAGGTGACGATCACAGAGACGCCGCGCCACAATTGGGGCCTTCGCGGCCAGCCGGGCGATGAGATCGGGCTTCAGTATCGAGTCGAGGTTTGATCGAGGCTCCCTGATGCCGCCGGCGAAGTCGACCTGTGATCGCATCGCGCGACCGCCTCCGGCAGCGGAGTAGGAGTTTTCCGGTCGCGAGGCACGCCGGTCGCAATTGCGGAAGTCGTTCGCGGCATCGCCGCTCGCCGCCGGGCATGATTGCGGGCTCATGCGCGAACCGGACGAATCGGTCCCCCCAAAATCCCGCCACTCGCTGGTGCTGCTGCTCGGCATCCTGCTGACCTGCCTGGCGATGATCGCTCATCGTTTCCTGCCGGAACGCCGCCTGACGATCGAGAACCGGAGCGAGGGTCCGTATGCGTTCCTGATGCAATCCGGCAATGGCGCGCCGGCGGACATCGAGTGGGTGGACCAGGCTCACTTCCACTTCGCCTGCACGCTGCCCGCGGCCTCGGTGGATCAGGGTTGCAGCTTCGGCTTTCCGCTGCACGGCGAGCATGTAAACGAGGGCACCGACCTCTCGCGCTACAAGACGCTGAATCTGGCGATTCGCTACACGGGCTCGGCGCAGTACCTGCGCGTCGCCATCCGCAATTTCGATCCGCGATTCTCGAGCCTCGAGGACCTGAATTCGCCGAAGTACAACTACGTGAACATCCCGGCGCGGGATCTCGCCCGGCCGGTGGCCATCAAGCTGAGCGAGTTCTGGGTGCCGGAGTGGTGGATAGCCCAGTACGACCTGCCGCGATCGCTGTCGCAGCCCGATCTCAGCAACGCGACGATTTTCTCCATCGATCTGCGCGGCGAGCTGGCCGGCAGTCATCACGACATCCAGATCGACAAGATCGAGTTCGTGGGCGAGTGGATCAGCGCGGAGTTCTGGTACCTGGGCATCCTGTGCGTGCTGGTGGTCTTCGCAACCATCTACGGCGTCTCGCAATGGGTGCTGATGCGCCGCCGGAATCGCGAGCAGCGCCGCAAGATCCACGATCTCGAGAGCGAGAAGGAAAACTATCGCCGGTTGTCGACGCTCGATGGGCTCACCAACGTGCTCAACCGCCACGGCATCGAGCGCTTCGTCGAGTCGCTGCAGGCGACGCGCGTGCCGGCGAGCGTCATCGTCATCGACATCGATCACTTCAAGCATGTCAACGATCAGCGCGGCCACTATGGCGGCGATCGGGTGCTGCGCACGATGGGCGAGATCCTGCGTGCGCACACGCGCAATACCGACGGGCTGGGGCGCTGGGGCGGGGAGGAATTCGTGCTGGTATGCCCGGGCGCGAGCCTGTCGAAGGCCGCGGAGCTGGCCGAAAAGCTGCGCCAGAAGGTCATGCAGACGAACTTCATCCCGGAAGATCCGCTGCCCATCACGGCCAGCTTCGGCGTGGCGGCGTCGAAGGCCGACCAGAGTTTCGACGACACCTTCCGTCAGGCGGACGAGGCGCTGTACCTGGCCAAGAGCCGGGGCCGCAACTGCGTGGTCGCCGCGGCCGACGATCAGATGCACAAGGTGACGGGCGCGCGCCGGAGCACCTGGGCGCTGCTGAGCGGGCGCTTCAGGCTGCACCGCTGACCCCGTTTCCGCTCGCGGGCTCGTCCACGATCGCGAGTGAGAGGCGGATCGTCCCCGTCAGGCCTTCTTCACGAACTCCGACTTCAGCGCCATGGCGCCGATGCCTTCGATGCGGCAGTCGATGTTGTGATCGCCCTCGGTGACGAGGCGTATGCCCTTCACCTTGGTGCCGACCTTCACCACGGTCGACGAGCCTTTCACCTTGAGATCCTTGATGACGGTGACGCTGTCGCCGTCGCTGAGCGCAGTGCCGAACGCGTCGCGGATGACGGGCGTCTCTTCGGTGGGTGCGGCGACGGCGGATTCCATCCACTCATGGCCGCATTCGGGGCAGACCAGCAGAGTGCCGTCGTCATACGCGAGGGCGGAGGCGCATTGGGGGCAGGGTGGTTTGGACATGCCGCCATTCTCTCACAGCGCCGCCCGCCGGGCTGGCGCGTTGGCGAAAGCGGCCTGGACCGGTTTCGCGAGCATGCCAAACTACGCCCTCGGGCAGCCGTCAAACAGGTTCCGCATGAAAAGTCTCGCCGTCTTCGCTCTCGCCCTGGCCGTGGCGCTGCTCGCGCCAGGCCCGGCATTCGCCGCCGACTACTCCATTGGCGAGCTCTATCACCTGGTGGGGATCACGGGTGTGGTCATCGTGGTGCTCTCCGTCGCAGGCCTGGGGGTGATCTTCGAGCGCCTGCAGGGTCTGCGCCGTGGCCGCATCGTGCCGGAGGGACTGGTGGCGCGCGTCAGGGAGCTCTGGAAAAGCGGCAACCACGCGGAAATCGAGTCGCTCTGCGCACCGCAGGACAACACGCTCGCGCAGGTGCTCACCTTCATCAATCGGCACCGGCAGCACGATCTGGTGAGCATTTCCTCGGGTGCGGGCGACATTGCGTCCATGTCGCTGCGTCGCCATCTGCAGCGCGCCTATCCACTGGCAGTGGTGGCGACAATCGCACCGCTTGCCGGGCTGCTGGGCACGGTCATCGGCATGATCGAGGCGTTCTACGTGATCGCGGCCTCGGGGGAAATCGGCGACCCGAGCCTGCTCGCGGACGGCATCTCCAAGGCGCTGCTGACGACGGCGGCCGGCTTGAGCGTTGCGCTGCCGGCGCTTGGCTTCTACCACTACTTCAAGAGCCGCACGGTGCTCTATGGCATCGAGCTGGAAGAGGAGATCAACGCGCTGACCAGCGACTGGTTCGCCCACAAGTCGGTGCAGGCGGCCTGAGATGCGCGTCAACCTCGAAGACGATGAGCAGTTCGAAGTCAACATGGCGCCACTGCTGGACTGCATCTTCCTGCTGCTGATCTTTTTCCTGGTGGCGACCAGCTTCAACAAGCTCAAGCCGGACAAGAAAGAAGAAGAACTGCAGATCGTGCTGCCGCACTCCGCGGTGGCGCTGGAATCGCACACGGCGCCGGAGCAGGTGCTGGTGATCGGCGTGGACAGCCGTGGCCGCCTGTTCCTGAATGGCCAGCGCATCGGCAGCGAGGCGCTGCACGCGACGCTCAGGCGCGAAGCGGCGGAAAATCGCAACCGGCGCATCCGCATCGACGGCGATCGCAACACCTCGCTGCAGCATGTGGTGCAGGTTCTGGACCTGTGTGAGTTCGAAGGGCTGCGCAACGTCAGCATCCGTGCCAACTCCAATGACCGCTACTGAACCGCCCTACGCGCGCCGGTTGCTGTCGAAGACCTATCTGGCGGCGTGGCTGCATGTGGGCCTGTTCATGCTCGTGCTGCGCTATGGCGAGGCGCTGCTGCCCGAGGCACGCAACCCGGCACAGGAAGAACGCGCGCGGGAATACACGCTGCAGAGCGAGCGCGCCTGGTCGCAGCAGCGCATCGACGACCTGGAGGAAGTCAAACGGCAGCTCGACGCGATGGCGCGGGACCCCGAGTCGGACAATGCGCCCGCGGAAGAATCGTCGCAGCAGCCACCGCCCGAGTCGATCGAAGAGATGTACGAGCAAGCGAGGGAACTGCTGGCGGACATCGAGGCACAGGAGAAGGTGCTGCTCGACGAGCAGCCGGCGAGCGCCTCGCGGCAAGCGCCCGTGGATTCGCTGCCGGACGAGGTGGGTCACGGCGGGCTCACCGAAACGGAAATGGCGGACCGCATCGGCGAGATGCAGGGGCAGGCGCGAGAAGCCCTGGCGCGCGTACAGCGGCGGCGCGCGGCGGGAAGCGAGCAGGCCGGATCTGAAAGCTCCGATAATGCGGGCGTCATCGACAGCGCCGGCGACTTCGACCCGGGCAACCGCCTGGCAACCGAGAGCCACTTCAACCAGCACGCTCGTGGCACGGTCAACGATGTGAGCGAACAGATGCGCCAGCTCTATCAGGCGCAGGAGCTGGGTGCACGCGTGTCGCCCACCGCGGTCTCCGCGGATACGAAGCCGCCGGCGTCGCCGCGCAATTCCCCGGTGAGCTTCGGTCGTCGCATCGCGGCACGGGGCAGGGCGGTCGGGTGGCTGGCGCTCGACAGCTGGTATTTCATAGGCCCGTTCCCCAACAAGGCGCGCGTCAACCTGGAGACGCAGTTTCCGCCGGAACACGATCTGAACCTGGATGCGCTGTACCTCGGCAACGATCGCCGCGTACTGCGCTGGCAGCACGTCGAGTACGACCAGCTGCCATTGCTGCCGCCGGAATTCAGCGAGTACGCGGTGTACTACGCGTACACCGAGGTGTTCTCCGACGAGCCGCGCAACGTATGGCTCGCCATCGGCAGCGACGATCAATCGAAACTGTGGGTGAACGGCGTGCTCGTGTGGCGAAGCATCGACCTGGAAAAACCCTGGCAGCCGGACGAGGGCTACCGAAAGATCCGACTGAAGCGCGGCGCAAATCGATTCCTGTTCAGGCTGGAGAACGGCATCCAGCGGGCGGCGATGAGCGTGATGCTTCGCGCGGCGGACTAGGCTCAAGCTGCCCGCCGACCCACATTCGCGATACAAGGTCTCATCGGGCGGTGCCGCTTGTCGCGCGATGCCCGTAGCTCAAGGCGCGGGTGATCTGCCACTTGCCGGCATCGTCCCGCCACACCGTCGCGAAGTCGGCGGCGCCCTCGCAGGTGGTGGGCGTATGGCAGAAGCGATGCGTGCCCACCGCCAGTGCGCCGTAACCCGGTATGGGATACGCGCGAAAGCTCTCCCGGTCGAGCTCGCGCCGGAACTTGCCGCACACGTTCTGCCGGGTCTGGGCGATGACCGCATCCACGCCGACCGTGAGGCCGCCGCCATCATGGTAGGGCATCGGCGCCGGCGGTGGCGGCGCCGAGCATCCACAGGGTGCACAGCAGAAAGACTGGACGGAGTTTCATGGCGGGCCTCTCGCGCGTTCGCGTTGGATATAAAGTATGCCGATGCCGAGTGGCGGAGCCCTGGCGGCAATGGGCGAGTATATGGATACGTGCGGTGGCAGGGCGGTTGCATCGAATCCGTTGCTCCCGGCGGCGGGTTCCGAGCCATGCGATTCGCGCATAGCTCGGCGCGAAACCGGAATCTGTTCCCGCCCGATGGGCCCGATAATCCGCCGCGATCCGTGACGTGCGGCCCACGGTGTTCCCGGTGCCTCACACATACTTTCGCGCCAGGACTTCGCCGTGCCCGAACCACGCCTTCGCTCCTCACAAAAGAACGCCCCGCATGCACAACTTTTCACGAGCCCGTAGTCGAATGGTCCTGCTGTCCGGTGCCGCCGCGCTGCTGGCGTTGACGGGATGCGGCGGTGGTGGCGGTGGGTCCTCGTCGCCTCCGCCCGCGGCGACCTGCAATGCGACGACGCTCACGCCGTTCGTGGCCGTCGGCGGTACGCGAACCCAGTCGGCGAGCGTAACGGCGGACACCGGCACCGAAGTCACGCTCAGCCCGGAGCCCACCACCGGCGGATCGTGGACGTGGAGCGGATGCGGCACCTCGGGCACAGCGCGCGAGCAGACATTCACGCCCACGGCCTCCTGCACGGCGACGGTGGTCCACACCAACAGCTGTGGCGCGAAGTCGAACCAAGTGTTCACCGTGACGTTCAACGCGGTGCAGACCAGCCCCTATCCTGACTACAACACCAGCCCCGCGGCCGCGGACGCCACCGGCATGAGCAGCACGGCCACCGAGCTTGCGGCCAAGTTCACCCTGGGCTGGAACATCGGCAACACGCTGGAAGCCACCGGTGGCGAGACCGCCTGGGGCAATCCGCTGGTGTCCAACGAGCTCATGCAGCTCGTGAAGGCAAACGGCTTCACGGCGGTACGCATCCCGGCGTCCTGGGATCAGTACGCGAACCAGACCACGGCGGCGATCAGCCCGACGTGGCTGGGGCGCGTGAAGCAGGTGGTGCAGTACGCGGTCGACAACGACCTGTACGTGATGGTGAACGTGCACTGGGATGGCGGCTGGCTGGAAAGACACGTCACCACGGCCGATGAGGACGCGGTGAACTTCAAGCAGCGCGCCTACTGGCAGCAGATCGCGACCACGTTGCGCGACTTCGACGAACACGTGATGTTCGCGAGCGCGAATGAGCCGAACGCGGACTCGAGCGAAGAAATGGCGGTGCTGCTGTCGTACCACCAGACCTTCGTCGACGCGGTGCGCGAGACGGGCGGCCGGAACGCTTTCCGCGTGCTGGTGGTGCAGGGGCCTAACACGGACGTGGAGCTCACCAATACCTTGTGGCCGGGCATGCCCACCGACTCGGTCGCCAACCGGCTGATGGCGGAGGTGCACTTCTACAGCCCCTGGAATTTCACCGGCATGACGCAGGACGAGACCTGGGGCAACCAGTTCTTCTACTGGGGCGCGCCGAACCACTCCACCACCGATACGGCCCACAACCCCACCTGGGGCGAGGAGGCCAATGTCGACGCCATGTTCGCCCTGATGAAGGCGAAGTTCATCGACCAGGGCATTCCGGTCGTCGTCGGCGAGTTCGGTGCGCAGCGCCGCGGCGCGCCGCTGACGGGCGACGACCTGGCGCTGCACGAGAAGTCGCGGCTGTACTACCACCAGTACGTGGTGAAGAGTGCGGTCGACCACGGCCTGCGCCCGTTCTTCTGGGACGTGGGCAATGCGGGCGGCGTCTTCAACCGAGCTAACAACACGGTCAGCGACGCGGCCGATCTGGCGGCGCTGCAGCAGGGTGCCGCGGGAGTGGCGCCCTGATCTGATCGGGGCGGGCGCCGGTCGAATGCACCGACGTCCCGCCGGCGAATCAGCACCCGGCGTTCGAGTGGCGGCGAACGCAGTATAGTAAGCCGCAGATGCGGCCCGCCACGCTCCTCAAGATCGTCAAGACCGCCGCGCAGCGCTGGCTCGAGCGGGATGCGTTCGCGCAGGCGGGCGCGTTGGGATTCTGCACGCTGTTTTCTCTCGCACCGCTGGTGATCATCGTGGTGGCGATCGTCGGCATCGTGTTCGGCGAGGACGCGGCGAGCGGGCAGATCTCGCTCGCGATCTCCGACCTGGTCGGCAATCAGGCCGCCCGGGCTGTGGAGGGCGCGGTGCGCCGCTCGCGTCTGGAAGAGGCGGGTCTCATCCCGACCATCCTGGGCGTGGGCGCGCTCATCTTCGGCGCGACCACGGTGTTCGCGCAGATGCAGAGCGCGCTCAACAATTTCTGGGGCGTGAAGTCGCGACCGCAGCGCAACGGCATCATCGCCTTCATCACGGTGCGGCTGCTGTCCTTCGGCATGGTGCTGATCATCGGCTTCCTGATGCTGACCTCCTTCGTCGTGAGCCTGGGCATCACCGGAGTGATCGAGTACGCGCGCGAGTGGGTGCCGATTCCGGGGTTCGCGGTGGTGCTGATCGATCTCGCCGTGTCGCTGGCCATCACCACCGTGCTGTTCGGCATGCTGTTCAAGGTGCTGCCGGACGTGAACATCCGCTGGGCCGACGTGTGGCGGGGGGCGTTCATCACCGCGCTGCTGTTCGCGATGGGCAAGTACCTCATCTCGCTGTATCTCACGCACGTGGCCCCCGCCTCCACCTACGGCGCGGCCGGCTCGCTGGTGCTGATACTGCTGTGGGTGTACTACTCGTCGCTCATTTTGTTCTTCGGCACCTGCCTCACTTACGCGACGATTCTCGCGCGCGGCGACGAGGTGCGGCCGAAGAAGACGGCGGTGCGCACGCGCATCGTGCTGGAGTAGGCCCGCGCCGCGTCCGCGCTAGAGATTGCGCTTCTTGAACTCGTCGATCAGGTAATCCGTCGACCGCACGGCCATCGCCATGATGGTGAGCGTCGGGTTCTGGCAACCGCCCGACGGGAAGCCGGACGCGTCCATCACGAAGAGATTCTTCACATCGTGCGTCTGCTGGAACTGGTTCAGCACCGACTGCTTCGGATCGCTGCCCATGCGCGCGCCGCCCATCTCGTGGATGCCGTAGCCCGGGATGCGATCCTCGTGGAAGTACGTGCGGATGTTCTTCGCACCCGCGGCTTCGAGCATCTCGCCCGCGCTCACCGCCATGTCGCGGATGATGGCTTTTTCGTTGTCGCCCCAGCTCATGTCGATGTGCAGCACCGGAATGCCGAAGACGTCGGTGACGTTCGGGTTGATGGTGACGCGGTTGTGCTTGTAAGGCAGGCACTCGCCGAAGCCGGCGAAATCCAGCGTCCATTGGCCGTTCTTCACCGCGTCCTTGTACGCCTGGCCGAAGCCGGGCGCGCTGACGCGAAAGCCGAGCTGGCTGCCGCCCTGGAAGCCGTAACCGCGCACGAAATCCTTGTGCCGCGGTCCGTTCGCCGTGTTGCGGAAGCGGATCACGTAGACACCGTTCGGCCTGTGCGGCGTGTTGAGACTGGGCTGGCCGGGCATGTCGGGGAATTCGCCGGCGCCGCCGCCCGCGACCCACATGTGGTCCATGAGGTACTCACCGAGCACGCCGCTGGAGTTGGCCAGGCCGCCCGGCGCGGAGTTGAGCAGTATGCGGGTCGATTCGAGCGCCTGCGCGCACAGCACCACGGTCTTCGCGCGGATCTCGCGCGTCTCGCGCGTCACGCGATCCACATAGGAGACACCGCGCGCCTTGTGGGTCTTCTTGTCCATCAACACCTGGTAGACCATGGCATTCGGCACGTGCGTGCACTTGCCGGTCTTGAGCGCGTCGGCGACGGTGGTGAAGGCGGAATTGAAATAGGAGTGCGTGACGCAGCCGCGCTCGCAGGGGCCGCAGTAGTGGCAGGGCGCGCGGCCATTGATGGGCCTGGTGAGATTGGCGACGCGGCCGATGGTCAACGTGCGTCCGAGCTTCGACTTGATCGCGCCGCGCGCGTGTTCCTCGACGCAGGTGAACGCCATCGGCGGCAGGAACTTGCTGTCGGGCAGCTCGGGGTTGTTCTCGGCCTGGCCGGAGATGCCGACGTAGTCCTCGACCAGCTCGTAGTAGGGCACGAGGTCCTTGTAATCGAGCGGCCAGTCGGCGCCGTGGCCATCGAAGGAATAGCCCTTCAGGTCCTGCTGCGAATAGCGATAACTCTGCCGGCCCCAGACATTGGTGCGTCCGCCGGTGACGCGCATGCGGCCCTGCCAGGAGAACGGCTTGCCATCGGCTGTGGTGTACGGCTCGTCGACGTCGTTGCAGAACCAGCTCTCGTTGTACTCGGTGCAGGCATAGCAGTCTTTCTGCACGGGGCGCCTGCGGCGGATGAGATCGTTGGCGCGGGCCTGGTACTTGAGCTCGTAGGGCTGCACGTGCTCGCGATAGTCGCCGTCCTGGAGCGGCCGGCCGGCGCACACCAGCGCGACGCGCATGCCGGCTTCGCTCATGCGTTTGGCAGCCCATCCGCCGGAAGCGCCCGAACCCACGACGATGGCATCGTATTCCTCAGGATGGGCCAGTATCTGCACGCGCGCTCCTCGAGATGGCTTGGCTATGGATTGCGCCGCACTATACTGCGGCGACAATGCGACTGCGAAGGAGATCGTGATGAGCGAGCACGTGCGCGAGCAGCTTCCGCCGGTGAGCGGCGATGCGGCCGAAGGACCGCTGCGACATTTCCGTCTCGGTCGGCGCGCCGTGCTGACTTCACTCGCCACCGGTGTCGGCGCCGCGGTGTTCGCATCGCCGGCGTTGGCATCGTCGGAACATGCGCATCACTCGGCCGCCGCGGCGGCGGCGACCGACGGCGCGGCTGCGGCGAACCCCGCGGCCTCGGCGTTGCAGTTCCTCGATCAACACGCCTTCGAGACTCTCGCGTTGCTCAGCGAGCAGATCGTGCCCGGCGCGCGCGCCGCGCAGGTGCCGGAGTTCCTCGACCGGCTGCTCGCCGTCGAATCGACGGACACGCAGAAGCGTTTCATCCAGGCTCTCGGCGCCTTCGAGCGCGAGGCGCGCGAGGCCCAGGGCAAGCCGTGGAAGGCTTTGACGGCCGAGCAGGCCACGGCGCTGCTCACGAAGATCTCCACGCAGCCGGATAGCGACGTGAGCCGGCGCGCTTTCGACGGCATCAAAGGCGCCGTCTCGGAAACCTATTTCAACAGCGAGGCCGGCAAGAAGGAACTGGGCTGGAACGGCAGCGTGGCGTTCGCGCCGCCCGCCGCTTGCGGTTGAGGCGCACATTGCAGCGACGGTGCCGCAGTCGCTGACGCGGACCACCGGCACGCGCCGACGCCCGCGGTTGCCGCGCGTCGCTACGCTTGCGGGCAACGAAGGAGCGTCACATGCCAGGCAAACGTCCCAACGAACCGATCGGGCCCGCCACCATTCCGGGCGCGCCCGTGGAGCCGAAGATTCCACCCGACCAGGCGCCCGAGCCCGACGAACACACGGAGTCGGACGAGGAACGTCAGGCGCGCGAGTCCGAGAAAGCCTTCGACCAGGCGATCACGCACATGCCGCCGGGCTGAGGCCCTGAGGTACACAAACCTGCTCTCATGGCCGGCCGCCGAAGCGGTCGACGGGCGCGGGCGTGAGTTAGGCTGTGTTTCATGCCCTTCACCATCTCCCACGCCGCGGCCGTGCTGCCGCTGCAGCGCTTCGGCAGGCTCCGCCTGCCGCTCACCGCCCTGATGGTGGGCAGCATGGCGCCCGACTTCGGCTACTTCTTTTCAGCAGGGATCAGCCGCCAGTTGACGCACAGCTTCACCGGGCTCTTCCTGTTCTCGTTGCCGGCGGGCCTGACGGTGTGGCTGTTCTACGTGATCGTGCTGGAGAAGACCACGATCACGCTGCTCTCGGATCGCTGGCACACGCGCTTCGCGCACACGGACGCGATCAGGCCGCGGCTCATCCTGCGCGCCTGCCTCGCCATCCTGCTCGGCGCGATCACACACCTGCTCTGGGACGCGGCTACGCATCGCGCCACGTTCGTGACCGACGCCTTCCCGGCATTGCTCGGCGCCACGCCAGGCTTGCCATGGCTCCCTATCTACCATCTGCTGCATGGGATCAGCTCGGTGGTGGGCCTGGTGATCCTGGCGCGCTGGGCGCATCACCTGCACCGCCAGCCGGCCCGCTCTCTGATACGCCCCTATCCCATCGGTGAGCGCGCCCGGCTGGTCGCGAACGGCGTGCTGATCGCGGCCACGCTGCTCGGCGGTCTGCTGAAGTGGCTGCCGTACCAGTACTCGCGCTACGACGCGCAGTTCTTCTATCTGGCGGTGGGGCTGATGTCGGGCTTCTTCATCGCGTGGTGTTGCATCGCGGTCGTGTGGTGGACCCTGGCCCGCCGACGGCGCGTTCGACAGAGCTGAGCGGGAGCACGGAACCCCATCCGCCTGCGGCGCTCCAAACTTCCATGAGGGTTTTCGACCTCGCCAGGCATCACGCGAGCTCGGCTTCGATGAGAGCCGGACTCGTTCTGTGGGTCCTGTCCGCGGCGGCCGCCATGCACGCCGATGCGCTGACACCGCCCTCGGCCTCCGACGGCCCGATCAGACTGTTAGGCTGCACCGTCTCGGCGCGCGGCATTCTCCAGGCGCAGGTGATCAACCAGGGCGGCGATGCAATGTTCTGCAACTTCCGCTGCCAGTACGAGCTGGGCGGGAAGATGTTCTCCCAGGACTTCAGCGAGACCATCCCCAGGCATTTCCAGGGCTCCATCGGCCGCTTCGACGCCTCGGGCGCCCGGGCGGGCAACTACCCGGGCGACCTCGGCCGCTGCTCGAAGGTGTCCGGCTGACGGAGGCCGCCGATTTCACCACAGGCCGGAATCCACTAGATTAGGGCGATTCTTCGCCCGGCGCCGGTCAACGATGAAACGATCCAAGTCCCTGGTGGGCATCGCCGTCGTGGTGTCCAGTGTCGTCCTGGTCGCCGCGGGTCTGGCGTCCCACCACGCCATCGAGCAGCTCTCCGCGACCAGCGATTCGGTACTGCGCGCCAAGGCCATCGAGCTCGACTACGAACGACTGCTCTCGACGCTGCGCGACGCGGAGAGCGGGCAGCGCGGCTATCTGCTCACGAACGACGTGCAATATCTCGAGCCCTACCAGGCCGCGCTGCGCAAGCTGGCCCAGCACCTCGACACGCTGTCCGCCGACGTGCGCGGCGGTGGCGGTTCGGAAGCCGAGCTGGCGCCCTTGAAGACGATGATCGCCGGCAAGCTCCAGGAGCTGGCGCGTACCGTGGAGCTCGAACGCACGGGCTCGCATGAATCGGCGGCCGCGATGGTGCGCTCGGACGACGGCAAACTACTCATGGACCGCATCCGCACGACCATCGGCGACTCGGTGCTGGCGCAGCAGCGGCGGGTCGCCCACCTGCAGGCCATGGAGAGCGCCGCGCTCGCGGCCTCGATGCGTACCAGCCTGGTGGTGAGTGCGCTGGCCATCGCGCTTCTGGTGTTGCTGTTCTACATCGTGCGGCGCGACTCGGCGCGCGTGCGCGCGAGCGAGAACCGGCTGGCCATCACCTTGCGCAGCATCGGCGATGCGGTCATTGCCACCGACGAGAATGGCCGAGTCACCATGGTCAACGCGGTGGCCGAGAAGCTCACCGGCTGGCCGGCGTCGCAGGCCATCGGCCGGGCCCTCGAGGAAGTGTTCGTGATCGTCAACGAAGAGACCCACGAGTCGGTGGAGAACCCGGTGGCCAGGGTGTTGCGCGAGGGCGGTGTCGTGGGCCTGGCGAACCACACCGTGCTCATCGACCGCCAGAAACATGAGACGCCCATCGAAGACAGTGGCGCGCCGATTCGCGACGACGCCGGCAACATGACGGGCGTGGTGCTCGTGTTCCGCGATGCCACCCAGGAGCGGGCGGCGCAGAAGGCGCTGCGCGACGCGGACCGGCGCAAGGACGAGTTCCTCGCCACACTGGCGCACGAGCTGCGCAATCCGCTCGCGCCCATGCGCCAGGCGGCGGCGGCCGCGGCGCACACGGCAGCGACGCCCGCGCAGATCAACTGGAGCCTGGCCGTGATTCAGCGCCAGGTGTCGCACATGGCGCGCCTGCTCGACGATCTGCTCGACGTTTCGCGCATCACGCGTGGGCGGCTGGAGGTGCGCCGGGCGCGCGTCCCGCTCAAGACCGTGGTCGACAGCGCCGTTGAGATCGCGCAGCCGGCGCTGACCGCCGGGCAGCATCGCCTGGCGGTGACACTGCCGCCGCAGCCGATCGAGCTCGACGTGGATGCGCTGCGCATCTCGCAGGTGCTGGGCAATCTGCTCACCAATGCCGCCAAGTACACGCCAACCGCGGGCGAGATCCGGCTGACGGCGGGTCGCGCGAACGGCGCAGTGGAGATGCGCGTCATCGACAACGGCATCGGTCTGGCGACCGCGGACCTGCCGCGCATCTTCGAGATGTTCACCCAGGTCTCGCCCTCGAAAGATCGCCCGAACACCGGGCTCGGCATCGGCCTGGCGTTGTCGAAGGCGCTGGTCGAGCTGCACGGCGGCAGCATCGAGGCTCGCAGCGACGGCCCCGGCAAGGGCAGTGAGTTCATCGTGCGGCTCGCGGCCGCAAACGGCTGACGCGACGGGGCCGCGCCCGGCGGGCGCGACCCCGTGCGCTTCTTCAACGCGCGACGAGTCCCGATGCCGACAGCGGCACGCCGTCGACGCGCACGGTGAACCGCAGGCTGCCGTCATCGCGCACCCGGTACGCGGAGATGGCGCCGATGTTCGCGGTCAGCGCGAACAGCTGGCGACCGTCATGGCTGGCAGCGACGTCGGCGGGTGCGCTGCCGCTGCCGGTGGTCGCCGTGACGCCGCTCGCGTCGAGCAGGCTGAGGGCACCGTTGCGGCCGACGCGGAAGCCCGTGATGGTGCCGCTGCCGGTGTTGGTCACGTACGCGTAGCGCCCGTTGCGGGTGACGGCCACCCAGCAGGCGGCGGTCTGCCCGGCATTGATCGAGCCGCTGACGGTCTCCAGAGGGAATTCCGCGCCGTCGAGCTCGTAGGACGAGGTCGCGCTGGCGCCCGGCATGCCGCCGAAGGCCTCGGAGACGATCAGATTGTCGTGCCGGTCGAAGGCGAAGCCGAAGGGCGTGGCGCCCTGCGAATCGCGCACGTGGCCAGGCTGCGCGATGCCATCCACCACGTCGAACAGCACGATCTTGTTGGTCGACTTCTCGGTGACGGCGAGCACGTCGCCGAAGACGTTGAAGGAAACCTCGGCGGCATCGACGCCGGGGGCACTCAAGGCGCGCGTGGAGCCGGCAATGGCATGCAGCCGGCGATCATCGCCCACGTAGAAGCCCGTGATGTGGCTGCTGCCTTCGTTGAGCACGTACAGCAAGTCGCCGTGCAAGGTCAGGCTGATGGGCCGCTCGCCGCCAGAGGCGATCTTCTGGACGAGCAGCAGACGGTTGCCCACCGCGGCGAACACGGAGATGTCGTTGCTGCCGGCATTCACGGCATAGAGGCGGCGGCCATCGCGACTGAGCGCGAGTGCGCCCTGGTTGCCGAGCCCGGCGCCCGTGCCGAGGCCGCGCGTGTCGACGCGGTCCGCCAGGCGCAGGCCGCCATCGTGGGTCCGGCGGTAGACCAGGATCTGGTTGCCGTCGGCCGCATTGGTTTCCGTGTAGACGGCACTGGGGCCCTGGAACGGCAGGCCGGGCCAGTAGGCATTGTCCGATGCGCTCGCGGCGGCGGCGAGCAGGACCGAGGGCAGGATCAGGGCAAGGCGTTTCATGGGCATCTCCTTCGAATGAGTGGTTAGTCGCCGCGGGAAGACCGGTGCGCAGCGCGCGAAAATTTCTCCGGGGACCTCGTGCGCGACTCTCGATCGCCACAAATGCGCCACGCGCCAACGGCTTGCCGGCGGTGCCGCGCCGCGCGCGCGGGGGCGCCGGGCGTCCGGCTGCGGGGACCATTCCTCCGGCCGCGCAATATCCGGAGCAGCCGCGCGGTCTTCGTGCTGAATGTCCGCGAACGCACCTCGCGACCTGCTGCAGGATCTCTGGGCGACACTGAACGTGCGCGCCCGTATCGCGTTTCGCGGCCTGGCCTGCGAGCGTTGGGGCATCGGCGGGCAGACGCAGGGACGGCTGGCTTTTCACGTGGTACTGCGCGGCCGCAGCTGGGCACGCGTGCCCGGCGTGGACGAGCCGTTGCTGCTGGAGCCGGGCGCGGTGCTGCTCTACCGGCCGTCGTGCCGGCACCTGCTCGCGGATTCGCCTGAGGCGACTCGACTGCTGCCGCCGCGGCGCATCGAGGCCTTGTCAGCGCCGGTGGGCGAGGCGCACGTCGGCCTCTTGTGCGGCTACTTCGAGGGCGTGGGAATGAGCTCGCCACTCATCGACGCGCTGCCGCCCTGCCTGGT
This sequence comes from uncultured Pseudomonadota bacterium, assembly GCA_946479515.1. The sequence goes on along the minus strand of CAMLGF010000038.1, from coordinate 20,786 downwards.
GTGGCGCAATCGAGAGTGCCTGCCGCCGACCCTGCGCGCCCTGGTGCAGGCGCTGGAGTGCTGCGCACTCGATACCTCCGCGGGTAGTGAGAGGGTGCTGGCGCTGCTGTGCGAGTTGCTGCTGCACCTGGTGGTCCGTGAACCAGCAGTGCTGCCGCGCGAGCGCGTCGCCACGTCGCGCATGTACGGCGACCCGGCGCTGCGCCGAGCGCTCGATGCCATCCACTCGCGCCCGGACAGGCGCTGGACCGTGGACGATCTCGCGCACCGCGCCGGCCTCTCGCGCTCGACGTTCGCGCAGCGTTTCGCGCAGGCTGCCGGCGTGCCGCCGATGACGTACCTGCGCCGCTATCGGCTGGGCCTGGCCGAGCGCCAGCTGCACGATGGCGGCGGCAGCGCACGCCAGGTTGCGCGCGCCATCGGTTACAGCGGCCCGCGCGCGCTGCGGCGTGCGCGCCGGCGCGTGAGCCAGCAGACGGAGTGAGCGCACCCTCAGCCGGGCATCTGCTCGCGGTACTGCCTCTCGATTTCTTCCATGGCGCGCAGCGCCTCTTCGTCTTCCCGGGCGAAGTCGCGCTGATCCTGGTCGTCGAGATGCGGCGTGATCTTCACGCCCTTGTTGGAGACCCGGCTGTCCGGCCGTGGCTGATGTTCGAGATCCTGGCTCTGGATGACGGGCGTCTCCACCTTCGGCGGCTCGACGGGCGGCGTGGACGATTCGTCCTCGGGAACGTGATCGATCTGTGGAGTGTCCGGCATGGTGCCCTCCTTGCGTTGCGGCAAGGCTAGGAGCAGCGGCGCCGGACGTTCATCGGCGTGCGCCGACCGCCCCTGTAGGCGGGCCACTTGTCGGGAGTCGCCTACCTTCGGGCAGCGCGGCGCGCGCATTCGCACCGTGGAGATGTCCGCCGTCCGCTGACGGATTCTCCTCGAGGCGCGCAGGGTGGGCTGATGAGAAAGTCCTTGGCCCCGGTACCCGTCGAGCAGAGTCCCATCGATCCGTATCCGATCGTTTCCGTCGCACCCGCCGAGCCGCGGCGGCATGCGCTGCCGCGCCGTATCGGGCTCGCCGTGTTCGGCGTGATCACCGCGGCTCTCGGCCTGCTGATGCTGGGTGGCGGCGTGTGGCTGCTGGCGCTCGGCGGCTCGTGGTACTACGCACTCGCAGGGGCGGGGCTCGCCGTGTCGGGCGTGCTGCTCACATTGGGATTGCTTTCCGGCGCCTGGTGGTTCGCGGCGGTGTTCGTCGGGACGCTGGCCTGGACGTTCTGGGAACGCGGCTTCGATTACTGGGGCTATGTGCCACGCCTGGCGTTGCTGCTGGTGCTGGCCATCATTCTCGCCGCGCTGGTCGCCGGCGCGATGCCGCGCGAGCGATCGAGGCGGGCGTTGTACATCGTCTCGCTGGGGCTCCTGAGTGCCTTCATCCTGGCGTTCCTGCTGGCATTCGTGCCGCACGACACTTATCGGTCGAAGACTCCCGCGCCCGCGGGCCGTGGCTCACTGGCGGCGAACTCGGCCGGCTCGGGCGCGTTCATACAACCGGCCAGTGCCCCGGCGCCGGGCGACTGGCCCGCCTACGGCGGCAGCAACGCGGCCACGCGCTATTCGCCGCTGCGCCAGATCACCGCCGAGAATGTGCGCCAGCTGAAACGCGCCTGGGTCACGCGCACCGGCGACATGCCGCTGCGGGGTCTCAAGAAATGGGCCGCGGAGACCACGCCGCTGAAAGTGGCGGACACGCTCTATCTCTGTACCGCGATGAACAACGTGCTGGCGCTGGACGCGGCCACGGGCGCCGTGCGCTGGAAGTACAACGCGGGCGTCGGCACCGACTGGATTCCCTACTCGGCCAGCTGTCGCGGCGTGGCGTATTTCGAAGCGCCCGATCTGCCGGCGGATGCGCCGTGCAAGCAACGCGTCCTCGAAGGCACGCTGGATGCGCGCTTGATCGCCCTCGACGCGCGGGACGGTGTGCCCTGCGCGGGCTTCGGCGACGGTGGCGTGGTGAGCCTGCTCGCGGGCATGGGGCCGGTGCATCCCGGCATGCTGGCCGTGACTTCGCCGCCCACCATCGTCCGTGGCGTGGCCGTGGTGGGTCACCAGGTGCTCGACGGCCAGCGGCGCGATGCGCCCTCCGGCGTGATCCGCGGCTTCGACGCGCTCACCGGCGAATTGCGCTGGGCCTGGGACATGAAGCGCCCGGAACTCGACGGACTGCCGCCGGAAGGCGGGGAGTATTCGCGCGGCACGCCGAATTCCTGGTCCGCCGCGGCGGGCGACGAGGCGCTCGGCTTGGTCTATCTACCCACCGGAAACTCGGCCGGCGACTACTACAATGGTTCGCGCTCGCCCGAGGAGAACCGCTATTCCACCTCCATCGTGGCGCTGGATGCCACCACGGGCCGGGTGCGCTGGTCGTTCCAGACCGTGCACGCCGACGTCTGGGACTACGACATGGGCTCGCAGCCCACGCTGGTGGACCTGCCGTCGGGCAACGGCCGCACGCCGGCGATGGTCGTGCCCACCAAGCAGGGCGATATCTATCTACTGAACCGTGCGACCGGAGAGCCGCTGACCCGCGTGGTGGAGAAGCCGGCGCCTGCGGGCAAGGTGCCCGGCAACCGGCTGTCGCCGACGCAACCGCATTCGGTCGACATGCCGGTGCTGCGCAAGCCACCGCTCACCGAGCGCGACATGTGGGGGCTCACGCCGCTCGACCAGCTCCATTGCCGCATCCAGTTCCGCCAGGCCAGCTACACGGGCCTGTACACCGCGCCCACGCTCGGCCGGCCGTACATCCAGTGGCCGGGTTACAACGGCGGCAATGACTGGGGCAGCGTGAGCGTGGACACGGACCGCGGCATCCTGGTGGCCAACTACAACAACACGCCCATGTACGATCACCTGATGACGCGCGCGGAAGCCGACCGGCACGGACTCGCGGCGCTGGGCATGCCGGGCGGCAGCAGCGATTCCGAAGGTCCGGCGCCCATGATCGGCACGCCCTATGCCGCCGACGTGTCGCCGTGGCGGCTGGCGTGGACCGGACTGCTGTGCAATGAACCACCTTACGGCAGCATCACGGCCATCGATCTCGCCACGCGCCAGGTGATCTGGGACATGCCGATCGGCACCGGGCGGCGCAACGGCCCCTGGGGCATACCGACGATGCTGCCGATTCCGCTGGGCACTCCCAACAATGGCGGGCCGGTGGTCACGGCCGGCGGGCTGGTTTTCATCGGCGCCGCCACCGACGACCTGTTTCGCGCCATCGACATCGACACCGGCGAGACGCTGTGGAGCGACGAGTTGCCCGCGGGCGGTCAGTCCACGCCCATGACGTACGAGGTGAACGGCGAGCAGTACGTGCTCATCATGGCCGGCGGCCATCATTTCATGGAGACGCCGGCCGGCGACTATGTCATCGCCTACAAGTTGCGCGGCTCGGCGGGCTGAGAGCACGGCCGGCCACGCGGCGTGCATGCCGACATAACCAGAAGTTTTCGTGCCCGCGTTGACAGCCGTCGCGCAGGCACGTAGTTTCTCCGACGTGCGCAAACTCACCTCCATGTATTACTCGTGGCAAGCCACTCAACGTGGAGGCCGGAGCTCGAGCGCAGCAGATTGACGAACTGAACAGACGACTCGAAGAAAACCAGCCTCCCTAGCGGAGGCGTTTTTTTATCTCGCGTCCGCCGGGGAGGCTCCAGGAATCCCGACCACCCGGACAACCACAGGACGCGAACATGCCCACACCCGACAGACTGACCCAAGGACTGACAATCCGGCCCCTGGAGCCGGCCGACGTGCCGGCCCTGCTCGACATCATCGCCGCGGCGCGCCGCGAACATGGCATCGCCGAACGCGGCGTCGAGCTGCTCGAGCCGTCGGATCGCGAGATCTACGCCACTTACCAGCGCCAGCGCACGCTGTACTTCGTCGCGCTGATCGATGGCGAGGTCGTCGGCGGTGCAGGTGTGGCGCCGCTGCCCGGCCCCGATCCGCTCACTTGCGAGCTGCAGCGCATGTACCTGCGCGCGGATGCCCGCGGACGCGGCATCGGCGACGCGCTGCTCGAACGCTGCATGGCCGCGGCCAAGCAGTTCCTGTACGTGCGCTGCTACCTCGAAACCGTCGCGCAGATGCAGGCGGCGATCGAGTTCTACGGCCGGCATGGCTTCCGCAACCTGAAGGCGCCTCTGGGACGCACGAGCCACGAGCACAACGATCGCTGGATGATGCGGCCGCTGCGGGCGTCGGCAGCGCGCACCTGCGCGGCGACCGTGTGAGCACGCGGGCCGCGTCCGCCTCACGGTTTCGCCAGCGATGCCATCAGGTCGCGAGCCTCGCGCGTCAGGGGATGTTCTGCGCCGAGGCCGTTGGTCAGCGGCGCCAGCGATGCGCGCGCGTCTTCGAGTGCCGCGTCGGAGTGCTGGAGTGCCACTCGAGCGCGGGCGCGCAGCAGCAGGAACCAGCCGACATTGCCATTGGAGTCCGCCGCGCGGCTGCGCTGCCGCGCGGCGTCGAGGCCGTCGCCGGCGAGACGCTCCGCCATCTCCGCCTTGCCCGCGAGCAGGGCAATGGGTGCGGCGCGCCGCAGGATGGGCACCATCGAGAAATGCGTCTTCCGCGCTGGGTAGCCGACCGCCGCGAGTTGTTCCTCGAGCGCCGCGAGGCCCTGCGGCGCATCGCCGTCCGCCGCCAGCAGCTCCGCGCGGGCGAGCGCGATGGAGATCAGCTCGCGATCGAACGACGCGGGGTTGCGACGGAAATGCAGCTCGGCCCGGTCGAGTGCCGCGGTGGCATCCCGCGTGCGCCCCGCCAGGATCATCACCTGCGCGGTGTACAGATCCGTCGTCGCCTGTTCGCGCAGGTTGCCCACATCGGTGAAGTAGAGTCGCGCCGACTGCAGCAGGCTCAGCGCGGCGTCGTACTGCGCCAACACGGCGAGCGCCAGCGAGTGCCGTGTGTTGAACGTGGCGAGGGACTCGGCGGGGCGGTCCACGCGCGCCGCGCGGCGCTGAATCTCCGCCCAGGTCCGCTCCTCCCGCACGTACTCCCCGCAGGCGCCGTAGTAAGTGGCCATGTTGCCGAGGACCTGCAGGTAGCCATAGGAGGAACCGCGCCCGGCCGCATCCAGGATCCGCAGCGCCTCCTCGGTGAGACCCAGGGCCGACGTGAAGTCGCCGTCCTTGGCGTGGTAGTAGGCGGCTTCGTTCATGAGCAGCGTTCGCAATGTGGGCGTCGCCGCGGGCGCGGCGTCGACGCGCTGCCGAGCGGCTGCGAGGACGGCGATGGCGTCCGCGCGCCGCCCTGCCGATTCGAGCGCCAGCGCCTGCGCGCGTGCGCAGGATTCCAGCGTATCGAGCGCGGGCTCGCGCACCGCGGCCATCACGGCGACCGCCTCGTCCACCCGGGCGCGGATGCGGGCCGGCTCCGCGACGAACTGCGAATACGCGCGCCGGCAGAGCGCGGTCGCCAGCGTATCGGCATCGTGGTGGCGGCGGCCGATGGCTTCGGCGCGCGCCAGCAGTCTCGCCTCGGCATCCAGCGCGCCGAGCTGCGCATAACGGCGCGAGACTTCGAGCAGCACCTGGCCGAGCAGGGGATCGTCCTCGCCGTATTGCTGGTCGACGAGTCGCGTGGCGTGATCGAGCAGCGCCCGGGGCGTGAGGGATTCCTCGTGCGGCAGCTCCTGGAACATGAGGCCGACGAACTCGTTGGACGCCAGCGCGCGCCGCTGCTGGAAGACGGCGTGATCGCGTTGCGCGCGCGCCTCGAACATCTGCCAGAGCGCGAATGCGCTGGTGGCGAGCAGCGACACCGCCACCAGCAATGCCGCGGCGACGCCGCCGCGATGGCGCCGCACGAATTTGCCGACGCGATACGACACCGTCTGCGGCTGCGCGAGCACTGGCTCGTGTTGCAGGTAACGCACCAGGTCGGCGGCCAGGTCACCCGCGGCGGCGTAGCGTTGCCCGGGCTCGCTGGCGAGCGCCTTGGAGACGATGTTGTCGAGGTCGCCGCGCAGGATTCGCCGCAGCACCTGCGGCGTGGCGCCGCGCGCCCGTGCGATGCGCTGCATTTCCTCCTCGCTCAGCGTGCGCGTGTCGGTGGCCGCCTCCGACGGCCGGCGCGGCTCGGTGCGGGTCACCAGCTCGATCAGCGCGCGCGGATCTGCCACGCGCTCGCGCGCATGCCGCCCGCTGAGCAGCCGGAACAGCAACAGCCCGAGCGAATACACGTCCGTGGCGGTGGTGATGGCGCCGCCGAGAATCTGCTCGGGTGCAGCATATTCCGGGGTGAGCGCCACGCCGAGCTCGCGGGTCACGCCGGGGGCGTCCGGTGCCTCGGGCTGCAGCAGCTTGGCGATGCCGAAGTCGAGCAGCTTCACCTGCCCCTCGTGCGTGACCATCACGTTCGACGGCTTCAGGTCGCGGTGCACCACCAGGTGGGCGTGGGCGTGCTGGACCGCGGCGAGCACGTCCAGGAACAATTCGATGCGGGCGCGTACCGGCAGATTTTCGCGTTCCGCGTAGGCATCGATGGGCAGGCCGTCCACCAGCTCGATCACCAGATAGGGCGTGCCCCGCGCGCTGACGCCGGCATCGAGCAGGCGCGCGATGTTCGGGTGCGTGAGCCGCGCGAGGTAGCTGCCCTCGAGCTGGAATCGGCGGACCGCGGCGGCGCCCCCGGCGAGCTGCAGTAGTTTGATGGCGACCCGGCCTTCGTAGCTGCCGTCGCTGCGCTCAGCCGACCACACGCTGCCCATGCCGCCGGTGGCGATCCGCGCGAGCAGGGTGTACGCGCCGAGGCGTTCGCCCGCGCATGCGTCGGGGGGCTGGCCGCCGCCGTCCTGCAGCAGCGCCGCGACGCCCAGCCGGCCGGTGAGTTCGTCGAAGAAGCTCTCGCTGCCCTCGGCGGCACGCAGCAGGGCTTCGACGCGCGAGCGCAACTCGGGATCGGCCGCGCATTCGCTCCGCAGAACTTCCTCGCGTTGCTCGCCGCGCAGCGCCTGCGCGGCCAGGAAGATCCGCTCGACGTGCGCCTGGGTGGTGTCGGTCATGTGCAATGCTCCCGGAGCCACATACAGGATTCGCGCGCGAAACGGCGCATGCCGGGCTGCATCACGCGCCGTCGCCGCCCGCCCGCAGGTCGCGATACAGCGAGGCACTCGCCACCTGCCATTCCCGCTTGACGGTGGCCGCGGAGATCCCGAGAGCCTCGGCCGTCTCCTCCACCGTCATGCCGCCGAACACCCGGCATTCCACGATCTGGCAGCGACGCGGATCGTCCTGCTCGAGCCGCCGCAGCAGTTGCTCGATGTTCAGCAGCTCATCGGCCGAGGCCGTGGAGACGAACTCGATGTCCTCGAGCGGAATCTGCACCGCATCGCCGCCGCGCTTGGCCGCGCGTTGCTGCTCGGCGTAGTTCACCAGGATCTGCCGCATCGCCCGGGAGGCCGTTGCATAGAAGTGAGTGCGATTGGCGAAGTTGGCCGGTTCGCCGGCGGCGAGCTTGATGAATGCCTCGTGGATGAGCGCCGTGGTGTTGAGCGTGTGATTGCCCACCCAACGGCGTCGCTGTGACCGTGCGATGGCCTTGAGCTCCGCATAGACGGCGTTGAACAGCTTCTCCGTGGCCTGGGCTTCGCCGCGGCGGGTGGCGTCGAGCAGCGCGGTGATCGATTCCATGTTCGGGTTCTATCCGGATTGCTAGTTAGTGTAAGGCACGCCGCGCACGATCCGTGAGCCGGGTTCGGCGCGATTCCTGTATGCCCGATCAAGAATCGCAACAGGAGCGGGTGCATGGATCATAAGTCTCGGATCGGGCAGGGGCGTGCTGCGATCGCAGCATCGCTGGTCGCCTGGCTCGCCGGCTGTGGCGGTGGCGGCGGGGAATCGGCATCGCCGCCCCCATCCGCCGCGCCACCGCCTGCCGCCACCACATTCACGGTCGGCGGCACGGTCACGGGACTCGCGGCTCCGCTCACGCTGCACAACAACGGCGCCGATGCGCTCACGGTATCCGCCGACGGCACGTTCGCGTTCGCCGCGGCCCTGAAGACCGGCGCGGCCTACGAGGTCACGGTCGGGTCGCCGCCCAGTTATCCGGCGCAGGACTGCAGCGTCTCGGGCGGCGCCGGTACCGTGGCCGCCGCGAACGTGACCACAGTCGAGGTGTCCTGCGTCACGCTGCCCGCGCCAGCGCTGCGCGCCGATGCGCGCCTGCGCACGGCGGCGCTGAGCTGGGACGACGTCGGCGCCGCGAGCTACAACGTCATCACCTCGACCGCGCCTGATTGCGATGCCCGCAGCTGGGCGAGCTGCCCGGAGGGCACGGCGCTCATCGGCGCTTCCTCGCCGCTCGCGATTCCCGGGTTGCGTAACGGCCAGGCTTACTACTTCCAGGTCGAGGCGGTGTATGCGAATGGCAGCCGCGGGCTGTCGGCGAGGGTCGCGGCGCGGCCGGCCGATCTGGCGTTCGACGGCTCGGTCAACGCGATCGCGCCTGCGGCCAACGGCATTGTGTACCTCGGCGGCAATTTCCGGCATGTGGGGCTGGCGACGGGCGCCGGCGTGCCACTCGATCTGGCGAGCGGTCGCATCTCGCCGGGCGACTATCCGCTCGTCAACGGCGTGGTGAGCGTGGCGATCGCCGACGGCGCGGGCGGCTGGTACATCGGCGGTTCTTTCAAGCACGTGGGTGGGCTGCCGCGCGACAATCTCGCGCATCTGCTGGCGGATGCTCGCGTGGACGAGTCGTGGCATCCGCAGCTGGATGGGTCCGTTGCGGCGCTGCTGCTGAACGAGGGCACGCTGTACGTCGGCGGCTCGTTCGACGAAGTGGACGGTGCCGCGCGTCGCGCGCTGGCGGCGTTCGACGCGGATGGGATGCTCACGTCGTGGAGTCCGGTGGTGGACGGCGACGTGTACGCGCTGGCAGCCGATGGCGATACCGTGTTCGTGGGCGGTGACTTCTCGGAAGTGTCGGGCGCCGCGCGTAATCGGCTGGCCGCGGTGGGTGCCGACGGCTTCGTCACGCCCTGGAATCCGGATGCCGAAGCCACTGTCTACGCGCTGGCCGTTGCCGACCATGTGATTTTCGCCGCGGGCGTTTTCGATCGGATGGGCGCGACGCCGCGCGGCAAGCTGGCGGCGATCAACGCCACCGGCGCGGTGTTGCCCTGGGACCCTGGAGCCGATGACGCGGTCCGCACGCTCGCGGTGGGCGACGGCGTCATTTATGCCGGCGGGGATTTCACGCAGATGGCCGGCGAAGAACGCCATCACCTCGCGGCGATCGACGTGGCAGGCGCGCTCCTGCCGTGGAACCCGGACGTGCAGGGCAGCATCGTCAACGCCGTCGCGGTCGACGCCGGCATCGTCTACGCGGGCGGCGATTTCAACAGCGTGGGCGGCACGCCGCGGCTGGCGCTCGCCGCGATCGATGCCGCGGGACAGCCGACGGAATGGCAGCCGGACGCGGGCGGTGAGGTGTATGCGCTCGCCGTCTCCGCCGGCGCCCTCTACGCCGGTGGCCGGATCTCCAGCATTGGCGCCGTGGTGCGCGAGCATCTCGCGGCGATCGACGGCGAGGGCGAGCTGACCCGCTGGAATCCCGGTGCGAATGGCACCGTCTACGCCTTGCTTGCCACTCCGGATGCGCTCTATGCCGGCGGTGCATTCACGGTCATCGGCGGCGCCGCCCACAACCGGCTCGCCAAGCTCAATGAGTTCGGTGGCGTCGATTCCTCGTGGAACCCTGACGCAACCGGCAGCGTGAACGCGCTCGCACTCCACCAGGACACGATCATCGCCGGTGGCGGGTTCACGCGCATGGACGGCGAGGAACGACTGCGGCTCGCGGCCCTCGGCGCCCACGGGGCCGCCGCGCTGCGGCCGTGGAATCCCGGCGCCAACAACATCGTGAGCACGATGCTCATCCGCGACGACGAGCTCTACATCGGCGGAAGATTCACCGAGGTCGGCGGAGTTGCCCGCAACTACCTGGCGGCAATCGATCTCGATGCCACCGCCACCGTGCTTCCCTGGAATCCCGATGCCAGCCACAGCGTGAACGCGCTCGCCGCGAGCGGTGCGTACATCTACGCGGGCGGCGACTTCCTGCAGATCGGCGGCACCGACCGCAGCCGCCTGGCGGCGATCAGCACCACCGGTAGTTTGCTGCCCTGGAATGCGAGCGCGAGCTTCAAAGTTGAAGCGCTCGCGGTCTCCGCGGACCGGCTGTACGCCGGCGGCTGGTTCACGACTGCCGGTGGACTCGATCGCCCGCGGCTCGCCGCCTTCGAGCTGGAAGGATTCGGTGCCGTCGATTCCACCTGGAATCCCGCCGCGGACGCTTTCGTGTACGCGCTCGCCATCGGCAATGGCCGGGTCTACGCAGGCGGCGAGTTTTCGAACATCGGGCTCGCGTCCCATTCCGGGCTCGCGATCCTGGCGCCCGACGGTACGGGCGCCCCCATTCCCTGAACTCACAGATCGTCAGGAGCACCAGATCATGAAATCCCGTGTAGATAGAGCATCCCCGCTCGGCGCCGCCGCCTGCATCGCGACACTGCTGATGCTCGCGGCCTGCGGTGGCGGCGCGGACGCAGAGTCGCCGCCGGGTGGTTCTCCGCCGCCGTCGTCCTCGCCGCCGCCAGGATCGACCGCCGCCGCGCCCGCGATCGCGACCCAGCCTGCAGACCTCGCCGTGGCAGAAGGCGACACGGCGACCTTCACCGTGGTGGCCGATGGCAGCGCGCCGCTGAGCTATCAGTGGCGGCGAGATGGCGTCGACATCGCCGGGGCGACCGCGGCCAGCTATTCCCTGGCGGCGACGTCGGCCGACGATGGCGCCGGTTTCGACGTGCGGGTCAGCAACCCGACCGGTGCCGTCACCAGCGCCACGGCGCATCTTGCCGTCACGCCAAGCACTCCCGCCGGGCCGCCCGCACCCGGCGGCGACAGCATCGCATTGCATCGCCAGGGCGACATCTATCTGGCGAAGATCGATGGCAGCGACCTGCGCGCCGTGACCAGCGGCGCGGGCGACGAGCGCTTTGCCGCGGTCACGCCCGACGGCCATCTCATCTACACGTACAGCACCGGCACGGGGAATCCGATCGAGCTGCGCAGCGTATGGCTGGATGGCACGCACGACACCTTGCTGGCATCGGGCACGCTGGTGTTCGCGGCTCTGCTGCCGGGCAATCGCGTGGCCTTTCACGAGTACAGCGGCGCGGGCACTGCCCTCACCACCGACCTGGCCATCGTGAATGCCGACGGCACCGGCCGGCTCACGCTGGCGGCCTCGGCCGAGCGCGACGAATATCAGGGCGCGCATGCGACCGGCGACACGGGCCGCGTGGTGTATCGCCGCTATCCACCCACGGGCGGCGGCATGGACCTGCGCAGCGTCGAGTTCGATGGCGATGGCGACGTCGCCCTGGCCGATACGCCCGACTTCGAGAACCTGCTCGGCATCGACGACTCCGGCCGCGTGTATTTCCGCCGTCAGGGAGCGGGCGGCAATGCGCTGGTGAGCATCGACATCGCGGGCGGCGCGGAAGTGGTGATCTCGCCGCAAGCCGTCTTCGGCGGCTTGATCGGCGCGGGCGCCGCGTCGCGCGTGCTGTTCCGGGAGTCGGGAACGCTCATCAGCTCGGCCGGCGACGGCACGGACCGGCTCACGCTGGCCGGCGCGCCGCCCTCCGGCTGGATCGACGAGGGCTTCCATCTACTCCCGGACGGGCGGGTGGTGTTCGGCCGGGGGCCGCTGGTGGCGCCCGTGCTGGTGCGCGACCTGCACGTGGCCGCGGCGGACGGCTCGTCACTGGTGCAGCTCACGGACACGCCCGATCGGCTGGAGCGATACGCCGGCTTCGCCGGCGAACGCGTGATCTATACCTCGATGGTCAGCGGCGCGGACGCGCAGATCGACCTGTACAGCGTGCTGCCCGACGGCAGCGATCCGCGGGTGTTGTCGGAGGCGCCGGAAGACGAGGACTTCGCGGCCGTGACGCCGGACGGCCGGGTCATCTTCAGCCGCGAAGTGCCTCTCAGCGGCGGCTCGCAGGATCTGTATTCGATCGCCGCGGACGGCACCGACCTGATCGCGCTCTCGGCCACGGCCGAAGACGAGCAGTTCCTGGGTCTTGCGATGCCGCCATCCGGGGGTGTCCGCGTGATCTTCTTGCGCGACCCGGGATCCGGGTCTGGTTCCACCGTCTACAGCGTCAACAGTGACGGCAGCGACCTCGTCGAGCTCGCGACCGATGTCCAGGTGTTCAGCTACTCCGGAGTCTTCTGATGGACGGCGGGCGCGCGAACGGATGTCAGGCAGGCCCTGCCGGCACGCTGATCCTGCTGATGGCGCTCTCCGGTTGCGGGGGTGGCGGTGGCGGCGCCAATGGCGCGCCGCCGCCGGCCCCGGCGCCACCGGCCCCGCCCGCGCCGGTTTTCAGCGTGGGTGGCCGCATCGAAGGCCTGTCGGGCGCCGGCCTCACCCTCCGCAACAATGGCGGACCGGAGCTACCGGTCAGCAATGGTACGTTCACCATCGCCACGGGGCAGGCGTCGGGGACTAACTACGACATCGTGGTGTCCGCACAGCCCACGCAGCCCTGGCAGACCTGCCTGGTCGAGCGGGGCCAGGGCGCGGTGGGCAGCAGCGATGTCGACGACATCCGCATCGTATGCGCGACGAATCGCTATTCGATCAGTGTGTCCGTACAGGGACTGACGGGATCGGGCCTGACGCTGCAGAACAATGGCGCGGATCGGCTCGCGGTGGCCGCCAATGGCACGCGCACCTTCGCGACGCCGGTGGATAGCGGCGCCGAATACGACGTGACCGTGTCTTCACAGCCGCTGGCCCCCGCGCAGGACTGCGTGGTTGCCGCCGGCAGCGGCACCGTCGCGGATGCGGATGTGAGCGACGTGACCGTCACGTGCAGCGACCTGCCGCCGCCGCCGCAGTTCACGGTGGGCGGCGCCGTGAGCGGATTGCACGGCGCTGGCCTGCAGCTGGGCGGCCTGGCGGGGCAGCTGCTCGACGTGAGTGCCGATGGCGTCTTCACATTTGCGCGCGGGGCCGAGTCGGGCACGCAGTATCACGTGGCCGTGACGCGGCAGCCGGTCAATCCGGCGCAGACCTGCGTGGTGGCGAACGGCGACGGATTGCTGGTCGCGGATGTGAGTGACATCTCAGTGACCTGCACCGACGTGGTGTTCAGCAGCGCCCTCGACCCCGGCTTTGGCAGCGGCGGCATGCGGCTCATCGATTTCAATGGCGGCGACGACCGTGTCCGCGCGGTCGCGCTCCAGGACGACGGCAAGATCGTCCTGGCGGGTGAAGCCAGCTCGGCGAACAACGTGGCGACCACCTTCGCGCTGGCGCGCCTCGAGCCAGATGGCACGCTGGATGGAACGTTCGGGCAGGGCGGGCTGGTGACCACGCCCATCGGCTCGATTGCGGCGACTGCCGCGGCGCTGGCCATCCAGCCCGATGGCAGGATCCTCGTCGCGGGTCGCGCCTTCGTGACTTCGCGCTTCGACATCGCGGTAGCGAGATACAACAGCGACGGCACGCTCGATGGCACGTTCGGCACCGGCGGCGTCGTCACGACGAATCTGTCGAACTCCGATGACGCCACGGGCATCGCCCTGCAGGCGGACGGCAAGATCATCGTCGCTGGAACCACCCGGCCGCAGATGAATGACTTCGTGGTGCTGCGCTATCTGCAGGATGGCACGCCCGATACCGGTTTCGACGGCGATGGTCATCGGCTCATCGACTTCGGCGGCGGCAATGACCAGGCGGCCGCCGTGGCCGTGCGCTCCGACGGCGGGATCATCGTGGCCGGCAGCGCCGATGGGGGCGGCGTGCCCGCGTTCGCGTTCGCGCTCAGCGAAGCGGATGGATCAGCACCGGCCTTCGCGCAGCATCGGGACGGCGCCAACGGCATCGGCGTCGCGCGGGCGATCGCGATTCAGCCAGATGGCAAATGGGTTCTCGGCGGGAGCGTCGCCGAGGGCAGCGTGGATCAGTTCGCGCTGACCCGCTACACGGTGGATGGCGCCGTCGACGTCACGTTCGGCTCAGGCGGGCGTACCCATGGTGCGATCGGCTCCGGCGATTCGCAGGCGTTCGGGCTGGCGGCGCGCGCGGATTTCAAGTGGGCGCTCGCGGGCCGCAGTTTCAATGGAGTGAATTTCGACTTCGCGCTGGCTCGCTATCAGCCCGACGGCGCGCCGGACCCCGCGTTCGGCGACCAGGGGGTGATGACGTTGGCGCTCGGCGGCGATGACGATGAGGCCTTCGGCATTGCGGCACAGCCTGATCTCAAGCTCATCGTGGCAGGCAGCAGCGTCAAGGGTGAGCACAGTGACTTCGCGATCGTGCGCATACTCGATTGACGCTGCCGCCGGGTCATGCGCGCCGGATCATCCCGCGTTGGCCAGCGCGGGATTCATCCCGAGCTCGTTCTTGATCTCGTCCGCCTTGGCCTGCACGGTGCGGCCCTTGTCGGCCGCTTCCTGGGCATTGCCAGCGCCGGCGGCGTTGGTGGCCTCGGTCCACGTGGCCTTCATGCTCTCGAGATCGGCCTTCGCCGCCTCGTAGTTTTCCCGGGTGATCTCCTTCGGCAGTCGCTGGCCCTTGAGCGAATCCACGCGCGCCTGGATGGCCTCGATGGACTTGGGCACTTGCGCATTCAGCGCATCCCACTCGTTCTGCGCGGCGGCGGCCAGCGTCTGCTGCTGCACGACGGCGCCCTTGAGCGTGCTGATGTCGGTGTTGATCTGCGGAACGGCGGCGACGACGGCGTCGTAGTCTTCCCGGGCGAGATCGTCCTTCATTTTCGCGAGCGTGCCGTCGGCGGCCTTCAGCTCCTCGGGCGCGTACTTCGCGGCATCGTCGCGCAACGGGCTGATGGCGCTCTCGGCCTGGGTCACGGCGTTGTTGGCCGGCTGCTTGTTGCCGCAGCCGGTCATCAGCAGCGAGGTGGCGGCGAGCGCCAGGAAAGCTTGCAAGATACGCATGTGTCAGCTCCTGAAACGGTGTCGCTGACAACTTAGCCACGCGTCGTGCGGCCGCACGTAGGACAAGCGCGGGGTTTCCATCGGTGGAAGGCCGCAGGCCTTGACAGGCGTCGCATCGCGACGACGCCGGGGCACGCAGGCCGCCCCGTTCAGGAGAGCGGCATCACTCGGACGGGAATTGCGCGGGTGTCGAGAAGGGCTTGTCCGCGTCCACCACGAACAGCACCAGGGATCGCAGCTCTTCGGCGCCGCTGCTGCCCACCTGCATGATCATGCCGGCGCCGTGGCCGGCTTCGGGCTGGCCGGCCTTGACGATCTGCGTGCCGTGGGCGGTGCGGATGCTCTGCTCCCCGGACAGCACGTAGAAGGCCTCGGAGCCATCGTGCTTGTGAACCGGTGTGACGCTGCCGCGGGGACCGGTGGCCTCGTTGATGCGAAGTAGATAGGTCCTGGCCGAGGTGGGCGGCAGCGGACCGACGTCGGCGAGCTTGGTGCCGCCGGCCGAGGCGCCGCCCTTCGGACCGAGCGTGAACAGCCAGACCTTGCCGGCGCGCTCCGCCACCAGCGAGTACGGCGTGGCGGCGGACTTGGCGGCAGCGAGGGATGGCAAGATTTCCACGCGCCAGTACAGATCTCCCGGGGGCAGGGAAGTGACCTTCTTCTCGGCGAGAGGCGTCACGATGAGCGGGGGCGCATCGCTCGCGGGATCGGCGCTGCCGATGGCCGGCGCGCCGAGCAGTGCGGCCAGCAGTACGAAAGTACGTCGCATGAATCGCTCCCTGGTCGAATCCGCCACGGACCAACCCGCTGGCCCGGGACATGCGAGTCTAACCTCGCCGCACGGCGGCGCGCAGCGTGCGCCACCGGGCGGCTGCCGCCCGCGCGCGGCGGGTGGAGAACCCGCTCTCCACCCGCCGGACTCCTCAGGTCTGCTTGATCTTCAACTGATCGGCTATCTGGTTGCCCATGCCCTGGGCGGTCTTCGCCTTGGCGTTGGCTTCGATGGCGTCGCCCTTCTCGTACTCCGCCGTCGCCTCCTGCCACTGGGCTTTCATGGATTCGAAAGCCGACTTGGAACCTTCGAACTCATCCTTGTTGATGCCCCACGGCAGCCGCCTGGCCTTCGACAGCTGGTCGATGCGTGCCTGGATGGTCTCCACCTGTTTCGAGACGTCGGCGCTCAGGCCCTGCCATTCGGATTTCGCCGCGGCGAGAGCGGCTTTCGCCTGGGCCTTGCCGGCAGACACGGCCTCGCGCAACGAATTCACCGCCTTCTCGAGTTGCGGCGTGCCGGCGAGCACGTTGTCGTAGTTCTTGTCGTCGAAGCTCTGCTTGAGATTGGCCAGCTGCGACTGCACACCCTTCAGGCCATCGGGCGCGTACTTGGCGGCGTCTGCCTTGACGTCGTCGAGCGACTTCTCGATCTTCTCCAGCGCATCATGCGCCGGCTCTCGTTGTTTCGCGCAGCCCGCCACGAACAAGGTGGCGGCGGCCAGCGCCAGCACGAATCTGGAAACTTTCATGGGTTCTCCTTGCGGCCGGGCTGGTAGGTGGCCCGTTGTTTGTTAGGTTACGCGGCGATGAACTAACAACTCGTAGGACGGTGGCGAGTCCGCGGGCGCGATTCGTCCGGCGTCGCGATGCGGCTACCGCGGCCTGCGTTTTCTTGCAAAATTTACAATCCGGACCGTCGCGACGCGCCGACATGCGTTTCGGAGCGGGGCCTACACCCGTTCCCAGGGGCTGCGGTTACACTGTCGGCAAATCGAGACGGAGCCCACCCATGCCCATGTGGTTAACCAATTTCATCGACCGACAGATCGCGCCGGCCCCGCTGCAGGGAAGCGAGCATGGTGACCTGCCCGTGGACGATCTGCCGCCCCCCGATCATCCCTCCGAGCAGTACGCCGCCTGGCGTGCGACCGCCATCTTCACGATGGCGCCGTTCTCGGCGCCCGCCGGTCGCTAGTTTCCCGACGTCGGCCGCGGCGACGGAGCCGCGCGAACTGGTCGCGCCCGCGGCGTGGCCCGCGGCAGGTTTCAGCGACGCCATGGTGCGCGCACCCATGTAGGGGTCATCCCACGCTCGCGTGCTAGCATTCGCGCGATGCTCAACCTGCTGTTGTTAGCCCTCGCGGTGCTCGCCGCGTGGGTCGTCATCACCTTCAATCTGTTGATCCGCGACCGCAATCGCGTCGCCCAGTCCTGGAGCGACGTGGACGTGCAGCTCATGCGCCGCCACGACCTCGTGCCGAGGCTGGTGGAGCTGGTCAAGGGCTACGCCGGTTACGAGAAGGCGCTGCAGACCAGCCTCGCGGAGATGCGCGCGCAGACCCAGGCCCGTTCGCCCGAGGCGCGCGGCGAGCTGGAGAAGTCGGTGGCCTCGGGCGTGCACCGGCTCGTGGCCGTGATCGAGGCCTATCCGGATCTCAAGGCCAGCGGGAATTTCCTCGACCTGCAGAAGCAGCTCGCCGAGATCGAAAACCAGATTCAATACGCGCGCCGGTACTACAACGGCGCCGTGAACCTCTACAACAACCGCCGACAGCGCTTTCCAGACCTGCTGATCGCCGGCGCCTTCGGTTTCCGGCCGGCGGAATTCTTCCAGCTCGCCGATGACGCGCAGATGGTCGCGCCGACCGTCGCGCTGTCGTGAGGCAGGCGATGCGCATGTATCGCGGCGCGCTCCTGCCATTCCTGGCAATCCTCGCGCTGGCGGCGCTGCCCCGGCCCGGCGAGGCGAAAGAGCGCATCCTGTCCTACGACAGCCTCGTCGACGTCGCGGGCGATGGCACGCTGGAAGTGCACGAAACCATCCGCGTGCAGGCGGAAGGGCGGAACATTCGCCGCGGTATCTACCGCGACTTTCCGACCGTCTACCCGGCGGGCGACGGGCGCACCATCACGGTCGGCTTCGCGTTCGTGGGCGCGAAGCGCGACGGGCACGCCGAGCCGTGGCGGGTCGAGACGCGCGGCAATGGCCGGCGCATCTACCTCGGCAGCCCGTCCGTGATGCTGGCGGCAGGCGAGCACACGTACGAGCTGGTCTACCGCACGGACCGGCAGATGGGCTATTTCGCCGACCACGACGAGCTCTACTGGAACGTCACGGGCAATGGCTGGAACCTGCCCATCGACCGTGCGACGGCGACGGTGCAGCTGCCGGACGCCATTCCGCGCGAGCGCCTCGAGCTCGAGGCCTACACCGGCAAGTTCGGCGCCAAGGGCCGCCACTATCTTGCCGAGATCCGTGCCGGGTCGCCTTACTACTCCACCACGCAGCCGCTCGGCGAACACGAAGGCCTGACCATCGTCGCGAGCTGGCCCAAGGGATACATTTCGCCCGGCGTGGAGAACTCTCCGCCATTGGCGGGCCCTGCGCACAGCCCGGGCCATCAAATGGCGGCGGATGCGTCCGGGGGCCCGGATCAGAGCGGCTGGTCGCCGCTCGAACGCCTGCTCGATCGTCGCCTGCCGCATGACAACGGGGCGTTCTGGTACACGCTTGTGGGATTCCTCGCGCTCATCGGCTACTACCTGTTCATCTGGAATCGCGTGGGCCGCGATCCCCAGGGCCGCGTGATCATCCCCGAATACCAGCCGCCCGCGGACCAATCGCCGGCCTCCATGCGCTACATCATGCGCATGGGCTACGACAACGAATGTTTCGCCGCCGCGGTGCTGAGCCTCGCGGTGAAAGGCCACCTGCGCATCCAGCAGGAGGCAGGGCTGCTCGGGCTCGGCAAGACGTTCACGCTGATCAAGACGGCCGCGCCGGCAGGCAAGGTGCTGAGCGCCGATGAACAAGTGCTGCTGGATCGCCTCTTCGCACGCGCGGATACCCTGGTGCTCGAGGATCGCAATCACCGCCGGGTCAGCGGCGCGCGCAGCGCCCATTCCGCCAGCCTGAGGCGGCTGTATTCCTCGGGGTTCTTCCGTATCAATGGTGGCTGGCACTTCCTCGGCGTCGCGATCAGCCTGGTCGTGCTGGCGTTGGCCATCAGTCTTCCCGGCGCCGCGCAAAGCTGGCCGCAATGGCATCTGCTGTCGCCCCTGGGCTGGGTCACGGATGCGCTGGCGCTGGGCGGCATGCTCGCCAATGGCGTGTTCGGCTGGCTGCTCAAGGCGCCAACGCCCCGCGGCCAGGCGGCCCTGGATCACATCCGCGGCTTCAAGATGTATCTCGAGGTGGCCGAGGGCGAGGATCTGAAGCGCGTGACCGCGCCGCCGCCGCCGCTCACGCCGCAACTCTTCGAGTCCTATCTACCCGCGGCGCTGGCGCTGGACGTGGAGCAGAAGTGGGCGGAGCGCTTCGCCAGCGTGCTCGACGTGCAGGCGCCGGGCTATCAACCAGCCTGGTACTCGGGCCCGGGTTTCGACGCGCGGCATCTTGGCGCGTTCTCCTCGCAGCTCGGCAGCTCGCTCAACCATGCGATTTCCTCGGCGTCGACGCCGCCGGGGTCGAGCTCAGGTCACGGCGGCGGCGGCTCGTCCGGCGGTGGTGGTGGTGGCGGCGGAGGCGGCGGCTGGTAGCGAGGCCGCATGCCGCGGGAATCCGTCACACAACCGCGCATCGGTCGCGGTGAGGGGCATTCACCGCCGGTGCCCACGGCGTAGCGTGGGCCGTGCGCGAATCCACGGAGGGACGCCATGCGCATCGTGCACAGCCTGGACGAACTGCTGCTTCTGCCCCGCGACCGGCTCGTGAATGGACTGCTGGCACGCACTGCGGTGCGCCTCGCCATTCCCGACGTCGCGCAACGCGTGCTGATGCGCGCGCAGGATTCGCTCAACGAGCTGCAGGAACGTGGCGGGTCGTCGGCCGGCGCGGCCTGCATGCTGGTCACGCTGATCTACGGTGTGGTGTTGGTGCTCCGGCGTCACGACTCGCCCTGGTCCGTGCGCGCGGCGGGTGAGCTGTTCGCCGTGCTGGGCTTGTCGTTCGCCATCGGCCTCGCGGCACGATTCATCGCCTGTCTGCACACGCGCTGGCGGTTCGCGCGGCGCTGCCGCGCGCTGTACCGGACGCTGGCGGCAGAAAGTTAGGTCAAATTGCGCCCGCCGGGCGCGTGAACCACCTCACAACCCGGCGATTCACCGCATTTAACAGGGCCATTAATGCGGACCCGCACTAGGTGTTTGCCTGAGGCTGTCTATTCTCGGCTGCATGGGAGGAGCCACCATCAAGGAAACCCGGCACCTGGTGCTGCCGCTGCAAACCGTGCTCGATGCGGTGGTCCATTACGACCGCCGCAATCATGGGGCGCTGCTGCAGGGTGAAGCCCTGCAGGCCGAGTTCGTCCCGGGCACGCCTCGCAACCAGGGCTTGAACGTGGCTGTGCGCTCGACCAGCGACGACACCATCGAGTGGCGCCACCTGAATGTCGACGAGCTGTCGCGGGCCATCATCAGCTATTGCCGCTCGCGGCGGATCCCGCTGCCATTGGCGGCCGAAAAGACGCTGTCGATCACCGACCAGGGCGCCGCACTCGCGATGGAGAACACCGTGAGCCTCTCGCCGCGCCTGGGAGTCGAGACGGACATCACCGGCCAGCCGCTGCGGTACGCGCGCGGCTATGAGCCGCACGCCATCGTGCCGAGCTCGAAGAACGAGGTATTCGTGTAGGGCGAGCCGCGGGCGCCGCAAAATCGGCGGGGCCGCGGGGCGCGGTTCGGGGTCACCGGCAGGCGGGGGTTTCCGTAAACGACGTCGGCAACGTGACCTCCAGCAAGGGC
>CAMLGF010000037.1 GCA_946479515.1 uncultured Pseudomonadota bacterium | reverse complement strand
GCCCGGGGTCAGCGATCTCCTGACCGGCGAGATCGTCTCGCTGCCGCCGGCCGCGGACGTCGGCATGAACCGCGTGGTGCTGGATCACGGCCGCTGGGTGGAAGCGGACGACCGCCGCGGCGTGCTGCTGAGCCGCACGTTCGCGCGGGCGCGCGGCATCGAGCCGGGCGACCGATTGTCGCTGCTCATGAACGGCCGCCGCGAAGACGTGATCGTGCAGGGCATCGCCACGTCACCCGCATTCGTGTTCGCGGCATCGCGCGGCGGATTCTCCGATGACACGCGGTTCGGCGTGGTGTGGATGCCCGAGGAGCGCCTCGAGGCCGCCTATGACCTGCGCGGCGCGTTCAACCTGCTGTCGGTGCGCCTCACGGATGAATCGCGCCTGCGGCCGGTCATCGATGCGCTCGACCGGATGCTCGGGCCGTACGGCGCCGCGGGCGCCTATGGCCGCGCCGACCAGCTCTCGCACAAGGTACTGACCCAGGAGATCAACGAGCAGCGCGTGTTCGGCACCGTGCTCCCGGCGGTGTTCCTGCTGGTCGCGGCCTTCCTGCTGCACGTGCTGATCACGCGGCACATCGCCACCGAGCGCACGCAGCTCGCGGCGCTCAAGGCCATGGGCTACGGCGGCGGCGCCATCGCGCGCCACTATTTCTCGTTCACCGGGCTCATCATGTTGAGCGGCGCGGTGCTCGGCATCCTCATCGGCTATGTGTTCGGCGACTGGATGACCGGCCTGTACGCGCGCGTCTTCTCCTTCCCCGAACCGCGCTTCACGCTGCAGGCGCCGGTGGTGCTGGCCGCGGTGCTCATCACCGTGCTGGCCGGCACCGCCGCCACCGCATCGGCGGTGCGCGCCGTGATGAGACTGCCGCCGGCCGAGGCGATGCGTCCGCCGGCGCCGGCGCGCTTCCGGCGCACGCTGCTCGAACGCCTGAATTTCGGCCGCCTGCTGCCCGTGCCCGCGCGCATGGTGGTGCGCGAGATCGAACGCCGGCCGGTGCGCGCGGTGCTCATCACCATCGGCATCGCCAGCTCGGTGGCCATCGTCATCGCCGGCACCTGGTGGGGCGATGCCTTCGACGAGCTGGTCGACACCGAGCTGTTCCGCCGCGACCGCGCCGACGTCATGCTGGCGCTCAACGAGCCGGCGTCGGTCACCGCGTTGCAGGAGATCCGGCGGCTGCCGGGCGTGCTGGTGGCCGAGCCGGCGCGCGTGGTCGCGGTGCGCCTGCGGCACGGTCCGCGCGAATACCGCACCGCGCTCCAGGGGCTCGACCCGGGCGCGCGCCTGCATCGCGTGCTGGACCCGCAGCAGCGCGAGATTCCGCTCGGCGACGGCGTGCTGGTGCTGACCGACAGGCTGGCACGCACGCTCGGCGTACGCCCCGGCGACGCCGTGGACGTCGAGCCGCTCGAGGGCACGCGGCACCTGCGCCGGCGGTTCGTCGCCGCCGAAGCCGGCGATCTCATGGGAATGAATGCCTACGTGTCGCGGTGCGACGCCGCGCGGCTCGTGGGCGAGGCCGACACCTTCAACCTGGCACGCGTGCGCGTGGATGCGGGCCGCGACGCCGCGTTCTTCGCGGCCGTGGGCGCGACGCCCGGCATCGCGGCGGCCGGCGACAAGCGCCGCATGGTGGCCAACTTCCGCGCCAACCAGCAGCACAACCTGCTCATGTTCGCCGCCATCCTCTCGGTGTTCGCCGCCTGCATCGCGGTGGGCGTGATCTACAACGCGGGGCGCATCTCGCTGGCCGAGCAGGCCTGGGAGCTGGCGACGCTGCGGGTCATCGGCCTGACGCGCGCGGAAGTGTCGTGGACGCTGCTCGGGCAACTGGCGGCGCAGATGGCGATCGCGCTGCCGCTCGGCTGGGCCGCGGGGCATGCGCTCGCCGCGCTGATTCTCGACCTCATCAGCTCGGAGGAATTCCGCATTCCCCTGGTGGTCGCTCTCGATACCTATCTACTGGCCGGAATGGTCATGCTGGGCGCCGGGTGCGTCACCGCGCTGATCGTGCGCCGGCGCATCGACCATCTCGACCTCATCGGTGTTCTCAAGACCCGGGACTGACATGCAAAAGAAATCCCTGCTCATCGCGGGCCTCGCGCTCGCCTCGGCCGCCGCGCTGGTGGCCTGGTGGCTGCGGCCCGCGGCGATCCGCGTGGAGTCCGCCGCGGTCGATCGCGGCGTATTCACGCTGAAGATCGAGGAGGACGGCGTCACGCGCGTGCGCGACCGCTACCTGGTCGCCGCGCCGGTGAGCGGCCTGTTGCTGCGCCCCGCCCTGCGCGCCGGCGATGCGGTGCTGCGCGGCGAGGTCGTCGCCCTGATGGTGCCGAACGCCGCGCAGATGCTCGATGCGCGCACCCGCTCGGAGCTGGCCGCGCGCGTCGCAGCCGCCGAGGCGCAGGCGTCGCGCGCGCGCTCCCTGGTGCGCCAGACCGAGGCTGCCGCCATCCAGGCCGAGAGCGATCACCAGCGCCTCGAGCAGCTGGGCACGCAGGGCTATGCGTCGCAGACCGAGCGGGAGCGCGCGGCGTTGACGCTGGAGCTGCGGCGCAAGGATGCGGAAGCGGCGCAGTTCGAGGCGGATGCGATCGAGCACGACCTGGCGCAGGCGCGCGCGGCGCTGCGCGAGAGCCAGTCGTTCCGCGAAGGCGGCGCCACGAGCCTGCAGTGGACCATCCGCGCGCCCATCGACGGCACCGTGCTGCGGGTGTGGCAGGAGAGCGAAATCGCGCTCGCGGTGGGCGCGCCCATTCTCGAGGTCGCCGATACGCACCGCCTCGAGGCGCGCATCGACGTGCTCTCGACCGAGGCCACGCGCATTCCGCCACAGGCGTTCGTGGACCTGGATGCGGGCGACGTGCGGCTGGCGGGCCGCGTGCGCCGCATCGAGCCTTCTGCCTATACCAAGGTGTCCGCGCTGGGCATCGAGGAACAACGCGTCGACGTGATCGTCGACCTGCTGCCGAATCCGGCCGCCACCGAGCACATCGGTGACGGGTACCGCGTGGATGCGGCCATCGAGATCGCGCGCGAGGAGGACGCCGTGCGCATTCCGCTGGCCGCGCTGTTCCGCGACGGCGAGCAGTGGGCTACCTACCGCATCGACTCGGGCCGCGCCCGCAAGACGCCGCTGCGCATCGGCCTGCGCGGCGCGGACCAGGCGACGGTGCTCGAAGGCATCGCGCCCGGCACGCAAGTGATCGCGTATCCGAGCGATGCCGTGCAGGACGGCAGACGGGTGATCGTGCGCCGTTGACGGCGCGGGTGCTCAGCCGATCCGCGCGCGCGCCGCCGGCACTTCGGCGAGGTAGGCCTCGGCCGGCACGCCATCGTCCAGCGGATCGCGCTCGTCTTCGGGCACGGTGTCCTGCCAGCTCTCCAGCTCGGAGCGCAGCGCGGTGAGCGGCTCGGACCAGTCCGCCTCGCTCATGGCGGTCTCCGAATAGCCGAGGTCGTCGGGATCGGCCGAGTCCCAGGCGGCAAAGCAATCCTCAGGCGGCGCCGCGGGCTGCAGGGGCAGCAGGCTCCAGGTCTCGGCATCGATTTCGTCCACGTCGCCGTCGATGGTCTGGATTTCGATGGTGCGCGTGTCGTCGTCGCGGCCCACGACCTGGAAGGCCTCGCCCTTGTCCGTGGGGGCATACCACTGGCCGATCTCCGGCCGGCCGGTCATCGCGTTCATGGCGGATCTTCCGTCGGAAAATATCATGGCAACGATGCTAGGAGCCCGGCGGCGCAGGGTCGTCCGCAATCGCACGTACGGGTTCCGCAATGGTCCCGATAGGCCGCCGCGGGCGCGCCGCGAACAATCCACGCAGTTCTCGAGGAGACCCGCCATGGATGCCATGCAATTCGAACCCCTGATCCTGTTTCCGGTGGAACTCGCGCCACAGTCCGGCCGCGCGTTGCCACGCGGCGGCAGCCGCATGGAGCACCGGTTCGGCAGGCGGTCCGTGTGCGGCACGGCGGTGCGCATTTCGGCCGGCGCCGCCATCAATGGCGCGGGCCGCCTGCGCGACGTCAGCCTGAGCGGCGCCTACGTGCAGACCGCGCTCGACCTGCCGCTGTACGGCGTGCTGTCGCTGACCAAGGTGGCGCACGATGATACGGCGGTCGAGATCCTCGCTGCCGTCGTGCGCCGCGACGCCGATGGCGTCGGCGTCGAATGGTGTGAGACACCGACCTGTTCCATCTGCCGGATCTTCGGCTGCGCGCAACCCTGCGAGATCGACACCTGCACCGAGTGAGCCGCCGCGGGCTCACCGCCGCAGCCACGAATCCGCATGAGGAATTCCGCCATGACCCGCAACGCCATTGCCCGCCTGCCTGCACGCCGACGCCCGGCGCCGGCGGCGCCGCCGCGCTCCGCGCCCGAGCCCGATGGCGGGTTCGGAACGCCGGTACTCACGGATGCCGAGCGCCGCCAGCGGATGATCGCGAAGGCCGCGTACCAGCGCGCGTCCTGGCGCGGCTTCGCGCCCGGCCACGAGCTCGACGACTGGCTGACCGCCGAACGCGAGATCGACGAACGGCTGTTCAGCGGCGATATACCGCTCGAGTGAATCCGGATCGCGCCGCGACCGGGGCCGGCCGGTAGAACCAGCGTTTCAGCAGCTCGGCCGCGAGCACATAGGCGGCGGTGATCGCCACCACGGCCGCGGTCAACGCGCCCGGCAGGGGCGCGAACCCGAGTTCGCGCGCGTACGGTAGATAGGGAATCGCCGGCGCCAGCAGGGCCAGCACCAGCGTCGACAGCAGCAGCGTGGTTCCCGGCCGGCTGCGCAGGCAGGGCCGGCGCGTGCGCACCACCAGCGCGATCAGCAGCTCGGTGAGCAGCGACTCGACGAACCAGGCGGCACGGAATTCCTCGACACCGGCCTGAAAACCCCAGAGCAGCACGCCGAAAGTGAGCATGTCGAAGGCCGAGCTCAGCAGCCCGAACTCCACCATGAATCGGCCGATGAAGCGCATGTCCCAGCGGCGCGGACGGTCGACCAGTTCGGCGTCGACCGAATCCCCGGCGATGCCCACGGCGGGAATGTCCGAGAGAAAATTGTTCAGCAGGATCTGGCCGGCGGTGAGCGGCAGGAACGGCAGGAACAGCGAGGTCACCGCCATGCTGACCATGTTGCCGAGGTTGGCGCTGGTGGTGGTGAGCACGTATTTGAGCGTGTTCGCGAACGTGCGGCGGCCGGCCTCGATGCCCTCGCGGATCACGTCGAGATGCCGTCGCAAGAGCACGAAATCCGCGGCCTCGCGAGCCACGTCGACGGCCTGCTCCACCGACAGGCTGGTGTCCGCCGCGTGCATGGCCGGCGCGTCGTTCACGCCATCGCCCAGGAAGCCGACCACGTGGCCCATCTTGCGCAGGGCGAGGATGATGCGTTCTTTCTGATTGGGATCCACCTCGACGAACAGATCGGTGCGCTCGGCCTCGTGCCACAACGCCTCGTCGCGCAGTTCGTCGAGCTCGCGGCCCGAGATCACGCGCTCGTGCCGCAGCCCCACCAGCGCGGCGACGTGCCGTGCCACCAGGCGCGAGTCGCCGGTGATGAGCTTGATGCCGACGCCGAGCGCGCCGAGCGCGGCGATCGCCTCGGAAACGCCGGGCTTGGGCCGGTCGAGGAAGGTGAGGAAGCCGCGGAACACGAGATCGTGCTCGTCGTCGCGTCCGTACGCCGGCTGCTCGGGCAGCGGGCGCGTGGCAACGGCGAGCACGCGGATGCCGCGCGCGTTCCAATCCTCGTTCAGGCGCGTCAGTGCGGCGCGCGCGTCCGCATCCAGCGGGCGGCCATCGGCGAGCGTGGCGCAGGCATCGAGCACCGGCGCGAACGCACCCTTGCTGACCAGCAGCACCTGCGTGTCGCGCTCGATCACCACGCTCACGCGCTTGCGCACGAAGTCGAACGGGATCTCGCCGCGCTTGCGCAACGCCGCGAGCTGCGGCGGAAAGCCCGCCACGATGGCATCGTCGAGAGGACTGTCGAGGCCAGACTCCAGCCCGGCATTGATCGCCGCCAGCGCCGCCACCTCCTCGGAACGCAGGCCCGCGGCGTCGTAGGCGCCCTCGAGGCTGATCACGCCTTCGGTCAGCGTGCCGGTCTTGTCCGTGCACAGCACGTCCATGCTGCCGAGGTTCTCGATGGCATTGAGCCGCCGCACCAGCACGCCGTGGCCGGCCATGGCCTGCGCGCCGCGTGCGAGATTGACGCTGAGGATGGCCGGCAGCAGTTCCGGGGACAAACCCAGCGCCAGCGCGATGGCGAACAGCAGCGTCTCGGCCACCGGACGGTGCGCGAACATGTGCGCCACGAACACCGAGAGTGCGATCAGCAGCATGGCGCTGGTCAGCAGATAGCCGAAGCGGCGCATGCCGCGGTCGAACTCGGTCTGCGGCGGGCGCAGCGTGAGGCGGCGCGCGATCGCGCCGAATTCCGTGGCGGTGCCGGTGGCGACCACCAGGCAGCGCGCGGTGCCGCTGCGCACGTTGGTGCCGAGGTACACGCAGTTGCTGCGCCGGGCGAGCGGCGCCTCGCGCGCGACCACGCCGGGCGCCTTGGTGACCGGAAAGCTCTCGCCAGTGAGCACGGCCTCGCTCACGTGGCAGTCGGTGGCCTCGAGCACCACGGCGTCCGCGGGCACGAGCGAGCCGGCCGCGAGCAGCACCACGTCGCCGGGCACCACCTCCGCGAGCGGCACGGCGCGCTCCTCGCCGGCCCGCTGTACGGCGGCCTTGACCGTGATGCGCGCGCGCAGCGCGGCGGCGGCGGCCTCGGCGCGGTACTCGCGCGAGTAGCCGATCAGCGCGCTCGCCAACAGCATGACCAGCACGATGACGGCGTCCGCGAGCTGGCCGGTGGCGGCCGCGATCACGGCGGCGAACACCAGCAGCAACAGCAGCGGATTGGCGAACTGCCGCGCGAGCACGCGCAGTCGGCTCGCCGACGGGTCCGCCGCGAGCCGGTTGGGACCGGCCGCGCGCAGGCGCTCGGCGGCCTTCTCATCGGTGAGTCCACCCTCGTCTGCCGACAACCGCCGCAGTAGTTCGCCCCGTTCCAGCGACCAGTAGGCGCCGATGCCCGGCGCGGGCGCGGCCGCATCGGCGCGAGCGAACAGACGGCGCGACAGCCAGGCGCCGGGAATCATCGGCAGCCAGAAGCTGAGCGCGCGGAACAGCAGCGTGGCGGACAAGGCGATTGGCAGCGGCACGCCGACGAGCTGCAGCGTGAAGATGGAGCTGGCCTCGAAGGTCCCGAGCCCGCCCGGCAGCAGGCCCACCGACCGGAACAGATTGGACAACATGAAGCCCGCGAACACCGCGGCGGGCTCCGCCCTGCCGCCGAAGGCGTACACCAGCGTCCACACGGTGGCCGCATCGCACAGCACGATGGCCGCCTGCCACAGGCAGGCGCGCGCGAACAGCCCGCGCCGGCGCACCAGCACGTGGTCGGCCTCGCCCAGCGCTCCGCGCAGCCGCTGGAAGGCGGCGAAGCGCGCCAGCCGCGCACTCAGCGGACCCTTCGCCGCGTGCGCGGGCCAGGTGAACAACAGCGCCACGAAGGCGGCGCTCACCACGATGAACACGGTCGCGGCGCCGAGTGCGATCTCGCGTGTAGTGCCGGTGAGCGGCAGCAGCACCATGGCGACGAGCAGCAGCAGCACGTACACCGTGAAATAGGACGTGAGGTTTAGGACCACGCCGGCCATGACGGCCGGTCGCCGCAGGCCGCGCGCCTCGAGAAAGTGCGCGGCCGCCGCGGTGCCGCCTATGCCCACCGTGGGCACGGCCTGGTCGACGAACAGTTTGGCGATGGCGAGGCGGACGCTCATCGCGCGCGCCAGCCGGAAACCGGACGCGCCGGCGATCGCGCACCAGATCTCGCCCTGGGCGAGATAGGTCAGGCCTTGCAGGGCGACGGCCAGCAGCAGCCACCAGGGCTGCGCGTGCTCGGCGGCCCGGGCGATCTCCTCCGCCTCCGAGAGGTGCAAGGCGGCGACGCTCAGCGCGATGACCAGCGCGGCGCCGGTGATCCACGACAGCCAGCTGCGGCGCGCGGAGCTCATGCCGTGGTCGGGCGCCGCCGCGTCGCGAACCACGACGCGGCCAGAACCGAGCCGGCGGCGGCGCAGGCCATGTCTTTCTGCGAATCCCACTCATCGCCCTGCGTGCCCAGATAGGCAACGCCGAGATCGCCGCCGAACACCGACGCGGCGGCCCACTCCAGCAATTCATACAGCGCCGAGTTGGAGAGCACGAACAGCACAGGCAGCAACATCCGCCAGAGGCCGCGCGGCGGCGCGCGCGCCGCCAGCAGCTCGTGAATGGGCAGGTAGAGCAGCAGCCCGTACGCGAAATGGATGACGCGGTCGTAATGATTGCGCGTCAGCCCGAGGCCGGCGGAGATCGAGTTGCCGGCCAGCGATTCCACCCAGCGGTCATAAGGCACCAGCGAATACGTATAGTGCGCGCCGACCTCGTGCAGCACGAAGAAGACGAATATCGACGTGTAGGCGGCATTGCTGAAGCGCAGCCGCCGGTGCGTGGCGATGAGCAGCGGCACGGCGACGAAGATCAGCAGGTTCTCGAGCAGCCAGTCCTCGCGAAAACGCGGCTGCAGGCCGAGTGCGACGAACATGGCCAGGAAAACACCTAGCAACAGGATCGGCCAGCGATTCGCCATGCCCGACTGTAGGCAGCGGCGGCGCAGGCGACATGCGTAGGAGCCCGCAGCTCCATAGGGGTTCGCTGCAAAGCAGGATTGATCCAGGTTACGCGCGGTGAGATGCTGCCCTTCCTCCAAATGAAGGGGGCTTGAGACTCCCAAGGATGGTCCGGTGCTGTCCTCCGAACTCGTCCGGAGCGTGCTCGATTCCGCGCCGGACGCCATGCTGCTGATAGATGAGACGGGGCGAATCGTGTTCGCCAACCGCCAGGTCTCGGCTTTGTTCGGTTACCAGAGCGAGGAATTGTCAGGCGAGTTCGTCGAGGCCCTGCTGCCCGAGCGTTTTCGCGGACGGCACGTGGGCCACCGGTCGGACTATGCGCGCAATACGCGACTGCGGCCCATGGGCTCCGGCCTCGATCTGTTCGCGCGCCGCAAGGACGCCAGCGAATTCCCCGTGGAGATCAGCCTGAGCCCGGCAGCGGATGCCACCGGGGCGTTCATCGTCGCGGCCATCCGCGACACCTCGGAGCGCCGCCGCGTACAGATGGAACTGCGCGAAGCGCGCGAGGCCGCCGACCGTGCCAACCAGGCCAAGAGCCGCTTCCTCGCGACCGCGAGCCACGATCTGCGCCAGCCCATGCAGGCCCTGTCGCTGCTCAACGGCACCATGCGCCGCATGGCGCCCAACGAAGCCTTCGCGGATGCGCTCGAGCAGGAGGCGCAGTCCATCGCCGCCATGTCGCGCCTGCTGAACGCGCTGCTCGACATCAGCAAGCTCGAATCCGGCGCGGTGAAGCCGGAAATCACCGATTTCCGCGTGGCCTCGCTGTTCGAGGAGCTGCGGCGCGAATTCATGTCGGTGGCCTCGGCCAAGGGCCTGGCTTTCGAGATCGAGACCTGCGGCGATTTCATCCACTCGGACCCCTCGCTGGTCGGGCAGGTGGTGCGCAACTTCGTCTCCAATGCCATCAAGTACACGCAGCGCGGCGGCGTGCAATTGCGCTGCGATCACGAATCCGGCTGCGTGCGGCTGGTGGTGCGCGATACCGGCATCGGCATTGCCGCCGGCGAGCAGGCGCGCATCTTCGAGGACTTCTACCAGGTGGGCGTGGCGTCGAATGCCTCGCGCGACGGCTACGGGCTGTGGCTCAGCATCGTCGCGAGGATCGCGAACCTGCTGGGCGCGGCGCTGCGGATCCAGTCCGAGCCGGGCAAGGGAACCGAGATCTCGATCGCCCTGCCGGCGGCCGGCGCGCTGCCGATGGCCGCCGAGCCCGCGCCCATCGCCAAGCCCGAGCGCCGTGCGAGCGAGGCCCCCGCCTCCTGCGTGCTGCTGGTCGATGACGACGAGCGGGTGCGCAAGGCCACGCGCGCGCTGCTCAAGGTGGAGGGCTTCGACGTGCAGATGGCAGGTTCGGTGAGCGAGGCGATCTCCGTGGGCAACGCGCATCCGGAGATCCGGCTGCTGGTGACCGACTATCATCTGGCCGCGGGCGAGACCGGGCTGCAGGTGATCGAGGCCTTGCGCCAGCGGTTCGGCGCCAACCTGCCGGCGGTGATGATCACCGGCGACACGTCCTCCGCCATCCGCGACCTCGGCACCGATCACCGCCTGCGCATGGCCAGCAAGCCCATCGACCCCGACAAGCTGCTGCGCATGATGAGCGAATTGCTGAACAGCTAGACGATTCAGCCGCTGCGCAACGCCTGCTCGACGCGCTGTTCCTTGCGGATCGAACCCACCAGGTCCTGCAGCTGGCCCGAGAAGGCCTCGAGCACGTCGTCGAGGGCGATCACGCCGACCAGTTCCTCGAGATCGCCGACGATGGGCAGGCGGCGCACGCCGATGCGGCGCATCTCGCCGAGCGCATGCGACACCGAGTCGCTCATGCGCACCACCACGGGCTTGCTGGTCATGACGTCCTCGACGCGCAGCGCACGCGCATCCGCCTCGCGCGCCAGCACGCCGACGACGATGTCGCGGTCCGTGAGCACTCCGACCGGGCGCCAGGTCTTCTCGGCCACGGCCGGCTCGACCACCACCAGGTAGCCCACGTGCTTCTCGCGCATCAGATGGGCGGCCGACAGCAGCTCATCGAATGGCCGCACCGTCACGACCTGGCGACGGCAAATTTCTCCGACGTTCATGGCGTTCTCCTCCAGCAGATGGCCGCAGGTTAGGCGCCGCAACCGCGGGGCGCGTCCGTAGTCATGCGCATGCCGCTAGGTGGCCGCGCTGATCCGCGGCGCCGGAGCGCTCCCTAGAGTAACCGCGCGGCCATGCCGGCCGAGGATGCGCGGAGCCTTCGCCATGTCGTCGAAGAGAATCCTGTTCCACGCCGCCGCACGCGAGAAGGTGCTGCAGGGCGCCACGCAGCTCGCGGACGCGGTGCGCCTGACGCTGGGTCCCAAGTCCAAATCGGTGCTGCTCAAGAAACAGTGGGGTTCGCCCATCGTCTGCAACGACGGCGTCACCATCGCCAAGGAGTTCCAGCTCGATGACGCCGAGGAGAATCTCGGCGCGCAGATGTTGCGCCAGGCGGCGGAGAAGACCGGCGAGCTGGTGGGCGATGGTACGAGCACGGCGACGCTGCTGGCACATGCCATTCTCTCGGAGGGCGTACGCAACGTGGCCGCCGGCGCCAGCGCCATCGATCTGAAGCGCGGCCTGGACCGCGCGCTCGCCGCCGCGGTGCAGGCGCTGAAGGCCCTGGCGCGGCCGGTGGCCAGCCGCCGCGAGAAGGCGCAGGTGGCGACCATCTCCGCGCACAATGACGCGGCCATCGGCGAACTCGTGGCCGACGCACTCGAGAAACTGGGCGGCGACGGCGTCATCAGCGTCGAGGAATCGAAGACCACCGAGACGCGGCTGGAGATCGTCGAAGGCACGCAGTTCGACCGCGGCTATCTGTCGCCCTACTTCGTCACCGACCCCGCGGCCATGGAGGCCGTGCTCGAGGACGCACACGTGTTCGTGACGGATCGGCCGATTTCCGCGGTCAAGGACATCCTGCCGCTGCTCGAACAGGCGGCCAAATCCGGCCGCCCCATGCTGTTCATCGCCGAGGACATGAGCGGCGAGGCGCTGGCGACTCTGGTGGTGAACCAGGTGCGCGGCGTACTGCGCAGTGTCGCGGTCAAGGCGCCGGGCTTCGGCGATCGCCGCAAGGCGATGTTGCAGGACATCGCGGTGCTCACCGGCGCGCAGCTCGTGAGCGAGGAGCTGGGCCTCAAGGTCGAGGATGCAACGCTCGAGCAATGCGGGCGCGCGCGCCGCGTGGTGGCCGACAAGGACAAGACCACGATCGTCGGCGGCGCCGGCAAGCGCGACGACATCGATGCGCGCGTGCGCAGGATCCGCGCGGAAATCGAACAGACCCAATCCGACTACGACCGCGAGAAGCTGCAGGAACGCCTGGGCAAGCTGTCCGCCGGGGTGGCGCTGGTGCGTGTCGGCGCGCCCTCGGAAGCGGAGATGAAGGCGAAGAAGGACGCGCTCGACGATGCCATCAATTCCACCAAGGCGGCGATCGCCGAGGGAATCGTGCCCGGCGGCGGCATGGCGCTGCTGCGCTGTGTGAGCGCGGTGGCCGCCGCGGAAGCGGACTGTTCGGGCGACGAACGCACCGGCGTGCAGATCCTGCGACGCGCCCTGGAGGCGCCCACCCGGGCCATCGCCGCGAACTCGGCCGCCGATGGCGGCGTGGTGGTCGACCGCATGCTCAACGCCCGCGGCGCGGTCGGCTTCGACGCCGCGCACAACACCTACGTCGACCTGTACGAGGCGGGGATCATCGACGCTGCCAAGGTGGTGCGGGTGGCGCTGGAGAACGCGGTGTCCGTGGCCAGCGTGCTGCTGCTCACCGAGGCCACGATGACCGAGCTGCCCGAACCGGAGAAGCATGCGGCCGCGGGCCTGCCGGCGGAGTGACCATACGCAACATCACGCATTTATTAGGCGCTCGCACGGATCGTGCGCCTCGCGGAACGCGCACAGGATCGCCCCATGAAGAAGCCCAAGCGCCTGTTGTTCGCCGTGAAGAACCCCGAGTCGCGCAGCCATGCGGTGGTCGACAAGGTCATCCGCATCGCCCGGGACTGCGGCGCCAGCCTCGAGTTCTTCAATGCCATCGCCGCTCCCGTGTTCCTCGAGGTGCAGCCGCTCACAGGGCACTCGCTGGCCGAGCTCAAGCGCGAAACCCTGGCGCTGCGCCGCGCGCGCCTTGAGAAGCTCGCCGCGCGCGCGCGCAAGCGCGGCGTCACCGCCCATGTGGCCGTCGAGTGGGACTATCCACCGCACGAGGCCATCGTGCGCCAGGTGCAGCGCACCGGTGCCGACCTGGTCATCGCCGAATGTCATCAGGGACGCCGTCTCGCGCCCTGGCTGGTGCACGTCACCGACTGGGAGCTGCTGCGCGAGTCTCCGGTGCCGGTGCTGCTCATCAAGAACACCCGTCCCTGGCGGCGGCCCACCGTGCTGGCGGCGGTCGATCCGCTGCACGAACACGCCAAGCCGGCGCGCCTCGACGACCTGATCGTCGATCACGCGCAGATGCTGGCGCGCACCCTGGGCGGCGGCCTGGAACTGGTGCACGCCAATTTTCCGTCGCTGATGCTGTTTTCCACGGGCGACGCGGCCCTGGACGCCGAGGCGCTCAATCTCAGCTTCACGGCGCACAAGGCCGAGGATCGGCGCGCCTTCGACGAATTCGCCGACCAGCGGCGCATACCGCTGCGCCGCCGCCACTTGCAGGACGGCGATCCGCGCGACGCGCTGCCGCGGCTCGCGCGCCGCTTCCGCGCGGGCGTCATGGTCATGGGCGCGGTGTCGCGCTCCGGGCTCAAGCGCGTGTTCATCGGCAACACGGCCGAGCTCGTGCTGGACCAGCTGCCCTGCGACGTGCTGGTCGTGAAGCCGGCGCACTTCGAACGCCATGTGGCGTCGCGGACCCGCGGCATGAACGTCGTCGCGTCGCCGTCCCTGTTGCCCCTGCCGGTGTGAGGTAGATAGACATGTTGCCCAGGACCATGAAAGCCGCCGTCGTCCGCGAGTTCGGCCGCCCACTCAGCATCGAGGAAGTGCCGGTTCCGCAGCCCGGCCCCGGCGAAGTGCTCATCCGGATTCTCGCGAGCGGCGTCTGCCACACGGACCTGCACGCGGCCCGCGGCGACTGGCCGGTGAAGCCGGGCCTGCCCTTCATTCCCGGCCACGAAGGCACGGGCGTGGTCGCGGCGCTCGGCACGGGCGTGACGCGGCTGAAGGAAGGCGACGCGGTCGGGCTGGCCTGGCTGCACGACGCCTGCGGCTGCTGCGAGTACTGCACCACGGGATGGGAGACGTTGTGCGAAAGCCAGCACAACAGTGGCTACGGCGTGAACGGCAGTTTTGCCGAGTACGCCATCGGTCACGCGGATTATGTCGCGCGACTGCCCGCCAAGCCGGATTTCATCGGCTTGGCGCCCATCCTGTGCGCCGGCGTGACCACATATAAAGGAGTGCGCGAGACCGAGGCCCGCCCGGGCCAGTGGCTGGCGGTGTCCGGGGTGGGCGGGTTGGGCCACATGGCCATCCAGTACGCCAAGGCCATGGGCCTGCACGTAGCGGCCGTGGACGTCAGCCGCGAGAAGCTCGCGCTGGCGCGTATGCTGGGCGCGGACGTCACCGTGAACGGCGCGGAACCGGATGCGGTGGAGGCGATGATCCGCGCCACCGGCGGTGGCGCACACGGCGTGATCGTCACCGCGGTCGCCAACACCGCGTTCACGCAGGCGATCCGCTACACCCGCCGGCGCGGCACGGTGTCGCTGGTGGGCTTACCGCCCGGCACCTTCCCCACGCCGATCTTCGACGTGGTGCTCAAGGGCATTACCATCCGCGGCTCGATCGTCGGCACGCGCCGCGATCTCGCCGAGGCGCTGGAGTTCGCCGCCGAACGCAAGGTGATCGCGCAGACGCATCGCGCCACGCTCGCCGACGTCAACCAGGTGTTCGAGCGCCTCGAGCACGGCGCGGTTGATGGACGCATGGTGCTGGACATCGCCGGCGGCAGCGCCGACCAGGTACCCGACTTCGCGGCCCGCTCCGGCATGGCCGCCTGACCTGCCATGAGCACGACTCCCATGGAAAAGATCTCTTCACGATTGCGCGAGCTGGTCCACGAAGTGGACCAGATCCTGGATGCGGGCGCCGCGAAAGCCGGCGAAGCGCCGGACGCCGCGCTCGAGGGGCTGCAGCGCGCCCGCGATCATCTGCGCCACGCCTATGACGCCGTCCGCGGTCGCGCACTCGCGCTGGATCGCGCCGTGCACGACAACCCCTGGCGCGTCATTGCGGCCACCGGCGTGGTCGCCTTCCTGCTCGGCATGCTGGTGAGACGCCGATGAACGACCTTCCCGGCAATCGCGACCCGGCCGACCGCGGCTGGCTGCCGCTGATCGCCGCGATGCTGCACACGCGTATCGAACTACTGTCGCTCGACGTCGAGGCGCATGTCGGCGCCGCGCTGTCGTCGCTCGGCATGGCGGTCGCGGCATTCGTGCTGGCGCTCGTGGCCTTCGTGTTCGCCGGCGTCGCGGTGATCGCCGTGTTCTGGGACAGCCACCGCATTCTGGCGAGCGTCGGCACCACGCTCGCGTACGTGCTCATCGCCGTGGTGTTCGTGCTGCGCGCACGGCATCGGTGGCGCACCCGGCCGCCGGCCTTCGAGGCCACGCTGCGCGAGCTCGAACTGGACGCCGAAGCAATCCGGGAGTCGGCATGAACGACCGCCACACCGCGCGCGCGCCGCGCGCCGAACTCATCGAACGCTGCCGCCAGCAGCGCGCTCGGCTTGCCGGACTGACCGGGGCCGCCACCGCACACCTGCACACACGCGACCTGACGCGGGCGATTGCCCTGGTCAGGCGCGTGCTGCGTGTGCTCGAACAGAAATAGACGCCGGGAGAACACTCATGCGCGTGCGCATCGTCGTCGCCGATCAGACCGAAGCCCGCTTTTACGATGCCCTCGGCTACGGCCGGACCCTGGTCGAACAGGGCGTGCTGCGCAATCCCTCGGGACGTGCGCACGAACGCGACCTGGTGAGCGACCGCCCCGGACGGGTGTTCGAGCGGGCCGCCGACGCCCACCGGCGGCGCGGCGCGAGCGCGCGGCACTCGAGCGGCTCGGAGCGCACGGCGCGCCGGCACACGGTGGAAGTGTTCGCGCGGCGCATCGGCGCGGAACTGGATCGCGCGCGACGCGCACGGCGTTACGAGGCGCTGGTGCTGGTCGCAGGACCGGCCTTCCTCGGCCGGCTGCGCGCGGCGCTGCCGGCGGCGGTGCGCGCCCTGGTCAGCACGACGGTACCGAAGGACGTGGTGCATCAGGCCCCGGCGGAACTGCGCGCCTATCTGCCGAGGTCCGTGTTCACCGGCGTGCCGGCCTTCGAGCCCGCCAAGCGGGCCGCGCCGGGCGGCTGAGCGCACGGGTCACTGGACTGGCGCAGCCTTTCGTACCGCCGACACACGCCAGATCACGTTGCCGACGTCGTCGGCCACCAGCAGCGCGCCCTGCCGGCTCATGGCCACGCCCACGGGGCGGCCGTGAGCCATACCCTCGGCATTCACGAAGCCGGTCAGCACATCGAGCGGCAGGCCCGCGGGCCGGCCATTCCGGAAGGGGACGAACACCACCTTGTAGCCGGCGGGCGGTTGCCGGTTCCACGAGCCATGCTCGCCGATGAACATGCCCTCGCGCAGATGCTCGGGCAGCGACGAGCCCTGCGCGGCGGCCAGCCCCAGCGCGGCGACATGGGCGCCGAGCGCGTAATCGGGCGCGAGGGCGCGGGCGACGAGGTCGGCGCGCGGCGGGGCGACACGAGCATCCACATTCGCGCCGAAATATGCGTACGGCCAGCCATAGAACGCGTCGCGCGTCACCGTCGTGAGGTAGTCAGGCACCAGGTCGTCGCCCAGCTGGTCGCGCTCGTTCACCACGGTCCAGAGCGCGCCGGTCTCCGGGTCCCAGGCCAGGCCATTGGGATTGCGCAACCCGGTGGCGAACAGGCGCTTCGCGCCGGTGGTCAGGTCGATCTCCCAGATGGCGGCTCGGCCCTGCTCCTCGGCCATGCCGTGTTCCGCGACGTTGCTGTTGGAACCCACGGTCGCGTACAGGCGCGTGCCATCGGCACTGGCGATGATGTTCTTGGTCCAGTGGTGGTTGCGATCACCGGCGGGAAGATCTGCCACCCGTTCGCCGGGGCCGTCGAGCGTGGTGGCGCCCTGCCGGTAGCGGAACCTCACGATGCCATCGGTGTTCGCGACGTAGAGATGCTCGTTCACCAGCGCCATGCCGAACGGCGAGTTCAGGCCGCCGAGCAGCACGCTGCGCGTCTCCGCAACACCATCGCCATCGGCGTCGCGCAGCAGCGTGACGCGATTCGCCGAGGGCACGCCGGCACCGGCCCGGCGCTGGATGCGCTTCATGACCTTCGCCATCAGGCCGGCCTCGTCCTTCGGCCGCCGTGGAGCATTGGTTTCGGCGACCAGCACGTCGCCGTTGGGCAGCACGTACAACCAGCGCGGATGATCCAGGCCGGTGGCGAAGGCATTCACCGCGAGGCCACCGCCCGGCACCGGCACCACGCCCGCGGGCCAGCCGCGGGCCGCGGCGATGCGCACCGTGGGAACGAGCGCTGGCTTCTCGGGCGCGGGCAACTGCGGGTCGGGACCGAGGCTGGTGACCGGCGAGGACTGCGGAGCGGAATCCGCCGTGGTGAGCGCCGCGCAGGCCGCGAGCAGCGCGCAGCCGATCAGCGCCACGACGAGCAGCGCGATGAGCGGCCAGCGGTGAGAGAAGCGAACCGTGCGCATGTCCGCATGTTAGGAGCAGGCACGGGAACTGCTGTAGGAAGCAGCGAGCGTGCCGGTGAGGAATCCAAGACGACCGGCGCAATGCGTTGCTGGCAGGCGTTCCCG
Organism: uncultured Pseudomonadota bacterium; assembly: GCA_946479515.1. Next base: position 19,663 of record CAMLGF010000037.1, on the reverse strand, counting down.
GCGAACGTTCCCGCCCGCAGGGGCCGCGGTCAGGCCGCGCAGAACTCCTGATACAGCAGCGCGATGATGCTGCGTACCACCGGGCTGCTGACTTCGTAACGGATGGATTGCGCCTCGCGCGTGGTGCTCACGATGCCGGACTCGCGCAGCACTCCCAGGTGCTGCGACAGCGCCGACTGGCTCAAGTCCACGCGCTCATTGAGCTCGCCCACCGACAGGGCGCCGTCCTGCAGGTGGCACAGGATCATCAGGCGCTGCTCGTTCGCGAGCGCCTTCAGCAGTGCGGCCGCGCGCTCGGCGTGCGGCCGGATCTCGCGCACCAGCTGGCGGGCGGCGCGCGCCCGTGGGGCATTTCGGCTCGGCATGGAACCTCCTCCTGGCTGTGGGCCATACGCAGTCTACCTGATGTTTCGGTACTTGCTAAATTAGTATTTACTAATATACTGACAGCATCGGAAACGGAGCACACCATGGACACACGCACCGCCACGCCGGTCGAAGACCTGCACCCCGAACAGGTACTGCGCCTGCTGAACGAGGACCGCATCCTGCTCATCGACGTGCGCGAGCCGCACGAGTTCGCGCAGCAGCGCATCGCCGGCGCCCGACTCCTACCTCTGTCGCGGCTCGATGCGGCCGGGCTGCCGCGCGATCCGCGGCGGCGGCTGGTGTTCCAGTGCGGCACCGGCCTGCGTTCGCGCAATGCCGCCGAGCTGTGCCTGCGGGCCGGCGAGGCACGGGTGGCGCACCTCGCCGGCGGCATCCTGGCCTGGCGCCAGGCGGGCTTCGCCACGATTTGCGACGCGTCGTAGGTAGCACTACCTACTCCGCCGCGTCATTGCGGATGTTCCCTGCCCACCGGCGGTGGAACAGTCGCTTCACCTACAGGAGATCGCCATGTCCATCGACCGGATCGTCTTCGCCTTCGCCGGCAGCATGGTGCTGCTCGGGCTGGTACTCGCCTACTACGTCTCGCCCTGGTGGCAGCTGCTGAGCGCGTTCGTGGGCCTCAACCTGCTGCAGTCCGCGTTCACGGGCTTCTGTCCGCTCGCCTACTTCCTCAAGAAGGCGGGCGTTCGCGCCGGCCCGGCATTCAGCTGACCATGAGCCGTGCGGCGTGGCTGACGGCGCTGATCGCGCCGCTGTTGCTCTCGGCCTGCGGATCGGAGCCTACCGCGCCGCGGGGCGGCCCGCCGGCGCCGCCGCTCGCCACGCTGACGCTGGCGCCCGAGGCCGGCGCGGTGGAGCGACGGCTCGACGGCGTGATCGAAGCGGTGAACCAGGGCACCGTGGCCGCGCAGACTTCCGGCCGCGTCGCGGAGATCTTCTACGACGTGAATGACTTCGTGCCCGCAGGCGCGGTGATCGTGCGCCTGCGCGCCGCCGAACAGCGCGCCGGACTCGCGCAGGCCGAGGCCTCGCTCAAGGAGGCCATCGCGCGCGAGAACGAGGCGAAGGTGCACTACCAGCGCGTCGCGGACATGTACGCCCGCCAGATGGTCGCCAAGGCCATGCTCGACGAGGCCACGACGGCGCGCGATGCCGCGGTGGCGCGGGTGGCATCGGCGCGCGCCGGGCTCGACAGCGCGCGCGAAGGCATCGCCTACACCGAGATCCGCGCGCCCTATGCCGGCATCGTCACGCGCCGGCACGTGGAACTGGGCGAGACAGTCTCGCCGGGCACGCCGCTCATGAGTGGCATTTCGCTGCAATACCTGCGCGTGGTGGTGGACGTGCCGCAGTCCATCGTCGAACAGGTGCGCCACACCCGCCGCGCCGCCATCTACGTCAACGACCATCGCATCGAGGCCACGCACCTGACGGTGTTCCCGCAGGCCACGCCCGGTTCGAATACCTTTCGCGCGCGGCTCGATCTGCCCGAGAACGCCACCGACCTCTACCCCGGCATGGTGGTGAAGGCGGGCTTCGTGGTCGGCGAGGCACAGCGCCTGTTGGTGCCGCGCACCGCCTTCGTCGAGCGCGGCGAAGTGACCGCCGTGTATGTCGTGGACGAGAACGGCGCGGTGAGCCTGCGCCAGGTCCGGCCGGGACATCGCTACGAGGACCGCATCGAACTACTGGCCGGCGTCTCGCCGGGCGAACGCGTCGCGCTCGACCCCGTCGCGGCCGCCGCACGCCTGGTCCGGGCGGCGCCCGCCCATGACTGAACCCCTGGGCTTCAGCGGGCGCGTCGCCCGGTTCTTCCTCGCCAACCAGCTGACACCGCTGCTGGCGCTGGCGGCGCTGCTCCTGGGCGTGTTCGCCGTGCTGGTCACACCGCGCGAGGAAGAGCCGCAGATCGACGTCACTTTCGCCAACATCTTCGTGCCCTTCCCGGGCGCCTCCTCCGAACAGGTCGAAAACCTGGTGGCCTCGCCCATGGAGAAGGTGCTGGGCGAAATCTCCGGCGTCGAACACATCGCCTCGGTGTCGCAGCCCGGCATGGCCGTGCTCAGCGTGCAGTTCGAGGTCGGCGAGCCGCGCACCGAAGCCATCGTGCGGCTCTACAACGCCATCTATTCGAACCAGGACTGGCGGCCCGCGAACGCCGGCGTGCTGCAGCCGCTGATCAAGCCCAAGGGCATCGACGACGTGCCCATCGTCACGGTCACGTTGTGGACGCAGGACGCCGGGCGCGGCGGCCACGAGCTGGGGCAGATCGCCCGCTCGGTGGAAAGTGAGCTGCAGCGCGTGCGCGGCACGCGCAACGTCACCACCACCGGCAGCCCGCGCAGCGTGGTGCGCGTACAGCTGGATCCGCAGAAACTCTCGGGCTACGGACTCACCGTCACCGACCTGGCGGGCGCGCTCGAGGCCGCGAACATGGTGCGCCACGCCGGAGCGCTGGTGGCCGCCGACCGCGTGTCGCTGGTCGATGCCGGAGAATTCCTCGCCGACCGCGACGACGTGGCCGCGCTCGTGGTCAGCGCGCGCGACGGCCAGCCGGTGTTCCTCGAAGACGTCGCCACCGTCACCACCGGGCCGGACGAACCCGAATCCTATGCGTGGCTGGGCACGGGTCCGGGCGCGGCGCTGAATGGCCTGCCCGCGGTCGCGCACGCCCCCGCGGTCACACTGGCGATCTCCAAGAAGCCGGGCGAGAACGCCATCGACGTCGCCGACGCCCTCATCCGCCGCGTCGACCAGCTGCGCGGCACCTACATTCCCACGGGAGTGGAGGCGACGGTCACGCGCAACTACGGCGTGACCGCCAACGACAAGGCGGTGAAGCTCATCCAGAAGCTGCTGTTCGCCACGGCTTCGGTGGTGCTGCTGGTGATGCTGACCATGGGCCGCCGCGAGGCGCTGGTGGTGGGCACGGCGGTGCTGGTCACGCTCGCAGCGACGCTGTTCGCGTCGTGGGCCTGGGGCTTCACCATCAATCGCGTGTCGCTGTTCGCGCTGATCTTCTCCATCGGCATCCTCGTCGACGACGCCATCGTGGTGGTGGAGAACATCCACCGTCACGGCCAGCTGGGCGGCACGGGGCCCGGCATGATTCCACGCGCGGTGGACGAAGTCGGCGGACCGACCATCCTCGCGACATTCACGGTGATCGCCGCGCTGCTGCCCATGGCCTTCGTCAGCGGACTCATGGGGCCGTACATGAGCCCCATTCCGATCAACTCCAGCATGGGCATGCTGATCTCGCTGGCCGTGGCGCTGGTGTTCACACCGTGGATGTGCCGGCGGCTGCTCGGCACGCATGCGGGCGAAGCCGCGGCGCACGCGGGCAACGAGCACGACTGGCTGCGCCGCGGTTTCGAGAAGCTGCTGCGCCCCTTCCTGGGCGCCGCGGACGCGCGCCGCCGCCGCCACGGCCTGTATTGGGCGGTGCTCGCGGCCATCCTGATCGCGGTGGGACTCGCCGCGGTGAAGTGGGTGGTGCTCAAGATGCTGCCCTTCGACAACAAGTCGGAGTTCCAGGTGGTGGTGAACCTGCCCGAGGGCAGCACCGTGGAGCACACCGCGCGCGTGCTCGGCGAGATCGGCGCCGTGGTTGCCGCGGTGCCGGAGGTCAGCGACTACCAGGCCTACGCGGGCACGGCCGCGCCCATCAATTTCAACGGGCTGGTACGCCAGTACTACCTGCGCCAGAGCCCGGAGCTGGGCGACCTGCAGGTGAATCTCGTCGACAAGCATCACCGCGACCGGCAGAGCCACGAGATCGCGCTGTCGCTGCGCCCGGCGCTGGCCGCGATCGGCCGGCGGCACGGCGCCTCGGTGCAGGTCGTGGAAGTGCCCCCCGGGCCGCCGGTGCTCGCGCCGATCGTCGCCGAGGTCTATGGCCCTGACTACCGCGCGCAGCGCGAGCTCGCCGCGCGCGTGCGCCGGATGTTCGATGCCACCGCCGACATCGTCGCGGGGGACGATTCGCTGGACGCCGCGGCGCCGCGCCTGGTACTGGCGGTCGACCGCCAGAAGGCCGCGTTGCACGGCATCTCGCAGCAGCAGGTGGCGCAGCTCGTCGCCATGTCGCTGGGCGGCGTGGATGCGACCTTCGCGCACCCCGGCCGCGAGCGCTATCCCATTCCAGTGCGACTGGAACTGCCGGTCGCGGACAAGGGCGAGCTCGGCGCGGTGCTGTCGCTGGAGGCGCGCAATGCCAGCGGCGCCGGCGTGCCGCTCTCCGAGCTCGTGATCGTGCGCGAAACCACGCGCGACGCGGCTATCTACCACAAGGACCTGCTGCCGGTGGTGTACGTCAGCGGGGACATGGCGGGCGAGCTCGACAGCCCGCTGTACGGCATGTTCGCCATGGTCGGCGATCTCGGCGAGCGCGAATCCGGCGTGCGCCAGCACTTCATCGCCCAGCCCGACGATCCGACCGAGCTCGCGGTGAAATGGGACGGCGAATGGCAGATCACCTACGAGACCTTCCGCGACATGGGCCTGGCCTATTCGGTCGGCCTGGTCATGATCTACCTGCTGGTGGTGGCCCAGTTCGGGTCGTATTTCCTGCCGCTCATCATCATGGCGCCGATCCCGCTCACCATCATCGGCGTGATGCCGGGCCACGCGCTGCTCGGCGCGCAGTTCACCGCCACGTCGATGATCGGCATGATCGCGCTCGCCGGCATCATCGTCCGCAATTCCATCCTGCTGGTGGATTTCATCGATCAGGAACTGGCCGCCGGACGCCCGCTCGAGGACGCGGTGGTGCGCGCCGGCGCGATCCGCGCCAAGCCCATCGCGCTGACCGCGCTCGCGGCCATGATCGGCGCCTTCTTCATTCTCGACGATCCCATCTTCAACGGGCTCGCCGTGTCGTTGATCTTCGGCATCCTGGTCTCGACGGCGCTGACGCTGCTCGTGATCCCGGTCCTCTACTACGCGTACCTCAAACGCAGGCGTCCGCGCGCCGCGCGGCAGGAGTGAGTCATGGCACATGTAATCATCGTCGGAGCAGGCGTGGGCGGCGTGCCCTGCGCCTATGAGCTGCGCAAGAAGCTCGGCAAGCAGCATCGCATCACGCTCACCGGGTCCTCGCCGTTCTTCGAGTTCACGCCCTCCAATCCGTGGGTCGCGGTCGGCTGGCGCAAGACCGAACAGACGCGCGTGGCGCTGCGCGAGCCGCTGGAGTCCAAGGGCATCGCCTGGATTCCCGCGCCCGTCACCACGATCGACGCGGCCAACAACCGGCTTCGCTGGGCCGATGGTCGCGAGGAGAGCTACGACTACCTGGTGATCGCCACCGGGCCGAAGCTGGCCTTCGAGGAAGTGCCGGGTCTAGGACCGCAGGGCTTCACCCAGTCGGTGTGTACGCACGAGCACGCGGTGCGCGCCTGGGAGAATTACCAACGCTTCCTCGAGAACCCCGGGCCCATCGTGGTCGGCGCCGCGGGCGGCGCGAGCTGCTTCGGGCCGGCGTATGAATTCGCCATGATCCTCGACGCCGACCTGCGCCGGCGGAAGCTGCGCGACCGCGTGCCCATGACCTTCGTCACCAGCGAGCCATATGTCGGCCACATGGGCCTGGCGGGCGTGGGCGACAGCAAGGGCCTGATGGAGTCGGAGTTGCGCCAGAGGCACATCCAGTGGATCACCAACGCCAAGGTCACCGAGGTGACCGAAGGCCAGATGAAGGTGGCCGTGCATGACGATGAGGGCAAGGTGCACCGGGAACAGGCGCTGCCCTTCCAGTACGCCATGATCATTCCGGCCTTCAAGGGCGTGGACGCGGTCGCGGCCGTACCCGAGCTGTGCAATCCGCGCGGCTTCGTGCTCATCGACGCGCATCAGCGTTCGAAGAAGTATCCCAACATCTATTCTGCGGGGGTCTGCGTGGCGATTCCGCCGGTGGAGGCCACGCCCGTGCCCACGGGGGCGCCCAAGACCGGCTACATGATCGAGTCCATGGCCAGCGCCATCTGCGAGAACATCGCAGCCGAGCTCGCCGGCCAGCCCGCGCAGGCGCAGGCCACCTGGAATGCGATCTGCCTCGCGGACTTCGGCGACACCGGCGCCGCATTCGTGGCGCTGCCGGAAATTCCGCCGCGCAACGTGACGTGGACGCGCATGGGCAAGTGGGTGCATCTCGCCAAGGTGGCGTTCGAGAAGTACTTCCTGCGCAAGGTGCGCACCGGCTCGGTGACGCCGGTGTACGAGAAATACGTGCTCAAGCTGTTGGGCATCTTCTCGCTCAAGGAGCAGCGCCGATGAGAGTAGGATGAACCGCATGCACCCCTATCCACATCACTACGTCACCTCCGCGAGCGGCGCGCCCGCCGGCGAAGTCCGCGTCTCCTCGCCCCGGCTGCCGGACCTGACCACCACGGCGCCGCCCGAATTCGGCGGTCCCGAGGGCAACTGGTCGCCGGAGACGCTGCTGTGCGCCTCGGTGGCCGACTGCTTCATCCTCACGTTCCGCGCGGTCAGTCGCGTGGCCAAGCTCGAGTGGCAGGCGCTCGAATGCGAAGTCACGGCCACGCTCGAGCGCGCCGAGGGCAAGAGCCAGTTCACCCGCTTCCTCACTAGCGCCAGGCTCACCGTGCCGCCGGACGTCGATCCGCAGCAGGCGCGCGCGCTGCTCGAGAAGGCCGAGCATGGCTGCCTCGTGGCCAACTCACTGCGCGGCGCGCGCGAGCTGCAGATCGAGATCGTGCATCCCTGAATTGACCAGGAGTTGACCGGCCGTTGACCGGCAGTTGACCGGCCGCGCGCCGGGCCACGCTTGCGCGACGGGATGGTTGTGCCGCCCGTCGCGCTGCGGTATCTATGGCTCACTCGCCGGAGGGGACCCATGGACGAACGCCCAAAGCCGATCATCCTGTGCGTGGACGATGAGACCCGGGTGCTCGACGGCCTCGCGCTCGTGCTGCGCAAGGACTTCGACGTTCGCGTCGCCTCCAGTCCGGAACAGGGCCTGCAGATGCTGCGCTCGTTGCGCGATCTGGCGGTGGTGGTCTCGGACATGCGTATGCCGAAGATGGACGGCGCCGATTTCCTGCACGAGATGCTGCTGCGGCGGCCGGACGCCACGCGCATCATCCTCACCGGCTATGCGGACCGCGAGGACGCCATCCGCGCCGTCAACCAGGGCCAGGTCTTCCGCTTCCTGTCGAAGCCCTGCGATGCCGAGCAGCTGCGCTCGGCCATCGAGGCGGGCGTCATCCAGCACCGCCTGGTGAACGCGGAACGCGCCGTGCTGCGGGAGACCTTGTTAGGTTGCATCCACGCGATGATGGACGTGCTGGCGCTCGTGAACCCGGTGGCGTTCGGGCGCGCCGGGCACATCAAGCGCCGGGCGATGGAACTGGCGGCGCGGCTCGGCATCACCGGCTTCTGGCAGCTGGAGGCCGCGGCGCTGCTCTCGCAGCTCGGCTATGCCGCGCTGACCGCCGCGCTGGTGGAGAAAATCTACCGCGTCGAAAAGCTCACGCCGCCGGAACAGGCGCAGGTGGATGCGGTGCCGGATCTCGCCAACAAGCTGCTCGAGCACATCCCGCGCCTCGAGCCCGTCATCCAGATACTGACTGCGATCAAATGGAGCGACAGCCAGGTCGCCGCGCTGGGCGAGGGGACGGTGGGTCTGGGCGCGAGGATTCTCGGCCTGATCCTCGAGTACGACGCACTGATCGCACGCGGCCTCACGCACGATCACGTCTGCGACCTGCTGAGCGCACGCACCGTGCGCTACGGACCCAAGCTCGTGAGCCAGCTGCAGGCGGGCGTGGCCAGCGACCGCGACCTCGAGCAGACGCAGGATGTGCCACTGCGCCAGCTGCGGCCCGGGATGGTGCTGCTGCAGGAGATCCGCACGGCGACGGGCGCGTTGCTGGTGCCGAAGGGTTTCGAGGTGACCCGGACCTTCCTCGACCGCGTCGCCAACATCGCGCCGGAGCTGCTCGACACCCGCGTGCACGTGAACCAGGTGCCGGTCAAGATACCCCGGCGGACCGGTGCGAACTAGCTAGCGAGTCCGCGCCTGCGCCGGCGACGCCAGCCGCTCGAGACTGCCGTTCACGCCCGCGTTCCAGAGCTGGCCCTTGCGGATCAACAGGCTCTGGAAGTGCACCTGTCCCGAATCGTCCCGCTCCGGGTAGACCTGGACGGCGATCACCCGGCCGTCGTAGAGCGGCGTGATGTCGGCCACCCGGGTGTGCCCGACGAGAATGCGCCTGGCGCCGAACGTCGCGAGCGTGAGCGCGACGTCCTCGCCGCTGGCGGTGGGAAAGCCGCTCTGTTCGGCGAAATAGCCGCGGTACCAGAGCGGACCGAAAGGTCCCATCACCAGCTCGGCAATGGCGCCCTGCCCCGGCTCGCCGTTCAACACCGAGCGCACGGCGGCATTGATCTCGGCCAGCGTCAGCCGGCTGTCGAGGAGTGCGCGCGACACGCCGGCGTGCAGGCACAGGTTTTCGTTCACTTTGACCAGGGCCGGCCTGGTGCGCAGCCACTGGCCGAGCAGCGTGTTCGCGGCGAACAGGTCCGCGTAGCGGGCCTGGCCGAGCACCCGCGCACTGTCGGCGTATCGCGCATTGAGATAGCGGGCATCGCCCTCGAGCGCCATGACTTCGTGATTGCCCAGCAGCAGGTGCACGCCGCCGCCCGCCTTGCGGGCCTGCGCCTCGAGCTCGTAAAGCAGCCAGAGAATCTCCAGGTGGTTGGGGCCGCGGTCGAACACGTCACCCAGCACCACCAGGTGGCCGCGCGCGAAATTCCACGCCAGATCGCGGCCGATCACCTTGTGGGCGCGCAGCATGCTCACCAGAATTTCGTACTCGCCGTGGGTGTCCGCCACGATGAACACCGGCGCGCCCGCGGCGCGCACTTCACCCGGGGCCTCGGCCGCGGGGCCGCGCAATCGCACCGTGAATGCCGGCACCGTGCCGACGGCGGGCACGGTCAGCGAGGCGTTCGCCGGCAACGGCCGCACGTGCTCGTGGGCCGTGCCATCGGTGACCTCGACGGTGTGCGCCTCCCAACCGTTCGCGCCGGGCAGCACGTAGGGGCCGTCCGGCAATGCCGCGTGCGCAAGACCGGCCCACAGCAGCGCGAAGGCCGCGAGCAACGAAGGCCGCGCGCGGGTTTGGGAACTCATCGCCAGAGCATACACTTGGCCGCATGGAACAGATCGGATTCATCGGGCTCGGCCGCATGGGCGCGAACATGGTCCGCCGGCTCGCGACGGCGGGAATTTCCTGCGTGGTCCACGACGCCAACGCCGCGGCAGTGGAAGCACTGCAGGGTGCGCACATCGCCGGCGCGACATCGCTGCAGAAGTTCGTCGCGGGGCTCGCGGCGCCGCGCGCCGTCTGGCTCATGGTGCCGGCCGCGGTGGTCGACGACGTGATCGCCCGGCTCAAACCACTGCTCTCCCCCGGCGACGTCGTCATCGATGGCGGCAACTCGAACTACCGCGACGACATCCGCCGGGCCGCGGAACTGCGCGAGACGGGCCTTCACTACGTCGATGTGGGCACCAGCGGCGGCATCAGCGGCGGCGAGGTGGGCTACTGCCTGATGATCGGCGGCGAGCCATCCACGGTCGCGCGGCTCGACCCCGTGTTCGCGGCGCTGGCGCAACCAGAGGCATCCGCGTCCGCCGCGGGCACGGCGGCGCGCGGCTACCTGCACTGCGGCCCGCACGGCGCCGGGCATTTCGTGAAGATGGTCCACAACGGCATCGAGTACGGCGTCATGGCCGCGTACGCCGAAGGGTTCAACATCCTGCGCCATGCGAACGTGGGCAGGCGCAGCCTCGAGGCCGACGCCGAGACCACGCCCCTGCCGCATCCGGAATTCTTCCAGTACGAGTTCGACCTCGCGCAGATCGCCGAGGTGTGGCGGCATGGCAGCGTGATCCGCTCCTGGTTGCTGGACCTGACGGCGCGCGCGCTGGCCGAAGATCCGCAGCTCGAAGGCTTCGCCGGCCGCGTCTCGGATTCCGGCGAGGGCCGCTGGACGGTGGCCGCGGCCATCGAGGAAGGCGTGCCCGCGCCGGTGATCACCACGTCGTTGTTCAGCCGCTTCGAATCGCGCGGCAATGCCGAGTTCGCCGACCGGCTGCTCTCGGCCATGCGCAAGCAGTTCGGCGGGCACGTGGAGAAGAAGAGCGGCTGACGGCGAGCCCCGGGCTGCGCGCGCGCTAGTTCGTCGGCAGAGGCCGGGTGGCCTTGCAGCGTTCGACGCGCGCGGTCACGTCGGCGCGGCGTGCACCACTCAGCGGCAGACGCGGCAGGCGCACGCGCTCCGAGCCGCGCCCCATGATCTGCTCGGCCAGCTTGATCGATTGCACCAGGTCGTGGTCGGCATCGAGATGCAGCAGCGGCATGAACCAGCGGTAGATGCGCCGCGCCTCCAGCCAGTCGCCGCGCCGCACCGCCCGCACCAGGGCCACCGATTCGCGCGGGAAAGCGCTGGTGAGGCCGGACACCCAGCCCGTCGCGCCCAGCAGGAAGGCCTCGAGCGCCAAGTCGTCCAGGCCCGCCATGAGCGTGAAGCGGCTGCCGAAGCGGTTGATGATGTCCGTGAAGCGGCGCGGATCGGGCGCGCTTTCCTTGACCGCCACGATGTTGGCAATGTCGGCGAGCTTGTCGAGCGTGTCGAGCCCGATGCTCACGCGGTACGCGGGTGGATTGTTGTAGAGCAGGATGGGCAGCCGGGTGGCCGCCGCCACGGCGCGGAAGTGTGCGCACAGCTCCTCGTCCGTGGGCACGTACACCATCGCCGGCAGCAGCATGAGCGCATCCACGCCCAACTGCTCGGCATCGCGCGCGAATTCTACGGCGCGTGCGGTGCACAGCTCCGAGACGCCGGCGACCAGCGGCACGCGGCCGCCCACGGCGGCAACGCCGGCCTGCAGCACGTCGCGCTTCTCCGCGGGCCGCAGCGAGTTGTTCTCGCCGACCGTGCCCAACAGGATCAGCCCATCGACGCCATCATCGACCAGCGCCGTGAGCACCCGTTGACAGGCCGGCAGGTCGAGCGAGAGGTCGGCGCCGAACTGCGTGGTCGCCGCCGGATAGACGCCATGCCAGAGAAGCTGCTGCAAGACTGATCTCCAGAAGAGTTCCGCCTACGATACCGTATCGTGCGCATCCGTCAGCCGAGGATCACGCTGCGCCGGCCGTCGATCACGATGCGCCGCTCCGCGTGCCAGCGCACGGCGCGCGCCAGCACGATGGCTTCGAGATCGCGGCCGATCTCCTGGAAACGCTCCGGTGTGTGCTCGTGGCCGACACGCTCGACGGCCTGCTCGATGATGGGGCCCTCGTCCAGGTCCTCGGTGACGTAGTGCGCGGTGGCGCCGATGATCTTCACGCCTCGCTCGTACGCCTGGTGGTAAGGCCGCGCCCCCTTGAAGCTGGGCAGAAACGAATGATGGATGTTGATGCAGCGCCCCGCGAGCTGCCGGCAGGCCCCGTCGGAGAGGATCTGCATGTACCGCGCCAGGATCAGCAGCTCCGCCTGCTCACGCGCGAACAGGTCGAGCAGGGCGCGCTCCTGCTGCGGCCGCGTCTGCGGATTCACCGGCAGGAAATGGAACGGCACCTGGTGCCACTCCACCAGGCCGCGGAAGTCCTCGTGATTCGACACCACGCCGACCACCTCCACGGGCAGCACGCCCGATCGCCAGCGGTGCAGCAGGTCCTGCAGGCAATGGCCGAACTTCGAGACCGCGATCAGCACGCGCGGGCGGCGGGCGACGTCTTCCAGCTGCCAGTTCATCCGCCACTCGCGCGCCAGCGGCCCGAATTCGGTGCGCATGCGCTCGAGCGGCGGGAATCTCGCCCCGTCGGCGGCGAACACCGCGCGCATGAAGAACCGGCCCGTGAGCTGGTCGTTGAACTGCTTGGCCTCGACGATCGATGCGTCGCGATCGGCCAGGAAGCCGGCCACGGCGGCAACGATGCCCTTGCGGTCGGGGCATGCCAGCAGCAGGCAGTAGCTTGGCGTCTGTCGTTCCATGCGTGACTTGTTCTTGTGGCCGGGCTAACTTGTGGCGATGACCTGGCTCATCGCCGCTGGCATCTGGGGTTTCGCGGAAGGCACGCTCTTCTTCATCGTGCCGGACGTACTGCTCAGCGCGCTGGCGCTGAGCAATCTGCGCCGGGCGCTGCTAGCCTGCCTGTTCGCCACGGCCGGCGCAATGATCGGCGGCGCGCTCATGTACGGGTGGGGGCAGGCCGCGCCGGAAACGGCGGTGGGCATGGTTGCCCGGGTGCCCGCCGTCAGCGCGGAGATGATGACGCTCGCCTACGACGACATGACGCGCATGGGCGCGATCGCCACCATCTTCGGCCCGCTGACCGCCACGCCTTACAAGGTGTACGCCAGCCAGGCCGCCTCGGCCGGCATTCCCTTCGCGGTGTTCATGTTGGTCACACCCGTCGCGCGCCTGCCGCGCTTCCTGCTCGTGTCCGTGCTGGCGGGCGGCCTGGCCCGATGGCTGCGGCCGCGCATGAGCAGCGCCATGCTGTACGGCATCTGGGCGGTGGCGTGGCTGACCGTCTACACCGTGCTCTGGGGTGTATTCAGCGCGAGCCCGGGTTGAACGAGTAACCGACCTGCGCGCCGATGTCCGGCGTGTTGTTGATGTTGCCGATGTTCTCGGTGAGCGCGAACGTGAACAGGTGCGCACCGCGGCGATGGTGAACGCCGCCGCTCAGCTGGATCTTCGTGCCGCGCAATTCCGACAGGTCCGTCTGCGCGCGCTGGTACACGCTGCGGCTCAGGTATCCCTGGAAGATGAGATTGGTACGCCGCGTGACCCGCCGCTCGTACCCGGCCACCAGCGTGGGCAGCACACGCGCGGGCTCACGCACCAGGTTGCTCATGCCGGCATAGTAGACCGCGGCCACGTTGAGATAGACCGCGTGCCTGCCCGAGAAGCGCTGCACGCTCAGCTGCATGCCCAGGTCGGTCTTGCCGGTGGAGAGGGCCGCCTTGCGATCGGACAGCGGCAGTTTCACCGCCGATTCCAGCGACACGCGCCAGCGGTCGTCGTCGCTGGAGCGCGTGTACCGCAGGCCCAGCACCGGATCGAGCAGGCCGCCACTGCCCGGCGCCTCGAAGGCCGCGTACTGGCTGCCCTTGAGATCGAACAGCACGTTGTAGTCGTTGCGCTGCGCCGCGGGCCGGCCGAACGTCGGGTTGTCGATCAGCTCGTGGAACGACTCGATCATGCCGTCCATGAAGCCGCCGCCGAACGACGCCGCGCTGACGATGAGATACGTTCCCCAGCGTTCCGTGAGCTGGTAGTTCATCGTCAGGTCCACCTGCCCCAGCTCCAGATCCACCAGATAGTTCTCCCCCGGCAGGTCCTGGATGGCCTGCCACTGCGCGGGGCCGAGCTCGCGCCGGCCATCGAGACCGTTGAGGTACTTCTCCACCTCGGGGCTGGTGGCCCAGGTGTTCTGATAGGCGAGATCCGTCTCGACGGACCAGCGGCCGGGCTCGCCCGGCGTCGTGAAGCCCGGGCGCATGTCGAGGCGCAGGTAGCCGAAGGGCGACAGGTCGCGCCCGCGCAGCAAACCATGAAATCCCGGATTCTCCGCGGCCGCCACCGGCGCCGCACACAGCACCAGCAACACGAGCCCTAACCACTTGCGCACGATCGCCTCATGAAAATGACTGGCGATGGATACGCAGGAGGTGCATCGCCCGATGCAGGCATGCTGACATCGCAGGCCGACGCGCAACGACGGTCTTAAGTGCGGAGAGGTGGTCTCCCGTTAGGGGGAGATTCCGGTGGCATCGACGGTGGGTGCGTCAGCCGCCGCTGACGATGGCGCGGCGAAGCGGGCTACGGCAGGTGGCTGCCGAGCGCGCGCCGGCTCAGCGCGCCGCGATGAATGCATCCACGGTGCGCGCCAGCGTGAGCATGGGCACGCCGCCGCCGATGACCAGCGCGTCGTTGAACTTGCGCAAATCGAACCGCCCGCCCATGTCCTTCCGGGCCTTGGCGCGCAGGCGATTGATCTCGCTGTGTCCCACCTTGTAGCCGCAGGCCTGCCCCGGCCAGGCGCAGTAGCGGTCCACTTCGCCGGTCACCTCGGCCACGGTCGAGCCGTTGGTGCTCGCGAACCAGTCGATGGCCTGCTGCCGCGTCCAGCGCTTGGCGTGCAGGCCGGTGTCGACCACCAGCCGGCAGGCGCGGAAGGCGATGGACTGCAGATAGCCGAGCCGGCCGAACGGGTCGTCGTCGTAGACGCCGAGCTCGTCGGCGAGCTGCTCGGCGTACAGGGCCCAGCCTTCCGAATACGCATTGAACGCCAGCAGTGAGCGGCACAGCGGTAGTTTGAACGTGTACTCGCCCTGCCAGACGTGGCCGGGAATGGACTCGTGATACGTGAGAGTCGGTGTGTTGTAGGTGGTCCAGATGCTCATGTCGTGCAGGTTGATCCAGAACTTTCCGGATACCTTGCCGTCGATGGAGCCGGCGCCGCCGTAGGCGCCGGGCGCGCCGGGCTCGACTTCCGGCGGCATGCGCTTGATCTCGAAGAAGCCCGGCACCAGCGTGGCGAAGGCGCGCGGCAGCCGCTGGCGCATGTCGGCCACCCGCTCCGCGAGGAACTTCATGAGGCGGGCGCGCCCCGAGTCGTCGTTGGCGAACTGGAAGCGCGGTAGTTTGCCGAGCGCCGTCATGCGCTCGCCGACGGTCCCCTGCGTGAAGCCCTCCTTCTTCAGGATGGCGTCCATGCGCGCCTGCAGCTCGCGCAGCTCGTCCTGGCCGCGCCGATGGATCTCCTCCGGGGTCAGGCGCGTGGTGGTGCCGGCGCGCAGCGCCCAGGCGTAATACTCGTCGCCGCGCGGCAGTTTCCATACGCCGGCGTCGGAGCTGGCCCGGCGGCGGTGTGTCTCGAGCTCGGCAATCTGGCGATCGAGCGCGGGCGCAACCTTGTCCCGCGCGATCTTCAGGGCCGCGTCGGCCACGCCCGCGAACGACCGCGCGCGCCGCGCGACGGAATCGACCAGGGTCCATCGTGCCAGCTCGCCGCCGCGGGCGATGCGGATCTGCTGCAGCGTCTTGTCGAGCAGGAAGTCCGGCGCGATCACCTGCTGGGCCGCCGCGGATTTCAGGCGCCCGGTCTCGCCGTCGAGCTGCGCGGCGTACGCCTCCATGCGCGCCAGATAGGCATCCGCGTCTTCGCGCGAATCGAGCGTGTGTTGCTCGTCGAGCAGCCCGGGTATTTCGAGGAAGGCGCCGGTGTTCTGCGCCACCACGTACGGCGCATTGCGCCAGGACCAGTTGAGATTGAGCAGCGCGACGTCGCCGTAGGGAAACGCGAAGCCCTCGCGCGCGAACTCGTGCGCGGTGCGCACCACGTCCACGTCGATGCGTGCCGCCGCGCCGAGCCTGGAATCGTCGATGGACCGAAGCCGCTCGAGCCTACCGGCCACGCGCCGCGCGATGGCCTCCTGTCCCGCCGCCGATCGATCGGACAGCGCCGACTTGAGACCTGCGTGCTCGCCGTGGTCGATCCCCAATGCCGTGGCGTTTTCCGGATAGTCCGCGAGCAGCTCGCCGGCGATCTGCGCCAACAGCTGTTCGGCGGCGGCCTCCGGCCCGGATCGCCCGGCGGCCGGTGCGAGATTGCTCGCGGCGATGGCGGCGGTGGTTCCCAGGCAGAAATCGCGGCGCGTGGTGGTCATGGGGCCTTTTCGCTCGCCGGCGGCGGCTCCTGCGGCGCGCTCACCAGTGCCGTGCGCAGCTCCCGCAGCTTGTCCTTCACCCCGCGGGCATTCTGCGGACCCATGCGGATCAGCAGCTTCTGCCCCGCGGACAGGGCCTCGATGTCGGGATCGGCGTACTCGTACAGCACGCCGGGTCGCTTCAGGGCGATCGGGCCGGGCGGCTCGGGAGTCGCGAGCAGGTGATCGATCACTTCGATCATGCGGTCGTTGAAGTACTGCGGCGGGTGGCCGAGATTGGCGTAGGCATCCTGGAACAGGGGATAGTAGCGCGTGTAGGTCGCGACCAGGCGTTGCGTGTCGGTGTCGCGCACCAGCTGCATGAGCGGCGCATAGCGCGAGTAGTTAGACGGATCGAGCACCGGCTGATCCTCGGTGCCGCTCACCGCGAACATGCCGGGCACGGGTTGCACGGGGCGCAGGCGCTGCGCCACCTTCTGCTCCGGCAGGTTGTCGACGGTCACCACGAAATGCCGGATCAGCTCGTCGGGAACCACGAAGCGGCGCACCGCGTCCTGACCGACGAGATCGGCCAGCGCGCCTTGCATGGGTTTGTCGCTGTCGGCCAGCGACGGCAGGGGCTCGGGTGCCTCCGCTTGCGGCAGCGGGTGCCTGATCGCCGGCTCCTCGGCCGGTGGCGGTGGCGGCGGCAATTCGGTCGCGGCCGGCTTCGGCGGCGCGGCCTTCTGGCGGTAGCCGAAGAACAGGATGGCCCCCACCGACAAGCCGACGACCGCCACGGCCGCCGCAACCCATTTGACGTTCTCGTTCATGCATCACCTGCTGAATTGTTCCGCGATCCTGTCATTGCTGACGCGTACCGGCCCGCCCGAGTTCCGCCGCCGGCAGCGATTCTGGCACTCGATCAGGGCGCAATTGTGGCATCCCTCGCGCCGCGGCGCGGAGGTGCCCGCCAGCCCCGGCCGCCGGCAGGCGGTTCAGGGCGCCGCCGGAGCGGCCTTCTCGATGAAACTGCCGGCCTTGTCGAATCGCGGTGATTCGATCGACAGCAGATCGAGCACGGTGTCGAACACGTCCGGCTGCGTGTATTCGGCGCGCCGCTCGATGCGCAGCGGGATGGAGGACTTCACGATGAGCGGGATCTGCGCCTGCTCGTCCGGCAGCGCCATGCCGGGCGGCACCCCGTGGAACATCTGGCCGTTCTCCAGCAGCGACTCGCCGTGGTCGGATAGATAGAGGAAGACATACGGCACGCGCGACGCCTCGAGCGCCTCGATGGCCTGCGACACCACGTGATCCACGTACAGGATGGTGTTGTCATACGAGTTGTAGAGCTCTTCGCGGGTGCACTGGTTGGCCACGTCGGCATCGGTGCAGGGCGGTGCGAAGCGCAGGAACTCGGGTGGATGCCGGTCGCCGTACGCCGGTCCGTGACTGCCGCCGCCGAGATGCAGGACCACGAACCGGTAGCCCGACGAGTATCGGGCGAGATCGCGCTTCAGCAACGGGATGACATCTTCGTCGTAGCACTTGCCGCCGTGCGCGCAGTCGGCGACCTTGGTTTCGCCCACCGCTTCGCAGTTGTCGTACAAGGTGTAGTTCACGTAGCACGCCGTGGGCACGCCGGCGCGCCAGGTGACGGTGGTGAGCTTGAGATCGCGCTTCTCGAGAATCTTCGGCAGGGCATACAGCGTGGAGGCCCGCGTGGCGACGCCGTCGAGCAAGGTCAGGCCGGGGACCTTCGCGAGCTGCGGATTGGTGTCGACCCGACGGTAACCGTACAGGCTGAAGTTCTTGCGCCGCGAGGATTCGCCCACGGCGAGCACCACCACGAGATTTCCCGGCATCGCCACCCGGGCCGGGAAATCGATGTCCCGCTGCGCCTTGCGGAACATCGGCTTCAGCGCCTTGGTCGCCGCATTCACCGATCCGGAGATGACGTTGATGGGCACCAGCGAGTACACGATGTACTTGTTGGAGACATTGCCCGCGCGAAAGATGGCCGCGTATTGCGCATACAGCGCCAGCAGCGCGATGGCCAGGGCCGCGCCGGCCAGCTTCAGCGAACCCAGCAGGTAACGGGCCGCGGGTGCAAAAAGTATCTCGGTGCGCCAGATGACCAGGATCGGCACGGCCATGAGCAGCCCCACGTACGGCAGCATCTGCGCCGACATCAGCTGCCCGACCTCGGTGGAATCGGTGTGCACCGCATTGCGGATCATGGAGCTGTCGATGGCGACGCCGTACTTGGCGATGAAATACGTGGCCGTGGCGCCCGTGACCACCAGCAGGATGGCCACCGGCTTGATCGTCCAGCGATGCGCCAGCAGCGTGAACACCACGATGAACAGGCACAGCCCCGCGAGCAGGAAGGCCGCGAGCGCCAGGGCGTCCAGGCGGTCGCCCTGCCGGAACCACTGCGCCAGGCGCCCGAGATTGATGGCATTGCAGACCGTGTACAGGGCGAGCGGAAACAGCACACAGAACCGCGTGTGGCTGAGGCGGAGGCGGAATCCTGGGGCGGGCATCGGAAAACTATAGCCGGGCCGGCCGGTCGCGGGGAAAAATGCCCCTCCCTGTGAACCGCGTCGCGACTACCATAGCGACAAGGGCGACGGAGATTGCCCGCGGGTAACGTCTAAGACTGAGCGACAGCTCGTCGCGGCCGGGGGATCCCGGAGGGGGGAGAGTGCAGTACCTGAGGCTCAAACGCGGCCGGCTGATCGTCGGTTCCTTTGTCCTGTTCGCCTTGCTTGCGGTGGCCTTCCCCGAAGTCGATCTGCGGATTTCCCGGCTGTTCTACGACGGGCGATCGTTCCTGCACGACCAGTGGTGGCAGAAGCTGCTGCAGGTCGGGCTCGGCTACCTGCTCGGCGGCTCCTTCGCCGTGGTGCTCGCCATCTACCTGCGCAACTGCTGGTTGAAGCGCAGCGGCTGCCTGGTCAATGGCCGCAGGGTGCTCTACCTGCTGCTGGTGGCGATCATCGGCGCCGGCCTGATCGTCAACGTCGGCCTCAAGAACCAGTTCGGCCGGGCACGGCCGCGCGACGTGGTGGAGTTCGGCGGCACCAAGCACTTCAGCCCGGCCTTCGTGCCGAGCACCCAATGCAATACCAACTGCTCGTTTTCGTCGGGCGACGCCGCCGGCGGATTCTTCTTCGTCGCCCTGGCATTGGCGTTTCGCCGCCGTCGCCGCTGGGTGCTGGCCGCCCTGGCATTCGGCGCCGTGGTCTCGATCTCGCGAATGTCCTCGGGTGCGCATTTCTTCTCGGACACGGTGGCGTCCTTCTTCGTCATGCTGCTGACCGCGGATGTTCTCCACTACTACGTCGTGCTGGACGCCGCCGGGCGAGAACGCGCGCGCACCAAACGCGATCTGTTGCTGGAAGCGCCGGAAACCGTAGTCCCCTGAGACAGGGTCGGCAGATCACGCGTTGCGCGACAGCAGCGCACGCAGGCGCTTCAGCATCGGCGCGACCACCGGCACGGTGAGCATGGTGCTCGCCACCGCCATCAGCAGCAGCGCGGTGAAGGTCTCACGCGTGATGATCTGCTTGTCGAG
>CAMLGF010000036.1 GCA_946479515.1 uncultured Pseudomonadota bacterium | reverse complement strand
CGCCGGCGAGACGTCTTGCTACGAATAGCGACATATCGACGAATCCTCTGTTCTGGGATGTGACGTTGCTGGAGAACAGCATTTCTGCCGGTTCAGACCGGCCGCATCTGGCGAAGTTCAGCATGCCCGATTCCTCACACGATTGATCGACCACGCCCCACATATGCGCCGAACAGGCTGAAAACAAGCGCCAGAATCACCACCGGCCAATTGCCCGTGCGCGCATAGGGTGTCAGGCCGGTGCGCGGTTGCAGCTCGGCCCGCATTACGTTTGCTTCATATTCCGGCGCCCGGGCGACGATTTCGCCGTGCGCGCCGATCACGGCCGACACGCCGTCGTTGGCGGCGCGGATCATGGGGCGACCGGCTTCGCGCGCCCGCAGCCGCGAGATCTGCAGATGCTGGTAGCGGGCGGTGGAGTGGCCGAACCAGGAGTCATTGGTCACGTTCACGAGCAGGGTCGCCTTGCGCAGCGCCGCGAGCTGCGTCGAGCCATAGGCGTCCTCGTAGCAGATGCCGATCGAGATTTTCTGGCCCGCGGCGTCCAACGGTTCCTGCACCGCTGCGCCGCGATTGAAATCCGCGTACGGCAGGCTCATGAGCCGCAGCCAGCTACGGATGAAGGGCGGCACCGGGAAAAACTCCGAGAACGGCACCAGGTGATGCTTGTCGTAGAACCCGACACCGGGTGTCGCCGGATCCCAGACCAGCACGGAGTTGAAGGCTTCCTCCTCGTGCGTGCGCGGATTCTCCTGCACGCGAATCGCGCCCATCACCAGCGCCGAGCCGGTGGCGCTCGCCGCCTGGTAGACCTCGCGCAGGTAATCCACGTGGTAGTTGATGGGATCGGGGATCGTCGACTCGGGCCAGACGATCAGGTCCGCGCCGTGCGCCTTCACCGTGAGCGACCGGAAAGTGTCGAGGATCTTCGGCAGATTGTCCTCGATCCACTTTTCGTCCTGCGGTATCGCACCCTGCACGATCGCCACCGAGATCGGCTTGCCCGAGGGTCGCGTCCACTCAACGTCGCGCACGACGAAACCGGTTGCGAAGACAACCACCGCGACCGCGACCGCTGCGATCCGCGCACGCGCCTGGCCCAGCGCCAGCGAGACCACCGCGCCGGCCAGCAACAGGCTCACCAGGCCGAGCCCGTACTGGCCGACCACGGGCGCCAGACCGCCTAACCAGTTGTCCGTGTGCGCGTAGCCCAGCGCCAGCCAGCCGAAGCCGGTCAGGAACCAGCTGCGGAACCATTCGATGAGCAACCATGCGCCGGGAATGCCGATGAGCCAGCGCAACGCGCCGCGCGGCGGCAGCCATCTGGCGATGAACCAGCCCAGCAATGCGTGATAGGCGCCCATGATGGCGACCAGCGCCGCCATGAGCAGCAGGGCCAGCGGGATGGGCGCGTGTCCAATCAGGCGCAGGCTGATGTACAGCCAGTACGTGCCCACCGAGAAGGTGCCGGCGTTGAACCAGAAACCCAGCACCGCCGCGCGGCGCGGGCTCGCACCCTCCCACAGATAGATGAGCAGCGCGGGGCAGAGGATGGCCAGCGGCCAACAGCCCACGGGCGCGAACGACAGGCCGAGCATTGCGCCCGCGAGCAGCGCCACCGCGCTGCCGACGTAGCGGCGTTGCAGCAACGAGGCGGGATTCACTCGGACTCTAGCGGGCGGTCTTCGGGCGGTACGATGTCGCGCGGCACCGTGAGCCGCAGCACGTCGATGCGGCGCCGGTCGAAGCGCATCACCTTCAGATCGCAGTCGGCCAGCTGCAGCGTCTCGCCACGGCGCGGCAGGCGCCCGAGCTGCTTCATCACCAGGCCGGCGACCGTGTCGAACTCGTCGTCCGACAAGTCGGTCTGGAAGTATTCGTTGAACTCGTCGATGGGCGTCTGCCCGCGCACGAGGTACTGGCGCTCGCCGTCCTTGCGGATGTTCACGTCCTCGTCGACATCGTGCTCGTCGTCGATCTCGCCGACGATCTGTTCGATCACGTCCTCGATGGTCACGAGGCCGGCGATGCCGCCGTACTCATCGGCGACCACGGCCATGTGCACGCGCGAGCGGCGCATCTCGCGCAACAGCACGTTGAGCCGCTTGGATTCGGGCACGAACACCGCCGGCCGCATGAACTCCCTGATGTCGAACGGCGCTTCCTCGGTCGCGAGCTGCAGCCGCAGCAGGTCCTTGGCGAGCAGCACGCCGATGATCTTCTCGCGATCCTCGTCCATCACGGGAAAACGCGAATGGCCGCTCTCGACCACGGTGGCGAGCAGCGTGTCGCCGTCGTCGTCACCGTTGAGCACCGTCATCTGCGCGCGCGGCACCATGATGTCGCGCACCTGGATGTCGGCCACGCCCAGCACGCCTTCGAGCATGGCGAGCGCGTCGCCCTCGATGACGCCGCGCAGGGCCGCGTCGCGCAGGTATTCGATCACCTCGCCGCGATCCTGCGCCTCGCCGCCGAAGGACCGCGATAACCGCCGCAGCCATTTGCCACTGGCGCCGGAATCCGGCTTGTCCTTTTCCTTGTTCTTTGCGCTCACAAATACGGGTTCCCGAAACCAAAACTGCGCAGCACGGATATCTCGCGCCGCTCCATCCGCAACCGCTCGCGTTCGCCGAGTTCGTGATCGTACCCGGCGAGATGCAGCGCGCCGTGCACCACCATGTGCGCCCAGTGTGCCTCGAGAGTCTTGCCGTCGCGTTTCGCTTCGTCCTCCACGACCTGCGCGCAGATCACCAGATCGCCCAGGGTCGGCAGCTCGGGCGGCGCCGGGAAGGACAGCACGTTCGTCGGCTTGTCCTTGCCACGCCATTGCAGATTCAGCTTGCGGCTTTCGCGCGGTGCCACGACGCGCACCGCCATCTCACGCCCCGCGCCGCGCCGGCCGAGCGCGGCCGCCGCCCAGTGGTTCATGCGCGACTTCGCCGGCGTCCAGGCGGCCGTGCCGCGCGCGAGATCCAGCCGCAAGGCGCGCGCCGGGCTCATGCCGGATCACTGGGAGCATGGGCCTCGTACGCCTGGACGATGCGCTGCACGAGGGGATGCCGCACCACGTCGGCGGCCTCGAAGAACGTGAACGCCACGCCGTCGGTATTGCGCAGGATGTTGATGACGTGCCGCAGGCCCGACATCTTGCCCGCCGGCAGATCGGTCTGGGTGACGTCCCCGGTGACCACCGCGCGCGAGCCGAAGCCGATGCGCGTGAGGAACATCTTCATCTGCTCGGGCGTGGTGTTCTGCGCCTCGTCGAGGATGATGTAGGAATCGTTGAGGGAGCGGCCGCGCATGAATGCCAGCGGCGCCACCTCGATCACGTTGCGCTCGATGTAACGCGCCACGCGATCGAACCCGAGCATCTCGTACAACGCGTCGTACATGGGGCGCAGGTACGGGTCGACCTTCTGCGTGAGATCGCCGGGCAGGAAGCCCAGGCGCTCGCCGGCTTCCACCGCCGGCCTCACCAAGATGATGCGCCGGATCCTGTCCGCCTGCAGCGCCTCGACCGCGCACGCCACGGCGAGATAGGTCTTGCCCGTGCCCGCGGGGCCGATGCCGAACGACAGGTCGCGGCTGCGAATGTTTTGTAGATAGTCCTTCTGGTTGCGGCCGCGCGCGCGGATGGTGCCGCGCGCCACGCGCACCGAGCCGCCGTCCGCGGGCTCGGCCGGGGCCAGCGCGCCCGGCTCGTCGGGCGAATCGCGCAGCGCCAGGTGCACGCGCTCCAGCGAGATGTCCTCGCCGGTGGTCTTCTCGAACAACTCGCGCACCACGTCTTCGGCAGCGTGTGCGCGCGTGCCGGCGATGCGGAAACTCGCGCCGCGGCGCTTGATGGCAACGCCCATGCGCTCCTCGAGCAGCCGCAGGTTCTCGTCGAGCGGACCGCACAGGTTGGCGAGGCGCGTGTTGTCCGGCGCAAGATCGAATTCGCGCACCGGTTCGACTGGAGCGGGAGTGGCCATCTAGCGTGCGACCGCGAGCCCGGACTCGGGAACGAAGCCATGCCGGTGTGTTTCGCCGGGTGGGCAATCGCCCTGCCCTGGCCGTGCCAGCCGGCCGCGCAGCGACTGCGGCCGCGCTTCCACCACCAGCACGTCGACGAAGCGGCCAATGAGCGATGCCGGGCCGGCGAAGTTCACCCAGCGGCCGTTCTCGGTGCGGCCGGCGAGCTCGGCCTTGTCCTTCTTGGACGGCCTCTCGACCAGCACGCGCTGTGTGCTTCCCACCATGGTTTCACTGATGGTGCGCGCCTGTGCATTCAGTTGCGCCTGCAGCCGCGCGAGGCGCGCCTGCTTGACGTCCAGCGGCACGTCATCGGCGAGCGACGCCGCCGGTGTGCCTGGGCGCGGGCTGTAGATGAAGGAGAACGACTGGTCGAAGTTCGCGTCGTGCACCAGCTTGAGTGTGGCCTCGAAGTCGCGCTCCGTCTCGCCCGGGAAGCCGACAATGATGTCAGTGGACACCGAAATCGCTGGCCGCACGGCCCGCAGGCGGCGCAGCTTCTCCTTGAACTCGAGCGCCGTGTAGCCGCGCTTCATCGCGGCGAGAATCCTGTCGGAGCCCGACTGCACCGCCAGGTGCAGCTGGTTGGCGAGCTTGGGCACGTTGGCATAGGCCTCGATCAGCGAGTCGCCGAATTCCACCGGGTGCGAAGTGGTGAAGCGGATGCGCTCGACGCCGTCGATCGCCGCCACGTAGTGGATGAGAGTGGCCAGGTCCACCACCGTGCCGTCTGCCATCTCGCCGGCATAGGCGTTGACGTTCTGGCCTAACAACGTGATCTCGCCCACGCCCTGCGCGGCCAGCGATTTCACCTCGTCGAGCACCGAGTCGAAGCCGCGGCTCACCTCGTCGCCGCGCGTGTACGGCACCACGCAGAAGGTGCAGTACTTGCTGCAGCCTTCCATGATGGACACGAAGGCCGAGCTGCCCTCGGCGCGCGGCGCCGGCAGGTTGTCGAACTTCTCGATCTCGGGGAAGGACACATCGACCACGGCGCGGCCGGTGCGCTTGAGCTCGCCGATCATGTCCGGTAGCCGGTGCAGGGTCTGCGGCCCGAATACAAGGTCGACGTGCGGCGCGCGACGCGTGATCGCCTCGCCTTCCTGGCTGGCCACGCAGCCGCCGACCCCGATGAGCACGTGCGGCTTGAGCTTCTTCAGGAGGCGCCATTCACCCAGCAGCGAGTACACCTTGTCCTCGGCTTTCTCGCGCACCGAGCAGGTGTTCATGAGCAGGACGTCGGCTTCGGCGGGATCGTCCGTGGGTGTCAGATCAGCGCCAGCACCCAGTACGTCGCCCATGCGGGTCGAGTCGTACTCGTTCATCTGGCAGCCGAAGGTCTTGATGTAGTAGCGGCCGGGCATGGCAACGGGAAAAACGGGGGCCGCTAGGGTATCGCAATTCGCTTATCCGCCATATTCAGCTACGAAAACAAACGTTTACGGATGCGCGTCCCAGGCTCGCGCTGCCGTGGCGTCGCGCCCGAGGGGCGTCCGATCCGGCATCCGCCTCACTTCGCCATCAGGTCCAGCATGTCGATTTCACGCTGGAACCGGGCGGCGCGCGACCGGGCGATCCAGGTCGTGGCGGCAAGTCCCGCCACGACCAACGGCACCTTGTGCGTGAGCATGTACATCCCGCTACCTGGGGCCAGCAGAATCTGCCCATAGATGAGCAATGCGAACGTCGGCGCGAACAAGGGCAGCAGCCAACGCCACAGGTGCTGGTGCACGACACGCTGGCGCTCGAGTTCGCGGCGATGGAAGCGCAGCGTATCCATTGCCCCCAGATCCGCCGGCAGCGTCGCGGGAGTCGCCAGCCGCCGCCAGGTCCACGAGTACACGACACCGCTCATGGCAAGACATACGCCGCCTGCCCGCATCCATGCGTCCGAGTACCACGACCAGATCAGCACCGCCACCGCCAGCCCCACCAGCACCATCGACGACTCGAGCAGATTGCGCCGGCGCGCCACACGAAGGGTATCGCCGGCCCTGGCGCGCAGGTAGGCCACATTGATCCGCGGCACCTCGATGATCTGCGATTGCCAGAGTTCCTGATTGGTCATGCGATGTCTCCCGATTGGATGCGCTTGGCGAGCACCTCGCGGATGCGGTGCAATTTGGTGTTCACATTGGACACGGACAGACCCGCGACCTCGGCAATCTCGTCGGCGGCCAGCCCTTCGAGGTGCAGCACGATGAGCTGGCGGTCCACGGGCTTGAGACGCCGGATGAGCTCGGTGAGCTTTTCGAGCGCCCGTTGTTCGTCGATGGCCACGGCGGCTTCGGGACCATCGGCCTCGAGCATCAGCTCATCGAGCGAAGTCAGGCTCTCCACGCGCCGCCGCTTCTGACGCAGCAGATGCGTGGCCGCGACGTTGTGCGCCACGCGATACACCCAGGTGCGCAGCGAGCAGCGGCCGGCGAAGGCCGGAAGGCTTCGCCAGATTGCCAGATGAATCTCCTGCAGCAGGTCCTGCTGCAAAGAGGCGTTGGCCTCGTGCGCGCGTGCCAGTCGCGCCATGGGCGCGGAGTAATCCGCGACGATTCGCTCAAAAAGGGCATCCCGATCCTCGCTGGAAGGGACGGCGGGCGGCGCGCAGAGGTCAGCGTCCGTGTCTATCGTGATGCCCATGCCCAGGTAGTCGCGCGAGCTCAGCATTGATTACAGCGCCGGACAAACTATTTCGTCCAACGCCGGCGCCGGCCGCCCGCGTCAATGAAAAGGCCCCGCAAGCGGGGCCTTCCTGTTCAATGCGATTGGCGGTCAGAACGGAATGTCGTCGTCGAACTCGCCGCCACCGCCCTTGTCGGAGCCGCCGCCCGGCGTACCCTGGTCGAAGTCATCGGGCGGAGCGGACTGGCCGCCGCCGCGGCGAGAACCGCCGCCACCACCACCGCCGCCATAGTCACCGCCGCCGCCGCCCATGCCACCGCCGCGCGAGTCGAGCATCTGCATTTCGTTGGCGATGATCTCGGTGGTGTAGCGATCCTGCCCCTGCTTGTCCTGCCACTTGCGCGTGCGCAGCGAGCCTTCGATGTATACCTTCGAACCCTTTTTCAGGTACTCGCCGGCGATCTCGCCGAGACGCCCGAACAGCGCGACGCTGTGCCACTCGGTGCGTTCCTTGTTCTCGCCGGACTGCTTGTCCTTCCAGTTCTCGCTGGTGGCGACGCGGATGTTCGCCACCGTCATGCCGGAAGGCATGGCGCGGGTCTCCGGGTCTGCGCCCAGATTGCCAATGAGGATGACTTTGTTGATACCGCGCGCCATTGCGTGCCCTTCATCGAAAGAAAAACGTGGCGCGATTGTACGGGCTGGGCGCGCGGGCGTGCAGCCGGTTTATCTGATGCGAATCCCGAGGAATCGCTGTACGAATCTTCGCCAGTTGCCGGCGGCGACCGGTCGCGCGATGCTGCAGGAGTCAGGCGTAACTTCCGGATTCCTGACGGAGCGCTGATGCCCTCGAACCCACATCGCGTCCTGATACTCGGTGGCTACGGCTTCTTCGGTCGCATCATTGCCGGCAAACTCGCGCGCGCGCCAGGCATCGACCTGCTGATCGCCGGCCGGGATGCGGACAAGGCCACGGCCCTCGCCTACCAGCTCGGCCTGCGCGCCGAGAATGCCCGCGCCCTGGATGCGACCGACCCGCGCCTCGGCACGCAGCTGCGCAAGCTGGGCGTGGGCACGCTCATCCACACTGCCGGTCCCTTCCAGGGCCAGCAGTACCAGGTCGCCCGTGCCGCGATCGAGGCGCGCGCGCACTACCTCGACCTGGCCGATGGGCGCGCCTTCGTCGCCGGCATCGGCGCACTGGATGCGGCCGCGCGCGCCGCCGGCGTCTGCGTGTTCTCCGGCGTGAGCTCGCTGCCCGCCCTGTCCTCCGCGGTGGTGGACCAGCACCTCGCGCATTTCCGGCGGCTCGATTCCATCGCCATCGGCATCAGTTCCGGGGCCAAACTACCTGGCATCGCCACGCTGCGCGCGGTGATGGGGTACTGCGGCAAGCCATTCCGCGTCTGGGAGAACGGCGCCTGGGCCGAGGCGTACGGCTGGCTGGACCGGCGCACTTTCGCCTTCCCCAAACCCGTGGGCACACGTCTGCTCGGCCGCTGCGACGTGCCGGATCTCGAACTGCTGCCGCAACGTTACCCGGGGGTCCGGACAGTGAGTTTCCACGCGGGCTTCGCCAGCGGAACCGGGCATGCGATCGTGGAATATCTGGCGCGGCAGGTGCGCAGTGGGCGGCTGCGCACGGCGTTGCCCTGGGCGGCGCCGCTGTACCGCGTGGGCCGCTGGCTGGAGCCGATGCTGCCGGATCGCGGCGCCATGTTCGTACGCATGCACGGCCCGGACGACGACGGCCGGGCGCGCACCCTCACCTGGCAGCTGCTGGCCTACGACAACCACGGCCCGCACATACCCTGCGGTCCGGCGATCGCTCTCACGCACAAACTGGCACGCGGCGCCGTGCCGGAGCCCGGCGCGCGGCCCTGCATGGGGGTGCTCACCGTGAAGGAGATTCTCGATCCGCTGAAGGGCCTGAGCCTGCGCGAGTTCGCGCCGGCGGTGCCGACCTATGCTTCGGGTATCTGATTCGCCGGCGTCTGACTACCAACCCGCGCCGGGCATCGCCGGCTGCGGCGCCGGCGGGCGCTCGCGCACCTGCTCCTGCAGCGCACTCAGCCGCTTCACCATGAAGATGAATGCGCCCGTGGCGACCAGATTCACGACTCCGACCAATATCGACAGATTGTCCATGGCCCGGAACTCGTCGATCTCGTCCGCGTGCAGCGACAGGCGCAATAGCACATTGGAAGCCAAGGCCATGATCAACCATGCCGCCCACCAGACCCCGAGCAGCATTGAGTTGGCGTTGTCCGGAATTCCCGCCTGCTTCTCGGACTCGGCGAAGATCTCCTTCATCGCGCCGTAGGGTTTCCAGAGCATGGCGATGGGGACGAAATACCACCCCACCGCGGAGGCGGGAGTGCAGTTCATGTGCCGCGCGTGTACCCGTGCATTGTGCGCGCTGCGGTAGATCCAGGTGAGTGCCAGCACACCGACACCCACGAAATAAAGCAACTGGAAGATGGCCAGGGCGTGCTGGCGCCTGTCGTTGGCTGTCGCGGCGGCGGTCATCTCCTCCTCGCTCGGGAAATTCCCCTGCTCGATGGCATCCAGCAGGCGCAGCTCGAAGACGTCGGACACGACACTCACCAGCGCGAGCATCAGCCCCATGTACAGCAGATTGGTGAGCCAGGCGGTGTGCCGTTCGGTGTCGTAGAACTCGTCGGACGGCTTTGCCATGTACCCTCCCGGAGCGATGGCCTTGTTGTGGTTGTGGCGGTCCCGCTCGAGTTTACTCCCGACCGATCAGAACTCGAACTGGAAGCCGAACGACGGCAGCAGCGGCAGCCAGTGACCTTCCTCGTAGCGCAGCTGGCTCGTGCCATCGGCCCGGGTCTCGAGGTGATAGGACTCGGTGCAACAGGGGTTCTCGCGGTTCAGGAGATTGGTCACCTCCAGGTAGTAAGCGAAGCGCCCACGTCGCAGAGGCACCGAACGCCTGACGCGTAGGTCGATGCGCGCATAGTTGCCCAGCCGCTGGGCGTTGAGCGGCCCCGACTCGATCACGTCCACGGGCCCCGAGGCGGGCCGCAACGTGATCCGCCGCAGCGCCGTGGTGGGTGTGCCGCTGTGTTGCAGTCCCGCCAGGCTAAGGTTCCATTTCGCGCCGGCCCAGGCGAGCGCGAACGAAAGCGCGCGGCGCTGATCCCACAGCCGCGGCGTCCAGCCCGCGCCGACGATGCGATCCTCGGCTCGGGCCAGGGCGATGCTGACCCAACCCGAGAATCCGCGTTCGGCCTCGCGACGCAGCGTGACTTCCACGCCGCTGGCTTCGGCTTCGGGCGCCTCGATGCGCACGCGGTCCAGCGAACCTTCGGGAATGAGCTGCACCGGGTCGAGCACATTTTCGAATCTCGGCCGCAGCCGCGAATATCGCTTGCGATAGACGTCGACGCGCGCGGACAGCCCGCGCTCGAAGCGATGCGTGTAACCCAGCACGGTCTGGCGCACGCGCTCGGGCGCGAAGAACCCGGTGACGTCGTCTTCCACCTGCAGCTCATCGATGCCCTGCGGCTGATGCGCCACGCCCCAGGCGGCGCGCAGTTCGCCGCGCTCGCCCACGCCATACATGAGATTCAGCCGCGGACTGTCGACGGTGAAATCGATCCCGGCCGGATAACGATAATGATCGCGACGTACTCCCGCCTCCAGCACGAGATCGCGTGCGAGGCGCCCGCGCCAGGCAGCGTGCACTCCCGCCTTCGTGCCTCGCGCATTCACGGCATTCGCGTGGGACAGGTCGACGAAGCCGCCGGGCGCGGTGGGGTTCACCTGCGTGGCGACCAGTCTGTACTGATAGTCGGCCTGGGCACGACTGGCGTTGCCGCCGAACAGCAGTACCTGCCGCTCGCTGAGCGTCCAGGTCCAGTCGCTGCGCAGATCGAGAAAGCGAAAACGGAAATCCGCGTCCACGTCGCCGGTGCGTTGCTCGTCTTCTCCCGCCGCGGCGCGGCGTTGGCGCGCGCTCGAGGTGGACACGATCGTGCTGGATTGCAGGCTGCCGCCGAAGCGGTGGTCCAGCGTCAGCCAGAAATGTCCGGCGCGGCCCCAGCCCGCCGAGTCGATCTCGTCCTCGTCGGAGGACACGAGCTTGAGATCGTCTTCGCCCAGCAGCAGGTGCGCGGCCCAGGAAGTATCCTCGTCGACGTCGAAGTAGATGGACGCGAAGACATCCGTATAACGGGGCGTGATCTGCTCGTCATCGCCCTGCACGCGCTCCATGATCACATCCAGATAGCCACGCCGCGCGGAGGCGAGCCAGGCGCCTCGACCGTCGGCGAAGTTGCCGGCCGTGCGCCCATACGCGCTCACGAAGCTGATGCCGGCGGCGCTGCGATATTCGTCGGCGGGAGTCGGCCGGCGCGTGCGCAGGTCGACGACGCCACTCAGGCTGTCGCCATACGGCACAGTCATGCCGCCGGTGATGAAGTCGATGCTGTCCACGAGATTGGTGTCGAGCACGCTCAGCGCGCCGTCGAGATCGCGGAAGTGGAAACCGTCGTGGATCTCCGCTCCGTCGATGCGCAGCAACGTCTCCTCCCGCCGACCGCCGCGGATGTTCAAAGCGGCGGAGAAATCGCCGCCCGAGACGCCGGGCAGCATCTTGAGCATTCGCACGGCATCGTCGGCCAGATGCGGAAACTGCTCCACGCCGCTGCGATCGAGGAACACGCGGCTCGCGCCGGGCGTGGCCAGTGCATACCGGCTGGCCGTGACGTCGATGGTCTGGAGATCGGCATCCTCCGCCGGCATCGCCGCGGTCAGCGCCGCGCTCGGCGGCGGTGCCGGCGCCGGAACGATCAGCCGCTCGCCATTGTCCGCAGGCAGGGCGCGCAGATGCCAGGGCGCCAGGATCTCCTCGAGCAACGCGTCCAGACTCGTGGCTCGCGGCGCGGTGCGCAGCGTCATGTCCGCCGTGACCAGCGCGGAGCTGTAGACGATGCGATGGCCGCGCGCGACCAGCTTCGCCAGCGCGGACTCGAGGCTGTCGCCCGCGCGCAATGCCAGGTCGGCGGCCGGCGCCGTCGGCGCCGTCTGGGCCGCCGCGTACGGTAGCCAGGCCAACGCCAGTACCAGGACCCGCGCCCGGGCGAGCACGCGCATCACGGCCGGGCTCCGATGAGAACGGCGCCTTCCTCCCGTGCCAAGGGCATGCCCGTGACCAGCGAGACGCGTTCCAGCATGCCATGCACGTCGCGACCCGAGAGGGACCCGTGCAGCCGGATGGCCCGCGCACGCGACTCGGTGGCCGCATCCGCATAGCGCAGCTGCCAGCCATGTTCGCGCGCCAGCCACGCGAGGAACTCGGACAGCGGCCGGTTCTCGATATCGAAACGCGGCCCGGTCGCTGCCGCCCACTCCCAGGCGTCACCGAAGGAGGGCTGGCCGCGCGCCAGGCGCACCTGCGCACCCTCCAGTTCCGCGAGATCGCCGGCGCCGAGGTCGAGCGCCGGGCCGCCGTGCGGTTCGAGCACCACGCGACCTTCGCGCACCTGCACGCCGGTCACCGCATCGCGCACGCGCACCTGGAATTGCGTACCCACGTGGCGAACTGCGCCGGCTGGTGTGTCGACACGCAGCTTTGCCAGCGCATTGAGCCCGCCCGAGTCCACGTACACCGCCCCCTCGATCAGCGTCACCTGCCCCGCGGCGTCGAAGCGCAGGCGCGTGCCGGCGTCCACGCGCAACGACAATGCGTCTCCCACGGTGAGCGCTGCGCGGCCCTCACGCGTGGTCAGCAGGTCGCCCATGCGGAGCACGGCGCCCGTCGCGAGCGGCTGGCCGGCGACGCGTACGTCGCCGCGCAACGCGGAGATGCGCGCCACCTCCACGACCACGGGCGCCGGACCACGCCACCAGAATGCCGCCGCCACCGCGATCAGGGCAGCCGCGGCGGCCGCGGTCCAGGCGAGACGACGCGGGCGACGGACCGCCGCGGTGCCCAGCCCCCGCTGCCAGCTCCGGTACGCCGCCTCGCGCGCGCGTTCACGCGCCTGCGGCGCCGGCTGGTCACGCTCGCCGGCCAGCCTGAGCAGCGATTCGATCGGCGTGGAGTCGTCCGGGGCGCTCACGGGCGGGCCCCCGCCGCGCCGCCGCGCAGCAGTGTGAAAGTTTCGCGGAAGGCCGCGCGCGCGCGGGTCAGCAGCGATTCAGTGGCCTTGGCGCTGCGGCCCAGGCGCTGCGCGATCTGCGCCACGGACAGGTCGCGCACGTACTTCCATTCCAGGATGTCCGCGTACGGCGCGGGTAGATAGTCCAGAGCGGCACAGATGGAGGCGCGCAATTCCTGCTGGCTGGCCTGGGCGACCGGGTCGGAAGTTTCCGTGGCCAGCAGCGACTCCAGCGCCGCGCGCACTGCCGGATCGTCCTCGGCGAGGAGAGCAACCGGCGCTTCCCGCCATCGTGAACTCAGCTCGCGCCGGCACAAGGTGCACAGCCAGGTCATGAGCGCGGCCTCGCCGCGGTAGGTGTGCAGACTCTCCAGCGCGCGGCACAGCGTCGCCTGGGCCACGTCTTCCGACGCCGCCGCGTCATGCGGCAGGCGGCGCTTCACGAAGCGGTACAGCTTCGGGTAGTACTCGTTGAAGAACTGGTCGAAAGCGCGCGCATCGCCGCGCCGCAGCCGGTTGACGAGTTCCTGGTCGGCAAGAGTCATCGGGCGGTTAGTGTGCCCTTCGTGGCCGAATCCTTCGCGAAGGATTTTGCCCCGTTCCCGCCACCCACCGGGAGGGAGGAAATCCATGACGACTGCTCGATGGCTGATCGCGATCTGGGGCTGTCTGGCCCTGTCTGCCTGCGGCGGCGGCGGCCCGCCGCCCGACAAGAATCCCGGCGCCCCCGAATCGGTGACGGTCGCACCCGAATTCACCGGCGATGGCTGGCAGGTGTCGACGCCCGCCGCCGAGCAGATGGACGAGGCCAAGGTGCTGTCGGTGCTGCAGACGCTGCGTGACACCTCGCTGAAGGGCATCGACTCGCTGGTGATCGCGCGCAATGGCCGGCTGGTGGCCGAGGGCTACTTCAACGGCTTCGATCGGCAGGCGCTGCATGACCTGCGCTCCGCGGGAAAGAGTTTCACATCGGCGCTGGTGGGCATCGCGGCGGAGCAGCACCTGCTCACGCCCGACGACCTGCTTTCCGCCCACCTCGCCAATTTCGCCGCCCATGACCACATGGACGCCCGCAAGCAGGCCATCACGCTGGCGCATCTGCTGAACATGCAGAGCGGCCTGGACTGCGACGACTGGATCACGTCGTCACCCGGCAACGAGGCACGCATGTACCGCACGCGGGACTGGGTGTCGTTCGTGCTCGATCTTCCCATGCTCGCGGAACCCGGGGAGCAGTCTCACTACTGCACCGGCGGCGTGATCCTGCTCGGACACGTGGTGTCGCTGAGCTCGGGAATGGACCTCGACGACTTTGCCGACCAGTGGCTGTTCGGGCCTCTGGAGATCCGCCAGGCGACCTGGTGGCGCTCGCCGGACGGAGCGGCCACGGGAGGCGGTGGGCTGCGTCTTCGGCCGCGCGATGCCGCGAAACTCGGCGCGTTGTACGCCGCGGAGGGGCTCTGGAACGGCCGTCGCGTGGTGCCGGAAGACTGGGTGCTGCGCTCGCGCCAGCGCATGAGCGCGCTGGGCGGCGACGGCTACGGCTATCTCTGGTGGAAGCGGACGTTCCGGCGCGGTGCGACGCCCGAGGAGTGCTTCTTCGCTTCGGGCAACGGCGGCAACTATGTGTTCGTGTTCCCGACGCTCGAGCTGGTGATCGCCTTCACCGGCTCGAACTACGACTCGCCCGGCTCGGACTACCCGTTCCGTTTCGTGGAACCGCTGCTCGGCGCAATCCGTTAGTCAGACCGCCGACCACATCCTCAGGAGGTTGTGATACTGGCCCGCGAGCGCCAGCGTCTCCTCGCTCTCGCCGTGCCGGCCGCGCAGACGCTGGATGCTCTGGTCCATCCGGAACAGCAGCTCGCGGTGGCGGGCGTCGGCCACCATGCTCTGCGTCCAGAAGAACGAGCTGACGCGCGCGCCGCGCGTCACGGGGTTCACACGATGCAGGCTGCTCGCCGGGTAGAGGATCAGATCGCCCGCCGGTAGTTTGACGGCGTGTTCGCCATAGGTGTCGGCCACCACGAGCTCGCCGCCGTCGTATTCGGCCGGGTCGGTGAGGAACAGGGTCGAGGACAGATCCGTGCGGATGAAATGACTGGACCCGGGCACCGCGCGCACGGCGCCGTCGATGTGCATGCCGTACTGCTCACCGCCCTCGTAGCGGTTGAACAGCGGCGGCACGGTCTTCAGCGGCAGGGCTGCCGAGAAGAACAGGTTGTTGCGCGCGAGCGCGGTGAGGATCATCTCGCCGAGCTGCCGGCCGACCGGCGAGAGTTCGGGCAACTGCCGGTTGCGCTTCACCTGCGCACCCTGCACGCCCGTCGTGACCTTGCCGTCGATCCAATCGGCGCCGGCGAGCGCCCGGCGGCACTCCGCCACCTGCTCGGCCGTCAACACGCTGGGCACGTGGATCATCATGTGCCGCAGCCTAGAACTCGACGTTCACGGTCAGCAAGGCCGAGCGGGGTTGCCCGGGCGAATAGCGCGCACCGCTGTTGTTGAGAGTGGCCACGTAGAACTCGTTGGTGAGATTGTAGGCATTGAGCTGCAGCGAGATCTTTTCGCTGACGTCATAGCCGAGCATGGCATCCACCACCCAGTAGTCGGGCGCCGTGCGCATGTTGGTCTGATCCGGGGGCGGCGGCGTGTTGGCGGGGTTGCTGCTGACCGGGCGGATGACGCTGTCCACGTAGCGCAAGCCGCCGCCGACGGCCAGGCCGAAGGGCGCGCGATAGGTGGTCCAGCTGGTGAACGTGAACTCCGGCGACCAGGTGATCTGCAGGCCGTTCTGATTGGCCAGGCCGCGCTCGACCTCGGTGTCCATCCTGGCGATGCCGGCGCTGAGCTCCCAGTTGTCGGTGACCCTGCCGACCACGCCAAGCTCGATGCCCTGCACCGTGCGCTCGCCGAGCTGCAGGAACTGCGTGGGATCGACGGGGTCGGGTGTGAGCTCGTTCCTGCTGCGGCTGTCGTACACGGCGGCGGTGAGCGCCAGCGCGCCCTCGCGCAATTCCCACTTGGTGCCGAGCTCCAGGTTCTGGCCCTCGGTGGGATCCAGGTTCGGGTTGTTGACGTTGTTCGCGTTGGTCGACAACGTGAAATTCGAGCCGCCAGGCGGCTGCTGCGAAATGGCGTGCGATAGATAGACGCTGCCGTTGGCCGCGGGCTTGTACAGCACGCCGACCTTGTACGAGAACAGCGTGTCGTCCACCTGCAGCTGCACCGGCACCAGCGTGCCCACGGGCAGGGCCGGGTGGCTGGTCGCCGTGGACAGAATCGCGCTGTTGAAGTCGGTCGCGAAGCTGTCGGCGCGCAAGCCGGCGGTCACCTGCCAACGCTCGGCGAAGCTCAGCGTGTCGAACACGTACACGCCCGCCGTGCGCGTCTCGCCGCGCGTGAACCGCCCGTCGCGCACCGGGGCGTAATCCGGCAGCGGGTCATGGCGATCCGGGTGATAGAGATTGGCCGGCGGTATCGGCGTACCCAGACCCACGTATGCAGGGTTGTACTGCTCCTCGTCGATGAATTCGATGCCGCCGCTGAGCGAATGCTCCACCGCACCCGTGCGCAGCAATGCGGTGACGTTGGTCTGGTTGGTCAACAGCGAGTTCTCCTGGAACCGGGCCTGGCGGGTGCGCGCCACGGTCCACTGCTGCGGGTCGGGGCTGGTCACGGTGAGCGCATTGACGCCGGTGAGCACGTAGAACTGCCGCAGCTTGCCGTAGCGCGAGGTGTTGCGCAGCGTGACCGTGTCGCTGAAGTCGTGCTCGAAGCGCGCCGTGAACATCGTCGCCCTGATTTCCTCGAAATCGCTGGCGAGACCATAGTAGTTGTCGCGATCCACTCGTTCCGGCACGACACCGGCATTCGCGCCGCCGACATCGAAGGCCGCGTTGTAGAAGCCCTCGAGTCCGAGCGTGGGCACGCCGCCATCCGGCACGTTGTCCAGTCGTGTGTGCAGGGCCTGGAAATACGCGCGCGTGGTGCCGTCCAGGCCGAGCGCCAGCGAGGGCGCCACGGCCCAGCCCTGCCGCTCGAGAAAATCGCGCCCGTCGACTTCACCATCCTGGCCCATGACGTTCAGGCGCAGCGCGGTGCCGCCGCCAAACGCGTGGTTCACGTCGGCCGTGATACGGCCGTTGTCGGCCGTGCCGTAACTCGCGCTGCCTTTCGCGAAACTCTCGGGCATCGGCACCTTGCTCACCAGGTTCACGTAGCCCGAGGCGGCGCTGCGGCCATAGTCCGGACCCGCCGGTCCCTTGGCGATTTCCACCTGCTCGGTGTTGAAGGTGTCGCGCGACACGCTGCCCAGATCGCGGATGCCGTCGATGAAAATGCTGCCCTGGGTGTCGAAGCCGCGCATGAAGATCGAATCGCCGGTGGCGGTATTGCCGTTCTCGCCCAACAGGAAGGTGACCCCCGGTGTGTTGCGCAAGGCCTGCGTCAGCGTGGTCGCGCCCTGCTGCTGCAGCACCTGCTGGCTCACCACCGCGAGGGTCTGAGGAGTGTCCACCAGATCCTGCGTGAACTTCGGCGACGAGGCGCGCCGGATGTTGATGGTCTCTTCTTCCGGCGCGGCCACCGACACTTTCGGCAGGGTCTTCGGCTCGTCGCCTGCCGGGCCCGGCGGTGGCGCGGTCTGCGCCTGCGAGGCGGCGGCACTCAGCGCCAGGCTCACGGCGAGGGCGGTTCTACGTCGGGCAAAGCCCGTCAGCACCAGGGCGGCATCTCGAATCGACACTTGTTGTTCTCCCGAAAGCTGCTGGAGGGCCCCTGCTCGGGCTCATCCGCGTGGGAGTGGCCGGCATTGGAGGCGCGCCGCCGACGCACGATCGAGATCCGCATCGACGACGCGGAAAATCTTATTGCGAATCATTCTTGTTTGCAAGCGCGAATGATTGTCATCCGCACACGCCTTCGTCGAAGCGCGGGGGTCAGCTGCCCTCTTTGTTCGGGTCGCGCCACGCCCGCTCGAACGGCAGTCGCCACGCATGCGGTGCGATGAGCTGGTGGATGGCGTTCGGGCCCCAAGATCCGGGCGCGTACGTCTTCACGGGTGGCGGCGACTCCTGCAACGGCGCCGACAGTTCCCACAGCCGCTCGATGCCCTCGGCGGTGGTGAACAAGGTGTGATCGCCGCGCATGGCATCGAGGATCAGCCGTTCATAGGCCTCGAGCACGTCGCCGATCTGCTCCGTATCGTTCAGTGCAAACTGCAGGCTGTGCTTGTCCAGCTTCATGCCCGGTCCGGGACGCTTGCCGTAGAACGACAGCGAAGTGCGTGCCGCGTCCGCGAGGTCGAAGGTGAGATGGTCCGGGCCCTGCGCGCCGATTCCGGAATCCGCGGGAAACATGCTCTTCGGCGGTTCGCGGAACGCGATGGAGATGATGCGTTGGCCCTCCGCCATCTTCTTCCCCGTGCGTAGATAGAACGGCACGCCGGCCCAGCGCCAGTTGTCGATGTGGCACTTGAGCGCGATGAAGGTCTCCGTATCCGAGTCGGCGGCCACGCCCGGTTCGCCGCGATAGCCCGAGTACTGGCCGCGCACCACGTCGGCCGGCTGCACGGGCAGCATGCTGCGGAACACCTTCACCTTCTCCTCGCTGATGGCGCGCGGCGAGAGATGCGTCGGCGCCTCCATCGCGACGAAACCGAGGATCTGGAACAGGTGCGTGACCACCATGTCGCGATACGCGCCCGTCGATTCATAGAACGCCGTGCGCTGGCCCAGGCCCAGCGTCTCCGGTACGTCGATCTGCACGTGATCGATGAAGTTGCGATTCCAGATGGGCTCGAACAAGCCATTCGCGAACCGGAAAGCGAGGATGTTCTGCGCGGGCTCCTTGCCGAGAAAATGATCGATGCGGAAGATCTGCTCCTCGTGAAACACCTCGTGCAGCCTGGCGTTCAACTCCACGGCGCTGGCCAGGTCCATGCCGAAGGGCTTCTCCATGACAATGCGCGAGTTGGCCACCAGGCCGGCCTCGCCGAGCGTGCGCACCGCCGAGAGCGCCGCGCTCGGCGGCACCGATAGATAGTGCAGGCGCCGGCTCTCTCGGCCGATTGCCTCCTCGGCCCGCCGCACCGCGTCGGCCAGCGCGGCGGTGCCCGCGCCGAGCGGAACGTAGTCGAGATTGCCCGCGAAGTCGCGCCAGTCATCGCCATCCACCCGGGCGCGCGAGAATTCGGCGACCGACTGCCGCGCCAGCTCGCGGAAGCTCGCGGCGTCGATTCCGTCGAGCGACACGCCGATGATGCGGCACTCCGGGATGAACCCGGCGCGCGCCAGATGCAGCAGTCCGGGAAGCAGCTTGCGGCGCGCGAGATCGCCGGTGGCACCCACGAGCACGACCACCTGCGGAAAGCGCGGACCTACGCCGGGAGGAATCTTCGCCACCCGCCGAGCATCGCACGTCGTCGGCCGGCTTGGCAGCCAGCCGCCGCCGCGCACCGCCGCGGGGCGAACCGGCCGACCATGCACCGGGAAAGGCTGGCGCCGGCGTCGGAACCTGACCCGCGGCGCGCTCCCGGGCGGGGGAGCGCCGGCCGTTCACGCCGGAAGAACCGTCTGCGTCACTGCGAGACGATGATCTCCGCGCCCTTGTATTCGACGGCGATGTCGCTCGGTGCATCCAGCTCGGCTGGCGCCTTGCCGCCGTCCGCGATCCAGCGGATGCGGAAGGTGCGTTCCTCGGGCATGCCGGTGTAGCTGCCGGTGCGCGCGCCGATGATCAGCCGGCGCTGTGCCGCGTCGTAGCGCATCGGGATGTAGCTGAACTGGCCCTTCTCGTACTGGTAGCTGACACCATCGTCCTCGTAGAGCGCGAAATTGCCGTCGGCGCCCGTGAACACGAACACCGTGATCGGCGCGTTGCGGGCCTGCGACGTGTACTGGATTTCCGGGCCCACGGGCACGATCGAACCGGCGCGCACGTACAGCGGCATGCGTGCGAGCGGCGCAGCGGCGTCGACGGTCTGCCCGCCCTTGGCGATCTTGCCGGAGTTGAAGTCGTACCAGTCGGCCCCGGCCGGTAGATAGACGGGACGCGAACGCGCCTGGTGCCTGTGTACCGGCGCGACCAGGAACGCCTTGCCGAGCAGGTACTCGTCACGCACGTCGGCCGAGCCCGGGTCGTCCGGGAAATCCATGCCGAGGCCGCGCATCATCGTGCCGTCGCGGTGATAGGTGTCGGCCGCGAGCGTATAGATGTAGGGCATCAGCCGATAGCGCAGCTTGTCGTACCAGACCAGCGACCCGTACACCTCGCTTCCGCGCGGCGCGAGATTGTAGATCTCCCGATACGGGAATTCGCCGTGCGAGCGGAAGATGGGCGCAAACGCGCCGAACTGGAACCAGCGCAGGTTGAGCTCGCGCCATTCGGCGAGGTCTTCCGGCTTGGGTTTGGGTGTGCTGTAGCGCTGCTCGTCGGCGAAGCCACCGATGTCGAACGTCCAGTTGGGCAGGCCCGAGTAGCCGATGCTGACGCCGGCCGAGATCTGGTTGTAGAGATCGTCCCAGCGCGACACGATGTCTCCGCTCCACACGGCCGCCGCGTTGCGCTGGATGCCGGCGGTGCCGGA
The DNA here is from genome assembly GCA_946479515.1 of uncultured Pseudomonadota bacterium. Next base: position 17,205 of record CAMLGF010000036.1, on the reverse strand, counting down.
GCGCGTCAGGATGAACACGCGCTTGTCGGGGTTGGCCTTGCGCGCGCCCTGGTAGACGCCGCCGGAGTGCACCAGCGCATAGGTGTTGAAATACTGGTCCACCGGGCCCAGCGCCGTGGGACCGATGCGCGCCTTGATGGCATCGATGTCGAGATTCGAATGCGGGTCCGGCTCGGTGGCGTCCATCCACCAGCCGTCGATGCCGAGCACGTTCAGCTTGTCGTTGATCTGGCGCCAGTACATCTCGCGCGCCGGCTGCGAGTACGGATCGTAGAACGAGGACTTGTAGCCCTTGCCCACCCAGTCGAGCAGCCCTTCCTCGACGTTCTTGCGGTACATGAACCCGGCGGCGTCCAGCTCCTGGTAGTTAGCCGTAGTGGGATAGAACTTCGGCCAAACGGAGATCATGATCTGCGCGTTCTGCTGGTGGATCTTGTCCACCATGGCCTTGGGATCGGGGAAGCGCGCCTTGTCGAACTCGTGCGAGCCCCAGGAATCCTCGGGCCAGTAGAACCAGTCGAGCACGATGTTGTCGAGCGGGATCTTGCGCTTGCGATACTCGGCCACCACGTCGAGCAGTTCCTTCTGCGTGGTGTAGCGCTGGCGGCTCTGCCAGAAGCCGTACGCCCACTTGGGCAGCATGACCGCCTTGCCGGTGAGCTCGCGATAGCCCGCGATCACATCGTCCTGGGAAGATCCCGCGATGAAGTAGTAATCCACCGCGCGGCCGACGTCCGAGGTGAAGGTGATCGAGTGCCGCTGGGCATCCGGCAGCGGATCGTTGTGCAACAGCGCCATGTAGCCGCCGTCCGGAATCCACTCGAGCTTGAAGCTCACCGGCTTGCCCGCGGACATGGGCAGGTCGACGTCGTGGTACCAGGGGTTCCAGTTCTGGCGCCAGCGGTCGAGCACCAGCTTGCCGTCGAAATACACCTTGAAGTAACTGCTGCCGTAGACCTGGAATTTGTGTACGCCGTCCTTGGCGCTTTCCAGCGTTCCCTCCCAGGTCACGGACTGATCGGGGAGGATGCCGGGGGGAGCGCCGGTCACCGGCTCCTGGCCCGTGAGCAGTTCCTTCGGCCAGTTGAAGCGATCGCGGATGTACTGGTAGTTGATGTCTTTCTCGACGCGCTCCAGCTTCTGCTCGCCGCCTATGAAGTAGCGCGCGGTGAATCCGTCCGGCTTGCCCGCGGCGTCGGTGATCTTCAGGTCGCGCGATGCCAGCCCATAGGGCTTGGGATTGCCGATGCGCGTGATGCCGTTGTTGTCCCAGAGCAATCCGTAGTTGCGCGCCGAAACGATGAACGGCACGCCGATGTCCATGTTGTGCTGCGCGAGCTCGACGTCCTCGCCATTGAGATTGAGCTGCGCGTTCTGGTGCTGGCCGGAGCCGTAGAAAGCTTCGTCGGTGCCCGGGTTGAAGCGCCGTGTCACACCGGCGGACGGCCAGGCCGCCAGGGGTTCTTCACTGAGCAGCGGCTTGCCGGCGGGGTCGGTGAAGCTCACTGCACCGGTTGCCAGCGACACGTGCGCGGCCAGCTTCTCCGTCGTCAGGACGACTTCGCCGTCGCGCTCATCGACTTTCCACGAGGCACGCGGAGCGGAGGAGTCCACCACCATGAGGCTTTCGGGCAGCTCGAGGTTGCCATCCGCCACCGTGGTGACGCGCACGGTGCGATCGGTGCGCACTTCCAGGCGCACGCGCTGCCGGGCGTCATCGCCGGGCGTGACGATGAGCCCCGCCGCGTTGCGGACGTACGACCCCTCGTGTGCACCCCCCGCGCAGCCCACGACCATGACCAGGCTCAACCAGGCGAACAACTTCATGCGACCCCTCTTATTACGTTTGGCTTTTGGGTTTGGTTTCCGGGTATCAGAAACGAAATTGCCGGAAAGCGAAACCAGGCGCTGCGGAGGCGCACCGGGTTCGCTTTCCGGCCCCGTCGCGGGAGTGAATGCTGGATCGACGCCCGCAATTTTTTGAATGAAAGTACAATGCTCTAATGAAAAGGGGAGATCAAGGGGGACTGCTTTACTCAGCCGCTTCCGGGCAGAATCACCCCGCGCCCGGCCGCGGGCGCACCAGGGTCACCACAAGAACGTCATAACGCCATGCCCCCAAAGCAAAACGCCCCGCGCGCGAGCCGGTATCGCGCCCCTGCCCTGGAAAAGGGCCTCGACGTCATCGAGCTGCTGGCCGCCGAGAAGACCCCGCTCAATCTGTCCGCCATCTCGCAGCGGCTCGGCCGCTCCTCGGGCGAACTGTTCCGCATGCTCCAGGTGCTCGAGTTCAAGGGTTTCATCACCACCGCCGAGAACGGCGCCGGCTACGTGCTCACCAACAAGCTGTTCGCGCTGGCGATGACGCAGGCGCCGGTGCGCTCGCTGGTGGAGACGGCGCTGCCCGTCATGCGCAGGCTGGTGCAGGAGATCGGCCAATCGGCGCACATCGCCGTGGCCTCCGAGGATCAGATCGTGGTGATCACGCGCATCGAACGCCCCGGCGATCTCGGCTTCTCGGTGCGCATCGGCTATCGGCGCGAGATCACCGGCGCCACCTCGGGCCTGGTGCTGTTCGCCTTCCAGGACGACGACACGCGCAAGCAATGGCTCAGGCGCTGCAAGCTCAAGGGCGAGGCCGCGGAGGAATTCGTCGCGCGCGCCGACGCCGTGCGCGCGCGCGGCCACCACGAGGCGGCGTCGTATTTCGTGCGCGGCATCACCGACCTGTCGGCACCCATCCTGCGCGCCCACGTGGCAGTAGCGGCCCTGACCGTGCCCTTCGTGCACAGCAATCCGCTGGTGATGGACATGCACCACGCGGTCGAGCACGTGCGCGCCGCCGCCAGACAGATATCGACCGACATCGTTCACGGGGATCTTCCATGAAGAAGGAATTCATCACGCCGGGCTACCTCGGGGCCACCATCCTGGTGGTCGCGTTGTTCGCTTTCTGGGGCATGTCCAACAGCCTCAACGACGTGCTGATCCCGCAGTTTCGCAAGACCTTCCTGCTGGGCGACTTCGCCTCGAGTTTCGTGCAGTTCGCCACGTTCATCGGCTACTTCCTGTTTGCCATTCCCGCGTCGCTGTTCATGCGGCGCTTCGGCTACCGCGCGGCCGTGGTCATGGGCCTGGTGCTGTTCGGCACCGGCGCCCTGTTGTTCTATCCGGCGGCGCAGTTCGGCGAGTACCACTTCTTTCTCATCGCGCTGTTCGTGGTCGCGAGCGGCCTGTCGTTTCTCGAGACCTCCGCGAACCCGATGATCGCCGCCATGGGCCCGCCCGAAAATGCCGACCAGCGGCTGAACTTCGCGCAGATGTTCAATCCGCTCGGCACCATCGTCGGCGTGTTCGTCGGCAAGGAGCTGATCCTCTCGGACCGCCATCCCGGTGCCGAGCAGATCCAGGCGCTGGATCCGGCGGCACGCACTGCCTGGCAGGCCGGCGAGCTGGCCGCGGTCAAACTACCCTACATGGGCATCGCTGCCGTGGTGCTGCTCTGGGCGCTGCTGGTGGGCCTCACCCGCTTTCCGCCGCTGGCGCGGCGCGTGGCACAGGACGCCGAGCCCGAGGCCGGTGGCTTCTCCGGGCTGCTGGAGTACCCGCGCTACTGGCTGGGCGTGCTGGCGCAGTTCGCCTACGTCGGCGCGCAGGTGGGCGTCTGGAGTTTCGTGATCCGCTACACGCAGTTCAACACCCCGGGCACAGCCGAGAAGGTGGCCGCGAACAACCTGCTGATCACGCTGTGCCTGTTCTTCGCCGGCCGGTTCGTCGGCACGCTGCTCATGTCGAAGTTCCGGCCCGCCGTGTTGCTCGCGCTGTTCGCCGCCGCGGACATCGTGCTGTGCGTGGCCGCCGCGCTGGCCGGCGGCAGCCTCGGCCTGTACGCGCTGATGGCCACCAGCTTCTTCATGTCCATCCAGTTTCCGACCATTTTCACCATGAGCCTGCGTGGGCTGGGCGCGCACACCAAGTCGGGGTCGTCCTTTCTCGTCATGGCCATCGTGGGTGGCGCGATCATTCCGCCCGTCATGGGCCTGGTCTCCGACGCCAGCTCCATCAACGTGGCCATGCTCATACCCGCGCTCTGCTTCGCGGTGGTCTGCATGTTCGGCCTCACCTCGCGCAGGCCGCTGGCGGGCGCGTGAGCTCGACTCTGTCGCGCCGCGAAGTCGGGCGCACCGGACTCGAGGTGAGCACGCTGGCATTCGGCAGCGCGGGCCTCGGCAATCTGTACCGGGTGCTGGGCGATGCGGATGCCGCCGACGCGGTGCGCGAATCGCTGGCAGGCGGCGTGAGCTACTTCGACACGGCGCCGTTCTACGGCTTCGGCTTGAGCGAGCTGCGTCTCGGCGCCGCGCTGCGCGGCGCCACGCCAGCGCCGGTGATCTCCACGAAGGTCGGCCGCCGCCTGGTGCCCACCGGCCCGCAGGACGAGACCGTCGGCCGCGAAGGCTACTTCTCGCCGCGCCCGTTCGCGCCGGAGTTCGATTACGGCTACGAGGCGGTCATGCAGTCGCATGCGCAGAGCCTGGAACGGCTGGGAGTGCGCCGCGTGGACATGCTGCTCTGCCACGACATCGGTCGCCTGACGCACGGCGACCGCCACGACGCGCGCGTCCGTGAATTCCTGGACGGTGGCTATCCCGCGCTGCGCGAACTGCGCGAGTCCGGCGCCGTGCGCGCCATCGGCCTCGGCGTGAACGAGTGGCAGGTCTGCGTCGAACTGCTCGAGCGCTGCGAGTTCGATTGCATCCTGCTCGCCGGGCGTTACACCTTGCTGGAGCAGCCGGCGCTGGCGGAACTGCTGCCGCTGTGCGAGCGGCGCGGGGTGTCGATCCTGTGCGGCGGCCCCTTCAACTCCGGCATCCTGGCCAGCGGCTCGCGCGCGGCCGCGCAGTCGCATTACAACTATGCCGCGCCGCCACCGGAAGTGATCGACAAGGTGCGCCGGCTCGAAACTCTCTGCGACGAACATGGCGTGCCTCTGCAGGCGGCCGCGCTGCAGTTCCCGCTCGGTCACCCGGCCGTGGCCAGCGTGGTCGCCGGCTGCGTCACCGGAGCCGAGTCGCGCAATGCCCTGGCCATGATGACGCGGCCCATTCCCGCGGAGTTCTGGGCCGCGCTGCGCGACCGCGGCCTGATCGACCCGAACGCACCGCTGCCGGCATGAGAATCGACGCCCACCAGCATTTCTGGCGCCGCGATCGCGGTGACTACGCCTGGCTCACCCCGGACCTGGCGCCTATCTACCGCGACTATCTGCCGGCGGACCTGGCGCCGCAGCTCGCGGCCGCGGGCGTCGACCGTACCATCCTGGTGCAGGCCGCACCCACCGTGGCGGAGACTCGTTTCCTGCTGCAGCTGGCGCGCGAGCACGACTTCATCGCCGGCGTCGTCGGCTGGGTGGATTTCGAGGGCGCACGGGCGCCGGACATCATCGCGGAACTGGCGCAGGACCCGGCGCTGGTGGGCCTGAGGCCCATGATCCAGGACATCGCCGACCCCGCATGGATGCTGCGCGCGGAGCTTGCCCCGGCCTTCGCCGCCATGATCGAGCACGGACTGGTGTTCGACGCACTGGTGAAGCCGCCGCACCTGCGGGCGCTGCGCGAACTCGCCGGGCGTCATCCCGGGCTCGTCATGGTGCTGGACCATGGCGGCAAGCCGCCGATCGCAGGCGGCGACCTGCGCGAGTGGCGGCGCGACGTGGCGGCACTCGCGCGCGAGACGCCGATGGCCTGCAAGCTCTCGGGCCTGGTCACCGAGGCCGGCAGCGCGGACCCCGCGCGGCTCGCGGACTGCGTGCACCACCTGCTCGATTCCTTCGGCGCCGCGCGCCTGCTCTGGGGCAGCGATTGGCCGGTGTGCGAACTGGTGTGCCGCTACGCGGACTGGCGGACGGCCACCGACGCGCTGCTTGCCGCGCTCGATGCGCCCGCGCGCCGGCAGATCCTTGCGGAAACGGCGCGCAGCATCTACGGAATCTGAGCGCCCGGGAGAACAGCAGCCATGGAAGTTAGACGACTGGCCGGCAAGAGCGCCGTGGTCACCGCGGCCGCGGCGGGCATCGGCCGTGCCAGCGCCGAGGCCTTCGCGCGCGCCGGTGCGCGCGTATTCGCCGTCGACATCGACGCCAACGCGCTGCAGGGCCTGGCCGGATGCGAGGGCCACGTGGTGGACGTGCGCGACCCCGGCGCGATTGCCGCTTTCGCGCAGAAAGTCGGCAGGACGGACGTGCTGTTCAACTGCGCCGGCATGGTGCCCAAGGGCACGGTGCTGGATCTCGACTTCGCCACCTGGAGCGCCGCGTTCGACCTCAACGTGAATTCCATGTACCACATGATCCGCGCGTTCCTGCCCGGCATGCTCGCGGCGCGCGCGGGTTCCATCATCAACATGTCGTCGGTGGCCGGCTCGATCACCGGCGTGCCGGACCGTTGCGGCTATGGCGCCACCAAGGCCGCGGTCATCGGCCTCACGAAGTCGGTCGCCGCGGACTTCGTCGGCCAGGGAATTCGCTGCAATGCCATCTGTCCCGGCACCGTCGACACACCGTCCTTGCAGGCGCGGCTGCATGCGTACGGCGACTATGAGAAGACACGCAAGGAGTTCGAGGCGCGTCAACCCATGGGCAGGCTCGGCAAGGCCGAGGAAATCGCCGCGCTGGCGTTGTATCTCGCCAGCGATGAATCGGGGTTCACGACCGGGCAGACCCACATCATCGATGGCGGCTGGATGATCTGAGGTTTGCGCCCGGTGCGCGGCGGCAGCATCATGCGGCCTCCGGTCCACGGGGGCAGCATGCCGCAGATCCGTCGGTGCGCCGCGCTCGGCGCCCTCTTGTTTTTTGGTATCTCTCACGCGAATACGACGCGTGCCGCCGACGCGCCGGCGCGCGCGCAGGTGCTGGCCACGGCTTCCCGGGTGGCCGACTGGCAGCTCGCGCGGCTCGACGGAAGACACATCACCTCGCACATGAGCGAGGAGTCCCGCGATCCGCGCAGCTGGCAGCAGGGCGCGTTCTGGGTGGGCATGACGCATCTGGCCGAGGTCACGGGCGAGAGCCGCTACTCCGACGCGATCGTCGCGATGGGAAGATCTAACCAGTGGACGCCCGGCAGGCGCGTGTATCACGCCGACGACCACGTGATCGCGCAGAGCTATCTCTGGGCCGCGCGGCACGGCGCGGGCAAGGATGCCGTCGCGCCGATCCGCGCGACGTTCGACGCCATCCTCGCCAGCCCACCGGTCGCGCATCTGAGCTTCCACGTGGCGCAGAACTACGAGCAGACCGAGTGCCTGCGCCGCTGGTGCTGGTGCGACGCCCTCTTCATGTCGCCCCCGGCATGGCTGGATCTCGCCAACCAGACGGGCGAAGCCCGGTACCGTGACTTCGCGATGTCAGAGTTCTGGGCGACCACCGATTTTCTGTACGACCCCGCGCAGCAGCTGTTCTTCCGCGACAGCCGCTTCTTCGATCGCCGCGATGAGCAGGGCCGCAAGCTGTTCTGGGCGCGCGGCAACGGCTGGGTGTTCGCCGGCATCGCGAACATGCTCGATCTGCTGCCGCGCGAGCACGCCGATCGGGCGCGCCTCGAGGCATTGTTCGCGCAGATGGCCGGGCGGCTTCGCGATCTGCAGAAGCCGGACGGCTACTGGGCGCCGTCGCTGTTGGCGCCCACGAACTCCCCCGCCGAAACCAGCGGCACCGGCTTCTTCGTCTACGGCCTGGCCTGGGGCGTGAACCGCGGCCTGCTGCCGCGCGACGAGTACCTGCCCTCTATCTATCGGGGCTGGGAGGCATTGCTGCGGGCGGTGGCCGCGGACGGGCGCCTCGGCTGGGTGCAGCAGGTCAGCGACCGTCCGGAAACGGTCTCGGAGTCCGATACCCAGTTCTATGGCGTGGGCGCGTTCCTGCTGGCGGCCAGCGAAGTGGCCGCGCTCGCTCACTAGAAGAGATCGAGCCCATGTCCCGGGTACGCGTACTGGCTTTCTCCGTCACACTGGACGGCTATTGCGCCGGCCCCAACCAGAGCCTGGAGAATCCGCTGGGCGTGGGCGGTGTCGAGATGATGGGCTGGATATTTCCCACGCGTGCGTTCAGCGCCCTGCACGGCAGCGGCCAGGGCGGTGAAACCGGCGTCGACAACACCCTGGTCGAGCAGAGCTTCGCCCATGTCGGCGCGTGGATACTCGGCCGCAACATGTTCGGCCCGGTGCGCGGGCCGTGGCCCGACGACCACTGGAAAGGCTGGTGGGGCGAGGAACCGCCCTAGCGCCCCGTGCTGCTGGGCAGCGGCGAGAGCCTGTTCGCGGGCCTCGACCTCAAGGCGCTGGGCTACACCGTCGAGAAGAGCGCGCCCGGCGAGCGCGCCACGCACGTCTTCCTGAAACGTACCTAGCTAGATCGCACCCGCCTTGAGCTGATCGACCGCGTGGTTCACCGCGCGCGCCGTCAACGCCATGTACGTGAGCGAGGGATTCTGCGTGGGCGAGGACACCATGCAGCTGCCGTCGGTGACGAACACGTTCGGCACGGCGTGCACCTGGTTGTGCCCGTTCAGCACCGAGGTCTTCGGGTCGCGGCCCATGCGCGCCGTGCCCATCTCGTGAATGACGCTGCCGGGCGTCACGGGGTGGTTGAAACCCTTGACGTTCTCGAGCTTCGCGGCCGTCATCATCTCCACCGCGTCGTCCATCATCTGCTGCGCCATGGCGCGCTCGTTGTCGCGATAGCTCATGGAGACGTGGATCTTCGGCATTCCCAACGGATCGACATCCCGGGCGAGCCACATGCGGTTGTCGTGGTACGGCAGCGTCTCGCCGTAGCCTTCCAGGTACAGCTGCCAGTCGCCCGGTCGCGTGATCCGGTTCTTGAAATTCGCGCCGAAGTCCGCGCCGCCGATGCCGCGCGTCCAGGTGCCGCGGCTGGTGTACACCTCGTATCCATAGCCACGCTTGAATTTCTCTTCGCGCCGGCTCACGTTGCGGAAACGCGGGATGTACATGCTCGTCGAACGGCGGCCGCGGTAGTAGCGATCGAGCAGGCCGGAATAGCTGGCCGTGGCGCCGCCGCCACTGTGGTGGTCCATGAGATTGTGGCCGAGCTCGCCGCTGTCGTTGCCGAGCCCGTTCGGGAAACGCGCCGACGTCGAGTTCAGCAGGATGGCCGTGGAATTCAGCGCCGAAGCGCACAGGAACACGACCTTGGCGAAATATTCGGTGGTCTGGCGGGTCGCCGTGTCGATGACGCGTACTCCGGTCACGCGCCGCTTGCTGTCGTCGTAGACCAGCGAATGCACCAGCGAATCCGGGCGCAACGCGAGGTTGCCGGTGGCCGCGGCCGCGGGCAGCGTCACGCCGTTCGAGGAGAAGTACGCGCTGAATGGGCAACCGCGCGCGCACTGGTTGCGGCCCTGGCAGGGCCCGCGGCCATTGTGCTCGCGCGACAGCACCGCGGTGGCGCTGCAGATGAGCTTGCGCTCGCCCTTGAAGGCGTCCGCCATGTGCGCCCGGATGTGCTTCTCCAGGGCGTTCATCTCGAAGGGCGGCTGCAGGATCTGCGCCGGCAGCTGCGGCAGGCCCGAGTTCTCGCCGCTGGCGCCGATGAATTTCTCGACATGCTCGTACCAGGGCGCGATGTCCGCGTAGCGGATCGGCCAGTCGATGCCCACGCCTTCCTTGAGATTGGCTTCGAAATCCAGGTCGCTGTAGCGGAACACGTGCCGCGCCCACATCAGCGATCGTCCACCCACCTGGTAGCCCCGGAACCAGTTGAACGGCTGCTCCTGCACGTAGGGGTGCTGCAGATCGTTGACGAAGTGCTGCTTGGTGGACTGGTCGTACAGATACAGCGTCGACTGCACCGGCTGCGCCTGGCGGTCGTCGTTGGTGGGCCGATTGTTGTGCGGCAGTTGCCAGGGGTCCTTGAGTGCCGTCGTGTAGTCGGTGACGTGACGCAGGTTCCGCCCGCGCTCGAGCACCAGTGTCTTGAGGCCCTTCTCGCAAAGCTCCTTGGCGGCCCAGCCGCCGGACATGCCGGACCCGACGACGATGGCGTCGAAAGTATTCGTTCCGCTATTGGTCTGAGTCATCAGATTGCCCACGCCTTCTGATCGGGGGCGAGCGGCAGATCGCCCCAATAGCCGCCGGGCACCCGCTCGTATGCCAGCGCCTGGGTCGCGCCCACTTCGCTGAGGAAGTAGCCGGTGAGCGTGTAGTCCTTGAGTATCTTGAAGAACGAGTCGTCGTAGGCCAGCGGCAGGTCCGCCGCGGCGCGCGCCTCGAGCCAGGCGATCTGCGCGCCGGCCGGCTGGCCCGCAAACCCGGACTCCGCCATCGCGGCGATACCCGCGCGGAAGGTCTTGCGCGCAGCAGGCGTTGCGCAGGCGGCAATCGCGAGATCGATGAAGTAGTGCGTATCGGCGGCCGACGCGGCGGGCGAATCCGTCGCGGGCAGTATCACGTCGACAGCGGCGCGCAGCACGTGCATCTCGTCCACCGAGAAAAATGTAGCCTTGCGGGGCGTGGCCGCGAATGCCTGCAGCACGCTGCCCAGCGCCGCCGAACCCAACAACACGGATGCGCCGCGCAAGAATGTACGCCGGTCGGCCATGATCCCCCCTGTCAAGATCAGATGTGACGGGGGAACGATACCAGATCAGGATTTCTGGTTCTTCTCGGCGCCGCGCAGGTTGAGCGCAAACAATCCCACCTGCAACGCGATCAGCGCCCAGGCCCGTGCGTGCCATCCCCAGACGATCCACAGCGCGTTGCTGGCGACGAAACACCAGAAGCCGGCGGCGCGACGCGATGCGGAGCGCGATGCGACCAGCCACGCGGCAAGCAGCGTCACCGCCATGGCCGGCCATTGAATCGCATCGAGCAGCGCATCCGCCTGCATGCTCAGCGGCCTTCGTAGGCTCTCTCGAGCTCGGCGATGTCGAGCTTCTTCATCCTCATCATCGCCGCCATCGCACGTTCGGATTTCTCGTCGGGCACGCCCCACCATTGCACGATCTTCTTCGGCACCACCTGCCAGGAGAGACCGTACCTGTCCTTGAGCCAGCCGCAGACCTGCGCCTTGGGGTCGCCGCCCGCGCCCAGCTTCTCCCAGAAGTAGTCGAGTTCCTTCTGGTCATCGACCATGACCTGCAGTGACACGGCCTCGTTGAACTTGAACAGCGGCGGGCCGTTGAGAGCCGTGAACGTCTGCCCGGCGAGCTGGAACTCGACCGTGAGCACCGTGCCCTCCTTCTGCTGGTGCTCCTCGATACCGGCCTTGCCGTAGTAGGCGATCCGACCCAGTTTCGAATCCGGAAAAATGTCGACGTAGTGGCGCGCGGCCTGCTCCGCTTCGCCGGCAAACCACAGGCAGGGCACGATTTTCGGAAATTGCATGGTTCTCTCCTTATCGGTATCACTCTCTGGTCGAATGGCACCGAGGGGGATCGACGGGAATCAGATTATTTTCGCGCCCGCGCAGCGGCTGTCGGATGACGCCGATGCTTGCGCGGGTCGTCACCCGTGTTTCACCAGGGATCGCGCCAGCTCCTCGAGGCTGCGGCCGCGCGTCTCGGGTACGTAGCGCGCGATGAACAGCAGGCCGAGCAGCGCCAGCACGGCAAAGATGAGCCAGGGCATGGAGCGGCCCAGGTGCGCGAGCTCCCATGGAAATACCAGTTGCACGCCCACACTCACCAATGAGTTCACCAGGCCGACGAAGGAAATGGCGACGCCGCGAATCCGATTGGGAAAGATCTCGGAGAACAGCACCCACATGATGGGTCCGAGCGACATGGCGAAGCAGCCCACGAAGGCCAGCATGCCGAAGAGCACCAGCGCGGGTTCCGTGTTTGCGCCGCGAAAGCCCCAGCCGAGCACGGCCATGCCGATGGTCATTCCGCCCGTGCCCAGCAGGAGCAGTGGCCGGCGTCCGAGCCGATCCATCAGGACCAGGGCGACGACCGTGAACCCGAGATTCACCAGGCCCAGGTACACCGCCTGCGCGAAAGCCGCATCCGCGCCGGCTCCGGCGTGCTGGAAGATCACCGGCGCGTAGAACAGCACGGCGTTGATGCCGGTGGCCTGCTGCACGATGCCGACGACCAGGCCGATGACCATCACCCGCCGCAGTTCGGGCGCCAGCAGCGCTGCCAGGCTAACTACCCGGGCGCCCCGCTGCCGCGCCACGGAGTCTCGCGCCCCGGCCGGCGCCGGCTTGGGCGGTTGCAGTTCGGCAAGCCAGCGCGGGCTTTCGGGCACGCGCAGAAGCAGCAGGAAGAATGCGACCGCGGGCACCGCGCCCATTCCCAGCATCCAGCGCCAGCTCCACTCCGCGAGATGCAGCGTCGACAACGACGGCAGGTCGCCGTGCCCTGATTCGAGGATCAGATAGTTGCTGAAGAATGCGGCCGAGATGCCGAGTACCACGTACAGCTGATAGATGCTGACCCTGCGGCCGCGCACCGCGGCTGGCGAGATTTCCGCGATGTACATGGGCGCCACCACGATCGTGGCACCCACACCCAGCCCCGACAGCAGCCGCGCGACGACCAGCATTGCGAAGTTGGCGGCCGAAGCGGCCAGCAGCGCAGACACCGTGAACAACAGGGCCGCGCCGAGCAGCACCCGGCGGCGTCCGTAGCGATCCGCGAGCGGGCCGGCCAGCAGGATGGACCCGGTGGCGGCCAGCGTGAGCGACGACACCGCCCAACCCACCGCCAGCGGGCTCAGCGAGAATTCCCGCTCCACGAAGGAGACCACCCCCGCGATCACGGCGGCATCGAAGCCGAGCACGAAACCGCCGAGCGCGACGATCAGCGTCGCGCGCAGCACGTAATGGTCGGAGTACTCACGCGTGGTCACGCCGGCTTGGCAGCCGAATCACGCCAGACCAGCCTCGGTTCGAACGCCTGCTGCACCTCGAGCAGATCCTGCTCGTAAACGTTCTTCAGCACCCAGCGCGCCGCCATGTCCGCCATGTCGGCTATCGGGTAGTGAATGGTCGTGAGCTTGGGATAGACGTAGCGGGCGATGGGTGCATCGTCGAAGCCGACGATGGACAGCTGGCGCGGCAGCTCGAGTCCGCGCTCGTGCGCCGCGGCCATGGCCCCGGCCGCCATGCGATCGTTGGCGCAGATCACGGCCGAGAACGGCAGGCCCGTCGCAAACAAGGCGTTCAAGGCGTCCTGGCCACCGGTCTCGTGATAGTCGCCCTCGTGCAGCAGACGCTCGTCGAACTTCACGCCGGCCTCCTCGAGCGCGCGCTTGTGGCCGATCAGGCGTTGCCGCGCGTCCACCCAGTCGAGCGGCCCGGAGATGTAGGCGATGCGCCGGTGCTTGAGCTTGAGCAGGCACTGGGCGGCCAGGTAGCCGCCGAGTTCGTTGTTGAGACTGAAGCAGCGGTCGGCGAGCCCGCGCACTTTCCGGTTCATCACCACGAGCGGCATCTTCTCGTGGTCGTGCTCCGCGAGGAATTTGTCGGACAAGGCTTCGACATGCACGATGAGCGCATCGCAATTGCGGCTGGCGAGGAAGCGGATGGCGTCGCGTTCCTGGCTTTCGTCGTTGTGTCCTGCGGCCACGAGTACGAATTTCCCGGCCGCCTTGAGCGTCTTCTCGATGGCGCTGAGCATGGCGCCGAAAAACGGGCCGTGCAGTTCGGATACCAGCACGCCCACGGCGTTCGAACAGCGGGTGGCCAGCGACTGCGCAATGGAATTGGGCTTGTAGCCGAGCTGCTCCATGGCAGCGAGAACCTTCTGACGGGTCGGTTCGCTGACCTTGGCGCCCGGATTGATGACGCGCGAGACGGTGGCGAGCGAGACCCCGGCCAGCTCGGCCACTTCATATATGTTCGCCATGGTTCCCTTGGCCGCTCCCTGCGACATTATTCGAGGAGGCGGCAGCCTCGCCACCGCCCTATCCACCGGCATCTTGAGGGCGTTCACTACGGGTGACAACTGCGTCGCGGTTTACGGCTGGAAGGGTTGCAAGCGCTTACACAAACTGCGGTAGCATGCGCACCCTGCAGGCACGACGCGAGCCCGGCCACGATGAACATGAAAATGTTGAATAGACAGATGAGCAGCGATGGTTCGGTGGCCGCGGGCGCCGCACGGCTTGCGGGTGATGCGAATCGCCCGGGTGGGCAGATCGCGCTGTTGATGGCGGCGGCCCTGTCCCTGTCAGCCTGTGGCGGCGGCGGCGCCAGCAACCCGCCGCCCGCGCCTTCGCCGCCGCCCGCGCCCACCGGCCCGGGGATCCCGGCGATCGACGAGACGGGCGGCATCCCCACTGGCTTTCGACTGGTGTGGTCCGATGAGTTCGACACCGCCGGCCTGCCCGACACGGCCCGGTGGAACTACGACGTCGAGCGCAATTTCGCCGGCTGGTACAACAACGAACTGCAGTACTACGCCGCTGCGCGTGCCGAGAACTCGCGCGTCGAGAACGGCAACCTCATCATCACCGCCCGCCGTGAAGATCTGCCGGCGCTCAACGACTGGGGTGGCCAGCACTACTCGTCGGCGCGGCTCATCACGCGCGGCAAGGCGGAGTGGACCTACGGATTCATCGAGATCCGCGCCAAACTACCCTGCGGCCGCGGCACCTGGCCGGCGCTGTGGATGCTGTCGGCGCCGCCACAGACCACCTGGCCCGACGACGGCGAGATCGACATCATGGAGCACGTGGGCTTCGACCCCGGCGTGATACACGCCACCATGCATACGTCGGCCTACAATCACACGCGCAACAACGCGCGCACCGCGACCACCACGTTGGCCGACGCGTGTACGGCATTCCACCGGTATCAGCTCACGTGGAACGTCAACCAGATCAAGGTCGGCATCGACGACCGCAACTTTTATCAATACGCCAACGATCACTCCGGCAACGCCGAATGGCCGTTCGACAGTCCGCAGTACCTCATTCTCAACGTGGCCGTGGGCGGCGACTGGGGCGGACAGATGGGCGTGGACGACGCCATCTGGCCGGTGCAGATGGAAGTCGACTACGTGCGCGTCTATCAACAGTAGCGGGGGCGGCACCGAGTGGTGACAGGGGGCACGCCTCGAGCAGGTGCGTCCCCGTTTTCCAGGAATCGAGGAATGTCCCCATTAGAAGTCGAGGTGGCGGGCGAAGAAGGGGAGCACTTCCTGGATCACGCGGCCATCATCTATCCAGTACTTGTCCCAGGGCAGGCCGCGGTACTCCTCGGCTTCGTGCTCGATGCCGAGATCGTCCAGTTTGCGCGTGAAGGCCTGGTTTGCGTACACGTGGTCCTGGTTGGGGTCGTAGCGTCCCCAGTCGAACTTGATGCCGCGTAACTTGCCCAGCTTGTCGAGGTTGTCGATCACGGCCTGCTCGAGCAGGAACCGCGACTTCAGCAGCCGTGAGTTCGCGACATTGAGCGTCACGGGGTCGTCATCGAGGTTGACGATGAAGTCGCAGTAGAAAGGCGGCCGGTCGGGATTCGGCAGGAAGGTTTGCGACATGGCGACGAACACCGGCGTATACGGGTCACCGCCCAGGTCGGCGAAGCTCCTGGCGGTCTTCACCTTCTGCCAATCGGGCCGTGACCACATGGGCACGAGCCCACCCCCGGTGCCCACCGGGTGCTGCGCGTAAACGGTTCCCCAGACGTCAGGGTGCCGGAATGCGTACCAGAGCGCGCCAAAGGCACCCATGTGCTCGCCCATGATGGCCCGACTGCCGGGATCCGGCAGCGTGCGGTAGCGCGCATCGATGAAGGGAATGACCTCCTGCACGGTGAAATCCTCGAATCGCCCCGCGGTCGTGGAGTTGACGAAGAACGTACCGGGCCCGGAAGTGCTGTAGTCCGGCGCGACCGCGATGAAGGGCTTGATCACCCCGCTCGCGATGGCGCGATCGAACGTCGGCTGCGCGGCGGTCCCGGGCGCGAACATGCGTTCGTTGCTCCAGTTGAGGCCGTGCAGCATGTAGATCACCGGGTAGCGTTGCTTGCCCGCGGCATAGCCGGGAGGCAGATAGACTTTGAGCGACCGGTGTGTGTCGAGCCCAACCCGGTTTTCCCGCAGCACGACGGAATCGAGATACTGGGTTTCCACCTGGCTGCCGGCCAACGATGCCGGCGAAGCGAACAGTGCGGTGAGCAGCAGGAACCGAATGAACATGATGCCTCCTCGTGAATGGAGGCCGAATGTCGCCCGAAGCGGGTGTCCAGTCGTCCTGCCTGATCGGCGAGGACGTTCAACCGGCGTGCGATTGCCGGAATTCCGTGGGCGTAACCCCCGTGCAGCGCCGGAACGCGGCGTGAAATGCCGATTTGGAGTTGAACCCGACGCCCAGGGCGATGGCGAGCACGGTCTGGTCGGGCGCTTCGCGCAGCAGGCGCTTGGCTTCCTCGATGCGGTAACGGTTCAGCAGTTGGTAGAAACTGCTGTGGAGATCCTGGCTGATGACCTGCGACAGATAGTGCGGGTTCTCGTTCAGTGCGTCGCTGAGCGCCCGGAGGGTCAGATCGCCTCTCTTACACAGGCCTGATAAGGCGGTCTCGAGCTTGCGGCGGATACGCGCCCGCTGCGCATCGCCCAGTGGCGTCCTGGCGTAGGCCGCGGACCTGACTACCGTATCCGGCGCCGGGTCCGGCGGGCGGTCATCGGACGCGAACTTGCGCAGCAGCAGGTACAAGGCGCCCACGGTGACACTCACGCTGATCACAGCCACGACCAGCGAGAACATGGGAGGCCACTTGATGAATGCGCAGTTGAGCGTGCGCAGGATGGCGAGCGCCCAGGTGGTGAATACGACGCCCAGGGGCAGCTCGGCCCAGTGCCCTCCCCGCCCCGCGAGGCGCTCGAGCAGAATGCGCCGGCAACGAACCAGGTACCACGGAACCTGCACGACGAAGATGGCCATGCACAACAGCATGGTGGTGTGGATGAAGCGGGCATGCAGCCAGCTCACCGGATGGGCGGGATTCGGGAACGTGGTGCCCAGGTGCGCCGACAGCATTAGCGGCAGTGTGAAGGCGGCTCCGGCAGCAACGACCCAGACGTGCGAACGAGGCAGATCGCGCAGGCGCGGACGCCGGCCGCCGACACTCTCCTGAAATGCCAGCCACAGACAGGGCGCCAGCAGCAGAGAACCGGACATCAGCAGCGCCAGCCACAGCGACTTCAGCGGCGTCGCCGGATGCGCCATCAGCAGCTC
>CAMLGF010000035.1 GCA_946479515.1 uncultured Pseudomonadota bacterium | reverse complement strand
CCACCACCGTGGCCGAGCAGTTCGGCCGCGGCGGCAAGTTCAAGACGCCCAAGGTGGAGAGCACGGGTACGGGCGGCGGCCTCAAGCTGTTCTGCAACGGCCTCGGTCCGCAGTACCCGGACATCGCCAATGCCTCGCGCCGCATCAAGTCGTCCGAGCTGACCACCTGCGCGCAGAACGGCGTGAAGGACGTGGTCGAGATCAAGGTGGGCTATGACGGCATCGTGCTCGCCGAGAACAAGGCTGGCGCGCCGCTCAATCTGACCCGCAAGGACGTGTACCTGGCACTGGCCAAGAACGTGCCGGACCCGGCGAACCCCAGCTCGCTGATCGCCAACCCGTACCAGACCTGGAAGGACGTCAACGCGAAGCTGCCGGCCACCCGGATCGAAGTGCTCGGTCCGCCGCCGACTTCCGGCACGCGCGATTCCTTCGGCGAGCTGTACATGGAAGAAGGCTGCCGCTCGTTCGCCTGGTTGGATGCCCTGCGCAAGCAGGATGAGCCGCGCTTCAAGCGCGCCTGCACCACGCTGCGCGAAGACGGCCACTACATCGAGGCCGGCGAGAACGACAACCTCATCGTGCAGAAGCTGACCGCGAACAAGGAAGCTGTCGGCATCTTCGGCTACAGCTTCCTCGAGGAGAATCTCGACAAGCTCAAGGGTGCGCAGATCGACGGCGTGTCGCCCACCTACGAGACGGTCGCTTCGGGCAAGTATCCCGCGTCGCGCCCGCTGTTCATCTACGTGAAGAAGCAGCACGTCGGCGTGATACCGGGCATCAACGAGTTCATCGCCGAGTACATCAGCGAAAAGGCGTTGGGCGAGGAGGGCTATCTGGCCGACAAGGGCCTGATCCCGCCGCTCAAGAACGAGATCGGCAAGATCCGTGACGATGCCCGGGCGCTCAAGCCCGTGAAGCTCTGATCCCGCGCATCCGCGCGCGGACCTGATCCGCGCGCGGGCCCGCGCGGCGCATCGACCTTCGCGAATATCCCGACACCGACCAGATTCCACACCGCAGATTTCAACACCATGAAAAACCATCTTTCGTCCCTCGCAGCCATCGCCGCCATCGCCGGCGCTGCGCTCGCTCCCGTGCCGGCGCTGGCGCAAAGCGCGGATATACAGGCGCTCAAGGATCAGCTCGCCGCACTGCAGACCAAGATCGAGCAGCTCGAACAGGCGCAGGCGAAAACCAGCAAGACCGCCGAGGAGGCGCAGGCCAGCTCGGACCGCACCGCGGACACGTTGGCGCACAACAATTCGCGCCTGTCATTCGCCGGCGACGTGCGCTATCGCAACGAGACCTTCGACGTCGAATACGTGGACCGCAATCGCAACCGCGACCGCGTCCGCGCGCGCGTCAACGCCAATTTCCGCGTCAACGACAACATCACCGGCCAGATCGGGCTGTCCACCGGCGGCACCGATCCCCGTTCCGGCAACCAGTCGCTCGACGGCCAGAATTCGCGCAAGGATTTCGACCTCGACGTCGCCTACGTGACCTGGGCGCCGAATGGGTCGTGGAAGTTCACCGCCGGCAAGCAGCGCTATGCCTGGCAGCGCACCGGTTCGATGTTCTTCGACGGCGACGTGAATCCCGAGGGATTGGCGGTGAATTACGCCGGTGGGAACCTGTTCGCCAGCGCGTTCTACGACTGGCTCTCGGAACGGGCGTTGTCCTTCAGTTCGCCCACCGGCACCAATACGGATTCCATCCTGTACGGTGCCCAGGTCGGGTATCGAGTTCCAGTGTCGGATCGCGTGAAGCTGACGCTCGCGGCCAGCTACTTCAATTTCGACGGCGTACAGGGCTACAACCCGCTGTTCGGCGGCAACGCGTTCGGCAACACCACGACCACCAGCGCCAGTGTGTGCAGCCGCACGCTCGCCGCCGGCACCGCCTGCCTGCTGTCCGACTACGACATCATCGAAGCATTCGCCGACGTCTCGACCACCGTGGCCGGCAGACCGCTGCGGTTCTTCGCCGACTACGCGCGCAACGACTCGGCGGAGGTGAATCCGGTGGCCGGCGAGAAGCTCGACACCGCGTTCTCGGCCGGCATCAACTATGGCGCCGCGGCGGCGAAGGGCAGCTGGGAGATGGGGCTGACGTACCAGCAGGTGGAGAAAGATGCGCTGTTCGGTCAGCTGCTCGATTCGGACTTCGGCGACGGCAACACCGACACCAGCGGGTTCGCGCTCAAAGGTGCCTATGCGCTGGCGCGCAACTGGACGCTGAACGCCACGCTGTTCCTGAACGACCTCTCGAACGATGTCCCGCAGTCGGTGACCGTGTTCAACACGGCGACGCCGGCACCGCTGGATACTCTCGTGATTCCGAACATCTTCGACAGAGATTACAAGCGCTTACAGCTCGATCTGAACTTCAAGTTCTAACTGTGAGCGGAGGGGGCTTTAACAAAGCTGTAACAAAGCGGCGCTAAACAGGTGGCCTGCCGATCTGCCGACCGGAATATCCGAGAACCCAGACCCGACATCCCATGACTCCGGCCGCACTGCTCATCGTCCTGACGCTGATCTCCGTCAGCGCCTTCTGGATCGGCAAGTCCCGATCCCTGGCGCTGGTCGGAGGCACGCGGGGCGTGCGCCACCTGCATTCCCTGCCCAGTCATTACGGATTGATGACGGCGCTGTGGTGCGCGCTGCCGGCGCTCGCCGTGATCGGCATCTGGTTGGCGTTCCAGGACGCGATCATTCTCAAGATCGTCATCAACCAGATGCCGGCCGGCACGCGGGACCTGCCGGCGAACGAGCTGTCGCTGGTGATGAACGACGTGCGCAATCTGATCGCCGGGAACGTGCCCGCCGACTCGGTGAGCGAGGCCGTGCGGGGTGCATCGGCGGAGTATCTGCGCCTGCGCGGCATCAGCCGCCTGGCGCTGACGGTGCTCGTGCTGGTGATGGCGGTGGGCGGCATCGTGCTGCTGCGTGGCCGGATCAAGCCCGAGCTGCGTGCTCGAAACGCGGTGGAGCGGGTGATCGGATGGCTGCTGATCGCCTGCTCCACGATCGCGGTGTTCACCACCATCGGCATCGTGGCCTCGGTGGCGTTCGAAGCCTTCCGGTTCTTCCAGATCATTTCTCCGCTCGAATTCCTGTTCGGCACGTCCTGGAGCCCGCAGATGGCGATCCGCGCCGACCAGGTGGGTTCGTCGGGTTCGTTCGGCGCAGTGCCGCTGTTCGCGGGCACCGCGCTGATCTCCTTCATCGCCATGGCCATCGCCGTGCCCATCGGCCTGTTCTCCGCCATCTATCTTGCCGAATACGCGAACCCGCGCTTTCGCACCGTGGCCAAGCCGCTGCTGGAAGTGCTGGCCGGCGTACCGACGGTGGTGTACGGATTCTTCGCGGCATTGACCATCGGTCCGGCCCTGCGCGGCTGGGGCGAATCTCTCGGGCTGGACGTCGCCTCGGAGAGCGCGCTGGCCGCCGGTCTCGTGATGGGCATCATGATCATCCCGTTCGTCTCGTCATTGGCGGATGACATGATCAGCGCCGTGCCGCAGAGCCTGCGCGACGGTGCCTACGCGCTGGGCGCGACGCGTTCCGAAACCATCAAACAGGTGGTGATGCGGGCCGCGCTGCCCGGAATCGTCGGCGGCGTGCTGCTCGCGGCCTCGCGCGCCATCGGCGAGACCATGATCGTGGTGATGGCCGCGGGACTTGCGGCCAATCTCACCGCCAATCCACTCGAGGCGGTCACCACGGTCACGGTGCAGATCGTGACGTTGCTCGTCGGCGATCAGGAATTCGATTCGCCGAAGACCCTGGCGGCGTTCGCCCTGGGCCTGGTGTTGTTCCTCGTGACGCTGGCGCTCAACGTGCTGGCGCTGCACATCGTCAGGAAATACCGTGAACAGTACGAATAGTCCGCGCCGCACCGCGCAGCAGACCCAGGCCATCGTCGCGCGCAGCCTGCGGCGCCGGTACTGGGCCGAGCGCCGCTTCCGGTTCTATGGACTGGCCGCGGTGGCCGCCGGCATGGCGTTCCTGGTCTATCTATTCGCCGTGATCTTCTCGAACGGCATGGGCGCGTTCCGGCAGGCGCAGATCCGGCTGCCGCTGTTCTTCGATCCGGCCATCATCGATCCCGCCGGCCATCGCGCCGAAGACGATCTGCGCAGCGCGGACTATGCCGCGCTGATCCGCGCGGCGCTCAAGGCGCGTTTTCCGGAGGTGGAAGGCCGGACGGCGACCCGCGAACTCACCCGGCTGGTCAGCGGCAGCGCCGCGTTCGATGTGCAGAATGCGGTGCTGGAAGATCCACGACTCATCGGCACCACCCGCGATACCTGGCTGCTGGCCAGCGACGCGGTGGACCTGCTCGCGAAGGAACGCATGGATCGCACGCTGCCCGAAGATCAGCGGCCGCTGTCCGACCGGCAGTTGGCGTGGGCCGAGGCGCTCGCCGCCGATGGCGCGCTCGCACTGCGCCTCAACGTCAATTTCCTCACCGGCGGCGATTCGCGCGAACCGGAGCGGGCGGGCATCTGGGGCGCGGTGGTGGGCTCGTTCTTCACGCTGCTGCTCACGTTGCTGTTGTCGTTCCCCATCGGCGTGGCCGCGGCCATCTACCTGGAAGAGTTCGCGCCGCGCAACCGCTGGACCGACCTCATCGAGGTGAACATCAACAATCTCGCGGCCGTGCCGTCCATCGTGTTCGGGTTGCTGGGCCTGGCGGTATTCATTGGTTTCTTCGGCCTGCCGCGTTCCGCGCCGCTGGTCGGCGCCATGGTACTCACGCTGCTGACGCTGCCGACCATCATCATCGCCTCGCGCGCCGCGCTGAAGTCCGTGCCGCCGTCGATCCGCGAAGCGGCGCTCGGCATGGGGGCGTCGAAGATCCAGACCGTGATGCACCATGTGTTGCCGCTCGCCATGCCGGGCATGCTCACGGGCACCATCATCGGCATGGCGCGTGCGCTGGGCGAGTCGGCGCCGCTGCTCATGATCGGCATGGTGGCCTTCGTGGTCGACATCCCCAAGGGCTTCACGGACTCCGCCACGGCCCTGCCCGTGCAGGTGTTCCTGTGGTCGGACAGCCCCGAGCGCGGCTTCGTCGAGAAGACCTCGGGCGCGATCATCGTGCTCCTGGCATTCCTGGTGGTCATGAACACGGCCGCCGTCATACTCAGAAAGAAATTCGAACGTCGGTGGTGAACCAATGGATAGCGTGGCGCAGGCAGAACGGGCGGGCATCGATCTGAAACCCAGTGGCAGGAACATCGGCCGGGGTGCCGATGCCGCGTCGTTGCAGGCACCGGTGGAGGCGGGCAGGACGGTCGGCAACATCGAGGTGGACGATCCGATCTTCCGCTGCCGCGACGTCGACGTGTACTACGGCGAGAAGCACGCCATCAAGAAGGTGGGCATCGACATCGGCAAGAACCAGGTACTCGCCATGATCGGGCCCTCGGGCTGCGGCAAATCGACGTTCCTGCGCTGTCTCAATCGCATGAACGACACGATTCCGAACGCGCGCGTGCAAGGTTCGATCATGCTCGACGGCAAGGACATCCACGATCGCAAGCAGGACGTGGTGCAGCTGCGCGCGCGCGTCGGCATGGTGTTTCAGAAGCCGAACCCGTTTCCGAAGTCCATCTACGAGAACGTGGCCTATGGCCCGCGCATCCACGGGCTGGCGGGCGACCGCGTCGAGCTCGACGAGATCGTGCACGGCTCACTGCAGCGGGCGGGGCTCTGGGAGGAAGTGAAGGATCGTCTGGGTCAGCCCGGCACCTCGCTCTCCGGCGGCCAGCAGCAACGCCTGTGCATCGCCAGAACCATTGCCGTGAATCCCGAAGTGATCCTCATGGACGAGCCCTGCTCGGCGCTCGATCCGATCGCCACCGCGCGCATCGAGGACCTCATGGAAGAGCTGCGCCAGAGCTACGCCATCGTCATCGTGACGCACTCGATGCAGCAGGCGGCCCGTGTCTCGCAACGCACGGCGTACTTCCATCTCGGCGATCTCATCGAGGTGGGCGAAACCGATCGCATCTTCACCAACCCGCGCCACAAGCTCACCGAAGACTACATCACGGGCCGGTTCGGATGATTCTCGAGGGGCACACCGCGCGAGCATTCGACGGCGACCTGTCGTCGTTGCACTTGCAGGCGGTGGCCATGGGCGCGCTGGTCACCGAGCAGGTGCAGCTGGCGGTGAGTGCGTACTCGGCCTGGGACCGCGCGCAGGCCACGCTGGTGCTGGAACGCGAACGCAGGATCAACCTGTACGACGTGGAAATCGAAGCGGCGGCGCTGCAGCTCATCGCGCGTCGCCAGCCTGTGGCGCAAGACCTGCGCGCGGTGTTCGCCATCGACAAGATCGTCACCGAGCTCGAGCGGGCCGCCGACGAGGCCAAGAAGCTGGCGCTGGCCGTGCTGGCGGAGTCCGAGACCAATGGCTTTCGCCCCGCGGCCTCGACCGCGCGCGAGGCGCGGCAGCTCGGGCGGTTGGCGGTGGTGATGATCCGCGGCGCGCTCGAGGCCTTCGATCGGCTCGATCCGGCCGCGGCCACGGCGGTGATCCGCCAGGATCAGGAAATGGACGCCGAATACGCGGCGGCCCTGCGCCGCATCCTCACTCGCGCCATGGAAGACGTGCGCCAGACCCAGGCTGTCATCGAGGCCGCGTTCGTCATGCGGTCGCTGGAACGCATCGGCGATCATTCGCGCAACATCGCCCGGCACGTGGTGTTCATCGGCGGCGCATTCGACCCCTTGGCGACCGGCGTGCAGCCCGCGCCGCTCTCACTGGGCACCAGCTAGCCCCAGATACTGGCGATACGACGCGACGGCGTCGCGCAGCGCCGCTGCTTCGGTGCGTTTCAAAGCGCGCCTCAGCGTGGTTTCGACGACCACCGAACGCTTCGCCAGCTTGCGCTTCCAGGTGCCGACCAGGCGCCCCCCCAGCAGCACGGCCGGGCTGAGCAATGCCATCTTCGCAATCGGGGAGTCGTCAGCCACGAGCTGCGATCGGTCGTGGTAGGCGACCGTGAATTCGTCGAAGGCGGGCAGCAGGTGCAGTCGCGACGATGAGCCCGCCCGCAGCTCCGCGCGCCTGCCGGATTCGCGCCACCAGTAGCGCGTGCCGTCGACATCCCCGGAAGCGAGCCGGCCCCGCGCGCCGTCGAGCGCGGCGGCCGCCTGCCTCGCCGTGAGCCCCGACCACCACATGAAATCCCGCAGGGTCGCGGGGCCGTGACTGGTGAAGTAGCGCAGCGCGAGTTCCGCCAGCGCCTCCTCGCCCTCGAGCACGCGACTTTTCGGCACCCACTCGTCGAGCAGCGCGAATGTGTGCTGCTTGCCCTCGCGGCCGGCAAGGCACAGCCGGCCGCGCATGGCCAGCACGAGCAGCAGGTGCAAGCCGCGCGATTCGCCGGTGCGGATCCGCCGCGCCTCGAGCGCGTCGTAGAGACGATCGCGCGTCAGGCGTCGACCACCCTCGAGCGCACGCGTGAAGATGTCGTCCGCGCGCGCCAGGAGCCTCGAGTCCACGCCGTAATCCCGCTGCCAGCGCGCGGAGTGGCGCGCGATCACCCGCGGTGCCAGCAGGCGTGTCATCCAGCGCGCGTCCGCCGCCGCGACGAAGTGCAGCGTGCCCCGCATCGGCCAGGTGCGGACGATGGCGCGGCGAGTCTCGGCCGCTTCGACCGAGGCTTCGGTGGCGCCCGTCGTGCGCAGGCCGATGGCCCAGAGCGCGCCCAGGTAGTCCTGGGCCTGCACCGCGCCGAACCACGCCACGGCGTCTTCCGGCCGGCGGAATCCGGCCCGTGCGAGGTGCTGGTGCGCGAGCCGCAGGCGCAGGACGTCCGCGCGGTCCATGGCGCGGTAGTCAGTCCGCCCGCAACAGTTCGTTGATGGAAGTCTTGGCGCGCGTCTGCGCATCCACGCGCTTGACGATGACGGCGCAGTACAGCGAGTACTTGCCATCGGTCGAGGGCAGGTTGCCCGACACGACCACCGAGCCGGCCGGAATGCGGCCCTGCAGGATCTGTCCGGTGGCGCGGTCATAGATGCGCGTGCTCTGACCGATGTACACGCCCATGCTGATGACCGAGCCTTCCTCGACGATCACGCCTTCCACCACCTCGGAGCGCGCGCCGATGAAGCAATTGTCTTCGATGATGGTGGGCGCGGCCTGCAGGGGCTCGAGCACGCCGCCGATGCCCACGCCGCCGGACAGGTGCACGTTCTTGCCGATCTGCGCGCACGAGCCCACCGTCGCCCAGGTGTCGACCATGGTGCCGCTGTCCACGTAGGCGCCGATGTTCACGTAGCTGGGCATGAGGACGGTGTTGGGCGCGATGTACGAACCTCGACGCGCCACGGCCGGCGGCACCACCCGCGCGCCGCCCTGGCGCAGCGACTCGCCGCCATCGGCCTGCGAGCGGGCGGCGTACTTGAGCGGCACCTTGTCGAAGAACCGCGTGTAGCCCGCGTCCATCACCTCGTTGTCGTGCGTGCGGAAGTACAGCAGCACCGCCTTCTTCAGGAACGGGTTGACCTGCCATTGGCCGTCCTTCTTCTCGGCCACGCGCGCCTGCCCGGAGTCGAGCAGCTCGATGCATTCCTCGATGGCGTGGCGCACCGCCGGCGGAGAGTTCTTCGCATTGAGATCGGCGCGGCGCTCGAAGGCTTCGTCGATGGTGGCGGCGAGGGTGATCAGATCGGTCACTGAGGGGCTCCGGGGTTCTTTTATCAAGAGAGCGATTGCGAAAGAAAGGCACGGATGCGCTGCGCGGCGGTGACGCATTCCGCCACTGGCGCGACCAGCGAAATGCGCACGCGGTGCCGGCCGGGATTGCCCGAGGGCGTGTCGCGAGCCAGGTAGCTGCCGGGCAGGATGGTCAGATTCTGGGCCGCGTACAGCTCCCTCGTGAAGGCTTCGTCATCGCGGCCCACGTCCGGCCAGAGGTAGAAACCGCCGTCCGGCTCGGCCACGTCCAGCACCGGCTGGAGGATGGGCAGCACGCGTGCAAACTTTTCGCGATACAGCGCGCGATTGGCCGCCGCGTGGGCATCGTCGCCCCAGGCGGCGATGCTGGCGAGCTGCGTGGGAACCGGCATGGCACAGCCATGGTAGGTCCGGTAGAGAAGATAAGACTTGAGTATCGCGGGATCCCCGGCCACGAAGCCGGACCGCAGTCCCGGCACGCTCGAGCGCTTGGAGAGCGAGTGGAACACCACGCAGCGCTCGTAGTTGGCGTGGCCGCTGGCCAACGCCGCCTGCAGCAGCGAAGGCGGCGGCGCGCGATCGTCGCGGTACAGCTCGGCATAGCACTCGTCCGCCGCGATGACGAAGCCGTATTTGTCGGCGAGTGCGAGCGCGCAGCGCAGGTATTCGAGCGACAACACGCTGCCGGTGGGATTGCCCGGACTGCACAGGAACAGCACCTGGCAGCGCCGCCAGGTCTCCGCCGGCACGGCCTCGAGATCGGGCTGGAAGCGCGAGTCGGCGAAGGTGTTGAGGAACACAGGCTCGGCGCCGGCCAGCAGCGCCGCGCCTTCGTAGATCTGGTAGAACGGATTCGGCATGGCCACCACCGGCGCCACGCTGGCCGATGTATCGACCACCGCCTGCACGAAGGAGAAAAGGGCCTCGCGCGTGCCGTTCACCGGCAGCACCATGGTGTCCGGCGCGACCTGCACCTCGAAGCGCCGCTGCAGCCACTGCGCGATGGCGGCGCGGGTTTCCGGCAGCCCCGCCGTGACCGGGTAGCTGTCGAGCCTGGCGAGATTGGCACGCAGGGCCTCGATCACGAACGCCGGCGGCGCATGTTTGGGCTCTCCAATGGACATGGCGATGTGCGGCAGCGACGCCGGCGGCGTCAGCCCCGCCTTCAGCCGCGCGAGTCGTTCGAAGGGATACGCGGCGAGTCGTGTCAGCCGGCCGTTCACGCTGCCG
Source organism: uncultured Pseudomonadota bacterium (assembly GCA_946479515.1). Next base: position 27,671 of record CAMLGF010000035.1, on the reverse strand, counting down.
CGCGGCGGTCGAGCGCGCCGGACAGGCGCTGCTGCAGACGGGAGGCCGCCGGTTCGTCGAGAGGCTGCCCCGACAGCGAGGCCACGTAGAACACGTCCTCCGCACGTTCGCCGACGGTCATGATCTTGGCGGCGAGCAGATCGATGCGCTCTTCCATGAGCACCTTGCCGATGTCGCACAGCAGCCCCGGGCGGTCGCCGGAGACCAGCTCGAGCACCGAGCGGCAATTGCGCTCATCGACGCTGACCGCGATCTGCGTGGCCGTGCGGAACATGCGCGCCTGGCGCGGCACGCGCCGCGTGACCGTCACCGGTGCCTCGTCCGGATGCTGCAACGCGCGCCACAGCGCGCGCTCGATTTCGCCGATGCGCTCGGTGTCGGAGATCGGCGCGCCGTCTTCCTCGAGCACATGGTAGAGATCGAGGCTGAAGCCGTCGCCCGTGGGTGTGATGCGCGCATCGACGATGTTGAGGCCGAGCTGATCGAGCACCGCGGTGGTGGTCGCGAAACTGTTGTAGCGATGCGGCGCGAACGCGAGGATGGCCGTGGTGCCCCGCGCGCTCGAAGCCTGCACCGCCACCAGGGGGTCTTCGCTGCCGGGCTCGCGATCGGCCAGCAGCTGGGTGTGCCAGGCGACTTCCTCGGGCGTATGCCGCAGGAAATAAGCCGAGGTGAGCCGCTCCCAGGCGCGGTTGATTTCCGGCGCCGTGATGCGCCCGGACGCCGCGAGCAGCTTGCGCGCGCCTTCCTGGGTCTCGCGCATCAGCTCCTCGGGATCGATCGGGCTCTCCAGTCCGCGGCGCAGCGCGCGTTTCACGCGCTCGTAGAACTCCTGGAACAGCGAGGCCTTCCAGGAATTCCACAGTTTCGGGTTGGTGCCGCGCACGTCGGCGCTGGTCAGCACGTAGAGATAGGCGAGGTGCGTCTCGTCGCCGACTCTGCGTGCGAAGGCGTTGATGACCTCGGGATCGGAGATGTCCTGCTTCTGCGCAGTGACCGAGAGTTCGAGATGGTTCAGTACCAGCCAGGAGACCAAGCGTGCGTCGTAGCGTGACAGCCCCTGCTCGAGACAGAACGCCTCGGCGTCGACCGCGCCGAGCTGCGAATGATCGCCGCCGCGGCCCTTGGCGATGTCGTGGAAAAGGGCGGCGAGATAGGCGATCTCGGGCTTGGGCAGCGACTGCATGATGGCCGAGAGATTAGGCAGCTCGTGATCGTAGCGGGAGAGCGCCAGGCGCCTGAGGTTCGACAGCACGAACAGCGTGTGCGCATCGACGGTATAGGCGTGGAACAGGTCGTACTGCATGCGGCCGACGATGCGGCCGAAGGCCGGGATGTAACGGCCCAGCACGCCATAGGTATTCATGCGCCGCAGCTCGTGGGTCACGCCCGCGGGCGCGCGCAGGATCTCGAGGAACAGGCGGTGGTTGCGCGGGTTCTGGCGGAACTCCTCGTCGATCAGCCACAGGTTCTTGTTGATGGCGCGGATGGTCGAAGCGCGCACGCCTTTCACGTCCGGGTTCTGCTGCAGCACCACGAAGATCTCCAGCAGCGTCGACGGCGTGCGCGCAAAGATCTCGTCATTGATCGCTTCGAGGTATTCGTTGCGAACCTGGAAGCGCGGCGACAGCGGCCGCGGCGGCGCCGTCTCGGTGAGAATGGCCTCGCGGAACAGCTGCAGCAGCAGTTCGTTGAGCAGCATCACGTCCATGACCGTGCGGTAGTAACGCTGCATGAACTGCTCGACCGCCAGCGTGTAGGTGCCGTCCTCGTAACCGAAGCTTTGCGCGAGCTTGATCTGGTGGTCGAACAGCAGCCGGTCTTCGCGGCGGCCCGTGAGCACGTGCAGCCCGAACCGCACTTTCCACAGGAAGGACTGCGCCTGTTTGAGCTTGCGCAGTTCCGAGAACGACAGGAAGCCATGCGTCATGAGCTCGTCCAGCGAGCTCGCGCCGAAGTGCCTCTTGGCCACCCAGGCGATGGTCTGGATGTCGCGCAATCCTCCCGGGCCGGTCTTCACGTTCGGCTCGAGGTTGTAGGCCGTGTCGTTCGCCTTGAGATGGCGGTCCTGCTGTTCGGCGACCTTGGCCTCGAAATAGGCCTTCACCGGCCAGATGCGCTCGGCGGACACGGCGGTGCGCATCTGCGCCAGCAGCTGCTCGTTGCCGACCAGCAGCCGCGCTTCGATGAGCGTGGTCATCACGCCGACGTCGGCCGCGCTCTCCTGCGCGCACTCGGCCACGGTGCGCACGCTGTGGCCCACCTCGAGGTTGATGTCCCACAGGAACGTGACCACGCGTTCGACCGCGCCACGACCCGCCTCGTCCGGTGCGCAGGGCACGAGGATCAGGATGTCGATGTCGGAATGGGGGTGCAGTTCTCCGCGGCCATAACCGCCAACCGCGGCCAGCGCCCAGCTCTCGTGCCCGGCGGGCACCTGCGAGCGCCACACCTCGCGCAGGATGGCGTCGATGAGTTCGGCGCGCGCATGCACCAGCGCTTCCACGGACGTGTCGGCGCGGAAGCGCTCGACCAGTTCGGCGTGGGCTTCCTGGAGTTCCTTGCGGAACGCCTCGGGCGCGTCGTTGGCCGCGCGCAGACGCTCGCCGAGCTGCAACAATCGCTGCCAGGGCGTGTTCGTCTGGGCTTCGGTGTCGGCCGCCGCGATGTCCTCGTCGATGGACGCCATCTAACTATAGAAGGCAGGGCGCTTGCTGCCCTCGCCGAGGGTCAGCACTTCGACGCCCGTCTCGGTGACCAGACAGGTGTGTTCCCACTGCGCCGAGAGCGAGTGATCCTTGGTGACCACCGTCCAGCCGTCGCCGAGCAGGCGCACGTGACGCTTGCCCGCGTTCACCATCGGCTCGATGGTGAAGCACATGCCGGTCCTGAGCAGCTCGCCGGTGCCCGCCTCGCCGTAGTGCAGCACCTGCGGGTCTTCGTGGTAGACGCGGCCGATGCCATGGCCGCAGTACTCGCGCACCACCGAGAAATTCTTGTCCTCGACGAAGGTCTGGATGGCATGACCGATGTCGCCGAAGCGCGCGCCCGGGCGCACCTGCTCGATGCCTTTCCACATGGCTTCCCAGCAGGTCTCGGTGAGACGCTGGGCGGGCAGCACCGGCTTGCCGACGAAGTACATGCGGCTGGTGTCGCCGTGGTAGCCGTCGCGGATCACGGTGACGTCGATGTTCACGATGTCGCCGGACTTCAGCACCTTCTCGTTCGGGATGCCGTGGCACACGACATGGTTCACCGAGGCGCAGATGGTCTTGGGAAAGCCGCGGTAGTTCACGTTGGCGGGAATGGCCTTCTGCACCTTCGTGATGTGCTCGAAGCACAGGCGGTCCAACTCCTCGGTGGTGACACCCGGCTTCACGTGCTCGCCGATCATGTCCAGCACCTCGGCTGCGAGCCGGCCGGCCACGCGCATTTTTTCCTGCTCGGCCGGGGACTTAATGGTGATATGGCGACTCACGAGGGAGTCCATTGCGCGCACCTGCGTAAGGCATTGTTTTGACGGGGAAGGGATGGTATAAAGCGCGGCCTTTTTTGGCAATGAAACTCAACTAAACCACACGCGCAACCTGTCGCCCAGGCCTTCGCAGAAGGCCGGTCCGCAAGCGGATCGACACTCCAGTCTGGGACGGCATAACGAGTGGCAGGGTGTTCCGGGGCCCGTCTTCGAAGAGAAGATGAGTCCACGGGATGACCACCCGGGCGGCGCGGAGGCTCAACCCTTACAAGGAGACTTTGATGGCCGGCGTGTCTATGCGACAGATGCTGGAAGCGGGTGTTCATTTCGGACACCAGACCCGCTTCTGGAACCCGAAGATGGCTCCCTTCATCTTCGGAGAACGAAACAAGATCCATATCATCAACCTCGAGAAGACGCAGCCCATGTACGTGGAGGCTGCCAACTTCGTGAAGAATGTGGTCGCCGATGGCGGCCGGGTGCTGTTCGTGGGCACCAAGCGTTCGGCGCGCGAGGCCATCGAGAAGGAAGCCCGCCGCTGCGAGATGCCCTATGTGAACCAGCGCTGGCTGGGCGGCATGCTCACCAATTTCAAGACCATCCGTCAGTCCATCAAGCGGCTCGCGGATCTCACCGAGATGTCGGAGAACGGCACTCTCGGCAAGCGTGGCAAGAAGGAAGCCACGATGATGCGCCGCGAGAAGGAAAAGCTCGAGAAGAGCCTGGGCGGCATCAAGCAGATGGAATCGCCGCCGGACGTGATCTTCGTGGTCGACGTGGGCCACGAGAACATCGCCATCCACGAAGCGAAGAAGCTCGGCATCCCGGTGGTCGCCGTGGTCGACACCAACTGCGCGCCGGATGACGTGAACTTCGTGATTCCCGGCAACGACGACGCGATGCGCGCCATCGCGCTGTACGCCGCCGGCATCGCCGATGCGGTCATCGAGGGCCGCGCCCAGGCTCCGGCCGTGGTGGTCGGCGAAGACGAATTCGTCGAGCTCGACGAGAACGGCAACCCGCGCAGGAAGAGTGGTCGCGGCGGCTCGCAGAAGGCGCCGGCTCCGGCCCGCAATCGCCGGCCTGCCAACACCGCGAGCCGCGGCCGCCGTCCGGCGGTCGCCAGCGTCGCCGCGGAGTCGGACGACGGTCTCGACACGCCGAGCTTCACCGACACCGGCGAGGCGGCGCCGCGCAGCGCGACCGCCAGCGCGGGTCGTTCGCGCACCAGCTCCGGCGGTGCCGGCCCGCGCCGCGGTGGCGGCGGCGGACCGCGTCGCGGCTGAACCCGGCGGGCAGAAATCGCCGGACGCGGCACGGGCCGCGTCCGCGTCAACTAGTTAGGAAGAGTCCATGAACATTACAGCGGAAGCAGTCAAGCAACTGCGCGAGCGGACCGGTGCCGGCATGATGGAATGCAAGAAGGCGCTGGTCGAAGCCAATGGCGACCCGGACGTGGCCGCCGAGAACATGCGCAAGGCCGGCCTCGCCAAGGCCGACAAGAAGGCCGCGCGCATCGCCGCCGAGGGAGTGGTGGTGGTCGAGAAGGCGGCCGATGGCAAGACCGGCGTGCTGGTCGAAGTGAACAGCGAGACCGATTTCGTGGCGCGCGGCGATGAGTTCCGCGGCTTCGCCGGCGAAGTGGCCAAGGCCGCGCTCGCCGCCCGGGCCGCCGACATCGACACCCTGAACGCCACCCGGCTGGCCAGCGGCGAGACCGTGGACGAGAAGCGCCGGGCGCTGATCGCCAAGATCGGCGAGAACCTGACCGTGCGCCGGGTGGCCCTGGTCAGCGCGCCGACCATCGTCGGCTCGTACGTGCATACCGACAGCAAGAAGGCCTCGCTGGTGGCAGTCGAGGGCGGCGACGCCGAACTGGCCCGCGACCTGGCCATGCAGGTGGTCGCGTCCAGCCCGCGCTACCTCACGCCGGCGGATGCGCCCGCCGAGCTCGTGGCCAAGGAGCGCGAGATCGCCACCGAGCAGGTGAACAACGACCCCGGCAATGCCAAGAAGCCGCCGGACATCCGCACGAAGATCGTCGAGGGCCGCGTGCGCAAGGCCGTCGACGAGTTCGCGCTCAGCCAGCAGATGTTCGTCAAGGACGGCGAGACCACCATCGACAAGCTGCTCGCGAAGAACAAGGCGAAAGTGCTGTCCTTCGAGCGCTACGAGGTCGGCGCCGGCATCGAAAAGAAGCAGGACGACTTCGTGGGCGAGGTCATGGCGCAGGTCAAGGCGCAGACCAAGACCGACCCGCCGGCTACCAAGCACTGACGGCCACGAAAACCCCGCTCTCCGCGGGGTTTTCTTTATGGCAAAGTGCGACGCGAATGGAGGATTCCCGCAGATGACCGTACCCCGATACAAACGCATCCTGGTCAAGCTCTCGGGCGAGGCGCTGCTCGGCGCCACGGAGTTCGGTATCGACCCGGCGGTGCTCAAGCGCATCGCGGGCGAGGTGCTCGAAATCCAGCGCACCGGCGTACAGGTGGCCTGCGTGATCGGCGGCGGCAACATTTTTCGCGGCGCGGGCCTGGCCAAGGCCGGGCTGGATCGCGCCACCGGCGACTACATGGGCATGCTGGCGACGGTGATGAACGCGCTGGCCATGCAGGACGCCATCGAGAGCCTGGGCGGCACGGCGCGCGTGCAGAGCGCGATCCGCATCAACCAGGTGTGCGAGGACTACATCCGGCGCCGGGCCATGCGCCACCTGGAGAAGGGACGTATCGTCATTTTCGCGGCCGGCACCGGCAACCCCTACTTCACCACCGACAGCGCCGCGGCGTTGCGCGCGGTGGAGATCGAGGCGGATCTGCTGCTCAAGGCGACCAAGGTCAACGGCATCTACGACTCCGACCCGATGAAGAATCCGGATGCGAAGCGGTACGCGCGCCTCACCTACGACAAGGTGCTCGCGGACCGATTGAACGTGATGGACGCCACTGCCATCGTCATGTGCCGCGACAACGGCATGCCGCTGCAGGTGTTCAATCTCAACAACGCCGGCGACCTGCCGCGCGTGGTGCGCGGTGACGACATCGGCACCGTCGTCACCAACGACTGACCCATCGTTCACGAGAGGGACGCATTCATGCTAGATGACATCAAGAAGGACGCCGCGAGCCGCATGGGCAAGTGCGTCGAGACTTTCCAGGCCGATCTCAAGAAGCTGCGCACCGGCCGCGCGCATCCCTCGCTCATCGAGAACCTGAAAGTCGACTACTACGGCACCGACACGCCCCTCAAGCAGGTGGCGAACATCAGTGTCGAGGACGCGCGCACGCTGGTGGTGTCGCCCTGGGAAAAGAGCATGGTCCAGGCCATCGAAAAGGCCGTCCACAAGTCCGACCTCGGCCTCAATCCGATGAGCGCCGGCACGGTGATCCGCATCCCACTGCCGCCGCTCACCGAGGAACGGCGCCGCGACATCACCAAGGTGGTGCGCGCCGACGCCGAGAACGCCCGGGTCGCCGTGCGCAACGTGCGCCGTGACGTCATCGCCGACGTCAAGGAAGCGCTGAAGGAAAAGCTCATCACGCAGGACGACGAGAAGAAGGCCGAGGTCGACATCCAGAAGCTCACCGACAAGTACGTCGGTGACATCGACGCGCAGCTCGCGGCCAAGGAAAAGGAAATCCTGCAGGTGTGAGCCGCACCGTCCGCATTCGCGCCTCGTGAGCATTCCCAAACACATCGCCATCATCATGGACGGCAACGGACGCTGGGCCGAAAGCCGCGGCCTGGCACGTCACGCCGGCCACAAGGAGGGCGTGCGCCCGGTGCGCATGTGCATCGAGGAGTGCGCGCGCCGCGGCGTCGAGGCGCTGACGCTGTTCGCCTTCTCCAGCGAGAACTGGCAGCGGCCGACGATCGAGGTGGCGAGCCTCATGCAGCTGTTCCTCGAGGCCATCGACCGCGAAGTGGATGAGCTGCATCGCAATCGCGTGCGGCTGCGCTTCATCGGCGACCGGCATGCGCTCAGCGTCAAGCTGCAGTCGCGCATGGCGGCCAGCGAAGAGCTCACGGCGGGAAATCCGGGCCTCAAGCTGCAGGTGGCGGTGAGTTACGGCGGCCGCTGGGACATCGTCCAGGCCGCGCGGCGGCTGGCCGCGGCCGCGGCGCGCGGCGCCCTGCGACCGGACGACATCGACGAAACGCATTTCGCGCGCGAGCTCATGCTGGCGGAAGTGCCGGATCCCGACCTCTTCATCCGTACTGGCGGCGATCATCGCATCAGCAACTTCCTGCTCTGGAACCTGGCCTATACCGAGCTGCATTTCACCGAGACTCTCTGGCCGGACTTCGACAAGCCGCACCTGGAAAACGCGCTGCGGGCATTCGCCTCGCGCGAGCGGCGCTTCGGACGGACGCCGGCGCAACTGCGCGAGCCGGCGCACTCGGAGGCTGCCGAGCGTGCTTAAGGAACGCGTGCTCACGGCAGTGGTGCTGGTGGTGGTGCTGCTCGGCGTCATGCTGGGCCTGCCTCCCATGGCGACGGTGTGGCTGCTGACCCTCCTGGTGCTGGTCGGCGCCTGGGAGTGGGCCGGGTTCATCGGCAGGGGTGGCCTGTTGCTGCGCGTGGGATTCACGGCCGCGGTGGCGCTCGGATTGTTTGCCTGCCTGCGCTTGCAGGCCGCGTCACCCGGTTTCGTATCGCTGGTGATGTCGGTCGCGGTCGCCTGGTGGTTCGTCGCCTTCCTGTGGGTGTGTCTCGCGCCCGCGCGCGTGAACGCCGCGAGCGCCGCGGTCGCGGGCCTGTTGTCGCTGGTGCCCTGCTGGCTGGCGCTGGTGTACGTCACGCTCAGCACGCAGAACACGCACTGGGTGCTGTTCACCCTGGCACTGGTCTGGGCCGCCGACACCGGTGCGTTCTTCTCGGGTCGATGGCTGGGCCGCGTGCCGCTGGCGCCGCGCGTCTCGCCCAAGAAGACCTGGGAGGGCGTGATCGGCGGCGTCATTCTCAGCGGCCTGGTCGCCTGGTTCGCGTCGCATTGGCTGCCGGTCAAGGATGCGTGGCCCTTCGTCATGACCTGCGTGGCCGTGGCGGCGCTGTCCATCGTCGGCGATCTCACCGAAAGCATGCTCAAGCGCGCCGCCGGCCTCAAGGACAGCGGCACCTTGTTCCCCGGCCACGGTGGAATGCTGGATCGCATCGACAGCGTGACGGCCGCCGCGCCGGCACTGGTATTCGCGCTGCTCGGCCTCAAGGTCATTCCATGAGCGGTCTGCACGGCGTCGCCATCCTCGGTTCGACCGGTTCGATCGGCGAGAACACGCTCGACGTGGTCGCGCGCCATCCCGACCGCTTCCGCGTGGTCGCGCTCGGTGCGAATCGCAACGTCGAGAAACTCGCCGATCAATGCCTGCGGTTCGGCGTTCCCTACGCTGCCATGGCGGATGCCGCGGCCGCGGAGCGGCTCGCGGCGGAGCTGGGCGCGCGCCGGGCTGCCACGCGTGTCATCGGCGGCGCCGATGGCCTGTCGCTGATCGCGAGCCTGCCGGAGGTGCACAGTGTCATGGCGGCCATTGTCGGCGCCGCGGGGCTGCCCTCGACTCTGGCGGCAGCGCGCGCCGGCAAGCGCCTGTTGCTGGCCAACAAGGAATCGCTGGTCATGGCCGGGCCGCTGCTCATGCGCACCGTGCGCGAGTGCAACGCCACCTTGCTGCCGATCGACAGCGAGCACAACGCGGTCTTTCAGTGCCTGCCGCCGAGCGCCCGCGCCGGCGAGCCGCCGCCCGGCGTGCGACGCATCCTGTTGACGGCTTCCGGCGGCCCTTTCATCGACACCGATCGCAGGTTGTTCGAGGCGATCACGCCGGCCGAGGCCTGTGCCCATCCGAACTGGGTGATGGGGCGCAAGATCTCCGTCGATTCGGCCACGCTCATGAACAAGGGCCTGGAGTTCATCGAAGCCTGCCTGCTGTTCGGCGTCTCGCCGCAGCAGGTGGAAGTGGTCATCCATCGCGAAAGCATCGTGCACTCCCTGGTCGAATACGTGGATGGCTCGGTGCTCGCGCAGTTAGGCGCGCCGGACATGCGCACGCCCATCGCCCATGCGCTCGCCTGGCCGGACCGGGTCGCCTCGGGCGTGACACCCCTCGACCTGGTCAAGGTGGGAACGCTGCGGTTCGAGGCGCCCGACCTGCGCCGGTTCCCGGCCCTGGCGCTGGCCCAGGAGGCCGCCCGGGAGGGCGGTTCGCGGCCCGCCGCGCTCAATGCCGCAAATGAGGTGGCCGTCTCGGCGTTTCTCGAGGGGGGATTGAACTTTGCGCGAATTCCGTCGGTCATTGAATCGGTGATGGCGACCACAGCGAGTGGCGAAATCCGTGATCTGGACGACGTGCTGGCGGCCGACGCGGAAGCGCGGGCGCGGGCCACGGCTCTCATGAGGGTTTGATGGATATCGTCTGGAAAATCCTCTGGGGCTTGATCGGCATCGGCCTGCTCGTGACCATCCACGAGTTCGGGCACTACTGGGTGGCGCGCCGCCTCGGTTTCAAGGTGCTCCGGTTCTCGATCGGCTTCGGCAAGCCGATCTGGAAGCGCATCGGGCGTGCCCCCGATCACGTCGAATATGTCGTGGCGGCCGTGCCGCTGGGCGGCTACGTGCGCATGGTCGACGAGCGCGACGGTGAAGTCGCCGCGGCCGACCGGCCCCGGGCGTTCACGAGCAAGCCGCCATGGCAACGCATCCTGGTGCTGCTTGCGGGGCCCGCGGCCAACATCGTCTTCGCCATCGTCGTGCTGGCCGCCATGTTCTGGGTCAAGGGCATCGTGCAGATCAAGCCCGTGGTCGGCGACGTCACGCTGGGCAAACCGGCGGCGCAGGCCGGGCTCAGGACGCGCGATGTCATCCTGACCGTCAACGACAGCCCGGTCATCGACCAGGGCGAGCTGCAGTTCAAGTTGTTAGGCGCCGTGAGCGGCGACGGTCCGGTGGTGCTGCGCGTCGTCGGGCTGGACGGTGCGGAGCGCACGGTCGTGATGCCGCTCGCCGATCGCGAGCAGCGCTTCGAGCTCACCAGGCCCAACCGGCTGATGCCGGGTCTTGGCATCGACTACTGGCTGCCGCCGATTCCGCTCAAGGTGTTCAAGATCATCAAGGGCGGACCGGCCGACCTGGCCGGCATCAAGCCGGGCGATCTGCTGCTGTCGATCGATGGCAAGCCGATGAAAGACTGGCGCGACATCACCACCTACATCCGCGAGCGGCCCGGACAGGAACTCGTGGTGGGCGTACAGCGTGGCAGCGAACGGCACACCTATCGCGCGACCACGGCGCGCGTGCAGGAGGAGGGCCAGGAAGTCGGCAAGCTGCAGTTCGGTGGCCCCGACAGCTACCTCGAGCTCTATCCGCCGGAATACAAATCCGTGGTGAATCCCGGGTTGTTCGCGTCGCTGGGCGCGGGCGCGGCGCGCGCATGGGAGATGACTGCGGCGCAGGCGACTTTCTTCTGGCGCATGATCACGCTGCGCATTTCCTCCGACAACCTGACCAGCCTGCTGACCATCGCCGACTATGCCGGCAAGTCCGCGAGCGCCGGACCGACGCAGTACCTCACGCTGCTGGTGCTGCTGTCGCTGTCGCTGGGGTTCTTCAATCTTCTGCCCATACCGATACTCGATGGCGGGCAGATCGTATTCCAGGCCGCGGAGTGGATCCGCGGCCGGCCGATTTCCGAACGAGCCTACGCGCTGGGGCAGCAGGCGGGATTGATAGCCATCGTCCTGCTCATGGGTGTGGCATTGTTCAACGACCTGAGCACGTATCTGTTCCCGGGCGCCGGCAAATAAAGAAACAAACCAGGGGATCAACTTGAGGAAGAGGTTCGCGACTCTGTGTGCCGCCGGCGGGATGATGCTGGCCGGTGGATTGCATGCCCAGGAGGGTGGGCCCTTCGTCGTCGGCGACATCCGCGTCGAAGGACTGCAGCGCGTCACCGAGGGCACGGTCTACAACTATCTACCCGTGAACATCGGCGACACGCTGTCCTTGCAGCGCATTCGCGAGGCGGTGCGGGCGCTGTACGACACGGGCTTCTTCCGTGACGTGGAGCTGCGTCGCGACGGCAACACGCTCATCGTCGTGGTCAACGAGCGCCCGACCATCGAGAGTTTCGAGATCAAGGGCAACAAGGACATCAAGACCGAGGATCTGAACAAGTCCCTGCGCAACGTCGGCCTCGCCCAGGGCAAGACCTTCGACCGCTCGGTGCTGGAGGACGTGAAGTCCTTCCTGCAGGACCAGTACGGCTCGCGCGGAAAGTATGCCGCGCGCATCGACACCAACGTGGAAGAGGTGGCCGGCAACCGGGTCAAGATCAAGATCGACATCGTCGAGGGCAAACGCGCCAAGATCCGGCAGATCAACATCGTCGGCAACAAAACCTTCAAGCAGAAGGACATCCTCGACACCTTCGAGCTGAAGACGCCGAACCTGCTGTCGTTCTACAAGCAGGACGACCGCTATTCGAAGGAATCTCTGCAGGGCGATCTCGAGAAGCTGCGCTCCTATTACATGGACCGCGGGTACGCCAACTTCGAAGTGGAATCCACGCAGGTGGCCATCGCTCCCGAGAAGGACGACATCTTCATCACGGTCAACGTGAACGAGGGTGAGGTGTTCAAGGTCAAGGAGGTGAAGCTCGCCGGCACGTTCGTGGTGCCCGAAGCCATCCTCAAGCGCTTCCTGCTCGTGCAGCCCGGCGACACGTTCTCGCGCAAGGTGATCACCGCCACGCAGGAACTGCTGCAGGCGCGGCTCGGCGAGGACGGATTCGCGTTCGCCAAGGTGGATCCGGTGCCGACGCCCGTGGGAGATCCCAAGGACAAGGAGCTGTCGCTCACGTTCTTCGTCGACCCGGGCAACCGCGTCTACGTGCGCCACATCGCCTTCAACAACGTCACCAAGATCAACGACGAGGTGCTGCGCCGTGAGGTCCGCCAGCTCGAGGGCGGCTGGCTGTCTAGTTCGGCGCTGGACCGTTCCAAGCAGCGCCTGGAGCGACTGCCGTACATCAAGAAGGTGGAGTCGGAGACCAAGCCGGTGGCCGGCTCGGCGGATCTGGTCGACGTGGAGTACGACATCGAGGAGGGCCCGTCGGCCCAGCTCGGCGGCGGCATCGGCTATTCAGAGTCGCAGTCGTTCATCCTGTCGGGCAATTACGCCGACGCGAATTTCCTGGGCACCGGCCGCCGCGTCGCCATCGATCTGAACAGCGGCCGCTACAGCAAGGTGTACGGTCTCTCTCTGACCGAACCGTACATCACGCCGGACGGCATCGGCCTCGGCGCCAACCTGTCGTACCGCGACCAGACGCAATTCGTTTCCGCTTCCTCCGACTTCTCGTCCGAGACCATCGGCGCGGGTCTCGATTTCGGCATTCCCATCAGCGAGAACCAGGCCCTGCGGCTGGGACTGTCCTTCCAGAAATCCAGCCTGTTGACCACCTCGGGCAGCAGCGCCCGCCAGGCCATCGAGTGGGTCAGCCAGAACGGCAACCCGAGCTTCAATTACATCGACTACAACCAGGACGGGCAATACAACCCGGCTATCGACCTCGGCCTGTTCGGCACCGAATACAACGCCGTGGAATTCAACGCCTCCTGGAACTACGACAGCCGCAATCGCTCGCTGTTCGCGAATCGCGGCCAGCGCCACTCGCTGGGCTTCGCCTACACCGTGCCTGGCATCAGCGACGTGGAGTACTTCGTCACCAGCTACGAGTTCGTCAAGTACGTGCCGCTGTTCGGGCGGTTCACGCTGCAGCTCGGCGCGGACGTGGCCTATGGCATGGACATCGGCGACACCACGGCGTTGCCGCCGTATCGCCAGTTCTATGCCGGCGGTCCGGAGACGGTGCGCGGGTACCGCGAGAGCCGGCTCGGCCCCAAGGACGACTTCGGGCGGCCGTTCGGCGGCAATCTGAAGGTGACCGGCAGGGCGGAAGTGCTGATTCCACTGCCGCAGAAGTTCGAGACTTCGGCGCGCCTGTCCATGTTCTATGACATGGGCAATGTGTTCTCGACCGGGAATCGCTACAAGTTCCTGGGTCGCTCGGGGCAGCCGGTCGAGTACGGCTTCGAGTATGATAAATTGAAGCATTCGGCGGGACTCGCGGTGCAATGGCTCGCGCCATTGGGCGTGTTCCGGTTCAGCTACGCCATACCGCTGAACGCATACAAGGGTGATGCCAACATCTATCCCGATGAAGTGGAGAAGTTCCAGTTCTCGGTCGGCCAGGCTTTCTAAGAGGTGATGTCAGTGCAGGAATCGATTCGCAGCGTACTCGCAGTCGCCGTGCTCGCGGCCATGTCCACGTTCGCCGCGCCGGCCATGGCGCAGACCAAGATCGGCGTGGTCGATTTCACCCAGGTGTTCGGGGCCTCACCGCAGTACAAGGCGATGGAGCAAGCTTCGAATACCGAATTCGGTCCGCGCGTGCAGCAGTTGAACTCGGCCAAGCAGGCCTTCAAGGCTCGCGCCGAGAAGCTGCAGAAGGATTCGGCGACCATGACCGCGGACCAGAAGACGCGGGCCGAAAGAGAGCTGCGCGACACCGCCCGCGATCTCGAGCGCAAGGAAACCGACCTCGAGCAGGAGGCCAACGAATGGCGTCGCAACGAGATGCGCAAGATCGAAGGGCTGCTGCTCGGCGAAGTGCAGGACTACGCCAAGACCCAGAATTTCGACATCGTCATCGCGAAATCCGCGGTGGTCTACAGCGCGAGCGCCATCGACATCACGCCCGCGGTGCTGCAGGCGCTGGCGGCCCGCGCGCCCAAGCCGGCGACTCCGGCCACGCCGCCCGCCAAGCCCTGATCGGGCGCGTACCTCGCAGTCGAACGGACAGGCGCGTCGCGCCATGACGGTCACGCTCGGCGAACTGGCGGTCCGTTTCGGTTGTGAGCTGTCGGGCGATCCCGCCGTGATGGTGGATTCCGTCGCGGCGCTGTCCCAGGCGGGTCCGCGCGCCGTCACCTTTCTCGCCAATCCGAAGTACGTGGCGCAGCTCGCCGCCACGCGCGCGGGCGCCGTCATCCTCGACGCGCGCTCCGCGACCGCATCGCCCGTGCCCGTGCTCATCGCCGCCAATCCGCACGCAACCTTCGCGCGGGTCGCCGCCTTGCTGCATCCGGATCCACCGCTGCATCCCGGGGTTCATGCCGCCGCCACGGTGTCCGCCGATGCGCAGATCGACTCGAGCTCGGAAGTGGCCGCGGGTGCCGTGGTGGGCGCGGGCGTACGCATCGGCGCGCGCTGTTTCATCGGTCCTGGCACCGTCATCGAGCAGGGTGCCGTCATCGGCGACGATTGCCGAATCGTCGCGCGGGTCTTCCTCGGCCACGAGGTGGTCGTCGGCAAGCGCTGCATCATCCATCCCGGTGCGGTCATCGGCGGAGACGGGTTCGGCTATGCGCACGAGAAGCCCGCCTGGATCAAGGTGCCGCAGGTCGGCAGCGTCACGCTGGGCGACGACGTGGAGATCGGCGCCAATACCACCATCGATCGTGGCGCGATCAACGACACGGTGATCGAGGAGGGCGTGAAGATCGACAACCTCGTCATGATCGCCCACAACTGCCGCATCGGCGCCCACACGGCCATCGCCGCGGCCTGTGGCATCGCCGGCAGCGCCACGCTGGGCAAGCGCAACATCATCGGCGGCAAGACGGGCATCAACGGGCACGTGACGCTGTGCGACGACGTGGTCGCGCTCGGCACCACCTTCATCTCGCATTCCATCAGCAAGCCGGGCGTGTATTCTTCGGCCCTGCCGAGCGAGGAGGTGGGTACCTGGCGGCGCATCGTCGGCCGCATCAAGCGGCTCGATTCCATGGCGAAGCGGCTGCGCGGAGTGGAGAAGCACCTGGGCCTCGCCGCGACCCGCGCCGGCGACGGCGAAAGTTCCGAGGACTAACTGAATGACCGAGTCGATTTCTCTCGACATCATGGGCGTGCGGCGCCTGCTGCCGCATCGCTACCCGTTCCTGCTCGTCGACCGCGTGCTGGAGTGCGTCAAGGGCGAGCGCATCCGGGCGATCAAGAACGTCACCACCAACGAAGAATTCTTCTCGGGCCATTTCCCGCATCGGCCGGTGATGCCCGGTGTCATCATCATCGAGGCGCTGGCGCAGGCCGCGGGCATCCTGGCCTTCATCACGGCGGACGTGGTTCCCGACGAGTCCACGCGCTTCTACTTCGTCGGCATCGACAAGGCGCGCTTCCGCAAGCCGGTCGAGCCCGGTGACCAGCTCATCCTCACGGCCACGCTCGAGCGCAGCTTCAAGGGCATCTGGAAGTTCAACACCATCGCCTACGTGGGCGATACCGAGGTGACCTCGGCCGAAATGATGCTGGCACCCGAGACCAACAAGCCTTCGGCCAAGGTGCCACCGGCGTGAGCGGCGGCGGTTCCACCGACGGCGGACGCGCCGGCATCGATCCTCGGGCGATCATCTCGCCGAAGGCGGAAATCGACGCGGACGTAAACGTGGGGCCGTACTCGGTCATCGAAGATGACGTGAAGATCGGCAGGGGAACCTGGGTCGGCCCGCACGCCGTCATCAAGGGCCCCACCACGATTGGCCGGGACAACAAGATCTTCCAGTTCGCCTCCATCGGCGATGCTCCGCAGGATCTGAAATACAAAGGTGAGCCGACCCGGCTCGAGATCGGCGACCGCAACGTCTTCCGCGAGTTCACCACCATGAACCGCGGGACGGTCGGCGGCGGTGGCGTCACCGTCATCGGCAGCGACAATCTCTTCATGGCCTTCACGCACGTGGCGCACGACTGCCGCGTGGGCAATCGCATCGTCATGGCCAACTACGCCACGCTCGCCGGGCACGTGGAGATCGGGGATTGGGTCATCATGGGCGGCTACTCCGGCACGCACCAGTTCACCAAGGTGGGTGCCCATGCCTTCATCGGCAACAACGCGGCGGTGACTCGCGACGTGCCGCCCTACATCATGGTGGTGGGCACGCCGGCGGTGCCGCATTCCATCAACTCCGAAGGGCTCAAGCGTCGTGGCTTCACACCCGAGCAGATCCGCGCGCTCAAGAATGCGTATCGCGTCCTGTATCGCTCGGAGCTGAAGCTCGAGGAGGCGGTGAACGAGCTGCGCGGCATGGCCGGCAGCGAGCCCGTGATCCAGCCCATGATCGACTTCATCGCCCGATCGACGCGCAGCCTCGTGCGCTGACGCGGGAGCCCGCGTGCGCATCGCACTGGTGGCCGGCGAAACCTCCGGGGACACGCTCGGCGCCGCGCTCATGGAGGGCCTGCGCCGCCGCTTTCCCGACGCGGAATTCGCCGGCGTGGCGGGGCCGAAGATGCGCGCCGCCGGTTGCCTGGCCTGGCACGACATCGAATCCCTTTCGGTCATGGGACTCACCGAAGTCATCGCCCATCTGCCGCGGCTGCTGAGCCTGCGACGCCAGCTGCGCCGACGACTGATCGACTGGCGCCCCGATGTGTTCGTTGGCGTCGACTACAAGGAATTCAATCTCGGGCTGGCGCGCCAGCTCAAGCGTGCCGGCCTCACTACCGTGCAGTACGTGAGCCCGCAGGTGTGGGCCTGGCGGCAGGGCCGCGTGCGCACCATTGGCGCGGCGGTGGACCTGGTGCTGTGCCTGTTCCCCTTCGAGCCCGATTTCTATCGCGAACACGGCGTGCGCGCGGCGTTCGTGGGACATCCGCTCGCCGACCAGATTCCGCTGGAGGTGAACCGCGCCGCGGCGCGCGCCGAGCTCGGCATCGACGGTCAGGCGCGCGTGCTGGCCGTGCTGCCCGGCAGCCGGCTCGGCGAAGTGGACAAGCTCGCCGACGCCTTTGCCGGCGCCGCGGAACTGCTGGCCCGCCAGTTTGCCGGGCTCGTCACCGTGGCACCCATGGTCAGTGCGGGGCTGCGCGAACGCTTCGCGGCGCGTTGCGCGGCGCTGGCGCCCACCGCGCGGGTACGGCTGCTCGACGGCCAGGCGCGCGCTGCGCTGGCGGCGGCCGACGTGGTGCTGGTCGCCTCCGGAACGGCGACTCTCGAAGCCGCGCTTTTCAAGCAGCCCATGGTCGTCGCATATCGTCTGGGAGCCGTCACCGCCTTTCTCCTGCGCACGCTCGAGCTCGTGAAGACCCGCCATTTCTCACAGCCCAACCTGCTGGCTGGCAAGGAGCTGGTGCCGGAATTCTTCCAGGAGGCGGCGACGCCGCAGAATCTGGCGGCGGCCCTGGCGTACTGGCTCGATCATCCCGATGACGTGGCGCGCGTGCGCGCGGAATTTGCGCTCATCCACGAGCGGCTGCGTTGCGGCGGCGCCGAGCGGGCCGCGAACGAAATCGCCGAGCTGGTCACGGCGCGGGTCGCCGTCCCATGAAACCCGGCCGCCTGCGTATCCGTCTGCGCGGCCGCATCGCCGGCGTGGACGAGGCCGGGCGTGGGCCCCTGGCGGGGCCGGTGGTTGCGGCCGCGGTGATTCTGAATCCCGCCCGGCCGATACGCGGACTCGCGGACTCGAAGACCCTCGAGCACGAGGAGCGCGTGCGGCTGGCACGCCTGGTTCGCGAACGCGCGCTGTGCTACGCCGTTGCCTGGGCCGATGCCGAAGAAATCGACAGCATCAACATCCTGCAGGCCACGCTGCTGGCCATGCGACGAGCGCTGCTGGGCCTGGCGATCGCGCCCGAGCACGTGCTGGTGGATGGCAACCGCTGCCCGTGTCCGGATGGCCTGGGCTTCGAGTGTCTCTACCAGGCCGTGGTGAAGGGCGACGCGCGCGTACCGGCGATCAGCGCCGCGAGCATCCTCGCCAAGACCACGCGCGACGCTCTGATGTGCGAGCTGGATGGTCGCTATCCGGGCTTCGCGCTCGCCGGCCACAAGGGCTATGGCACGCCGTCTCACGTGGCCGCCCTGAATGCGCTCGGGCCGAGCCCACTGCATCGGCGCAGCTTCTCCCCCGTGCGCGTCGGCCGCGAGCTGGCGGAACTGGAAGAGCTGGAGGCCTGCGAAGAAGAAGACGTCGAGCTCGAGGTCGCCGAGCTCGAGGTCGCCGCGAGCTAGCGGGCCGCCCTGCTGGTGGGAGCGTCGGCCGCGAAGCTGGCGTCGTTGGCGCGTATCCAGGCCACCAGCAGTTCCGGCGACAGCGGCTTGCTCATGAAGTAACCCTGCGCGTCGTCGCAACCCAGGGCGCGCAGCAGATTCCACGCGGACTGGTCTTCCACGCCCTCGGCCACCACCTTGAGGCCGAGGTTGTGGCCGAGGTCGATGGTCGAGCGGACGATGGTGGAGATCTCCTCGTCGCTTGCCATGCGTGAGATGAACGAGCGGTCGATTTTCAGCTCCTGCACCGGCAGCCGCATGATGTACGACAGCGAGGAATACCCCGTGCCGTAGTCGTCGATCGACAGCTTGACGCCGAGATCGAACAGGCGATCGAGCACCTTCTGCGCGTGCGCCGGATCCTCCATGAAGCCGCTCTCGGTGATCTCCAGGCACAGCAGGGCGGCGGGCACGCCGTGTTCGGCGAGCAGCGCGCTCACCTGTTCGGGCAGTTCCCGGTTCATCAGGTCGCGCGCCGAGATGTTCACGGACACCTGCAGGCGCAGGTCCTGGCGCAGCCACTCGCCGCATTGGCGCACGGCTTCGCGCAGCACCCAGCGCGTCAGCAGCTTGATGTAGCCCGTGTGCTCGGCGAACGGGATGAACTGGTCCGGCGACACCATGCCGCGCGCGGGATGTTGCCAGCGGATCAGCGCTTCCACGGCGCTGATGTTGGCGGTGTGCAGGGACACCTTGGGCTGGTAGTACAGCCGCAGCTCGTCGCGCTCGACGGCGCGACGCAGCTCGCCCAGCAGCGACAGGTGTTCCTGCTGGCTGGTGTCGTAGTGAGGGTCGTAGACCGCGAAGCCGGTCTTGTTCCGCTTGGCGACGTACATGGCGATGTCGGCATTGCGCACCAGGGTCTGCGCGTCGCGGCCGTGCTCGGGGCAATGCGCGATGCCAATGCT
This sequence comes from uncultured Pseudomonadota bacterium, assembly GCA_946479515.1. The sequence goes on along the minus strand of CAMLGF010000035.1, from coordinate 8,180 downwards.
GGTGCCCACGTCCAGCGGCTGGCCCTCGTAGTAGATGGGCTCTTCCAGCGCCTGGATGATGGCGCGTGCCGTCGCGGTGAAGTCGACGGTGTCGCCGTGCGCGGCACGCGGCACCAGCAGGGCGAATTCATCGCCACCCAGGCGCGCGATGCATTCGGCCACGGTGACCGTGCGTTGCAGGCGGGCGCTCACTTCGCGCAGTACGTGGTCGCCCACGCCATGACCCAGCGTGTCGTTCACGTACTTGAAGCGATCGAGATCCATCATGAAGATTGTCAGGCCGGCCGGCCGGGTCCGCAGCGCCTGCGCGAGCGCATCCGCGAAACGCGAGCGATTGGCGAGATCGGTCAGCGGATCCTCGTAGGCGAGCTGGAGGATGTGCTTCTCGCGATCGGCGATGCTGCCGCGCATGTGATTGAGAGTGGATGCCAGCACGCCGATCTCGTCGGCACGCTGCACGTCCACGGGCGCCGCGTAGTCGCCCTGCTCGATGCGCGCCGCGGCGCTCGCCAGGGTCTCGAGCGGCCGCGTGATGCCGCGCGCCACCGCCACACTGCCGGCGATGGACATGGCGAGGCTCAGCAGGGCAAGCACGATCAGCGTGAATCGTAGGCGCTCGAAGACCGCCAGCGCTTCCTCCAATGAGCGATGCAGCACGGCGACGATACGCGCGTCATCGTTGTCGTCGAGCGGAATCACCAGTGCCTGGTGGTCCACGCCGGCGATGTTCATCACCAGGCGCGAGACCGCGTCGGAACGCGCCGGCATGCGCGCCAGCAGGTCCGCCTGCGCGGCCGGCGTGAGCGTCGAGGCCAGGATGCGCCAGTCCTTGCCGCCCGCGCGGGGCCGGTCCAGCGCGAAGGTCACCTCCAGCTCGGTGAGCTGGCGCAGGTCGTTCGCCACCGCGTCGTCGATGGCAAAGCCCATCACCACCCAGCCGATGGGCAGCGGTGCCAACACGGGCGTGGCCACTAGCTGAAACGCGCGGCCGTCGAGGATTTCCATGCTGGCGTTGGCGGCCGCCGGCGATTCGCGCAGCAGGTCGGGGTATTCGAACGCGCGTTGACCGGAGCCGGCGCGCAGTGTGTCGGTGACCACGTTGCCATCGAGGTCGATGAACAGCATGGCCTCGGCGCCGATGCGCGCCCCGTGATTGGCCAGCGCCGAGGCGATTGTGCCGCTGTCGTGAGTAGCGATGGCTTCGCGAAACGCGAAGTCTGCGGCGAGCACGCGCGCGGCGGTTTTCAGCTCATCGGCGTCCTGCTCCAGCAGGCGTGCGAACACGCGCTGGCCCACGTTCAGTTCTTGTTCGACCTTGGTATGCGCGTTCTTGGAGTTGGCGGCGTTCACGAACACGAATGCCGCGAGCTGCACGAGCGCGAGCAGCGCCACGAAAAAGACGATGATGCGGGTCTGCAGGCGCTGGATTCGCATCACGGGGGCGTGGTATCCGGAGCTGTGGATTTCGCGAAAGGCAGAATTATCTGCCGCCTTTGCCGCCAGGCCATTGAAACGACTCACAACTTCGCGGGCGACCCGGGGGTTTTTCCGGCGTTCGCCGCGGCGGCTGACCTCCGGCTGGGGAGTCCAGCAATTGCCGCGCGCCAGTGTGATCGGCGTCTCAGAACCGGCGGGAGCGGGATCGCGTCCGGGATTGGCAGAGCGCGGCTCGCCGCCTGGATGTCCAGCGGCTGAATCTCTCCGCCAAGCGAAATTACCTGCGAGTTCATTGCTAAACTCGCGCGCGATGGCGCCAGCGACCTTCGTCCACCTTCGATTGCACACCGAGTACTCGCTGCAGGACAGCGTGGTGCGCATTCCCGAGCTGGTGGAACACGCCGCCCGGCTGAAGATGCCCGCGCTGGCCGTCACCGACCAGAACAACCTGTTCGCGATGGTGAAGTTCTATCGCGAGGCGCTGAAGCAGGGCGTGAAGCCCATCATCGGCGTGGATATCCTGCTGCGTGCCAAGGGCGAGCGCGCCATCCCGCATCGCCTGACCTTGCTCTGCAAGGACGCGGGCGGCTACCAGAACGCTGCCGACCTCATCACCAAGGCCTGGTTGCAGGGGCAGGAAAAGGGCGTGCCGCTGATCGAGCGTGCCTGGCTCGATGCCGACACCACCGCCGGCCTCATTGCGCTGTCCGGCTTTGCCGAGGGCGACGTGGGGCGCGCGCTCGCCGTGGGTCGCGAGCCGGACGCGCTGGCGCTCGCCAAGGAGTGGCAGCAGCTCTTCGGCGACCGCTACTACCTCGAACTGCAACGCCTGGGGCGACCCGGCGACGAGGCGATGGTCGCGAAAATGGTGGCACTCAGCCAGCAGACCGGCGTCCCGGTGGTGGCCACCAACGACGTGCGCTTTCTCACGCCGGCCGATTTCGAGTCGCACGAGGCACGCGTCTGCATCGCCGAGGGCACTCAGCTCGCCGATCCCGCGCGGCCGCGTCGCTATGCCGAAACCCAGTACCTGCGCTCGCCGGAGGAAATGGCGGCGCTGTTCGCCGACATTCCCGAGGCCGTGCAGAACACGGTGCAGATCGCGCGGCGTTGCTCGCTGCCCCTGAAGCTCGGCGAATCGCGGCTGCCGATCTATCCACTGCCCGAGGGCGTGTCGGTCGAAGCGCACATTCGCGAGGAAGCGCTGCGCGGATTTGCCGCGCGCGAACAGGCCTTCGACGATGCCCAGCGTGGCCGTCTCGCCGACTATCGAACGCGGCTCGACACCGAGCTCGAAGTCATCAGCAAGATGGGCTTCGCCGGCTACTTCCTCATCGTCGCGGATTTCATCCGCTGGGCACGTGCGAACGGCGTGCCGGTGGGCCCGGGCCGCGGCTCCGGTGCCGGCTCGCTGGTGGCCTACAGCCTCGGCATCACGGACATCGATCCGCTCAAGTACGACCTGCTGTTCGAGAGGTTCCTGAACCCGGAACGCGTGTCCATGCCCGACTTCGACGTCGACTTCTGCATGGAGGGTCGCGACCGCGTCATCGAGTACGTGTCGCAGAAGTACGGGCGTGAGAAGGTCTCGCAGATCATCACCTACGGCACCATGGCCGCGAAGGCCGTGGTGCGCGACGTGGGCCGCGTACTCGGCATGGGTTATGGCTACGTCGACAAGATCGCCAAGCTCATTCCCTTCGAGCTCGGCATCACCCTCGATGACGCCCTCGAGAAGGAGCCCGAGCTCAGGCGGCTCTACAACGAGGACGAGGAGATCAGGAACCTCATCGACCTCGCGCGCTCGCTCGAGGGACTGACGCGCAATGCCGGCATGCACGCCGGCGGCGTGGTGATCGCGCCCAGCAAGCTCACCGAGTTCGCGCCGCTGTACGCGGACGAGGAGGGCGGCAGCGTCGTCACGCAGTTCGACAAGGACGACGTCGAAGCCGCCGGCCTGGTGAAGTTCGACTTCCTCGGCCTGCGCACGCTGACGGTGATCGATCGCGCCGTGAAGATCGTCAACGCGCGGCGCGCGGCGGCCGGCGAGCCGCTGCTCGACATTTCCGCGCTGCCCATGGACGACCGGGACACCTATCTGCTCATGCAGGAGGCGCGCACCACCGCGGTGTTCCAGCTGGAATCGCGCGGCATGAAGGACCTGATCCGGCGGCTGAAGCCCGACACCTTCGAGGAGATCGTCGCGCTGGTCGCGCTGTTTCGCCCGGGCCCGCTGGAGTCGGGCATGGTGGGCGATTTCATCGATCGCAAGTTCAGCCGCAACGATCCGCACGCGCCGCCCATCGACTATCTGCATCCGTCGCTGCAGCCGGTGCTGGCTCCCACCTACGGCGTCATCCTGTACCAGGAGCAGGTGATGCAGATCGCGCAGGTGCTGGCCGGCTACACGCTGGGCGGCGCCGACATGCTTCGCCGCGCCATGGGCAAGAAGAAGCCCGAGGAGATGGCCAAGCAGCGCAGCATCTTCCTGGCAGGTGCCGTCAGGAACGGGGTGGCGGAGGCGCAGGCCGCGCACATCTTCGACCTCATGGAGAAGTTCGCGGGCTACGGCTTCAACAAGTCGCACTCGGCCGCGTACGCCTTGTTGTCGTATCAGACGGCCTGGCTCAAGGCCCACGAGCCCGCCTCGTTCATGGCCGCAGTGCTGTCGGCCGACATGGACCACACCGACAAGGTGGTGGGCCTGCTGTACGACTGCCGCAAGGAAGTCGGCCTCACCATCCTGCCGCCGCACGTGAATCTGTCCGGCTACGAGTTCGCCGTGGTGGACGACAAGACCATCCGCTACGGGCTCGGCGCCATCAAGGGTGTGGGCGAGGGCGCGGTTGCCGCCGTCGTCAACGAGCGGCGCGCCCGAGGCGACTACACCAGTCTCGAGGATTTCTGCCGCCGCCTCGACCTTAGCAAGGTGAATCGGCGCGTGCTCGAAGCACTGATCAAGTCGGGCAGCCTCGACGGACTCGCCGCCAATCGCGCCACGCTGTTCAAGCGGCTCGATGCCGCGCTCGCCCTGGGCGAGCAGAACAGCAAGGCCAACGAGACCGGCCAGCACGACATCTTCGGTCTCGCCGCGGCACACGTGCCCGAGGCAGTGCGGGCGACCGCGCCCGACCAGCCCGAGTGGACCGATACGGTCCGCCTGCGCGGTGAACGCGAAACGCTCGGACGGGCGATTTCCGGTCATCCCATCGATCGGTTCGTGAACGACCTGCCGCGGTTCATCACGGGCCGCATCGTCGATTATCTCGAGGCGGACAAGCCGCAGGCCGGCGAGGGCGCCCGGAATTTCTTTGGCGGCAAGCCCGTGGCCATCGCCGGCGTGGTCGAAGAGCTGCGCAAGCGGGGACCGCGCACCGAGATCACGCTCGACGACGACACCGGACGCATCCAGTGCAGCTTCTTCGACGAGCAGTACCAGCAATTTCGCGACCTGCTGGTGAAGGACGCGCTGCTGCTGGTCGAAGGCAAGGTGCGCTTCGACGAATTCGCCAATACCTGGGTGCTGCGCGCCAGCAAGGTGAGCGAGCTCGAACGCCTGCGCGAGAAGGAGGCCCGTCGCATAGTGCTGAAGGTGAAGAACAGCGATGGCCTTTCGCTCGACCGCCTGCAGTCGCTGCTGGCGCAGTACCGCGGCGGCAGCTGCCACGTGGCGCTGCAATTCATGGGCACGGGTGCGCGCGGCACGTTCTCGTTCGGCGCCGAGTGGAACGTGAAGCCATCCCCCGCACTGCTCGAAGAGCTCGAGACCCTGCTCGGTCGCGGCCGCATTGCCGTGCTCTACAGCCCGCCACCCGCCCCCGCCGCATCCTCCTACGGGTAGAAATGGGGACATTCCTCGTTTCCTAGAAAACGGGGACGCGCCTCCTTACGAAGCGCGTCCCCTTTTTCTAGGAAACGAGGAATGTCCCCTGTATCCTCCGCGCCCTATGGCAGTGAATTTCCTCGATTTCGAGCAGCCGATCGCCGAACTCGAAGCCAAGATCGAAGAACTGAAACACGTTCCTTCGGGCTCCGCGGTCAACATCCAGGAAGAGATCACCCGGCTCAAGCAGAAAAGCGAACAGCTCACGCAGAGCATTTTCGCGAACCTCTCCCCCTGGCAGATCACCCAGCTCGCCCGCCACCCGCAGCGTCCGTACACGCTCGATTACGCCGGCCTCATCTTCAAGGACTTTCACGAGCTGCACGGCGATCGCATGTATGGCGACGACCTCGCCATCGTCGGCGGACCGGCGCGGCTCGACGACATCCCGGTGATGCTCATCGGGCACCAGAAGGGCCGCGACACCAAGGAGCGCGTGCGCCGCAACTACGGCATGCCCAAGCCCGAGGGCTATCGCAAGGCGCTGCGGCTGATGCGCCTGGCCGAGCGATTTCGCCTGCCGCTGATCACCTTCATCGACACGCCCGGCGCATACCCCGGCGTGGGTTCGGAGGAGCGCGGTCAGTCCGAGGCCATCGCCCGCAATCTCTTCGAGATGAGCGTCATGGGCATCCCCATCATCAGCTGCGTGATCGGCGAGGGTGGTTCGGGCGGCGCGCTCGCGATCGGCGTCTGCGACCGATTGCTCATGCTGCAGTTCTCTACCTACTCGGTGATCTCCCCCGAGGGGTGCGCCTCCATCCTCTGGAAGAGCGCCGACAAGAAAGAAGTGGCCGCCGACGCCATGAACCTCACCGCCGACCGCCTGAGCAAACTCAGGCTCGTGGACGAGGTGCTGCCCGAGCCCGTCGGCGGCGCGCACCGCAACCCGCAGGCCACGGCCGATACCATCAAGGTCGCATTGCTCCGGCACCTCGCGGAACTCGAGCAGCTGTCGCCCGACAAGCTGCGCGCCGCGCGCAACACCCGCATCGACGGCTTCGGCGTCTACAGCGAAGTCGCCAATTAATGGGGACATTCCTCGTTTTCTAGAAAACGGGGACGAGCCTCGATCGTGAACACCGAATCCGAGTACGCGCCCGGTGCCGCGTCCCCGGACCGCGCGCTGCCCGACGCCGCCAGGCACCTGGTGAGCCTCACGGGACCGCGGCCCCGGGTCGTCGTGGCGTTCAGCGGCGGCGTCGATTCCACGGTTCTCGCCGACCAGCTCGTGCGCGACCGCCGGAAGCTCGGCCACCTGCGCCTGGTGCACGTCGATCACGGCCTGCAGGCCGCAAGCCCGCAATGGAGCCGGCAGTGCGCCCGCCAGGCGCGCGCGTGGCGAGTGCCCTTCAAGGTCCTGCGCATCAAGGTGGAAACCCGCAGAGGCGATTCGCTCGAAGCCGTCGCCCGTGAGGCACGCTACGCGGCGCTGCTCGCCGAGCTTCGGCGCGACGAGGTACTGGTGACGGCGCAGCACCGCGACGACCAGGTCGAAACGCTCCTGCTGCAGCTCTTTCGCGGCGCCGGTGTCGCCGGCCTGTCGGCGATGCCGGAAATCGCGCCCTTCGGCCCAGGCCGCATTGCCCGCCCGCTGCTGAGTACCTCGCGCGCCACGCTCATCGAGCATGCGAACGAGCACGGCCTGCGCTGGATCGACGACCCGACCAATGCCGAGCACCGATTCGCCCGCAACTATCTGCGTCACGAAGTGCTGCCCGCCATCCGCAAACGCTGGATCGGGGTCGACCAGGCGATTGCCCGCAGCGCGCGCAACATGGTCGACGCGCAGGCCATCCTGTCTGCGGTTGCCGAGGCCGACCTCGGCCGCCTGGCGGACGGCGCGGGGCTGACCGTCACGGGACTCAAGGCGCTGCCGCGCGGGCGCCGCATGAACGCGCTGCGCGAGTTCATCCGCCGCGCCGGCGGCCAGGTGCCGCCGTCCGCCACCTTGAGGGAAATCGCGGGCAGGCTGCTCGCGGTGCGTCAGGATGCGAAACCCGAGATTTCCTGGGGCGACTGGCGGATCAGGCGCCGCTCGGGCCGGCTCGAACTGCAGAAATTGCCCTCCATCGCCGCGGCCGCGGACCACGCCGTCGTGCCCAGGTCATGGCGCTGGCGGCGTCAACGCGAGTTCGTCGTCGATGCGCGCGGCCATCGTCTGCGGCTCGTCGACGATCCACAGGGCTCGATCGATCTCGAGGCACTGCCGCCCGTTCTCGAAATCCGCGCGCGGCGGGGCGGCGAGGCGCTTCGCCCCGGTCCGCGCGCCCGCACTCAGACGCTCAAGAAGCTCATGCAGGCCGCGAAACTCAGCCCCGAACAGCGCAAGGGACTGCCGCTGTTGTTCGAAGCCGGTCCCGAGGGGCGCCTCATTGCCGCGGGCGATCGCTGGCTGGATGCGTCCGTGATGGCCAATGTCAAATCCCGGCGCCGGGCGCGGCTGGTTTGGGGAATTGGGGGCAGGGGAAATGGGGAAAGGGAAAATGGGGACATGCCTGATTAACTTTGTAACAAGCGCGCGGGGCTGTAGAAGACCAACGACTTCACCACGCTTGTTACAAAGTTAATCAGGCATGTCCCCATTTTCCCCCTTGCCCCCATTTCCCCTCCCCATTTCTGGTAACCTGCCGGCCCGTCGATTCGAACTTCTTCGAACCTGAAACGGCGGGCTCCCTCATGACCAAATTCGTCTTCGTCACTGGTGGCGTCGTTTCCTCTTTGGGGAAGGGCATCGCCGCCGCTTCCCTGGGCGCCATTCTCGAAGGCCGCGGCCTCAAGATCGCCATGGTCAAGCTCGATCCGTACATCAACGTGGATCCGGGCACCATGAGTCCGTTCCAGCACGGCGAGGTGTTCG
>CAMLGF010000034.1 GCA_946479515.1 uncultured Pseudomonadota bacterium | reverse complement strand
TCGGGTGTATTCCGAACACCCCCACATGCTCCGGCCCGGTGCTCACTGCACCCGATTCTGCAGCGCCGCCGCCAGCGCATCGTCGAGCACGATGGACTCGATCATCTTGTCCAAGGCCTTGTTCATCACCTCGGTCCAGGTCTTCTCCATCCCGCCACCCTTGGACTCGTTGTAGCTGCCGGTGTACTTGGACTTGTAGATGGACTGGTTGGTCTTCGTGTCGACGAAATCGAGGGTGGCCTGCACGTCGCCCAGGAACTTGACGGTCCAGAAATTCACGTCGACGTCGAACCAGAGCCGGTCGAGACTGCCCAGCACCTTGACGTCACCCGTCGGACCAACCTTGTGATTCGTATCGGTCAGCGCCTTCGCGACCGCGCCCGCCACGATCTGATCGGGAGGCGTCGCGGTGAGAATGTCGGCGGTGTTCTGCCCGTAGCCGTTCTTCTTCCATCCAATGCGTGCGCGGTCCAGGCGCGAATCCTCGATCTGCGGAGCGCTGAATGCGACGGACTTGATGTCACCGAGCGGGCCGGCGACCTTGGTCTCGGGCGTGGCGTGAACGTCGAGAATCGAATCCTTGAACGCACAGGCCTGCAGCAGTGCGGCCGCGGCCAGCGCGGCCAGCGTCGTGGTCGTCTTCATGTTTTTTCGTCGGCTCATTTCAGGTTGTAGATGATCTTGTTGGCGAGGCGGCGGGCGGCCGCCGCGAGCACGGCATTCACTTCAGGCCCCACCAGCTCGGTCTGCCTGGTGAGGTCCTCGATCGTGTACTGCTTCTGCCCGGTCAGATAGAAGGCCTCCTTGTCGCCCTTCTTGCGCGACTTGGGCGGCTCGCGACCATAGATGGCGTCGAATTCGACGAATGCCGACAGGGCCGTGGTCGTCATGTCCACCATGCGGAACCCGTACACGGACGGGTACAGCACGATGTAGATGTCGGCCTTCACATCCGTGGGCCTCTCCTTGCTGGAGATCCAGCGCGGCTCGTAGCCTTTGGCGATCAGCACCTCGTTCAGCGTCTTCACATACGAGTCGGTCCACACGCTGGCCGACACGTGCGGCGCCAGCACCGCGCGCTTCTCGCCGTCCTTGCTGGATTCGATGCCGGCCTGGATGCCCGCGCCGATGAGGCCGCCGATCGCGGCGCCGGCGGCGTTGGTCATCGCGCGGTGATAGAGCACATCGAACTTCGGTGCCTCATCGGACTCGATGAGGACGATCTTCGCGTCCTCGGCACCGGCACGCATGCCGAACAGCGACAGTGACGCCACTGCAACCAGGTAAGACCAATGCTTCATGGGGCCCGCTTCGTTGTGGGTTCTTGTGAGGCCTCGAGACGAGGCCGTACGATCCGCAATGCCGGTGCGGAAGTCAAGATGCCGGCGTAGATAGCCGGCTAGATAGTCAGTCCTTGACCAGCGCCAGCACGCCGCGCCGTTTCTCGCCGCCCCGGCCCGTGGATCCCGGCAAGCCCGGCAGGTCGTCCACCAGCTCGGCGCAGCGTCGCGGCAGTTCGGCCACCACCTGCGGCAGCTCCTCGGCGCGCACCGGCCTGGCGAATAGATAGCCTTGCAGGGTGATCGGCCGATGCGGCATGAGCACGGCCAGCTGTTCGGGCTTCTCCACGCCCTCGGCGGTGACCTCGAGACCCAGGCCGCGGCACAGCGCGATGGTGGCGCGCACGATGGACGCCGAACGCGCGCTGCCATCGATGCCGGCGATCAGGCTGCGGTCCAGTTTCACGCGCGACAGTGGCAGCTGCTGCAGCGAGGCGAGCGATGAGTAGCCGGTGCCGAAGTCGTCCAGCGCCACGGTGACGCCGATGGCGCGCAGCTGATCCAGAGCGCGGACGGTGTGTGCGCCGGTCTGCAGCACGGATTCGGTGAGTTCCAGCTCCACGCACTGCGCGGGAAGATCGTATTCCTTCAACAGCTCCTCGACCTTGCCGGCAAATCGGTAGTCGAGGAACTGGCGCGGCGACACGTTGATCGCGACCCGCGCCTGGGGCCACGCGCCCCGCAGCCACTCGGACGCGGTGCGCACCGCTGTGCGCAGCACCCAGTCGCTGATCTCGGAAATGAGGCCGGACTCCTCGGCCACGGCCAGGAATTCGTCGGGCGCGCAGAACTCGCCGCCGGGCTGCCGCCAGCGCAGCAGTGCTTCCACCAGAGCCACCTGCCGCGATTGCGGATCGACCAGGGGCTGGTAGAACAATTCGAACTCGCCGTTCTGGATGGCGCGCCGCAGCTTCTGCTCGATGGTGAATTTCGCCGAGGCGGTGGTCAGCAGCTCCGGCGTGAAAACCGCCAGCCGGCTGCGGCCCAGGGCCTTGGCGTGGAACAGCGCGGCGTCGGCGGCGCGCAGCAGCGCTTCGGCGTCGCGCTCATGATCGGGAAACACGCTGGCGCCGACGCTCACGCTCACGATCACTTCGCGTTCGTCCACCTGCAAGGGCGTCTCGAAGGCGCGCACGATGGTCGTGCCGAAGGTCAACAGCTCCTCGGCGGATGCCACGCCGTGGTTCACCAGCGTGAATTCGTCTCCGCCGAGCCGCGCGGGAAAGCCGCTGGAGCCCGCGATTGCCTGCAGCCGGCGCGCGATGGCCACCAGCACGCGGTCGCCATAGCTGTGGCCGAGGCTGTCGTTGAGCGTCTTGAAATTGTCGATGTCGAGGAAGAACACCCCGACCCGCTCCCCGGAAATCCGCGCGCTGTCGAGCGCGGCGTTGAGAGCGACGAACAGCTGCCGGCGGTTGGCGATGCCGGTGAGGGGATCTTCTTCGGCAAGCACCTGCAGCTGCCGGGTGCGTTCCTCCACTTTCGCTTCCAGGCGCTGCTGCGCCTCGCGCGTGCTGGCGCGCGCCACGGCCAGCTGCTCGGCCATGGAATTGAAGGCCAGCGCCAGCGACTCCAGCTCGCGGATGCCACCGCCCGCGCTCACGCGCGCGTTTTCGCCGCGCGCCAACCTTTGCGTGGCGGCGATCAACCGACGCACCGGGCGCACCACGCTGAAGATGGTGACGAAACATATATATAGGAGCAGCAGCAGCACCACGGCGCTCATCCACGCCACCAGCGAACCGCTCGGCTTGTCGTCCGCGGCGGGCAGCGGCACGGACGGGTTCTCGGCCGGCACGCCGGCCGCGGCCGGCGCCGCCACCGACGTCTCGTCGAAATTCACCCGCAACGACTCGACCAGGCGCTGCGATTCGCCGGAGAAATGATCGGTGGCATCCAGCCGCCGCGACTCGGTGCGGATCAACATCGCGCGCGTGGAGATGAGCATCGTGATGTCATCGTTCATGCCCTTGATCCAGGCCGCACCCTCCGAGCGACGCAGCGCGTCGGTGTGCTGACGCAGCGTCTGCGCCAGAGACCACTCGGACCTGGCGATCGCCGCGGTGCGCGTGCTGTCGGCATACAGGATGTCCGAACCGGCGAACGCCGCGCGCAGGTCCACGAGCTGCGCGCGTACGTCGAGCAGGGGCTGTCTCGCGGCGGCGCGGCCCGAGGCTTTCCAGGCGCGATCGATGGATTCCTTGACCCGCGCTTCCATGCTGGCCATCAGGCTGGCGTACCTCACCAGCAGCGCGCGCCGCTGGCGCGTCAACTGCACGATGGCGTCGGCCCGCTGTTTGTGGGTCGCGACCAGCTCCGGCAGCTCGTGCGCGGCGGCGGGCGGATTCTCCGCCTGGTAACGATCCAGTGTCTGGTCGAGGCTGGCCCGCGCGCGCACCAGTTGCGCGGCCGTGGCGCGCGAATCCGATTCGGCGTGTTCCTGGGCGGCGCGTTCGAACAGACCCAGAACGCGCGACAGCTCCGCGGCAGTCACCACGCGCCGCGCGTGGCTCACCGACGCGCGCAGCGTGTGAATGGCCTGCGAATCGAGCTCGCTGCGTTCCTTCTCGACGCTGCGCTGCTGCTCGAGGATGGCGACGCCATTTTCGATGATGAGATTGGCCGCGGCCGCGAGCGCGGTCACCGATGCGAAGGCCACCACCAGGCGCGGCGTGATGCCGACATTGCCCAGCGTGAACCAGCCGCGCAGCCGGACGAGCAGTCGTTTGAACAGATTGCGGGCGTTCCTGGACATACGCGCCTGACCGACTTTCCCCCTGACTAACGACGCTCAGGGTGGTGGATTCCGGGAATCCATTGGCCTGTCCAGTTCACGCTTTTCTGTAAGCGCATTCCCATATACGAAAACCGGCATCATTCCACCGGCAGCGGTGGCGGCCCATCGGGCAGGTAGGCCTTGAACACCACGTCGCCGCGCTTCTTCTCGAACTCCGCCCGCAGCTCGCGCAGGGCCTGGGGCCGCTCGTACAGGTCGACCATGGTGGCGGCCAACGTCTTGGCGGCGACGATCATGCCCTTGTGCCCGATGGACATGCCGCCGGTCGCCACCACCGGCCAGGCATGCCAGGGTGCGTCCTTCGGTGCCGTGGCGACCGTCAGGTTCAGCGTGGGCACGATCCAGCTCACGTCGCCCACGTCCGTCGAGCCACCCTCCTCGGGTTGTCCGGCGAGCGGGTGGATCGCCTCGCTCATGCCTTTTTCGGGCACGTCGGTGGCACGCTGTATCTTCCGGGCGAACTCCTGCTCGTCGGCCGTGAACTTCGGCGCGCCGATCCAGCGCAGGTTCGCATCGAGTAGTTTGGCGCCGGATTCCATGATGAGGAGCTCCCAGCTGCCGCCCTGCACCTGTACGTCGGCGCTGGTCTCGGTCATGAGCGCCGCGCCGTCGGCGATCTTGCGGATCCGCGCCAGCAGCGACTCGACTTCGCTGCGCTTCCAGTCGCGGGCCCAGATCCACACCGCGGCATGCTCGGGCACGACGTTCGGCACGTCGCCACCGTCGCTGATCACGTAGTGCACGCGCGACGTGGTCTGCATGTGCTCGCGCATCAGGTTCACGCCGTGCGTGAATGCCTCGACGCCATCGAGGGCGCTGCGTCCATTCCAGGGATCGCCGGCGGCATGCGCCGCCTTGCCATGGAAGCGGACCATCAGATCGACCATCGCCTGGCTGGAAACCATGTCCGCCTGCGTTTCGTCGCCGGGATGCCAGGCGAACATGGCATCCACGTCGTTGAACACGCCATCGCGCGCCATGTAGGTCTTGCCGCCCACGGCTTCCTCAGCCGGCGTGCCGTAAAACCGGACCGTGCCCTTCAGCCTGCCGGCCGCGATCTGCTCCTTGACGGCCAGCGCCGCGCCGAGGCTGGCCGCGCCAAACAGGTTGTGTCCGCAGCCGTGCCCGGCGCCGCCTTCGACCAGCGGAGCCTTCTGCGCCTGGGCCTTCTGCGAGACGCCGGGCAGCGCGTCGTATTCGCCCATGATGCCGATGACCGGCCTGCCGCTGCCGAACGAAGCGATGAAGGCCGTGGGCATGCCGGCGACATTGCGCGTGACGCTGAAGCCTTGCTGTTCCGCATAGTCCGCGAGCGCCTGCGATGAGCGGTGTTCGCGCAGCGCGGTCTCGGCGAAACGCCAGATCTGGTCGGACAGATTCGCGAGGTCGGCGGCATGCCGGTCGACCGCTGCCACCGCAGCCTGCTTGGTGGCGCTGGGTGAGGCGGCCAGGGCTGCCGTCACGCCGCCGGCGGTGAGCAGGAGCGCGAGCAGTGCAGTCCGGATTCTCATGGACACTCCCCGAATGTGGTCTCGGCACGACGATCCGCCTCGGGCGCACGGGCGTCAAGACGACGCGCCGGGCTTTGTGCCCGTTTCGCCTCGGGAGTAAGGTGGCGCGATGCCCGCAAAACGACTGCTTGCGATGTTCCTGACGATGCTCGCCTGCGCCCTGCGCGCGGGCGCCGCCGAGTATCCGGCGCCCACCGAGGGCGATTTCCTCATTCACGATTTCAGGTTCGCGAGCGGCGAGACGCTGCCCGAACTGAGACTGCATTACCGCACGCTCGGCAAGCCGCTGAAGGACGCCGACGGCGTGGTCCGCAATGCGGTGTGGATAGGCCATGGCACGGGTGGCAGCGGCACGCAATTCCTGCGGCCGGAATTCGCCGGCGAGTTGTTCGGCCACGGGCAGCTGCTCGACGCGGAAAAATATTTCATCGTGCTGCCCGATGGCATCGGTCACGGCAAGTCCTCGAAGCCCAGCGATGGCCTGAAGGCGAAGTTCCCTCGATATGGCTACACCGACATGGTGGAAGCCCAATACCGCCTGCTCACCGAAGGGCTCGGTGTGAATCATCTGCGCCTGGTCATGGGGACTTCGATGGGCGGCATGCACACCTGGGTCTGGGGTGAGCGTCATCCGGATTTCATGGATGCGCTGATGCCGCTCGCCAGCCTGCCCACGCAGATATCCGGGCGCAATCGCGTCTGGCGCAAGACGCTGATCGATGCCATCCGCAACGACCCGGCGTGGCAGGGAGGCGACTACCCGGTGCAGCCGCCGTCGCTGCGCACGGCGGGCGCACTCCTCTTCTTCATGAGCAGCAATCCGGGGCTCCGGCAGGAGCAGATGCCGACGCTCGCGAAGTCGGACGCGGTGCTGCAGCAATACATCGACGACGCGCTGCGCAGCCTCGATGCCAACGACCTGCTGTACCAGGTGGGCGCGTCCTGGGACTACGATCCGGGTCCGGACCTCGAGAAGATTCGCGCGCCGCTGATCGCGATCAACTCCGCCGACGATCTCATCAATCCACCCGAGCTCGGCATCCTGGAGCGCGACATCAAGCACGTGCCGCGCGGCGAAGCGGTGCTGATTCCCACCAGCGCCGCGACTCGCGGCCACGGCTCGCACACCGTGGCCAACCTGTGGAAGCAGCATCTGGAACGTTTGCTGACACGGCGGCGGTAGCCGGCTCCTACAGGAATCTTCCGACGCGGCGCGGCGCGGGCGCGTAGACTCTTGCGGTGAACGCCGCGCTCGACATGCTATCCGTGCCGCTGGACGCCGTGCTGCGCACGACGGAGCTCGACCAGCGCGCCGCGCGCACGCCGGACTACCGATCGCAGAGCGAAGCTCTGGAGGTCCTGGCCAGCGCATTGGCGGATTCGCCGCGCGACATCCTCACCACCTTGTGCCAGGTCGCGCAAAACGTCTGCGGCGCCGGGTCCGGGGGCATCAGCCTGCTCTCGCGCAACGACGGCGGCGCGACGTTCTGGTGGCCGGCGATCACGGGCCGGTGGCGCGAACACGCGGGCGGCGGCACGCCGCGCGAGTTCGGCCCGTGCGGCATCGTCCTCGACCGCGATCGCACGCAGCTGTTCACGCGACCCGAGCGTTACTACCCGTACATCCGTGGCGTCGCGCCGCAGATCGAAGAGGCGTTGCTGGCGCCGTTCCACGCGCACGGCAGGCCGGTCGGCACGGTATGGGTGCTGTCGCACGACGCCACGCGGCGCTTCGATGCCGAAGACCGCCGGCAGCTCGAGAGCCTCGCCACCTTCGCGTCGGCGGCGTATCAATTGCTGGAATCTCTCGATGCATTCCGGGAAGCCGACCGGCGCAAGGACGAATTCCTCGCGACCCTGGCGCACGAATTGCGCAATCCGCTGGCGCCGATCCGCACGGGCCTGTCCATTCTCAACGTGGGCGGTTCTGCCGAACAGCAGGCGCGCACCCGGCAGATGATGGAGCGCCAGGTGCGGCACCTGGTGCACATGGTGGACGACCTGCTCGACCTGTCGCGTATTTCGCAGGGAAAGATCGTGCTCAAGAAGAGCGTCGTGGACCTGCGTGAGGTCCTGCACGGCGCCATCGAGATCGCACGACCGCTCATCGAGGCCAACCGGCACGAGTTCATCATGCGGCTCGCGGACGGGCCGCTGACGGTGGACGCCGACCCGACGCGCCTCGCGCAGGTGATCGCCAACCTGCTCAACAATGCCGCCCGGTACACACCGCCCGGCGGCAGGCTGGAATTGCATACCGCCGTCGACGGCCCGCAACTCCTGATCCGCGTCTCCGACAATGGCATCGGCATTCCCGAGGAGATGCTGCCGCAGATCTTCGATCTGTTCGTGCAGGTGGGCGGCGGGTCAGAACACGCGCAAGGCGGGCTCGGCATCGGTCTCACGCTGGTCCGCGGGCTGGTGGAGCTTCACGGCGGCTCGATCGCCGCGGCCAGCGGCGGCCCTGGCCAGGGCACCACCATGACGGTGCGCCTGCCGCTCGCCGAGCCGCGTGCCGCCACCGATACCGGCGACGAAACCGGAACGCAGCGCGGCACCGCGCATCGCATCCTCGTGGTGGACGACAACACCGACGCCGCCAGCAGTCTTGCCATGCTGCTCGAGCTCGACGGCCACGTCACGCGCGTGGCGCATTCGGGCGCGCATGCGCTGGCGGCGATCCCGGATTTCGCCCCGCACATCGTTTTCCTGGACATCGGCCTGCCCGACATCAATGGCTACGAGGTGGCGCGGCGTGTGCGCGCCATGGAAGGCCTGCGCACCCGGCCCCGCCTGATCGCGCTCACCGGCTGGGGCAGCGAGGAGGACCGCCGCCAGGCGGCCGACGCGGGATTCGATGCCCACCTGGTCAAGCCCGTCGACCCTGCCGGGCTCGGCACCGTGCTCGGCTGAACTAGCTACTGCCGGTATTCACGCACCATGACCGCGAGCTCGCGCAGGAAATCGCCGCTGCGCGAAGCGCCGGGCGTGCCCGAGACAAACGGCTCGCGATACCAGGGCCAGGGATACTCCACGCTGCGCTGCGGCCGGCCACCGCGCAGCAACGTGAACTTGCGCCTGCTGAAGCCGCGCCGCAGGTCGGTGTCCACCTTCTCGGTCTGCACGCCGTAGACCGCGCCATCCACCAGTACGAACAGCGACTGCCGGTAGTCGGGATGCATGTCGTAGCGTTCGCGATTGCCGGCGAAGTAGGCGGCGAATACCGGACCGTTGACGGATTCGATATGGGCGCCGACGCCGAGCACATGATGCGGATTGCGCGGCTCGGTCATGGGCTCGACCTCGGCCCGGGCGGCATTGATGACCAGGCTGTAGTAACGGCGTGGGCCAGGCTCGGCTTCCGGCTGGAAGCCCATTATGCAAACCCGGCCAGACTCGGGGAGTCTACCGGTGTCATTGATGAACATGGATATTAGTCCGCGCCAGCGGACGGAAAGTTTTGTGTTGCCGGCATTATTGTCCCGCGGGGCCCAACGAGACAATGAACGATGTCCCTCGGACTGCCGATTGCACGAAAACGGTTCAAAAAAGTGGGTTGTTAGCGGTCACTTTTGCCTGTCCACCCTGTGGCGCGCGGGCGCCATCCTGCGCGCCTGGTCGGCACCGACCGCGGCCGGCCGGGTAGTTCGAATCGCCGATGGTGCGCAGGCCGGCGCGAGGCCGCGCCGGCCCAGCCGTCGCGGTCCGGCGACGGCAGCGCGAATGCCCCGTTCTCGATTACCCTGCGCGCGCGCGAATACCGGATCCGGCCAGCCGCCGCCCTCGCCCTGCCTGGTTCCGCCCGCACGCCGCCCGTTCTAACTACCAGCGTCGCGCGCGGGCCTTGGGTACGCGGCCCGGACGCATTGTCAGTGTATTCCCACACTGCCCCGGGGCCGGCAATATATGGCGCGAGAGCCGCGACTTACGCGTAATGCGAAGCCGCCCTACTTCTTCACCGGACCTGACGTTGCACCCCTTTCTCAGCGGCATCCTCGAGACACTCTCGGTCGGCTCGCATTGGAACAGCGAGCAGATCCTGCGCGAGGAAATTTTCAGCGTCGAGCGCCTCGAGCAGCATGCCCAGAGTCTCGCGGCCGCGCAGGAAGTCTCGCGGCGCCCCGGCTTCAGCCGCTCGCTGCGTGCCCGCCTGCGCAACAACGAGAAAGTGCTGCTCGCCGCGTATCGCGCCATCGCCCGCGCCGTGGATGAGGGCCGCAGCATCACGCCCGCCGCCGAATGGGTGCTCGACAACTACCATGTGGTCGAGGAGCAGATTCGCGAGATCCGCGAGGACCTGCCGCCGGGCTTCTATCGTCAATTGCCCAAGCTGGCCGAAGGCCCGTTCGCCGGCCTGCCGCGCGTGTTCGGCATCGCCTGGGCGTACGTGGCGCATACCGACAGCCGCTTCGATCCCGAGACCCTGCGCCGCTTCGTGCGCGCTTATCAGAGCGTGGCGCCGCTGACCATCGGCGAGTTGTGGGCCGTGGCGATCACGCTGCGCATCGTGCTGGTCGAGAACCTGCGGCGCGTCGCGCAGCGCATCGTCACCAGCCGCGCCGCGCGCCAGGAAGCCGACGCCATCGCCGACCGTCTGATGGGCGTGAACGGGCAGAAGCGCGATCCGCAGGCGCTGGTGAGATGGCGCGGCGCCGGCAAACCGCTGGCGCCATCGTTCGCGGTGCAGCTGGTGCAGCGCCTGCGCGAGCAGGATCCACGCGTGATGCCGGCCCTCGAATGGCTGGAGGCGCGGATCACCGCGCAGGGCGCCACCTCCGAACAGCTGGTGCGCGAAGAGCACCAGCGGCAGGGCGCTTCGAATGTCACCGTGCGCAACATCATCACCAGCATGCGCCTCATGTCCGATGTGGACTGGGCCGAGTTCTTCGAAAGCGTGAGCCTGGTCGACGAGGTACTGAAGAGCTCCTCCGATTTCGAGTCGATGGACTTCGCCACGCGCAACCTCTATCGCACGGCCATCGAAGAGCTGGGCCGCGGCTCGCGGCTCTCCGAGCTACAGATCGCGCGGCAGGTGCTGACCACGGCGAACACGGCCCGTTCCGAGCGCGAGCGCGATCCGGGCTTCCATCTCATCGCCGACGGTCGCGAAAAGCTCGAGCGCGCCATCGGCTTCCGTGCGCCACTGCGCGACTGGCGCAAGCGCATCGCACTCACCGTGGGCGCGCGTGACTACGTCGCCGCCATCGCCTTCGTCTCGGCGCTGGTGCTGGCCGTGCCGCTGGCGCTGCTGCAGCAGGCCGGCGTGCATGGCGGACTCCTGTGGCTGCTGGGCATTCTCGGCGCGGTGCCCGGCATGGACATCGCGGTGGCGCTGGTCAATCGCGCGGTGACCCGCGGTGTCGGCGCCAGCCGCCTGCCGGGGCTGGCGTTGCGCGGCGGCATACCGGAGGAACTGCGTACGCTGGTGGCCATGCCGGTCATGCTCAACTCGCGGGCATCGGTCGAACGGCATCTGCACAATCTCGAGATCCACTACCTCGCCTCGCCCGACGACGAGCTGCATTTCGCGCTGCTGTCGGACTGGGTGGACGCCGACGCCGAAAGCAAGCCGGGTGACGAGGGACTGCTGGACATCGCCATCCTCGGCATCGCGCGGCTGAATCGCCGCCATGGCCCGGCCAAGGGCGGCGATCGCTTCCTGCTGCTGCATCGCAGGCGCGTCTGGTGCGAGAGCGAACAGCGCTGGATGGGTTGGGAGCGAAAGCGCGGCAAGCTGCAGGAACTCAATCGCCTGCTGCGCGGCGCGGTGGATACCAGCTACGTCACCAGCACGGGCAGGAGTCCCTGGGTGCCGCGCGGCGTGCGCTATGTGCTCACCCTCGATGCGGATACGCGCGTGCCGCGCGACACGCCGCGGCGGCTCATCGGCAAGATGGCGCATCCGCTCAATCGCCCGCATTTCGACGCGCGCGTCGGCCGCGTGGTCGATGGTTACGCCATCCTGCAGCCGCGCGTCGCCTTCTCGCTGCCCGTGGAAGTCGAAGCCACGCTGTTCCAGCGCGTGTTCTCCGGCGCGGCCGGCGTGGATCCGTACGCCGCGGCCGTCTCCGACGTGTACCAGGACCTCCTCGGCGAAGGCAGTTTCGCCGGCAAGGGCATCTATGACGTGGATGCCTTCGAGGCCGCGCTGGCCGACCGCGTGCCCGAAAGCACGCTGCTGTCGCACGATCTGTTCGAGGGGGTCTTCGCGCGCGCGGGACTGGCCTCCGACGTGGAAGTGGTCGAGGAATTTCCCTCGCGCTATGACGTCGCAAGCCTGCGCCAGCACCGCTGGGTGCGCGGCGACTGGCAATTGCTGCCGTGGATACTGGGCCGCCGGGACGCCGGCGCCGCCACGCACCGCCGCGGCCACAGCCGCATCCCGCTCATCGGCCTGTGGAAGATGATCGACAACCTGCGGCGTTCGCTGTCCGCGCCCACCGCGCTCGCCGCGCTGGTCGTGGGCAGCACGCTGCCGGCGGGCGCTGCGGTGGCGTGGTGCGCGTTCATCCTCGTGGCGCTGGCACTGCCCACGCTGCAGCCGCTGCTCGGCGCCATCCTGCCGCGCCGCTCGACGGTGACCTGGCGCAGCCACCTGCGCGCGCTGCGCGTCGACATCCAGCTCGCCATCGCCCAGACCACGCTGCTGGTGACCATGCTCGCCTACCAGGCCTGGCTCATGTCCGATGCCATCGTGCGCACCTTGTGGCGGACCACCGTGAGCCACCGGCTGTTGCTCGAGTGGGTGCCGGCGGACCTGCTGAGCTCGGCGCGCGCCGATCTCGCCAGTTTCTATGCGCGCATGTGGCGTGGCTTGGCGGTTGCGCTCGGCGCCGCGCTGTTCGTTGTGCTGGTGGAGGGTCCCTATCCCACCGGCGTGCTGCCGCCGGTGTTGCTGCCCTTCCTGCTGGCCTGGCTGGCAGCGCCCGCCGTGGCCTGGCGCATCAGCCGCGTGCCCGTCGCGGCCGCCAAGTCGGAACTGGATCCGCAGGAGCAGCGCCAGCTGCGGCGCATTGCGCGGCGCACCTGGCGTTTCTTCGACGCGTTCGTCACGGCCGAGGACCATCACCTGCCGCCGGACAACTTCCAGGAAGACCCGCACGGGGTGGTCGCGCACCGCACTTCCCCGACCAACATCGGTCTCTATCTACTCTCGGTGGTGGCGGCGCGCGACTTCGGCTGGTGCGGCCTGCGCGATGCCCTCGATCGCATCGAAGCCACGCTCGGCACTCTCGGCCGCATGCAGAAGTACCGCGGTCATCTCTACAACTGGTACGACACCCGCGACCTGCGGCCGCTCGACCCGCGCTATGTCTCGTCCGTGGACTCGGGCAACCTCGCGGCGCATCTCATCGCCCTGGCCGGCGCGTTCCGCGAGTGGCAGGAGGACCCGGCGCCGCACCGCGAGGCCGCTGCCGGCCTCGCCGATACGCTCGACCTGGCGCGCGAGGCGCTGCGGCAGTTCCACTTCCAGCCCGGCTTCGTCATCACGCGCGGCATCGTCGAGACGGCGTTCGCCGACCTGGAAAGCGCGTTGCGTCCGGCAGGCCGCGTGGTCGACCCGGCCGCGGATGCGCTGGCCACGGCCGCCGAACGCGCCGCCACGCTCGTGGACATGGTGCGCACGCTGGCCAGCGAAGCGCATCTCGAGCGCAATCACGACCTGCTCCATTGGGTGGAGGCGACCAAGCGTTCCATCGACAGCTGGCGCAGCGACCTGCTGGCACGCGATCCGGCCGGATACATCGTCGAATATCTGGAGTCACTGACCCGCACGGCGCTCGAGCTCGCCGCGGCGATGGAGTTCGACTTTCTCTACGACCGGCAGCGAAAGCTGCTGTCCATCGGCTTCCGCTGCAGCGACGGTACGCTCGACGAGAGCTGCTATGACCTGCTGGCCTCGGAGGCCCGGCTGGCGAGCTTCATCGCGATCGCCAAGGGCGACATCCCGGCGCGCCACTGGTTCCGGCTGGGCCGCACGGTCACGCCCATCGGCGCCGGCGCCGCGCTCGTGTCCTGGTCGGGCTCGATGTTCGAGTACCTGATGCCCGACCTGGTGTTGCGCGCCCCGGGCGGCAGCCTGCTCGCCCAGACCAGCCGGCTGATCGTGAAGCGGCAGATCCAGTACGGCCGCGAGCTGTCCCTGCCCTGGGGAATTTCCGAATCCGCGTACAACGCGCGCGATCTCGAGCTTACTTAC
This sequence comes from uncultured Pseudomonadota bacterium, assembly GCA_946479515.1. Next base: position 24,269 of record CAMLGF010000034.1, on the reverse strand, counting down.
CAGTATTCCAACTTCGGCGTGCCCGGCCTCGGCTTGAAACGCGGGCTGTCGGAAAGCAAGGTCATCGCGCCGTACGCCACCGGGCTCGCGGCCATGGTGGATGGCGAGGCCGCCCTGGCGAATTTCCGCGTGCTGGAATCGCTCGGCGTGCGTGGCCAGTATGGCTTCTACGAAGCGGTGGATTTCACGCCCGCGCGCGTTCCGCAGCAGGAAGGCAATGCCGCGCGTTTCGTGATCATCCGCGCCTACATGGCGCATCACCAGGGCATGAGCATCGTGGCGATCGCCAATGCGCTGCTCGACGGCCGCATGCGCGAGCGGTTTCATTCGGACGTCGCCGTGCAGGCGACCGACCTGCTGCTGCAGGAGCGCACGCCGCGCGACGTATCGGTGGCGCATCCGCGCGCCGAGGAAGTGGGCACGGCCGCGCGCATCAGCGACCTGCAGGCCCCGGAGGTGCGCCGGATCAGGAGCCCGCACGACTCGGCGCCGCAGACCCACCTGCTGTCCAACGGCCGCTACTCGGTGATGATCACGGCGGCCGGCTCGGGCTACAGCCGCTGGAACGACCTCGCGGTCACCCGCTGGCGCGACGACCCGACTCGCGACGACACGGGGAGCTATCTACTGCTGCGCGACGTGGAGTCGGGCCGCGTGTGGTCGGCCGGCTATCAACCCTGCGCCGGACAGCCCGATTCCTACGAGGTGAGTTTCACCGAAGACCGCGCGGAGATCATCCGCCGCGACGGCGACCTCACCACCACCCTGGAAGTGCAGGTCTCCCCGGAGGACGACGCCGAGGTGCGCCGCGTCTCGGTGAGCAATGCCTCCGCCCGGCCGCGCGAAATCGAGATCACCTCGTATTGCGAGCTGGTGCTGGGCAGCCAGCCGGCGGACGTCGCACACCCGGCCTTCGCCAAGATGTTCGTGCGCACCGAGTTCCTGAACGGGCAATCCGCGCTCGTCGCCAACCGCCGCCGGCGCGCGGCCGACGAGCCTGAGCTCTGGGCCTCGCACAATGCGGTGATCGAGGGGACGGTGATCTCCGGGCCCGAATACGAGACCGACCGCGCGCGCTTCATCGGCCGCGCCCGCGAGCTGCGCGCGCCGCTGGCGATGCTCGAGGGCAGCACGCTCTCGGGCACCGCGGGCACGGTGCTCGATGCGATCTTCGCGCTCCGTTATCGCCTGCGCGTGCCGGCAGGCGGCACCGCGCGCATCGCCTACTGGACCTGCGTCGCGCAGAGCCGCGCGGCCGTGCTCGAGCAGATCGACAAGCACCGCGACGCCAACGCGCACACGCGCGCGGCGACTCTCGCCTGGACCCACGCGCAGGTGCAGCTGCGCCACTTCAGCATCGACGCGTCGCAGGCCAACCTGTTCCAGCAGCTCGCCGGCCGCGTCCTGTACGTGGACGGCGCCGCGCGCCCGGCGCCCGATCTCATCCAGCGTGGCGCCGGTGGCCCGCAGGGCCTGTGGGCGCATGACATCTCGGGCGACCTGCCGATCGTGCTGCTGCGTCTCGAACAGATGGACGACCTGCCCCTCGTGCGCCAGCTGCTGCAGGCGCACGAATATTGGGGTATCAAGCGGCTGTCGGTGGACCTGGTGATCCTCAACGAACGCGCCGCCTCGTACGTGCAGGACCTGCAGGTGGCGCTCGAATCGCTGGTGCGCGTGAACCAGGCGCGCCCGCGCATCGCCGGCGCCGACACCCGCGGCAAGGTCTTCGTGCTGCGCGGCGACCTGGTCAGCACCGAGACGCGGGCACTGCTCGCCTCGGTGGCGCGCGTGGTGCTCTCGGGTCGCGCCGGCAGCCTCGCCGATCAGGTGGCGCGCATGCAGCCCACGCCCGCGGTGGCGCCGCGTGCGGCGCGGCGCGCGTCCCCTACTGCCGGCGGCGCGGCGCCGGCCGAAGTCGACACCGCCCGCGAACTGGAATTCTTCAATGGGCTCGGCGGCTTCGGCGCGCAGGGACGCGAGTACGTGATCGCGACCGGCGGACAGCCCACGCCGCTGCCCTGGGTCAACGTGGTCGCCAACCGTGGCTTCGGCTTCCAGGTGTCCGCGGAAGGCGGCAGCTACACCTGGGCGCGCAATTCCCGCGAGAACGCCCTGACGCCGTGGAGCAACGACCCGGTCGTCGACCGTCCGGGCGAGGCTATCTACCTGCGCGACGAGGAGACCGGCGAATTGTGGACACCCACGCCCGCGCCCATCCGCCACGAGCAGGCGCATTACCGCTGCGCGCACGGCCCCGGCTATTCGCGCTTCGACCAGCGCTCGCATGGCATGGCACTGACGCTGGTGATGTTCGTGCCGGCCGACGACCCCATCAAGATCTGCCGGCTCACGTTGCACAACGACAGCCCGCGGCGTCGTAGCCTGTCGGTCACCGGCTACGTCGAGTGGGTGCTGGGCGCCTCGCGCGGGCCCGGCGTGCCGCACGTGTTCACCGAGGTCGACGAGATCACCCGCGCCATGTTCGCGCGCAATCCCTGGAACACGGCCTTCCCGGGTGTGGCGTTCGCCGATCTGTCGGGTTTGCAGACCGAATGGACCGGCGACCGCCGCGAGTTCCTCGGGCGGCATGGTTCGCTGGACGCACCCGCGGCGCTCGTCGCCGGCGACAACTTCTCCGGTCGCAGCGGCGCGGCGCTCGACGCCTGCGCCGCGCTGCGCGCGCGCCTGGAGATGGAGCCGGGCGCGACCACCGAGATCGTCTTCCTGCTGGGCCAGGCCGCCGACGCGCAGCAGGCGCGCGAGCTGATCACGCGCTACCGCCTCGCGCCGCTGGATCGCGAGCTCACCGCGGTCACCCGCCAATGGAGCGAGCTGGATTCGCATGTGCAGGTGAGAACGCCCGACCGGGCCTTCGACCTCCTGATGAATCACTGGCTGCTGTACCAGACACTGGCCTGCCGCACCTGGGCGCGTGCGGCGTTCTACCAGGCGAGCGGCGCGTACGGTTTCCGCGATCAACTGCAGGATGCCATGGCGCTCGGCATCGCGCGCCCGCAGCTGCTGCGCGAGCAGATCCTGCGCGCGGCCTCGCGGCAGTTTCCCGAGGGCGACGTGCAGCATTGGTGGCTGCCGCACAATGGCAGCGGCGTGCGCACGCACATCTCCGATGACCGCGTGTGGCTGGCCTACGTCACCGCGCAGTACGTGGCGCTCACCGGCGATCGCGGCATTCTCGATGTCGAACTGCCTTTCATCGAAGGTCCGCCGCTTCCGCGCGAGCGGCACGATGCGTTCTTCGAGCCACAGGTGAGCGACGAAACCGCGACCTTGTTCGAGCACTGCCGCCGCGGTCTCGAGGGCGCCTATCTCGGCGCGCACGGATTGCCGCTGATGGGTACGGGCGACTGGAACGACGGCATGAACCGCGTCGGCGAGCACGGCCGCGGCGAGAGCGTGTGGCTGGGCTGGTTCCTGCACGCGACGCTCAACGCTTTCGCGCCGCTGGCGCAGGCGCGCGGCGAACTGGCGCTGGCCACCACCTGGCTGGGCAACGCGAGCAAGCTGCGCGCCTCGCTGGAGGCGCATGGCTGGGACGGCGAGTGGTACCGCCGCGGCTTCTTCGACGACGGTACGCCGCTCGGCAGCGCCACCGATGACGAATGCCGCATCGACGCCATCGCGCAGTCGTGGAGCGTGATCTCGGGCGCCGCGCAACCGCAGCGGGCCGAACAGGCCATGCAATCGCTGGCAGCTCACCTTCTGCGGCGCGATCCGCCGCTGGCCCCGTTGTTCACTCCGCCTTTCGAGCGGTCGGTACAGGAACCGGGTTACGTGAAGGCCTACCCCAGGGGCATTCGCGAGAACGGCGGCCAGTACACGCATGCTGCGGTGTGGACGGCCATCGCCTTTGCGATGCAGGGCAAAGCCGAACTCGCGATGGAAGTATTCAACATGCTGAATCCGATCCGGCGCGCGACCTCGCGCGCCGACGTGCAACGCTACAAGGTCGAGCCCTATGTGGTCGCGGCCGACGTCTACTCGGAACCCCCGCATGCCGGGCGAGGCGGCTGGACCTGGTACACGGGTTCGGCGGGCTGGCTGTATCGCGCCGGCCTCGAATGGATTCTCGGCTTCCGGCTGCGCGACGGACGTCTGTCATTGGCGCCCTGCGTGCCGGCGGAGTGGAACGGATTCAGCATCACGTTCCGCTATCGAAGTACCACTTACGAAATCCTGGTGGATGCCCAGCCCGGCCCCTCGCCGCTGCCGCAATTCACCGTGGACGGCCAGGTGCAAAGGCCCGGCCGCAACGTCGTCGACCTGGTGGACGACGGCGGCCGGCACCGCATCCATGTCGCCTGGCTGGCCGCTACAGCAGCTGAGGATTCAGCCGCCACACGGAATAATTGAGCGCGGTGGCGAAGGCCACCCACGCCAGGTAAGGCACGAGCAGCCACGCCGCCAGCCGGCGGATGCGCGCGAAGGCAGCCAGCGTGGCGACGATGAGCAGCGCCAGGACCACGATGTCAGCCAGCGCCAGCGCGCCACGATGCCAGGCGAAGAACAGCCACGACCACAGCGCGTTCAGCGCCAGTTGCAGCACGAACAGGCCCAGGGCGCCGCGCGCGCGCGCCCAGCCCCGCTCGCGCCAGACCAGCCAGGCCGCGACCGCCATGCTCAGGTAGAGCAGTGTCCATACCGGACCGAACACCTGCGGCGGCGGCGCCCAGGACGGCTTGACCAGCGCGGCGTAGAACGCGGGCGCTTCCACCGAGGCGATGGCGCCCAGGCCTCCCGCGGTGGCGCACAGTCCGATCCAGAGAACCAGGCCCAGCCAGGGCGGAACCGCCGAGGGCACGGTACGAAGCGGCGTATCGCTGAGGCTCATGGCCGGACGTTACACCAGTGCATGGGGATGCTGCTGCGTAGGATTACTCCCGCATGAAATTTCCGCTCGGCCGAGTATTGCGTGCGGGGTCCGCCTTCTAGAGTGCATCCATGACGATGAATGCGCCAAGAATGCCCTCGGGGTTGGAAGCGGCGGTGCGCGACGAATCGCGCCTGCTGGAAGTGTTGAACCAGACCGGACAGGCCATCGCCTCGCAGCTCGATCTCGAAAAACTGGTGCAGACCGTCACCGATGCCGCCACCGAGCTCACCGGCGCGAAGTTCGGCGCGTTCTTCTATAACCGTGTCAACGAGGATGGCGAGAACTATCTTCTCTACACGCTGTCGGGCGCGCCGCGTGCCGCCTTCGACCAGTTCGGGCATCCGCGCGCCACCGCGGTATTCGCCCCCACTTTTCATGGTGAGGGCCCCGTGCGCAGCGATGACATCACCCAGGATCCGCGCTACGGCACGCTGCCGCCTCACCACGGTCAGCCGCCCGGACACCTGCCGGTACGCAGCTATCTCGCGGTGGCGGTCAAATCCCGATCCGGCGAGGTGCATGGTGGCCTGTTCTTCGGCCATCCCGAGGTGGGCCGGTTCGACGAGCGCAGCGAGCGGCTGGTGGTGGGCATGGCCGCGCAGGCCGCGATCGCCATCGACAACGCGCGCCTGTACGAGGCGGCGCAGCGCGAGATCGCGCGGCGCGAGCGCGCCGAGGCCGCGCTGCGCGAGAATGTCCGCCGCAAGGACGAATTCCTCGCCACGCTGGCGCACGAGCTGCGCAACCCCCTGGCGCCCATCCGCCAGGCCGCGATGATCGCGCGCACCGCCACCGCGTCGGCCGAACAGCAATCCTGGGCACACGAAGTCATCGCGCGGCAGGTGCAGAACCTGTCCCTGCTGCTCGAGGGCCTGCTCGACATCTCACGGATCACCCGCGGCACGCTGCAACTGCGCAAGAGCCGCACCTCGCTCAAGCAGGTGATCGACTCGGCGCTGGAAACCGCGCGGCCCGCCATCGACGCCAAGCGTCATCACCTGGAGATCAGCCTGCCCGCGCGCGACGTCGAGCTGGACGCGGATCCCCTGCGGCTCTCGCAAGTGTTGGCCAACCTGCTGACCAATGCCGCCAAGTACACCGATCCCGAGGGACAGATCCACCTGAGCGCGCAAGCTCGCGGCACGGACGTGCTGATTCGCGTCGCCGACAATGGCATCGGCATCTCCGCCGAGGCGCTGCCGGGCATCTTCACCATGTTCTCGCAGGTGCCGGGTGCGCACGGGGGCGGCGGACTCGGCATCGGCCTGGCGCTGTCGCGCGGCCTCATCGAGATGCATGGTGGGCAGCTGACCGCGGCGAGCGCCGGTCTCGGCCAGGGCAGCGAGTTCAGCGTGCGACTGCCACTCGCCACGGGCGCGGCGGACGAACCGGCCAGCGACGCCACCACGCGCGGCGGCGCGCGCCGCGCACGCCGCGTGCTCGTGGCCGATGACAACGTGGACGCGGGCGACAGCCTGGCGATGCTGCTGCGCCTGGAAGGCCATGAAGTCGAGGTGGTGCGCAATGGGCCCGATGCACTCGCGCTGTTCGAGCGAATGAAGCCCGAGATCGCCATCCTCGACATCGGCATGCCGGGACTCAGCGGCTACGAGGTGGCGCAGCGAATTCGGGCGCAACGGCCCGCACCGCCGGTCACGCTGATCGCCGTCACCGGCTGGGGCCAGGACGCCGACAAGGCGCGCGCCGCCGAATCTGGCTTCGACCACCATTTCACCAAGCCCATCGAACCGGAAGTGTTGAGCGCGCTGATCGGCAAGTGAGCGGGCGCCGCAAGGCGTCCGCGTCCCTGGCAGCGCACCACCGGAGCCACTCCTTCCAGCCGCCCCCCAGCTCGGTGTACGGCTGCACGAGGTTGCTGGGCGACGGTTGCCAGCGGCCCAGGTCTCATGCGTTGCTCGCGTAGGGCTCGTCAGCCGGCGTCTCGTCCACCTGCATCGTCGTGGGCTTCACCTTGAAGTAGCGCAGCACCACGACGAAGAACACGGGCACGAAGAACACGGCCAGGAAGGTCGCGGCCAGCATGCCGCCGATCACGCCCGTGCCCACCGCGTGCTGTGCGCCGGAGCCCGCGCCGCTGGAGATGGCGAGCGGCAGCACGCCGGACATGAAGGCCAGCGAGGTCATGAGGATGGGCCGCAGGCGCTGCCGGGCCGCGTGCACCACGGAATCCACCAGGTCCATGCCGCGGTCGAAGTTCTCCTTGGCGAACTCCACGATCAGGATGGCGTTCTTGGCCGAAATGCCGATGGTCACGAGCAGGCCGACCTGGAAATATGCATCGTTGGTGAGCCCGCGCAACAGCGTCGCCGCGACCGCGCCCAGCACGCCCAGCGGCACCACCAGCAGCACGGTCAGCGGAATGTTCCAGCTCTCGTACAGCGCCGAGAGGCACAGGAACACGATGGCCAGCGACAGAATGTACAGCAGCGGCGCCTGCGAGCCGGACGCCTGCTCCTCATACGACAGCCCGGTCCACTCCATGCCCACGCCCGCGGGTAGTTTGGCGACGATGGCTTCCATCGCCTTCATGGCGTCGCCCGAGCTGTGCCCCGGCGCCGGCGCGCCCTGGATCTGAAAGGCGGGCACGCCATTGAAGCGCACCAGCTTCTGCGGCCCGTAGGTCCATTCGCCGCGGCCGAACGCCGAGAACGGCACCATCTCGCCCTTGTTGTTGCGCACGTACCAGCGATTGAGGTCGTCGGGCTGCATGCGGGTCTGCGGATCGCCCTGCACGTACACGCGTTTCACGCGGCCGCGGTCGATGAAGTCGTTGACGTAGGTGGACGCCCAGCCGGTCTGCAGCGTCTGGTTGATGTCCGTGATGGAGATGCCGAGCGCGCTCGCTTTCTCGCGGTCGATGTCCAGCTTGAACTGCGGCGCGTCTTCCACGCCATTGGGGCGCACGCCGGCGAGCACGGGATTCTGCGCCGCCATGCCGAGCAGCTGGTTGCGCGCCGCCAGGAACTGATCGCGCGGCAGGCCGCCGCGATTCTGCAGCATCATGTCGAAGCCGCCGGTGTTGCCGAGCTCGAGCACGGCCGGCGGCGGCACGGCGATCACATTCGCATCCTTGATGCTGGCGAAGTACTTGTTGGTGCGACCCAGGAAGGCCTGCATGGACTGCGAGGCGTCCGTGCGCTCGTCCCAGTCCCTGAGCTTAATGAAGATGAGGCCGGCGTTCTGCCCGGTGCCGGCGAAACTGAAGCCGTTGACCGTGAGCACGCCCTCGACCACGTCCTTTTCATGATCGAGCAGATATGCGCGCGCCTTGTCGAGCGCCGCCCAGGTGCGCTCCTTGGACGCGCCCGGTGGCGTCTGCACCTGGCCGTAGGCGAAGCCGGGATCCTCCGGCGGCAGGAAGGAGGACGGCACCCGGCTGAACAGCAGCCCGGTGAACACCACGAGGGCCACGTAGAGCCACATCGAGCGCTTCGAACGATGCAGCATGCCGTCGAGCACGCTGGCATGCCGCGCGCGGCCGCGGTCGAACCAACGGTTGAACCACCTGAAGAAGCCCGTGTGCTCGACGTGGCCCGATGCCGGCAGCGGTTTCAGGATGGTCGCGCACAGCGCCGGCGTGAGCACCAGCGCGACGAACACCGACAGCGCCATCGCCGACACCAGCGTGATGGAGAACTGGCGGTAGATCACGCCGATGGAGCCGCCGAAGAAGGCCATGGGCACGAACACCGCCGCCAGCACCAGCGCGATGGCCACCAGCGCGCCTGTGATCTGGTCCATCGACTTGCGCGTGGCCTCGCGGGGCCCGAGGCCCTCCTCGGACATCACGCGCTCGACGTTCTCGACCACCACGATGGCGTCGTCCACCAGCAGGCCGATGGACAGAGCCATGCCGAACATGGTCAGGGTGTTGATCGAGAAGCCGAAGGCCGCGAGCACGCCGAAGGTGCCCAGCAACACCACCGGCACCGCGATGGTCGGAATGAGCGTGGCCCGCGCGTTCTGCAGGAACAGGTACATCACCAGGAACACCAGCACCACCGCTTCGAACAGCGTCTTCACCACCTCGAAGATCGAACTGCGCACGAAGGGCGTGGTGTCGAGCGGCAGCACCACTTCGAAGCCGCGCGGGAAGAACGGCCGGAGCCGGTCGATGGTCGCGTGGATCTCGTCCATGGTGTCCAGCGCGTTCTGGCCCGCGGCGAGCCGGATGGCGACGCCCGCGCCGGGCTTGCCGTTGTACTTGGTGTCGCGGATGTAGCTCTCGGAGTTGAGCGCGACGCGCGCCACGTCGCCGACGCGCACCTGCGATCCATCGGGTTTCACGCGCAGCAGGATGCTGCGGAACTGCTCCGGCGTGGAGAACCGGGTGGGCCCGATGATCGCCGCGGAGAAGGCCTGGCCCGGCGCGGCGGGCAGGCCGCCGAGCGAACCGACCGACACCTGCACGTTCTGCGCGCGGATGGCCGCCACGACGTCGCCGGTGGTCAGGCCGTAGTTGGTGAGCTTCGCCGGGTCCACCCAGATGCGCATGGCGTACTGCGCGCCGAACAGCGTCACGTCGCCGACGCCGGGCGTGCGGTTCAGCGGGTCGAGGATGTTGGTGGCGACGTAGTCCGTGATCTCCTCGCCGTTCATGCTGTTGTCGGCGGAGATGAAACCCATCACCGTGAGGAAGTTGCGCGCCGGCTTGTTGACGCGCACGCCCTGCTGCTGCACTTCCTGCGGCAGCAGCGGCATCGCCAGCGACAGCTTGTTCTGCACCTGCACCTGCGCCGTGTCGGGGTCGGTTCCCTGCGCGAAGGTCAGCGTGATGCCGGCCGAACCATCGGCCTGCGCTTCCGAGGTGAGATAGGTGAGGTTGTCGATGCCGTTGAGCTGCTGTTCGATGACCTGGATGACCGTGTCCTGCACGGTCTGCGCCGAGGCACCCGGGTAATTGACGTTGATACCCACGGTGGGCGCGGCGATCGCCGGATACTGGCGCACGGGCAGAGTGGCGATCGACAGGCCACCCGCGATCATGATGATGATGGCGATGACCCACGCGAAGATGGGCCGGTCGATGAAGAAGCGCGACAGCATGTCAGCGAGCGGCCACTTCGGGCGACTCCACCGGCACCGGCTTCACTTCGCCACCCGGCTTCACTTTCTGCAGGCCATCGAGCACGACGCGATCGCCCGGCTTCAATCCGGACGTGATCAACCACTCGCTGCCGATGGCGCGGTCGGCGGTCACCACGCGCTCGGCAACCTTGTTGCCCTGCTCGACGAGCATGACCGTGGCCTGGCCGCTGGAGTTGTGCGAGACGCCGCGCTGCGGCACCAGCAGGGCCGCCTCGCGCGTGCCGCGCGTGAGCTGCGCGCGCACGAACATGCCGGGCAGGAGCTCGCGTCGCGGATTCGGGAACACCGCACGCAGCGTCACCGAGCCGGTGGACGGCTCCACTGAAACCTCCGACACCTTGAGCCGGCCGCGCTCCGCGTATGGCATGCCGTCCTCGAGGGTCAGCGACACCTCGGCCTCATTCCTGTCGTTCTTGACCAGTGCACCGCTGGCGAACTGACGCTGCAGGCGCAGCAGCTCGGTGGATGACTGGGTGATGTCGACGTAGATGGGATCGAGCTGCTGCACCGTGGCCAGTGCGGCCGCCTGGCCGGAGGTGACCAGCGCGCCTTCGGTCACCAGCGCGCGCCCGATGCGCCCGGCGATCGGCGACAGCAGCTGCGTGTATACGAGGTTGATGCGCGCGCCTTCCACCTGCGCCTTCGCGGCGGCGACGTCGGCCTCGGCGCGGGCCCGCGCGGCGATCGCCTCGTCGTTCTCCTGCCGGGAAACCGCGTTGGCGGCTATCAAGGGCGCGTAGCGCTCCTGAAGTAGTTTGGCCGTGACCGCCTGCGCCTCGGCGCGCTTGAGCGCCGCCTCGGCCGAGGACAGCGCCGCGCGATACGGCCCGGCATCGATCTGGAAGAGCTGCTCGCCGGCCTTCACTTCCGCGCCCTCCGTGAACAGGCGGCGCTTCACGATGCCCGTGACCTGCGGGCGGACCTCGGCCACCCGGTAGGCGGTGGTGCGGCCCGGCAGCTGGTCGGTGATGGCGACATTGCGCGGCTCGAGCGTGATCACTCCGACTTCCGGGGGCGGTGGCGGCCCACTTTGCTCCTTGCCGCAGGCGGCGAGCAGCAGGCTACCGGCCAGGGCGGCCGCGGCGGCAACGTATTGCGAGGTCTTGCGGGTGTGCATGATCATTTCTCGTTCTTCTGCGCATCGCGCGCGCCATTGGTCAGCATGCGGCCCAGCAGTGCGCTGAGCTGGTCGAGCTCGCCCTTGCGGAATCCCTCGAGGTGCACGTTCATACCCTCGACCACGATCGGCCAGATCCTGCTCGCTGCGCGCCGACCCTTGGGCGTGAGGTGCAGGTTGACCACGCGCCGGTCGGTGGCGCTACGTTCGCGGCGCAGCAGCCCCTTCTGCTCGAGACGGTCGAGCATGCGCGTCATCGAAGGCACGCCGACCTGGCTGACGCGCGCCAGCGCGGCCACGGTATCGGCTCGTTTGAGCCACAGCAGCATCAGCGGCTCCCATTGCATGCCGGTGAGCTCGAGCGGCTGCATGTGCGCATCGACGCGGCGCGTCAGCGAGCTCATGACCTGCTTGATCTGCCGGCAGATCATGCGCTGCGTGCCGTCTTGCGGCGGCGGCACGAGGTCGGCGTCGCGAAGTCGCCGGGCGGTGGCGGTCATGGGTACTCGCAGGTGAGGCGCGGGCCGGGAATTCTCGCCGCGGCGAAATATTTGTCAAGGCAACTATTGCAGTGGCAATTTCCACGGCGCGCGCGCAGGGGAACTTCTACCGCACGTGCGACGCGGCGGTATTCTGGACCGCCACGGAAAACCAGTCGGCCAGGGCGCGGCGAGCGTGCCCACCTGGTTGACGCTCGCGGCGGTGACGCCATGTCCCAGTGCATGCGGCAGGTCGCGCGTCGCGGTGGCCGCCGCCACCACGGTGTTGCGCAAGCCGTGGTCGATGGCCGAGCGCGCCGTGGCGCTGATGCGCATGTGCGTGGCGAAACCCGCCAGCACGAGCTCGCGCCGGGCCGGGCGTGGTGCAATACGTGGATCACGGGCATGCCGGCAGCGCGCGCGAATGCCAGCAGGCGCGCGCCCTCTTCCACGGCCGCATCGATGCCGGCGAGCGGCACCTTGCCGGTGGTGTATTCGCGCTGCGGATCGATCATGAGCAACACGGAAACATCGGCATGCCTGGGCGCGACTGGCGCGCCGGCGACCTCGCAGGCCGCGCCGGCCACGCTGCGCGCGCAGCTGCGCCTCGCCGCTCGCGACAGGAGCTACTGGTTGCTGCATGCCGGCTTCTTCACCTGCGGCTTCCACATCGCGTTCCCGGTGACGCACCTGCCGGGCGAAGTCGGGCTCTGCAGCCTGCCGGCTTCCGTGGCGGCGACATCGCTCGCCATCATCGGGCTCGCCAACGTCGCCGGATCGCTCACTGCCGGCTGGGCGGGCGGTGTCATGCGCATGAAGTGGCTGTTGTTCATCATGTACTTCAGTCGAGCCGTTGCCGTGCTCGTCTACATGGCGGCGCCCAAGAGTCCGGCCACCTTCTATCTATTCGCCGCGGTGCTCGGCTTCACGTGGCTGGCCACGGTGCCGCCCACGGCCGGGCTCATCGGCAAGCTCTTCGGTGTGCGGTATCTGGCGACCCTGTTCGGGCTGGCGACGTTCACCCACCAGATCGGCGCGTTCTTCGGCGCCTACCTGGGGGGCGTGGTGCGCGATCGGTTCGGCGACTTCACCTGGATGTGGTACGCGGACGCCGCTCTCGCCGCCACGGCGGCATTCATCAATCTGCCGAACCGTGAGGTGAAGCTGAAGGCGGCGCCGGTACCCGCCTGAGCGCGTCTCCTCAGCCGCGAATCAGCCCATCGAGTGGTTTGACGGCGTTGCTCTCGGGAAAAACGCTGGCCGACAGCGCCGCCGGCGCCACGCCCAGGTGATCGCGCAACACGCCCTTCAGGATGGATCGCAGATCGCGCGTGGGCCTGAGATCGCGATTCTCGAGCAATGCCGACGCCTTCAGGCCCGGCCAGTCGGCGATGACGCGGCCGCCGCGCACGGCGCCGCCGGCCAGGAAGGCGGCCGCCCCGGTGCCGTGATCGGTGCCCCGCGTGCCGTTGATGGCGGCGGTACGGCCGAACTCCGTCGCCACGAGCACCACCGTGCGGCGCCACACCGGCCCGAGCGAGTCGGCCAGCGATTCCAGCGCCGCGTCGAGTCCGCGCAGCCGCGATGCCAGCTGGCCGGTGGACGCGCCCTGGTTCGCATGCGTGTCCCAGCCGCTGGTGTCGAACATGGCCACGCGCGGGCCGTCGTCGCGCCGGAGAAAGCCCGCCGCGGCGCGCGCGGCTTCGACGTAGCGCGTGTTGACATTGCGTTTCTCCTGCGCGTCGCGCGCCACGACATCGTCGGTCATCGTGCCGGTCGCGGTGCCGTCCTCGGCCGCCGACTGGGCCGCCGACTCGGCCGCCTTCTGCGCCTCGTTGGCGATGGCGTCGCTTTGCAGCGCGTCGGCGAGCCGCTGCGCGAGCAGCGGATCGCGCGCATACAGGTCGGTGATGCGCGCCAGCGTGGCCTCGTCCAGCGCGGCGATCCGGGTCGGCGACCAGGACGCCACTTCCGCGGGCCCACGCATCGCGAGAGGAACATTGGCGCCCAGTGCCACTCCCGCCTCGCGCGAATGACTCGCCGGCAGCGTGGCCAGGGCGCGATTGAGCCAGCCGGTGCTCGTGCCCTGCGGTCGGCTGGCGCCGCTCTCCAGCACGTTCTGCGCATCGAAGTGCGAACGCTCGCGATACGGCGTGGCGACGGCATGCAGCACCGCCAGCTGCCGGGCGGCGTAGCAGCGATGCAGGAAGCCGAGCGAAGGATGCAGGCCGAAGTCCCCGTCGAGCGGCAGCGCCGCGCCGTCGCCGCCGCGCGGGATGGCGATCTGGCCACGCAGTCGCGCATAGTCCGGGTCATTGGTCGGCGGCACGGCGCTCAATCCGTCGAGCGCGCCGCGCAACAGTACGAAGACGAAGCGCGCGTCGGTGTTCGCGGCCGCGAACGCCAGGCGCGACGCCATCACCGTGCTGGCACCGGCGAACAGCGAAGTCTCGAGAAAGCGGCGCCGGGAAATCGCCGTCTGCATCGCGGTCGAGGCATGAAGCATGGCAGCGCTCCTATCTACGCATGAATTCCGGTGAGGCCAGCAGCAGGGTCAGCGCCTGCGTGCCGCTTTCCGCGCGGGCGATGGCCCGCGCGGTATCGTCGCTGAGCGAGCCGCCGAGAAGCCGCGGGGCGAGCTCGCGCGCATTGCGCTCATCGCCCAGTCGCTGCGCCACCAGGTCCGCCCAGGCGATGCGCTTGAGCAGCGCCGAGGGTCCATCCCAGTCCGCACTGGTGTCGGGCCAGCCCGCGGGCGAGCCGGGACTGAGGCTGCGCTGACCCAGCAAGTCGAAACCATGCACGACCCGCCGCGGGTCGCGCACCGGAATGGCGAGGCCGCGGTGCGCGGAGTGCAGGTAGTCGGCAGGCGTCTTGAATTTGGCGAGCGGCGCCTGCCAGGCCTCGGGCGATTCGATCAATGCGGCGTATACCGCGGGCAGGTGCCCGCGCGAATCCAGCCAGGCGCGGGTCAGGCGCTCGACCGCCGCCTGCGGCGGATCGTCGGCGATGAAGTGTCGAGCCAGCTTGGTACAGACGTGCCGCGCGGTCTGCGGCCGCAGCGCCAGGTCACGCAGCATGGCCTCGCCCTGGCCGCGGCCGTCGTCGCCATGGCTGCGGCCTAACAACTTCTTCGCGCCCGGCTCGTGAAAGGCCTCGCGGAAGAAGAATTCGCCCGGCCGGCCGTGGTCGACCGAGGACCGCGCCAGCCGGCGATCCGCATCCTGGCCGCCCACCGACCAGCCGGTGATGGCCTTGGCGAACGTGGTCACGTCCGTCTGCGTATAGCCGCCATTCACGCCGAGCGTGTGCAGCTCGAGGATCTCGCGCGCGAGATTTTCGTTGATGTCGAGCTTGCGCGCCTGGCCGCGGCGCGCGGTGAAGCGCGCAGCCTGCGAGTTCGGGCCAATGGACGTCGCATTGTCGAGATACAGCAGCATGGCCGGATGCTGCTCGACGGCGAGCAGCAGGTCGGTGAAATGACCCGTGACGCGCGGGCGGATGGCTTCGCGTTCCATCGCGCCGGCAAGCCCCAGCACCAGCACCTTGTCCACCGAGACGGCGAAGTGGTTGGTCCAGAACTGCGTCAGCCTCTCGAGGAAGGGCCGGTCCGTGTTCACGGCATGGGAGAAGCGCGCGTGGACTTCCGCGAGATACACGGGGCGATACAGCGCGCGAAACGTCAGCGCCGCTTTGGCCGGCGCCGCCGCATCTTCGCCGCCCTGGCGCCGCCGCTCGCGGCGTTCCTGCGCGGCCTCGCGCCGCAATTCCATGACCCGCGCCAGCGTTTCGGCGGAAGGTCGCAGTTGCGCATCGGCCAGTCTCGGGGGACTGCCCTGCAGCTGCCGCCGCAGCCAGCCGTCGGGATCGCCGAGCGACTCAAGCTCGCCCGGACGCGCACCCAGACCGAAGCGATTTGCGGCAATGGCCGCCGAGGTTGCCTTGTGCATCACCGATGCTTCCGTCCCCATGAGCTGGCAACGCGCCAGCAGGCGTGGAGTTGACAGCGCGCGCCCCGGATCAGGGCGCGAGCGCCGCCGCGGCCTGGCTGCGCAACAGTCCGTCGACCCACCGTTTCAGGGCCGGACCCACCGCGGCCGCCTCCAGCTCGTCCCTGACGCCGCCGGCGCGCATGCCGAGCAGCCGCCCCTGGGCGTCGAACAACGCCATCATCGGGTAGCGGTTCACCGCCATCCGGTCGATGAAATCGCGCCCGTCCGGCACCACCCGCCAGCGGAAACGATGACGCTGCACGAAGGCCCGCGCCTCGGCCGGCTCGTCGAAGGTGACCGCCAGGAAATTGAGATCGTGGCGCGAGGCGGCGAATGCGTTGAGCGGGCCCACCTCCAGGATGCAGGGTGCGCAGGTGGAGAAATAGAAATTGATGAGCGTGGGCTTGCCGCGCAGCGAGGCGGCGGTGACCCGCCGCCCCGCCAGATCCCGCAGTTCGAACGCCGGCATCTCGCGCACCGGCCCGTAGGGCGACGGGCACGACGCACCGCCGCGGCGATGCACGGTCAACGTGGCCGCGCTGCCATCGGGCGCCCGGGTCACCTCGGAGGTGACGCCGGGTTGATGCATGGCGGTGACGAACTGATCGAAGGTCAGCGCTCGACAGCCGAGGTCGCGATATGCGAGTTGCACGTGCGCGCCGAGGCCGAGCGTGCCGCGGAAATCGTTCTCGGTGAGCGGCGCATCCTGCGCCCGGCACAGGCACGAGAACAGCGCCATGAGTGAAATCAGCATCGTACGCATGGCGCGCATTATGGCGGAACGCTCACGAAAGGACTGCCCCGCTCGAGAAAACGCAGGCGCAGGTGTTGATCGCGCGACAGCCCGATGCGCGTGCTCACCGCGATTCCGGGCGTTCGGCCGCCCTCCAGCCAGAGCACGCCGCTGGTGGTGAGATCGACGCCGGACAGCTCGCGGCCGATGCCGAGCGCCGCGCACACCCGCCCCGGCCCGCGCGCCAGGTCGCGCAGCCGCGAATCCGGGCGATGCGCGCACATGAGATCGATGCCGGCCAGCGGCTCGAGCGCACGGATCAGCACGGCGGCGCCGGTGCCCTGCCGCTCCGCGGCCAGGTTCAGCGTGAGGCAGGTGCCGTACACCATGCGCACGTATGCCGTGCCGCGCGCCGCGAACAGCGGCGCGTTGCTGGTAGTTAGCCCGGGGCGCGCGTAGCCCGTGGGGTCGCCGGGCGGATAGGCCTCGGTCTCGACGATGCGCCCGGCGATCTCGCCGCGGCGGTGCGCGCGCACCAGGCGCTTGCCGATGAGGAAGCGGGCGAGATCGACGGTGGCGAGCGGCAGGGCGCGCCGGCTCAGGTGTGGCATCGCGGCCAGTATTCCACGGATTTCTCGCCTGCGGCGCGTCTTCCCCCGATCTGGCCCCGGTCTGGCACACTGCGCGCAGGAGAATCGAATACGATGCATCACACGCGGATCGCCCGCCTTCTTCTGGCCTGTTCGCTGGCAGCCGCCGGCCTCACGTTCGCGGCCGAATCGGCCCTGCCACCCCTCGAGTACCCCGAGTGGCTGTTCCCGCTGCCGCCGAAGGCGGAGCCGGCGCCCGCCGCCGCGCCGCAGGCGGCGGAGGAACTGCTGGAGATTCCCGGCAGCACCGAGAAATTCCCGCTGTCGCGCATCAACGATGTGTTCAATCCGCCCGACTGGCGGCCCGCAAGCCATGGGCCGATGCCGGATGTCGTGGCCCGAGGCCGCAAGCCCGATGTCCTGGCCTGCGGTTTCTGTCATACGCCCTCCGGCCAGGGCCGCCCGGAGAACTCCGCGCTGGCCGGCTTGCCCGAGTCCTACATCCGCGAGCAGCTGCGCGACTATCGCGCCGGCCGGCGCAAGGCGGTGGGGCCCGATACGTACCTGCCCATCCAGACCATGATCAAGATCGCCAGGGCGATGAACGACACGGAGATCGACGATGCCGCGAAATACTTTTCGCAGCAGAAGCTCAAGCGGCGGGTGTACGTGATCGAGAGCCTGCGCATACCGCGCGCCGAGCCCGCGGCCTGGATCTACGTCGAGCACGCCGGCATGGAGGATCTCGGCGACCGCCTGCTCGAGGTGACCCAGGATCTGGCGCGGCACGAACGCCGCGACGATCGGCTCGAGTACCTGGCCTATGTTCCGCCGGGCGCCGTCAATCGCGGCAAGCGCCTGGTGCTGAGCGGCAATTCCGCCGCCGACAACCAGCCGCGCACGGTGGCCTGCACGCAATGCCACCTGGCCAATCTCAAGGGGACGGAGCAGATTCCGCCCATCGCCGGACGTTCCCCTACCTACCTGCTGCGGCAGCTGCTCGCGTTCCGCAACGGCGTGCGCGTCAATGCTAACTCGGTGCAGATGAATCCGGTGGTGGAGAAACTCACCCTCGGCGAGATGATCGACATCGTCGCGTACGTCTCCTCGCAGTATCCCTGACTCCTTTGCGTCCCGCGGAACGGATCCGCGTCCGCGTGCATTCCTTATCCGGGAGTGAAATTCACACGGAGGATGCACATGAACATCCGGATCTCTCTGATGGCGGCGGCCGCCTGCCTGCCGGCGCTCGCCGCGTCGCACGGTATTCCCGGCAGTGTGTCGGTCGAATCGCACGTGCTGCGCGAGGTGCGCGAAGGCCGCGATACATTCCGCTACGCGACATTCGGCGACGAGGCATTCTGGGGTGACGGAATCGGACTACACCTGGCGCTCGCCGGCGAGAAGTTCGGCGGCGTCGGCCCGGGCGTGTCGCCCGCGACCGCGCTCGGCGTCGGCCTCAAGGTGGACGTGGACGCCCTGCCGCGTCCGCTGCTCAAGGCCCTGGCGCGCGGCCAGGTGGACCTGCAGGACCCGGGCGCCACGCTCGAACTGCTGAAGCGGGACGCCGTGGTCGGTGTCACCGGCATCTTCGACGAGCAGGGGCGCCTCGCGTCGATGGGCATTCAGTGCGCGCTCTGTCACTCCACCGTCGACGACTCGTTCGCGCCCGGCATCGGTCACCGGCGTGACGGCTGGGCGAATCGCGACCTGAACGTCGGCGCGATCATCGCGCTGGCGCCGCGTCTCGATTCGGTCGCCGCGCTGCTCGGAGCCGACGTCCCCACGGTTCGCACCGTGCTGAACTCCTGGGGTCCCGGCAAGTTCGACGCCGTGCTGTTCATGGATGGCAAGGCCTTCCGTCCCGACGGCAAGTCGGGCGCGGTGCTCATCCCGCCGGCCTTCGGGCTCGCGGGAGTGAACCTGCACACCTGGACCGGCTGGGGCGGGGTCAGCCACTGGAATGCATTCGTCGCCAATCTCGAGATGCATGGCAAGGGCACGTTCTTCGATCCGCGCCTCAGGGACGCCGAACGGTTCCCGGTGGCGGCGCGCGCAGGCTTCGATGACGTGCGCGCCGAAGAAGACCGGATCACGCCGCTGCTGCCGGCGCTGCAGCTCTATCAGCTGGCGCTGCCCGCACCCGCCGCGCCGCGTGGCAGCTTCGACCGGTTCGCGGCGAAACGCGGCGAAGACCTGTTCTCCGGCAAGGCGGACTGCGCCCGCTGCCACGTGCCGCCGCTGTTCACCGAACCCGGCTGGAACATGCACACCGGCGCGGAGATCGGTATCGACGACTTCCAGGCCAACCGCGGCCCGGATCAGAGATATCGCACCTCGCCGCTGCGCGGCCTGTGGACCCACGGCACGGGTGGCTACTACCACGACGGGCGCTTCGCGACCCTGGCGGCGGTGATCGGCCACTACGACCGGCACTTCTCGCTGGGACTGACCGCCGCCGAGCAGCGCGATCTCGCCGAGTATCTGAAGTCTCTCTAGCTAGTGGACGGACTGCGGCTGCGCCAGCCGGCGCGCCGCGCGGACGTCGAGCGCCGTCACGCCGCCCACCGCGAGCATGGCGGCCGCTCGACCCGCGCCCGGGGCGCGCGATGCGCGCGGCGCCGCGGCGGTCGCGCCGGGCATGCGCCGCTTCCGACATCCCACCGGCTCATTCACCCCGTCGCCCTCCGTACAGCAGGCGCGTGAGCGGCGTGCCGGTCAGGCCGTGCAGGACGATCGAAGCGGCGACGACCAGGCTCACCACCGGCCAGAGCTGCTCGAGACCCATGCGCCGGCGCCAGTCGAGCGCATAGAACACCGCGGCGATTCCCATGGGGCCAAACCAGCCGGCGAACAGCAGGTCACGCCAACCGCGCAGGGACTCGAGCGCCGGGCTCAACAGGCACCACGCCAGCGGCCTGCGCAGCAGCACGACGGCCAGCGCGAATCCGAGCGCGGCGGCCCCGAGACCAGCCCACTCGCCGAGCGGCGCCGCCATGCCGAACACCACGAAAAACGGCAGCTCGAGCAGACGGCCGAGCGCCTCGTTGAAATGCTCCTGGCGTTTCTCGAATTCGCCATGCAGCTGGCGGTTGAGCATGGCGCCGGCCGCGAAGCAGGCGAGGATGCCGTCGGTACGAATCAGCTCGCTCGCCGCGATGACGATGAGCGCCAGCGAAATGGCGAGCGTGATGAGCGAAGGGCGTTCGGCCTCGCGCTGTCGTTCCGCCCACGAGAACACATGGCCCGCGAGCCAGCCGATGGCGGCGCCGAGCGCGACGGCGAGACCGAACTCACGTACCCACCCTTCCAGCAGCCACCGCGCGGAGGCATCGGCGCCGGGCTGCATCATGAAAGTGGCCGGCAGCATGATGAGGATCAAGGCCAGACCGTCGTTCGAACCACTCTCGGCGGTGATGCTGTGGCGCACCCGGGGCGGCACGCAGCTCTCGGCAAGCCGGCCGCTGACGATGGGCGCGGCCAGGACCGGATCGGTGGGCGCGAGGATGGCGCCGAGCAGCAGTGCCGGCAGCAGATCCCAGCGCAGCAACAGCATGGCGAGCACCGCCGCCGCCAGCGCCATCAGCGTCATGCCGGCGCCGAGAATCCAGCCGAGCTCACGCCACGCGGATCTCAGGTAGTCCGTCGGCAGGCGGATGGCGGCGCTCACCACCGCGATCGCGAGCGTGATGCGCGCGAACTCGATCAGGAACCGCTCGCTGGCCGGCGAGTCGCCGTGGATATCGACCCATCCGAGCACGTACGGGCCGACGCACAGCCCGAGCGCGAAGCAGATCAGGGGCTCGGAAATCCACAGCCGGCTGTTCACCAAGCCCGCCGAAGCGCCGAGCGCCAGGAGCGCCAGCGAAATGATCAACAGCGCGAGATAGAAATGTTCCACGGCAAGGGCATTGCAAGTGCCGTGCCTCAGTCGCCCGCCCAACGCCGTGGCTGCAGCGAAATGCGGCGCACCTGCGGGTGGCGTGCGCGTATGCCGTGCTCGATACGCTCGAGAGCGGCGAGCAGCTCGCGCCCGCTCAGATCGGGCCGCAGCTGCAACTCGATGTTGACCAGGATGTCGTCGGGACCCATCTGCATGGTCAGCGGCCGGTCGCCCGCGCACACGGCGCCCTCGGCGGCCACGATGTCGCGGATGCTGCGGACGATCTCCGGGCGCGCGCTCTCCCCCACCAGCAGTTTGCGCGTCTCGTGCGCCAGCATCACCGCCGCCGAGGTCAGCGTCGCGCCGATCAACAGCGAGGCCGCACCGTCGAAGTACGGATTGTGCAGCAGCGCGCCGAGCGTCACGCCGAGGAAGGCGAACGCGATGCCGGTGAGCGCGGCGAAATCCTCGATGAACACCGAGAACACCGCAGGGTCCTTGCTGAGCCGCACCCGCCGCCACCAGCGCCACGGCCGGCCGTGATCGTTCTGCGCGCCCAGCGCGCGGAATGCGATCATGAACGAGAACCCTTCGAACGCCGCCGCCACCGCCAGCACGGCGAGCATCCACGGCACATCCTGGGCTTCGCGCGGCCGCAGCAGGTGCGTGATGCCCTCGTAGATAGCCATGCCGCCGCCCAGGCCGAACAGCAGCACGGCGACCATCAGGCTCCAGAAATACAGCTCCTTGCCGTATCCGAACGGGTGCGAATCGTCGGCGCCGAGCCGGCTGCGCCGCAGCCCGAGCAGCAGCAGGCATTCGTTCAGCGTATCCACGGTGGAGTGAATGCCCTCGGAGAGCATGGCGGAACTGCCGCTGATGGCGGCGACGAAGAACTTCGCCAGCGCGATGCCCGCATTCGCCAGGATCGCGGCATACACCACGCGCCGGCCCTGGCCGGGCCCGCTCACGGGTCTCCCATGGGCGCACCCGCGTCCTGGCTGCGCCGGGTCTGCAGATGCGAGATGAGACGCGCGAGATTGCCGCGCAGGGAACGCAGGCCGGTAGTGGACATCATGGCCAGCGCGCGCGGCAGCACGCCCTCGGCCGGCCGCGGCAGCCGCCGCACCAGTGCCGCCCCCTTGGGAGTGATGCGCAGGCGCACGCGTCGTCTATCCACCGAGCTCGCGGTGCGCTCGACGTGCCCGGCACGCACCAGCTTGTCGACCAGCTGGCTGGCGGTCGACTGGTGCACGGACAGGCGCGTCGCGAGCTCCGATACGCCGAGCTGCGGACTGCGCGCCAGGTCGCGCAGCATCCACGCCTGCGCGCCGGAGAGCCCGCAACGGCGTTCGACCACGCGGAAGTGCCGATGCACCGCTGCGTAGATCTGACGGAACTGCCGCAGCACCTCGAGCCTCGTGCGGGCGTCGCGCGCCGCCGTTCGTGAGCTGGTGCGCCGGGTCATGCCTGCCACTGTCCAGGTTTCATCCCCGCGTGTGTGCCTCGCGCACGCGAACGTTGACAGCGGCGGACATGGCGCACGCGTGTAGGCAGGCGCGGATATGCGCCAGAGATACATGGGTACTCATGCATCTTGTTTGTAAGGTCGGGGCGCGGATCGTGTAGTTGTTGCCGCGCCGTCCATGCCGCACGCCGCGCGCGCGCGCGCTCGCCGCCGAACCAGGTGGCACGTGATTTGCTCGGATATCGGGCCGCCAACTGCTTTCGCCGAGATCCGTTCCGTGTCCGAAACCGTCATTGCCAACCGCCTCACCCAGTTGTGGGAAACGCCCCGCTCGCTGTGGGGAACGCTGGCGACGGTCGATCACAAGAAAATCGGCTTGCGCTACCTCGTGACCTCGCTGGTCTTCCTGGTGCTGGGCGGCATCGAGGCGCTGGTGCTGCGGGTGCAGCTCGCGGGCTCCGACCTGAAGCTGCTCGACCCCGAGACCTACGATCAGTTGTTCACCATGCACGGCGTCACCATGATCTTCTGGTACGCCTCGCCCATCCTCTCCGGGTTCAGCAACTACCTCATGCCGCTGATGCTGGGCGCGCGCGACATGGCCCTGCCGCGACTCAACGCGTTCACCTACTGGTCGTTCCTGCTGTCGGGCATCTTCATCTATGCGGGGCTGTTCATCGGCCAGGCGCCGCATGCGGGCTGGTTCGCGTACACGCCGCTGACGCTGCGCCCGTATTCGCCGGGTTTCGGCATGGACTTCTACGCGCTCGGCCTGATCTTCCTGACCGTCTCCACCACGGCCGGCGCCATCAATTTCCTGGTGACCATCTTCCGCATGCGCGCGCCGGGCATGCGCCTGCTGCGCATGCCGCTGCTGATGTACAGCACCGGAACCACCTCGGTGCTGATCGTGCTCGCGCTGCCGGCGCTGACCGCGGCCTGCCTGATGTTGCTGCTCGACCGGCAATGGGGCACGCATTTCTTCGATACCGCGCGCGGCGGCACGCCCCTGCTGTGGCAGCAGCTGTTCTGGTTCTTCGGGCATCCCTGGGTGTACGTCATCTTCCTGCCGGCCACCGGCATGATCTCGGTGATGCTGCCCAGCTACGCGCGCCGCCCCATCGCCGGGTACGTCTGGGTGGCGTCGGCGACCATGCTCACGGGCCTGTTCGGTCTGGCGGTGTGGGTGCACCACATGTTCGCCACGGGCATGAGCACGCACACTATGAGCTTCTTCAGCGCGGCGAGCATCGGCATCTCCCTCATGAGCACCATCCAGGTCATGGCGTGGATCGCCACGCTCTGGCACGGCAAGCCAGTCATGACCAATGCCCTGCGCTTCATCCTCGGCTTCATCGCGCTGTTCGTGATCGGCGGGCTGTCCGGCGTCGCCACGGCGTTCGTGCCCTTCGACTGGCAGCTCACCGACACCTATTTCGTGGTGGCGCACATCCACTACGTGATCCTGGGTGCGAACCTGTTTCCGGTGTTCGCGGCCTTCTATCATTGGTTGCCGAAGATGACCGGCCGGATGATGAACGAGCGCGCCGGCCAATGGGGTTTCTGGCTGATGTTCGTCGGCTTCAACGCCGCGTTCTTCCCCATGCACCTGGTCGGCCTCGCCGGCATGCCACGACGCATCTACACCTATCCCGGCGACATGGGTTGGGACGCGTGGAACCTGGTGATCACTCTCGGCGCTTTCCTGTTCGCGACGGGGGTCGCCGTCACCGTCATCAACTTCATCGCCAGCGTGCGGCGCGGAACTCCGGCCCCGGCCGACCCGTGGGGCGCCGACACGTTGGAGTGGTCGGTGTCCTCACCGCCGCCAGCCTTCGGCTCGGTGCACATTCCGACGGTAGTCAGTCGCAATCCCCTCTGGGACGAGCACGCCGAGGAAAGCGACCCGAAGCTCGAACGCGTGCTGGATCAGGGGCGACTGACCCTCGCCACCGACTGGCGACATGCCAACCCGCGGGCAGTGGCACGCATGCCCGAGGATAC
>CAMLGF010000033.1 GCA_946479515.1 uncultured Pseudomonadota bacterium | reverse complement strand
CATCGCCATGCTGATCACGCTCGCGGCCACTATCTACCCGGCCTGGCGCGCCTCGCGCGTGCCGCCGGCAGACGCGCTGCGGTACGAGTAGCCGATGCGCGGACGTTGCCAACGGGCCATCGGGGCGCGCCACTAGCATGGTGCCGCACGCTCCCTACGAATGGCTGATCGGCATCCGGTATCTGCGCTCCTCGCATCGCAGCGGCTTCGTGTCGTTCGTCGCATTCATGTCGGTGGCGGGTCTGGCGCTCGGCGTGGCGGTGCTGATCGTGGTCATGTCGGTGCTCAACGGCTTCGAGACCGAGCTGCGCAACCGCATGCTGACAGTGACGTCGCATGCCACCATCACCGGGGTGGACGGCGTCATCCAGGACTGGCAGCGCGCCCAGGCGGAGGCAATGCGCATGCCGAACGTGGCGGCGGTGGCGCCCTTCATCGAGGCGCGCGGACTGCTGGCCAACGGCGAGCGCGTGGCCGGGGCCGCGGTGCGCGGCGTGCTGCCGGAGGAAGAAGTGCGGGCCGTGGGGCTGGGGTCGCGCATGACGCGGGGCTCGCTGGCGGATCTCGCGCCCGGAGAATTCCGCATCGTCCTGGGCAGCGCGCTGGCGCAGGAGCTCGACGTGGACGTGGGCGACAAGGTCATCCTCATGGCGCCAGAGGGCACGGCCACGCCGGCCGGACTGATGCCGCGCACCAAGCGTTTCACGGTGAGCGGGATTTTCGACTCCGGCATGTACGAATACGACCGCGGCCTCGCGCTGCTGCACCTGCAGGATGCCGCGCGGCTGTATCGGCTGGGCAGGGCGGTCACCGGGCTCAGGCTCGCGCTCGACGATCCCTTCCAGGCACCGCGCACCGTGCGCCAGGTGGCCACCCAGATCGACTACGACGGCAGTGGCTACTTCGTGAGCGACTGGACCCGCGATCACGCCATGTTCTTTCGTTCCATCGAGCTCACCAAATCGCTCATGTTCTTCATCCAGCTCATCATGGTGGTCGTGGCCGCGATCAACCTGGTGGCCACGCTGGTGATGATCGTCAAGGAGAAGCAGACCGACATCGCCATCCTGCGTACCATGGGCGCCGCCCCGCGCAACGTGCTGCGCATGTTCCTGGTGCAGGGCGCGATCATCGGCCTGGTGGGCACGGCAGCGGGAGCGTTGCTCGGATGGGTGCTGTCGTTGAACGTCACCGGCGCGGTGCATGCCCTGGAGAACGTCCTGGGCGTCAAGTTTCTCGATGCCAGCGTGTACCTCATGAGCGATCTGCCTGCCGAAGTGCGGGCCGGCGACGTACTGACCGTGTCCGGCGTCACCCTGCTGCTGGCCGCGCTCGCGACTATCTACCCGGCCTGGCGCGCCGCGCGCACGCTGCCGGCGGAGGCCCTCAGACATGAATGACAGACATGACCCACGCACATGAATGACCGGGTGCTCGAAGCCACGGGCGTGCGCCGCACGTTCCGCCAGGGACCCATTGACCTGCAGGTCCTGCAGGGCGTGGATTTCGCCGTGCGGCCCGGCGAGCGCATCGCCATTATCGGCGCCTCCGGTTCAGGCAAAACCACGCTGCTGCAGATCCTGGGCGGCCTCGACAAGCCGACGGCGGGCACGGTGAAGATCGCCGGCAAGGACATCCACGCGCTGGATGAGCGCGCGCGCGGCGACCTGCGCAACCGCACGCTGGGGTTCGTGTACCAGTTTCATCACCTGCTGCCGGAGTTCTCCGCCCTGGAGAACGTCGCCATGCCGCTGCTGATTCGCCGCACACCGAAGCACGAGGCGCAGGACCGGGCCCGCGAGATTCTGCGACGCGTCGGGCTCGGCGAGCGGCTCGTGCACCGGCCGCACGAGCTGTCGGGTGGCGAGCGGCAGCGCGCCGCCGTGGCGCGCGCACTGGTGACCGCGCCGCGCATCGTGCTGGCCGACGAACCCACGGGCAATCTCGATGGCAGCAACGCCGAGGCGGTATTCGCGCTCATGCTGGAACTCAATCGCGAGCTCGCCACCAGCCTCGTCGTGGTGACCCACGACCGCGCGCTCGCGGGGCGCATGGACCGCATCCTCGAGCTGGAGCGCGGGAATCTGCTCGAAAGGACCTGATTACCTGCTGGTCGCGGCGGCCCGCTCGCGATATCTCTTGCGCACGTTGTAACGCCAGAGCACGTCGAGCAGCACGTAGCCCAGCAGGCCGAACAGCGAGCCCGTCACCGCGCAACCCACAAGGAAGGGCTTCCAGACGGGGCCCAGCCCTTTCTGCAGCCAGTCCCAGCTCAGTTCGAACTGGAAATGCAGGGGCGGCGCATCGGTGACGATCACGCCCACCTTGTACGCGAGCAGATAGGCGGGCACCACGGTGAAAGGATTCACCAGGATCAGCGTCACCATGATGGTGGGGATGTGGATGCGGCAGAAGATTGCCACCAGCGCGGCCAGCGGAACGTGTATCGGCAGCGGCACGAAGCAGATGGCGAGGCCCGCGCCGAACGCGGGCGTCACCGTGCGCCGCTGCAGCGACCACAGCCGCGGGTCGCCGAAGAATCGGCTGAACGGTTTCAGGGCCCAGTGGTTGCGCAGCGTGTCGCGGCGCGGAGTTATCTTGCGGAAGAAGATCCGTGGCATCCGGACGGCACTTTAGCATCCGGACACGGTGCTCGGCCGGCAGCCCGTGACCGGCGCCTTCTCATTGCTGGCGGGTGTACTGCTCGGGCTGCTGTCGGCGGATGTCCCGGGGATCGCGTGGCAGCTGGCGTCCGCAGTTCTGCTGGCGGCCTGGGTGTCGTCCGCCTGGCGGGGCCGTCCGGCATGCAATGCGGCGGCGATGCTGCTGGCCGGTCACCTGCTCGCCTCCTGGCATGCCGGGCACTGGCTGCAGCGAGTGCTTCCCGCGCAAGGCCGCGTGCTGGCCGAGGGTCGCATCGCCAGCATTCCCGCGAGCAATGCCGCGGGTCTGCGCTTCGATCTGCGCACCGAGACCCTTGAGGGCGTGTCGCAGCCGGGAATGCCGCGCCTGCTGCGCGTGCAGTGGCGCGATCCGACGATCGAACCCCGCGTCGGTGAGCGCTGGCGGCTGCTCCTGCAGTTGTCGCCGCTCGAAGAGACCCGCAACTTCGCCGGCGCCGAAGTGGCGCGCTTCGCCTTTCGTGCCGGGGTTCACGGCCAGGCCCGGGTATTGCCGTCGAACCTGAATGAACGGGTGTCGCTGGCGCCGGCTGGTCTCGATACCCTGCGGGCACGCATCGGCATGCGCGTGCGCGAGTCCATTGCCGATGCCGATGCCGCGGCGCTGGTCACGGCGTTGGCGGTCGGCATCACCTCGGGCATGAGCCGCGATCAATGGCGCGTGTTCAATGCCACCGGCACCACGCACCTGGTGGCGATCTCCGGTCTGCACGTCACGCTGTTTGCCTGGCTGGCCTTTCGCGCCGGGCGGCTGCTCTGGCGCGCGGCCGGCGGCCCCGCGTCGGTGTCGCGCGAGCCGTTCGCATTGTTGTTAGGCCTGGCCGCCGCGGCAGGCTACTCGTTGCTGGCCGGGCTGTCCGTGCCGACGCTGCGCACCTGGCTCATGCTCGCCCTGTACGTGGCTGCCCGGCTGCTCGCGCGGCGCGTTGATGCGGGGAGGCTGTGGTCGATGGCGCTGGTCCTGGTGCTGCTGACCGACGCGCGTGCGCCGCTGGTGGCGGGATTCTGGCTGTCGTTCATCGCAGTGGGCGTGCTGCTGGCCTTCGCGGCGCGGGACGGCGAGGGGCCTCGCTGGCTTGCGCCGCTGCGCGTGCAGCTCACCGTGATGCTGGCGCTGGTCCCGGTGAGCATCGCCGTTTTCGGCGGAGTGTCGCTGGTCGGACTCGCGGTGAACTTGGTCGCCATTCCGGTGATCTCGCTGGTGCTCGTTCCCATCGTGCTCGCCGCGGCATTGGCTGCATGGTGGGCGCCGGCCTTCGATGCGCCGCTGTTCGCGTTGGCTGCCCGCTTGTACGAGTGGCTGTGGCCGGGATTGGTCTGGTGCGCCAATCTCGATGGCATTCCAGCCCTGTGGCGCACGGCTCCTCCAGCCTGGTGGTTCCTCGTGGCGTTGCCCGCGGCACTGGTCTGGCTGTGCCGCTGGCCGTGGCCTCTGCGACTCACCGCCTCGTGCGCGTTGCTGCCGCTGATATTCGCGCCCCAGCGCAATCTCGAGGCTGCCACCGCGCGCATCAGTGTGCTGGATGCCGGCCGCGGTACGGCCGTGCTGGTGCGCACCCGCCATCACGTGCTGCTGTTCGATACGGGTGATTGGTGGAATACACAGGGGTCCCGGCTCGCCGGCATCGTGCTGCCCGCTCTCGACGCCTTGCAGGTGCGCGGCGTGGACCGGCTGTTGCTACCCTCGCACGACGCGGATCGCGCGCGAGCCGCTGCACGACTGGCCATCGAGCGGCGACTGGGCGAAGTGTGGGCGAGCGGCGCCTGGCCCGGAAATGCGCTCGCGGTCGCCTGCCGCGACAGCCGATGGTCCTGGGACGGGGTGCATTTCCAGACGTATGTCCAGGGCAGCCAGTGTCTGCTGCGCATCGTCGCGGGACGCACGTCCCTGCTGCTGTCGGGCGAACTGGACGCCGCGGGCGAGCGCCGGTTGCTGGCGCGACTCGCGCCCGGCGCGCTGGCCAGTGACGTGGTACTCATCGGGCGCCAGGCGGGCGACAGTGCCTCGTCCCGGCAGTGGATAGAAAGCACCGCGCCGGTACTGGCGGTGGCGAGCGGTGGTCTCGCCGACGCACGGTCCCGGCAGCGGGTCATCGGCCGCTGGCGCCGGCTGGCCGGTCGCGTCCTCGACACGCGCCGCGACGGCGCCCTCGAACTGCAGCTGGCAGACCCGGGTGTGTCGCTGATCGCGCTTGCGCGCACCGCGCGCTTCCCATTCCACTGGCGGCGTTCCGGCGACGACCAACGCCGGATTTGGGTATAGTTCCCGCATGTGGGAAATCGTGAAAAGCGGCGGCATCTTCATGGTGCCGATCGTGCTCTGCTCCATCATTCTGGTCGGTATCGTCTTCGAGAGGCTCTGGACCCTGCAGCGCAAGCGGGTGCTGCCCCAGGAGCTGATCAAGAAAGTTTCGCAGCTCGCGGATGCCAACCAGGTCAATGCCAAGGTCATCGATGCGCTCGAGAAGAACTCGCCGCTCGGGCGAGTGCTGGCCGCGGCACTGGCCAACCGCGGCCGCGGACGCGCCATCATGATGGAGCGCGTCGAGGATACGGGGCGCCACGTGGTGAGCGAGCTCGAGCGGTTCGTGAATTCGGTCGGCACCATCGCCAGCATCGCGCCGCTGTTGGGCCTGCTCGGCACGGTCACCGGCATCATCAACGCCTTCAAGGCCGTGATGCTCGGCGGCATGGGCGATCCGCGCATGCTGGCGCAGGGCATCTCCGAGGCGCTGGTGTGCACCGCGGGCGGGCTCACGGTGGCCATCCCGGCCTACATCGCGCATCGCTACCTGCGCGGCAAGGTGGAGCGCATCGTCATCGACATGGAGAAGGTGGCGGTGAATTTCGCCGATTCGCTCGGCGCGAGCGAACAGAGCGGCGACTCCGACGGCGGTATCGCGCGCACGGCATGAGCCCGGCGAAGCCATGAGACTGGGCTCCCGCAAGTCGAAGGAAGATCCGGAGATCAACCTGATCCCGCTGATCGACATCGCGCTGCTGTTGGTCATCTTCTTCATGCTGTCGTCCACGTTCATGCAGGAAGGCCGGCTGAAGATCGAATTGCCCCAGGCGAGCATGGTGCCCACCGGGCGGCAGAAGACCGATCCGCTGGTGATCGCCGTGACCCAGACGGGCAGTTACCGGGTCAACGACCGCGAGCTCATCAATTCGAGCACCGACACGCTGCGCGCGGCCATCGTCGCCGTCGCCGGTCCGCAGCGCGACATCCAGGTCACGGTGCGCGCGGACGCGCGCACCACGCATCAGTCGGTGATCACGGTGCTCGATGTCCTGGGCAAGCTCGGCTTCCAGCGCATCCGGTTCGCGACCACCGAAGACAGCCAGCCCGCGAAATGAATGATTCGCCCGTGACGGCGATGAGTCCCGCGGCCATCTACCGGCGGCTGCTGTCCTATGCCCGCCCCCATCTCGGCATGTTCCTCATCGGCGTGGCCGGCATGGCGCTGTTCGCGGCGACCGACGGGGCCTTCGCGCTGTTCGTGAAGGAGTTCATGAAGCAGACGCATTTCGAGGGGGACCGGCAGGCGGTGCTGCTGATCGCCATCGGTGCGCCGGTGCTGTTCCTGCTGCGCGGTATCGGCGACTACATGTCCAACTACTTTCCCGGGTACGTCGGCCGGCAGGTGATCAAGGCCATCAGGGCCGACCTGTTTCGTCACTACCTGCACCTGCCGGCGAGTTACTACGACCGCGCCCAGGGCGGCATGATGTTGTCGAAGCTCACGTTCAACATCGAGCAGGTGGCGGAGGCGACCACCAAGTCCATCACCTCGCTGATCCGCGACACGCTCACCATCGCGGTGCTCATCACCGTGATGTTCGTGCTCAACTGGCAGCTGGCGCTGTTCGTGTTCGCGATCGCGCCGCCCATGTCGTGGCTGATCCGCAAGGTCACCAGTTCCTTCCGCCGCTACAGCGCGCGCATCCAGGCGTCGATGGGCGACGTCACGCGCGTCACCAAGGAGGCGCTCGACGGCCAGCGCGTCATCAAGGTGTTCAACGCGCAGCAGCAGGAGGCGCGTGACTTCGAAGCGGTGAACGAGCACAACCGCCGCAGCAACATGAAGCTCATCGCGGCGCGTGCGACCAGCAATCCGGTGGTGCAGTTCATCGCCTCGCTGGCACTGGGTGGCATCCTCTGGGTGGCGCTCAATCAGATCCTCGAAGGGCGCATCACCATGGCGGATTTCATGGCCTTTCTCACCGCCATGCTCATGACCACGGCGCCACTCAAGCGGCTCATGGACTCCTTCGTGCCGTTGCAGCAGGGCCTGGCGGCCGGCGCCAGCATCTTCGAAATGCTCGACACGCCGGGCGAGGATTTCAAATCCGGACGCAAGCTCGGACGGCTGCGGGGCGCCATCGAATTCCGCGACGTGTGTTTCGAGTACTCGAGCGAGAAGGGCGGAGTCCTGCATGGCGTGAACCTCAGCGTGCCCGCCGGCCGCAATGTGGCCATCGTCGGGCGTTCGGGCAGCGGCAAGTCGACGCTGGTCGGGCTGGTGCCGCGGTTCTATGACGCCACCTCCGGCACGGTGCTGGTCGATGGCATGGACGTGCGCGACTGCAATCTGCGCGACCTGCGCGACAACGTGGCGCTGGTCAGCCAGGACGTGGTGCTGTTCAACGATTCCATCCGCAACAACATCGCCTTCGGCGTCGATGCTGCGGATCCCGCGGCCGTGGAGCAGGCGGCGCGCGTCGCCTACGTGGACGAATTTGCGGCCGACCTGCCGCAAGGGCTGGATACGCCCGTGGGCGAGCGCGGCGCGCTGCTGTCGGGTGGCCAGCGGCAGCGCATCGCCATCGCCCGGGCGTTGCTCAAGAACGCGCCCATCCTGATCCTCGACGAGGCCATGTCGGCGCTGGACAACGAGTCCGAGCGGCGCATCCAGGAGGCACTGGTCGAGCTCATGCGAAACCGTACGACGCTGGTCATCGCCCATCGGCTGTCCACCATCGAACACGCCGACGAAATCGTGGTGATGGAGGACGGCCGCATCGTCGAGCGCGGCAGTCACGCGGATCTGGTGGTTGGCAATGGCGCGTATGCCAGTCTCAAGCGCGCCGAGTTCCGCAGCTGATGGCCGTGTGAATGGCGAATCTGGGCAAGAAGCTCGAAGCGATGTGGTACAGCGGCGCGCGCCCTCTCTGGCTCGCGCCGTTCTCGTTTCTGTATGGCGCCGCGATGGCGTTGCGCGGCTTCCTGTACCGCATCGGCCTGCGCGATCGGGCGCGAATGCCGGTTCCCGTGGTGGTGGTGGGCAATCTCACGGTGGGCGGCACGGGCAAGACGCCGCTGGTGGCGTGGTTGTCCACGCATCTGTCGGCCTGCGGCTTGCGGGTCGCCATCGTCTCGCGCGGCTACGGCGGTCGCGCGCGCGGCGTCATGCGGGTGACCATCCACAGCCGCGCCTCGGAAGTGGGCGACGAGCCGTTGCTGCTGGCGCGCCGCGCCCAGGCCACCGTGTTCGTCGGCAGGGACCGGGTCGCCGCCGCGAAACAGGCCGTGGCCGAGGGCGCGGACCTGGTGCTGGCCGACGACGGCTTGCAGCATCTGCGGCTGATGCGCGATTGCGAAATCGTGGTCATCGATGGACAGCGCGGCTTCGGCAATCAGTGCCTGTTGCCGCGCGGCCCCTTGCGCGAGCGTCCGCGGCGCCTGCGCCGGGTGAATGCCGTGGTGGTCAACGGCGCATTGCAGGACGGCTTCCAGCTGCCGAGTTTCGTCACGCACACCGCGTTCAACATGCGCCTGCATCCCGGCGATGCGCGCACCGTCTCCGGCGCGGGGCCGCTGCGCGCGCTGTCGAACTTTCGCGGCAGCGGCGTTCACGGCGTGGCGGCCATCGGCAATCCGCGGCGGTTCTTCGACATGCTGCGAGACGCCGGGCTCACGGTGTACGAGCACCCGTTTCCGGACCATCACGCCTTCCGGTCCGGCGACCTGAATTTCGGCGACCGGTTGCCGGTGCTCATGACCGAGAAAGATGCCGTAAAATGCGTGGCCTTCGCCGATGAGCGTTGCTGGTACGTGCCGGTCACGGCGGAGTTCGACGAGGCGCAGGCGCGTGCGCTCGTCGACCTGGTCATCGCACGCGTCAATGCTTTCAACGCGGCTTCGCCGCCGCCACGGCATACCGGCCCACGGAACAACGCCAATGGATGACAGGTTGTTGGACATCCTCGCGTGCCCCATCTGCAAGGGCCCGCTGAAATTCCACAAGTCGGCACAGGTGCTGGTGTGCCGCGCCGAGCGGCTGGCATTTCCACTTCGGGACGGCATGCCGATGATGCACGAGGAGGACGCGCGCCAGCTGGCCTCCGACGACCCGCTCATGGCGCGGGACTGAGGCGCGCCGCCATGAGTTTCCGGGTCGTCATTCCTGCTCGCTACGATTCCTCGCGGCTGCCGGGCAAGGCATTGCTGCCGCTGGCCGGCAAGCCCATGCTGCAATGGGTGCACGAACGCGCCAAGGCCTGCGGTGCGGCCGAAGTGTGCGTGGCCACGGACGATGAGCGCATCGCCAGCGCCGCGCGCGGCTTCGGCGCCGACGTCGCCATGACGGCCCGCTCGCACGTGTCGGGTACCGATCGCATCGCAGAGGTGGCCGCGAAGCGCGGCTGGCACGATCAGGACATCGTGGTCAACGTGCAGGGCGACGAACCGCTGATTCCGCCCGTGGTCATCGACCAGGTGGCGCGCCTGCTGGGCACTCACGCTCGCGCCGACATCGGCACGCTGGCGGTGAAGATCGATTCGCCGGCCGAGGCAAACGATCCCAACGTGGTCAAGGTGGCCTGCAGCGCCGAGGGCCGTGCGTTGTATTTCTCGCGCGCGGCGATTCCGTTCAATCGCGATGCGCCGTCGACCTTGACGCCGGCCACGCTGCGCCACGTCGGCATCTACGCGTACCGGGTGGCGGCGCTCGCGCGCCTGTCGAATCTGCCGCCGTCGCGCCTGGAGCTCATCGAGAAACTCGAACAACTGCGGGCGCTGGAGAACGGCATGGAGATCCGCGTGGCGCTGGCGGTGGAGCGGCCGCTCGCGGACGTGAACACGGCCGCGGATCTGGAGCGTGCGGAACGCGCGCTCCAGCTCAGACCCTGATGCGCGCCGACCGCGCCCCCCGACATAGACCATGAACACCGCCCGTGCCGTCATCGCCGCACTCAACATCTATCCCGTGAAGTCCTGCCGCGGTGTCCCTCTGGGTGCCGCCGAAGTGACGCCCACGGGACTGCTCCACGATCGCCACTGGATGCTGGTGCGGCCGAATGGCCGCTTCGTCACGCAGCGCGAACTGCCGCGCATGGCGCTGATCGGCACGCGCATGGACGCGCAAGGGCTGACGTTGAGCGCGCCCGCCATGCCCGACCTCAACGTGCCGCTGGCTGCCTGCGGCTCGGCGCGGCCGGTGACGGTGTGGAAATTCGACGGCCGCGGCATCGACTGCGGTCCGGATGCCGCCGACTGGGTGACGAAGTTCCTGCAGGCCGATCTTTCGCTGGTGGCCTTCGACACCGGCCTGCCACGAAGCTGCAGCCCGGAGTGGACCAAAGACACGCCCGCCATCACCGAATTCGCGGATGGCTTTCCCGTGCTCGTGATCTCGCGTGCCTCGTGGCACGATCTCAACTCCCGGCTGCCCAGGGCGCTGCCCATGGAGCGCTTCCGGCCCAACGTGGTCATCGACGGCATCGACGCCTACGATGAGGATCGCATTCATGAGCTGCGCGCGAATGGCGTCACCCTGCGCATGGTCAAGCCGTGCGCGCGGTGCTCCATCACGACCACCGATCAGCAGGCGGGTGCGGTGGATGGCGACGAGCCGCTGCGGACCCTGAAGACCTACCGATTCGATCGCGAGCTGCGCGGGGTGCTGTTCGGGCAGAACGCCATCGTGGTCGAGGGTGTCGGGCGTCGCCTGCGGGTCGGAGACCCGTTCGACATCACCTGGAAATGAACGGCGCAAGGCCGGGGCTGCGTCCCGCGCCTCAGCGCTGTCGGGTGCCGGAGTGTGCCGCCAGCGGCCCGTGCCGTGCGGGATTGAAGACCTCCACCCGGTCGCGTCCCTGGGTCTTCGCGACGTACAGGGCAATGTCGGCGCGGCGCGCGATCTGGTCGAAGAGCACGTCGCCGGCCTCGTAACAGGCGAGGCCCAGGCTGAGCGTGATCGTCACCTGCTGATCGTCGATGCTCAGGTGCTGTTCGCGCACCGCGACGCGCAGGCGGTCGGCCGAGGCGCGCGCATGTTCGAGCGTGCAATCGGGGAACAGCACCAGGAATTCCTCGCCGCCATAGCGGCCGAAGATTTCCCGGTTGTGCAAGGACGTGCGCATCGCGGTGGCGAAGCGCTGCAGCAGCTGGTCACCCACCGCATGGCCGAAGCGATCGTTGATCGACTTGAAATGATCCAGATCGACCAGCCCGATGATGAGCGAGCCCTTCGACTCGCGTGCGCGGGTGAGCAGCTCGACGGCCTTGCGGACGATGGCGCGGCGATTCAGCAGGCCCGTG
Organism: uncultured Pseudomonadota bacterium; assembly: GCA_946479515.1. The sequence continues at coordinate 27,339 of CAMLGF010000033.1, read as the reverse complement.
AGCTCGTCGCGTTCGGCGAGGCGGATCAGCTCGGCGCGATGCCGGCGGTGGGAGAGCAGCGCATAACCGAGGAAGAATGCGGTCACCAGCCCGGTGAGTCCGGCGATCGCCACGAGCTGCGTGGTGCGCGTCTGGCTGTTGAGGCGCTCCTCGGCGAGCTTCTTGTCCTTCTCGAGCAGCGCGATCTTCTGCTTCTCCTGGTCGTTCTCGAACTGCACGCGCAACTGCGCCACTTCGCGGATGCGATCCAGCGTGCCCTGTTCGCGCACGCGACGCAGGTATTCGCCCTGGTCGGTGAACGCGGCCGGATAGTTGCCCACGGCGGCGTGCGCGCGCGAACGAAGCTCGTAGAGCTCGGCGATGTCGTCGGCGGGCTGTGCGCCACCCGGGGCGATGGCCCGGTCGAATTGCGACACCGCCTCGCGCGAGCGACCCAGCGCCAGGAACAGGCGGCCGCGCAGCGCGGCGAGGGTGCGGTAGTCGTTGTCGTCCATGCCAGTCGTCTGGCTGAGCGTGTGCTCGGCGCGGTCGCACCAGCTCGCCGCCTGGCTCAGCGCATTGCGTTCGATCTGCACGCCGCACATGCGCATCTGCGACAGACCCGTGCCCACGCGGTCACCGATGGTTTCGTGGATGCGCAGCGCCTCGGTGGCGGCGATCAAGGCTTCATCGACGCGGCCTGCGGCCTTCAGGATGGCGGCGCGGCGATCCAGTGCAGTCGCCAGGCGCACCTGCGCGCCCTGCGCCCGGAAGAAAGTGATGGTCTCATCGACCAGCGCCAGCGCCTGCGGGTAATCGCGCACCGAGAACTGCGCCATCGACAGGCGACCCGCGGCCACCATGGCTTCCTCGCGCGAGGCATGGCGGCGCAACAGGGCATAGGCGCGCAGCAGGTCGTCGAGCGCCTGGTCGGGATTGCCATCGCGGAAATTCAGCCAGCCGCGATCCCGCAGCACGCAGCCCAGCGCCAGTGGCCGGTCGCGCACGGCATCGATGACGCGCGTGAGCTCGACGGCGGCGGCATCGATGCCGCCGACATTGGTCGACACCAGTGCCCGCACCGTGCGCATGCGGACGGCGAGATCCGACATGTCCCCCGCGGGCAGCAGCGCGAGGCCGGTGTCCGCGTGGGTGATGCTCTCGCGGCTGAAGCCGAGCTGGCGCGATGTATCGGCGGCGATGGCATGCAGCGCCGCGCGCCGCTCGGGTGGCATGTCACCGGCCGTGGAAATGATTTCCGCCAATTGCGGCAGGGCCGAGGCGGGATCGCGGAAACCCAACTCTTCGAGATTTGCGAGGTCACCGGTCTGCTGGCCGACGCAGGCGCCATGCGCCGTGGGCCACATGCAGGCCATGAACGCCAGCAGGACGCCGGCGCGCAGTCGGACCGTCCTGGTGTTCGCGCGAATCACGGCGCGTAGTCTACGCGCCTGCGCTGCGATGCGGTCAGGGCTGTTTGACCGAATCCTGCTTCTGCGACTTTTTGCCGGGCTCGAACGGGATGCTGAAGAAACCGAAAGCCGATCCTTCCGGCAGGTCCATGGTGACGAGCACGCGCAATTCCGGCACCGACGCCTGGCGGGTGAGGGAGAACTGCTGGCGATACGCACCCTTGGCGTTCGCCTTCTGCACCATCAGGTGGCCGCCGGATGCCACGCGAATGCCGTCCGCCGTCTTGAGGCTGACGGCGAGGTGGGTGCCGGCCACGCGCGGGACCGCCGCCAGGTGCAGGGTCACCGGCTGATTCACCAGCGGTTCGGAATCGAAGCTGTACTTGAGATCCACCGGCACGCCGAGCTTGGCCGGCGCTCGGGCCGAGAGCATGGACTCCAGCGGAGGTTCATCGGCCGCGACTGTGGGCGTTGCGGTAGGCGAGGGCTCGGTGGGCGGCGGCTCCGGGGTGGGCTGCCCCGGCGCGGCCGGTGTGTCCTCCGGCGGTGGCATCTGCGCCGGAGCGGGGGTGTCGTCGGCATCGGGTTTGGACACCGCCGGGCCTTCACTGGTCGGCGGGGCGGCAGGCGAAACTGCGTCTGCGGCCTGCGGCGCTGGTTCTTCAGCCTGCGGCGATGGGGCACATGCCGCTAGCACGCATGCCATCAGCGTCACCGGGAGCGTGGCGCGCAGCAGGACGCGCAGGGATCGATTGCTCATGTCGCGCCTCAGTTGATCGTCAGGGTGAGATTGTAGTCGCCCGCCGTCCCCTGTTCCGACGTGCAGCCGTTGGCACAGTCATAGACGTCGAGCAGGTAATCGCCCGCGGCCAGGTTGAACAGCTGCGTCTCGGGGCCGGGCGGGGGACCCTGACCGGAATCGATGAATGATCCCGCGCGCCACAGCGTGAAATCGGGATCGTTGTCGGCGGCGTTCGAGGTCGCGAGCGTGATCGTGACTGTGCGCGTCGACGGCACGTTGAACCGCACGTAGCGGTGGTTGCCGAGCTTGTTGTAGTTGCCGGCGTCGTCGACGTTGCGCAGGACCACGGGTCCGCCACCGATGCTGGCCGTCGTGTACAGCGGCAGCGCGGCGGCCTGCGCCACGGTGGATGGAAAATGCGTCTCGCCCATGCCGAAGGCATCCATGCTCGCGGTGTCGATGTTCTGCGCGGCCACCAGCGTATCGATGGCGCCGGCGCTGCCCGGCTGCGCGGCCTTGAGCGCGGAAATGAAGCTGAAGATCGTGGTGAAGGCCGGCGTATTCTTCTGCGCGCCGACCAGCACGTCCCAGATGGGCCCGAACCCCAGCGACAGGTTGTCGCTGCCATCGGATGCGCCATCGAAGATGTCGTAAAGAATCGACCACACGGACGACTCGCTGCACCAGCAGCCATCCCGGTCGCCGCCGCTGCCAGGCGGACTCGTCGCCGGATTGGTCTCGATGTTGAAGCCGCCGGATGCCAGCGTGCCGTTGTCCACGTAGCTGTCACGCGCATTGGGGTCGGCGAGCACGATGGCCGCGAAGGCATAACCGAATCCCTCGCCGAACGCCACGCGCGGGTCCAGGCGATCCCCCAGTGAATGACTGCCGCCGATGCTGTCGGAGCGCGAGAAATTGTGCTCGATGTAATGGCCGAACTCGTGTGCGACCACGTGCTGATCGAACTCATCGGTGTCTTCGGACAGATCCGAGAGCAGCGCGATGCGTTGCGGACTGCCGCCGGAGAAGAACGTACCGGCGCTCTGCGCCCCCCAGTCGATGATCAACGCGGGGAAATCCGTTTGCGGCTCGATGTCGATCACCACCTGCATGGCCTGATAGACGGTATCGAGGGCCGCGAAGGGACCCGAAGCGCGCGTGCCCGTGGCCTGTCCCGACGCGTTGATGTTGAGCGGGATGTCCACGTTGCGAGTGATCCCCGACGCGGAATCGAAGCGTGCATCCGTGTACGTATACGTGGGCACCGAGCCCGGAGAGGCGCCGTCCTGCACGCGGATGTCGTAATGCGGCAGCGGCTGGCCAGTATCCCGGATCAGCCAGGCTTCCGCGCGAATGCGCAGGCTCGTGTTTCCCGGCACCTGCAGCGAGTAGTCGCCATTCTCGTCCGCGATGGCGGTGGCGATGAAATCGTCGGTGATCCCGAACACTGCCCGCACGACGATGCCGCGGGAGGGCTCGAAGCTGGCGTTGGCATAGTCGAGTCCAAACGGACGTGACGTGCTGAAGTGGGGACGGGCGTAGCGGATCTTTCCGGAGATCGTCACGGTCGGCGTACCCACCGGATTCACCATGACGTCCACCGAAGCGGCGGCGCTGCTCGCCCCGTCGTCATCGGTCACCACCAGCTCGAAAGTCAGCAGCGTCGAGGTGGCGACGGCCGGCGCCGTGAAGGTCCGTACTGCGGGTGTGAAGGTCGTCAACGTGACGGCCGGGCCGGCCGTCTGAGTCCAGCTGTAGACGGCAATGGAGCCATCGGGGTCGGTGCTGGCGATGCCGTCCAGGCTCACGGTCTGTCCGGAGGACAGCGTCTGATTCAGACCGGCGTCCGCCGTGGGCGCGGCATTGACTGGGGGGGAGACGGTAATGGTCACGGTCGATGCGGCACTCGCCGCTCCGCGATCGTCAGTGACCACCAGCGAGAACGTCAGCGTCGTGGCGCTGGTCACCGTGGGCGCAACGAAGGAGGCCTGCGCCGATGTGGCGGCCTGCAGGCTCACGGCAGGGCCGCTGGTCTGGGTCCATGCATAGCTCGCCACCGTGCCATCGGCGTCACTGCTCGAAGTGCCATCCAGGCTCACCGTGACTCCGGAGATCACGGACTGCGCCGTCCCGGCATTCGCCGTCGGCGGCAGGTTCACCGCCGTATTCACCGTGATGCTGACCGTCGATGCCGAACTCGACCGGCCCTGGTTGTCCATGACCACCAGCGAAAAGGTGAGCGTGGACGTGGCGGTCACGGTTGGCGCGATGAACGTGGGCTGCGCCACCGTCGTGCTGGACAGCGTGACGGTGTTGCCGGCGGTCTGCGTCCAAGCATAGGAAGAGACGCTGCCGTCCGGATCGCTGCTGGCGGAGCCATTGAGGGTGACGGTGGTGCCAGCGATCACAGTCTGAGCGGTGCCGGCGTTCGCGACCGGCGCCAGATTGGTGGTTCCGCCGCCGCCGGAGCTGCCGGAACCCCCTCCACCGCAGCCGGCGAGAAACACGCTCGCCAGACCCGCCAATGCAAGACCTATGCTGAAGTGGCGCATGAGCTCTTATACCTGCCCTGGTTGCTCCGGATTGTGCGGGTTGTCACGTATGGTAGCTAGCGGAGGCTCGATTCCTGTCTGTAAACGGAGACCCGATGAAAATTCTGTGCGTATGCCTGGGAAACATCTGTCGTTCGCCCACGGCGGAGGGTGTTCTGCGAGCCATCGCGGCCCGCGAGTTCCCGGGTCTCACGCTGCACGTCGATTCGGCCGGAACGGCGCAGTACCACGTCGGGGAACCTCCCGATCGCCGCACCATCGCCGCCGGGCGGCGGCGCGGTTACGACCTGAGCGGCCTGCGGGCCCGCCTGGTGACGCCGGACGACTTCCGCCGCTTCGACTACATCCTCGCCATGGATCGCAACAACCTCTCCGAGCTCAAGGCGCGGCGCATGGCTGGCGCCACCGCGCGGCTGGCGCTGTTCATGAGCTTCACCGACCTGGGGCATGACGAGGTGCCGGATCCTTACTACGGCGGGGTCGAGGATTTCGAACGCGTGCTGGATCTGTGCGAACACGCCGCGCGCGGCTTCCTGCGGTCGCTGCAGGACACCGTAATGGGCAAATGAAAATGAAAAAGGCCCGCGGAGGAGTTCCGCGGGCCTTCCGGATGCGACCGGTTCGCTAACTACTCGTCGCGGCGCTCGCCGCCGTCCGGGCTCGAAGACCACACCACGAACGGCTTGGAGGCCGGTGGCGGGGGCAGGTCGAGCGGCGCCTGCGAACCCGTGCCGCCGCGGGATTCGTGCGGCTCGGCGTGGGCCGCCGGCTCACGGGGCGGGGCCTGGCCACCGGAGGATTCGCGGTGCTCGCGACCGCCCGGGTCTGCGCCGGAGCCCTGCGCCGCGTGGAAGGCGCGCTCCTCGGGCGAGGCCTCGCGCGCGAATTCGCTGCCCGTGCCGGCTTCCGAGCCCATGGTGGCCTGCTGCTGCCCACCCTCACGGTTGCGGCCTCCGCGGCGGCCGCGGCGCCGGCCTCGGCGGCTGCGACCTTCACGGCCCTCACCGCTGGCGCCGCCCTCGGACTCGCCGGACACGTCTTCAGTCGTAGCGGCGGGCAACGCACCAGAGGCACCCTCGGCGCTGCCCGCGGCCGCGGCCACGGCGGCCTGCTGCTCGCGGCGCTCCTGCTCGCGCTGGCGCTGCCGCTCGCGATTGCGTTCCCGGTCCGCCTCGCGCAGTGCGTCCCGCTGCGCATCGCGCTCGCGGTGCTGGTCGCGCTGGCCTTCACGATGGGCGTCGCGGCCATGTTCGCGATGGCCGTCCTTGTGGGCGTGGCGGCTGCCTTCTTTTTCCCGGCGGCCGTCCTTGTCGCGAGTGCGGTCTTTCTCGCGGTCCCGGTCCCGACCGTGACCGCCGCGCGCGTCGCGGCCGCGCTCGTGCCGGTGATCGCGCTCGCGATGCCGCTCGCGGCCGCGGTCCCGATCGCGCGAGCCTTCACGACGGCCTTCGCGGGCCGGTGGCGCCGCCTGGGTGCCTTCCGGCGGCTTGCCGGTGAATAGGTAGGCCAGGCGCTGCCAGAAGTTCAGGCCCGTGGGCGCAACGACCACATTGGCAACCGCCGCCGGCGCGGGCACGTGCACGATGACGGGCGCGGCAGTGGTCGGGGCCGTGGGCACCACGGCAGCGGGTTCCTGCTGGGGCTTCTCCTGCCGGGTGCCGGAGGGGTCCGCCACGACCGGACGTTCCGGCATCTTGTACGACAGGACCTTGTTCTCCGGCAGCTCGGTCTCATCGGCGCGCACGCGCTTGATCGAGTACTCCGGGGTCTGGATGTACGGGTTCGGCACCACGAGCAGCTCGACTTCGCTCTTGTCCTCGAGCGTGCGCAGCCATTCGCGCTTCTCGTTGATGAGATACGTGGCCACTTCCACCGGGACCTGGGCGACGACCTGCGCGGTCTTGTCCTTGCGGGCTTCCTCGCCGATGAGTCGCAGGATGGCCAGCGCCATGGATTCCACGGAGCGGATGCTGCCGATGCCGGTGCAACGCGGGCAGACGAGGTGGCTGGAGTCGCTCAACGACGGCCGCAGGCGCTGGCGGGACATCTCGAGCAGACCGAAGCGCGAGAGCCGGCCGATCTGGATGCGGGCGCGATCCATCTTGACCGCGTCGCGCAGTCGATCCTCGACGTCGCGCTGGTTCTTCTGCGACTCCATGTCTATGAAGTCGATGACGATAAGGCCGCCGATGTCGCGGATGCGCAGCTGACGCGCGATCTCTTCCGCGGCTTCGAGATTGGTGTTGGTCGCCGTGGTCTCGATGTCCGAGCCGCGCGTGGCGCGCGCGGAGTTGATGTCGATGGCGACCAGCGCCTCGGTGTAATTGATGACGATGGACCCGCCCGAGGGCAGCTCCACCTTCTGCGCGTACGCCGATTCGATCTGGCTCTCGATCTGGAAGCGCGTGAACAGCGGGATGTCGTCGGTATAGCGCTTGAGGCGCTTCTGCGCCTCCGGTGGCATGAAGCGCGTCATGTACTCCTGCGCCGTCGCGAATGTGGCGTCGTCGTCGACCAGCACTTCGCCGATGTCATCGGCCAGGTAGTCGCGCAACGCGCGTGTCACGGCGTCGCTCTCGCGATACACGAGATAAGGGGCGGGCCGGTCGCGCGTGGCCGCGTCGATCTGGTCCCACTGGGCCTTGAGGTTGTCGAGGTCCCATTGCAGTTCCTGCACGGCCCGGCCGACACCGGCGGTGCGGACGATGGCGCCCATGCCGTCGGGAATCACGAGTTCGTCCATGACCTGGCGCATCTGGTCGCGGTCTTCGCCCTCGATGCGGCGCGAGACGCCGCCCGCGCGCGGGTTATTGGGCATGAGCACCAGGAACCGTCCGGCGAGCGAAATGAATGTGGTGAGGGCGGCGCCCTTGTTGCCGCGCTCTTCCTTTTCGACCTGGACGATGACTTCCTGGCCCTCGGAGAGCAGGTCGCGCATGTTGCCGCGGCCGCTGTCGGCACCCTTGCGGAAGTATTCCTTGGAGATTTCCTTCAGCGGCAGGAAGCCGTGACGTTCCGAACCGTAATCGACGAAGCAGGCCTCGAGCGAGGGCTCGATGCGCGAAATTCGTCCTTTGTAGATATTGGCCTTCTTCTGTTCCTTGGAAGGTATCTCTATGGAAAGATCGAACAGCTTCTGACCATCAACCAGCGCTACGCGCAACTCCTCTTGCTGAGTTGCATTGACGAGCATTCTCTTCATTTGAATGGGACCCTAGGTGGCTCTCTAGGGACGACGCGAATCGAACGGCGGATATCCTCGCGGACGGCATGTCGGACAACCGCGCGACGCGGAGGTGCATGCCGTGAGGCCAAAGATTGTTGGAAGGCGTGTGACGCAAAGTCTTCACGTTGTATGTCCGACCCGCGATGGGGCGGAGCGCCAAAACCCTTTGGGCTACTTCACCGACGTCGCGCTGGCTGCGTCTTTTTGGACCGGCAGCCGCCGCGCGAGATTCATTGTCGGCCTTCGAGCGATGGCCTCGTTACCGAGGACCAACTAACATGCGGCGCGTTCGAATCGTCTTAGGGTTGCGCTCGTGCGCGCCGCGGCATTGCGCCGTCACACACCTGCAATGCGGGGGACGACGACGGCGCGCATCATAGCCCGAGACCTTTAGTGAAAACAAGACGTTACGAACCCCGTGTCGCGCCGGCGCCGCAAACCACTGCCACGCGCGCAGCCGAGCCAGCGCCGCCGCGCCCCCAGGTCCAGCAGATCGAGGTGGGCGAGCGGGGTGACGGCCAGCGATTGGACAATTTCCTCGGGAGAATCCTGGGCGACGTGCCGCGAAGCCACCTGTTCCGCGTGATTCGCAAAGGTGAGGTGCGAGTCAACGGCAAGCGCGCCAAGGCAGACACCCGGTTGCAGGCAAGCGACATCGTGCGAGTTCCCCCGGTGCGGGTGGGCGCTGATGCACCGCCGCGCAAAGCGCCCGGAGGGCTGGTCGAGAGCGTGGCCGATGCGGTGATCCACGAGGATCCGCGCCTGCTGGTGGTGAACAAGCCCGCGGGCGTCGCCGTGCACGGCGGCAGCGGCGTGAGCTTCGGGGTCATCGAGGCGCTGCGGGCCGCGCGACCCGCGGAAGAGCTGGAACTGGCGCACCGGATCGATCGCGAAACCAGCGGCATCCTGCTCGTGTCCCGCCGGCCTGCCGCGCTGCGCGCGCTGCACGCGCTGATGCGCGAGGGGCGCGTTGAGAAGCGTTATCTCGCACTGGTCAGGGGCAAGTGGGAGCTGGGCCGCAAGCGCATCGACGTTCCGCTGCGCACCGATATCCGCGTGAGCGGCGAACGAACGGTGAAGGCCCACGCTTCGGGCAAGGAGGCCGCGAGCGTATTCCGGCCCGTGCAATTTTTCGGCAAGAAGGCGACGCTCGTGGAAGTGGAGCTGGAGACCGGCCGCACGCATCAGATCCGCGTGCATGCCGCGCATGCGGGCTATCCACTGGCGGGCGACGAGAAATATGGCGACGCCGCCTTCAACGAGGCCATGAAAGCCGCCGGTCTCACGCGCATGTTCCTGCATGCGCACCAGGTGAGTTTCACCTGGCCGGACACCGGGGTCGAATTCTCGGTGAACGCGCCGTTGCCGCCCGAGCTCAAGGCGGTCATCGACAGACTTCCCACCAAATGAGAATGACCGCCGTGCCGGCGACCGGACGTTCGCGCGCCTAGGGAACGGTATAGCCCACGGCTCGCAAGGCACCCGCCAGCCAGATGAGCGGCATGCCGACGATGGCGGTGGGGTCTTCCGTATCGATGCGCTCGAAGAGCACGATGCCGAGCGCCTCGGCCTTGAAGCCGCCGGCGCAGTCGAAGGGTTTTTCGCGTTCGACGTAACGATCGATTTCGGCATCGGACAGCGGCCGTAATTTCACGGCGGTGGTATCCACGTGGGACAGCTTCACGTCGGTTTCCAGGCAGCGGACCGTGCAGGCGGTGTAGAACTCGGCCGTGGACCCTGAGAGCAGTTTCAGCTGCTCGCGGCAGTTGGCGGCATTGCCGGGCTTGTTGAGGATGGTCGAACTGGCGGCCGGTACCTGGTCGCCGCCGATCACGATGGCCTGCGGGAACCGGCTTGCCACGGCTTCGGCCTTGGCCTCCGACAGTCGGAAGGCCCGCGCGCGCGGGGATTCACCGGCCCGCTCGGCTTCGTCGACCGCCGGATTGCGGGATTCGAAGGGCAGGCCGAAGCGTTCCAGCAGGGCCGCGCGGTAGCGGGAGGTGGACGCCAGGATCAACGGCCGCAGCGCCGTATTCGTGCTCATAAAAACAAGGGCTTAGGGTGAATCTGTTTTTGACTTGGGGGGAGGCGGTGCCTATCATACGCGCCCCATGTCACTGGGCTGGTCCCGACGCGCTCCCGTCGACACCTTGGTAGGCACCGAAGCGGAGGTCGACTTCAAGATTCCGCTCGCCGAGCTGCCCAGGGTTTCGCGTGAATTGTCGGGTACCGAGGGTGAGGCGAGCGGTAAGGCGCGCTTCTCCCGGCAGCTCGGGCAGTCGGTCGCCGACCTCGAGGTCAGTGCCCAGCCCGAAGTAGTTTGTCAGCGCTGCATGCAGCCCATGCGCTGGCCGGTGCAGGTGAAATCGCGCATCGCGTTGGTCAGCGACTACGACGCTGCCGATCGCGTGCCCGAAGGGATGGAAGTTTTTCTGGTCGAGGCCGATAGCGTGAGCGTTCGTGACCTCGTGGATGAGGAAGTCCTGCTGGCGCTGCCACACGTGGCCCGGCATGACGAAGTCAGCGAGTGCGCGGGCCGTGCGATGCAGCTGCCCGGGCACGAGGCCGGCGCCGATGAGGAGCCGGCCGATGTTCAGAAACCGTTTGCACAGTTGGGCGAACTGTTGAAACGCAAATAATCGTCGCCCCACAGAGTCGCACAAGAGGATTGGATCCATGCCCGTTCAGAAAAGTCGTAAAACGCCGTCCAAGCGCGGCATGCATCGCTCGCACGATCGCCTTGCCAAGCCGGCGCTGTCGGTCGACCCGCAGTCGGGCGAGACTCATCTGCGTCATCGCATCACGCCAGATGGCTTCTATCGCGGCAAGCGCGTCATCGAGAAGCCGGCCGAAGTCGAGACCGAAGAATAGTCTCCGGACGAGCAGGCGTCGTTCGTTGAACGCGAGCCTGCATTCCGCCCGCGATCCATGGCGTCCATCGCCGTCGATGTGATGAGTGGCGACAGCGGTGCCCCGGAACTGATTCCGGGCGCGCTGCAGGCCCTCAGCCACGACCCCGACCTCGAGCTCATCCTGGTCGGGCAACCCGCCGTCATCGAACCCCTCCTGGCGCAGGCGCCGGCCGGGGTGCGTTCGCGCGCCACCGTGCACGCCGCGGACACCATCGTCGGCATGTCGGAGCATCCGCGCGAGGCCATCCGCAAGCGCAAGGATTCCTCCATGCGCCTGGCCATCGACCTGGTAAAGGAAGGGCGCGCAGGGGCGATGGTGAGTGCTGGCAATACCGGCGCGCTCACCGCCATGGCGCACTTCGTACTGAAGACCGTCGGCCCCGTCGAACGCGCGCCGATCATGTCGGCCGTGCCGGCGCGCAACGGCGGCCACACGCATATGCTGGATCTCGGCGCGAACACCAAGGCCTCGGCGGCGCAGCTCGCGCAATTCGCGACCATGGGATCGATCGTGGCCCGCGACGTATACGCCATCGACAGGCCGCGCGTCGGCCTGCTCAACATCGGCGAGGAAGAGACCAAGGGTCACGAGGTCGTGCAGGAGGCGCACGAACTCATCCGCGCGAGCGGCGTGAACTACCTGGGATTCGTCGAGGGCAACAACATCTTCGACGGCAGCGTCGACGTGGTGGTCACCGACGGCTTCACGGGCAACGTGGCGCTGAAGTCGATGGAAGGTCTCGCCAAGCTCATCGTCGAGCAGCTGCGCGCGGAGTTCACCCGCGACTTCGCCAGCAAGTTGTCAGCTTTGCTAGCTCGCCCCGTGCTCCGCCGCGTGGGCGAGAAGCTCGATCCGCGCCGCTACAACGGCGCTTGCATGGTCGGGCTCACGGCAGTCGTGGTAAAAAGCCACGGCAGCGCGGACCGCGTCGCATTCGCCCAGGCCGTGGCAACCGCGGCAACGGCGATGCGCCGCGGCCTGCCGGCGGCGATAGAAAAGGCCTTGGCCGCAATCGCATCGCCGTGATCTCGGGCACATAAAGGGCAGACATGTACTCACGCATCGCCGGCACGGGCTCCTACCTGCCGGACAAGATCGTCACCAATTTCGATCTCGAGAAGCGGATGGATACCACCGACGAGTGGATCCGCACGCGCACCGGCATCGAACGCCGCCACATCGCGGCCGACGGTCAAACTACCGTCGACATGGCCGAGCACGCCGCACGACGTGCCATCGAGGCTGCCGGCATCACGCCCGCGGAGGTCGACCTCATCGTGTTCGGCACGACCACTCCCGATCTCGTGTTCCCCAACTGCGGCACGTTGCTGCAGGCGCGCCTCGGCGCGCGGGGTTGCCCGGCATTTTCCGTCGAGACCGCCTGCAGCGGTTTCATCTATGCGCTCTCCATCGCCGACAAGTTCGTGAAGGCGGGCGAAGCCAAGTGCGCGCTGGTGATCGGCTCCGAGACGCTCTCGCGCATCACCGACTGGAGCGACCGCAATACGGCGGTGCTGTTCGGTGACGGTGCCGGTGCGGTGGTGCTCAAACCGTCGGCGGAACCGGGCGTCATGAGCACGCACCTGCATTCCGATGGCGAGTACAAGGATCTGCTGTACATCGACAGCGGCGTCTCGCGCGGTTTCGCGGTGACGCCCGGGACCAACAAGGTCGACGTCAGCATCAAGATGGCCGGCAGCGAAGTGTTCAAGGTGGCGGTGACCAAGCTCGGCGCCGCAGTGGACGAGGCGCTCGCGGCCAACGGCCTGGAGAAAGGCGCGGTCGACTGGCTGATCCCGCATCAGGCGAACATCCGCATCATCGGCGCCATGGCCAAGCGGTTGGAGCTGCCGATGGAAAAGGTGATCCTCACCGTACAGGATCACGGCAACACCTCGGCGGCCTCGGTGCCGCTGGCACTCGATACCGGCGTGCGTGACGGCCGCGTGAAACGCGGCGACCTGCTGCTGCTGGAGGCCTTTGGCGGCGGATTCACCTGGGGCAGTGCGCTGGTCCGGTTCTGAAGAGCCGGCGTGCCGCGTCGCGCGGCGCTATCTTCGCGCCACCTTCGACATCTCCCGCTCGAGGTCGTCCAGCAGCGACTGCACGTCCTCGTTGCCACTTTCTTCGGCGTCCATCACGATGGCGCCGTCCTCGTCCATTTCGATCTGCGTGATGCCCGGATTGGCCCGCTCGAGCTCTTCGAGCAGGTTCTGGGTCTTCATGTGTTCCTGGAGCAGGCGCCGGCTCTGCGCCACCAGCTTCTTGTGCTGCAGTCCCTGCTGGATGGTCATCTGCAGTTCCTTGGGGTGGCAGGGCTTCAGCAGGAAGCGATATACCTCGCCCTCATTGATGGCGCGCACGGCGGCTTCCAGGTCCGCCTGGCCGGAGAGGATCATGCGGATGGTATTCGGCCAGCGCTTGCGCACCTCCGAGAGGAACTGGCTGCCGGTCATGCCCGGCATACGCTCGTCGGAGACCACCACGTCGATGTCGTGGCCGGCGAGGATCATGAGACCCTGCTGGGCCGAGTCCGCGGTGAAGATCTCGAACTGCGACCGGTCGAGGCTGCGCACCAGGGCGGAAGTCAGGTTGGGCTCGTCGTCGACGAGCAGTAGTTTGGCTTTGTCGTTCTTCATGGCTGTGATCCCGGCGGCAAACCAGAGGCGGCGGCGACCGCATCGCGCCAGGTGTTCCAGCGGTCGATGCGGCCATGTTTCTCGAAATAGGCGACGTTCAAGCCGAGCTCGGGCGAGCGCGGATCGGTGACGTCGGGGCGGTAGACCAGGCGGTCGGCCGCGTGCACGATGGCGGGCAGGCCGAAGGTCTGGCTGCGCGATTGCGCCGGATCCTCGTGATAGGCAATGGCTTCGGCGATGGTGTTGGGCAGGCCCCAGAGCCCGACCAGATAGGCGCCCACGTCGGTGTGCGAGGCGCGCAGCTCCAGCATCTCGATCTGCTGCAACTCGCCCGGACGCCCGGTCTGGGCCTGCTTGAGAACCTTGGAATACTGCTCCGGCAGCCCCATGGCGAGCACCAGCTTGCCGATGTCGTGCAGCATGCCGGCGAGGAAGGCAGCGGCGATCGTGTCCTTGTCCATCTGCTCGGCGGTGGCGATGCGATGCGCGGCGGCCGCGGTGCTCACGCTGTGCTGCCACAGCCCTTCCATGCTGAAGCCCTCGACCTTTGGCGCATCGCAGTCGGAGAAGATGCCCTGGCCGAGCACCAGCGCCATGATGCGATCGAGGCCGAGCAACGCACCGGCGCGTGCCACGTCGGCCACCGGCTTCTGCAGGCCGAAGTAGGCCGAGTTGACCAGCTTGAGCAGCCGCGCCGTCATCGCCGGATCAGTGGAGATCACCTCGGCCACGTCGTCGATGCTGGAGTTCTGCGATTTCAGCACCTCGACCAGGCGCTGATAGCTGGAGGGCAGGGTGGGTAGTTTGTTGATGCGAGCGACCAGCCCCTTGACCTGCTCGCTGCCGGCGAGATCGCGCAGCGCGAAGGCGCGCGAAATCGTTCCCTGCAGGACCTCGGCGTCGCAGGGCTTGGAGAGGAACTGGTGCGATACGCCCAGCGCCTTCATCACGGATTCGGTTTCCGCCTGGCCGGAGAGAATCAGCCGGATGGTATCGGGGTATTCCCTCTGCACCACCTCGAGCAGCTCGGCGCCGTTCATGCCGGGCATGCGCATGTCGGTGACCACCACTTCGCAGGGTTCCTTCTTGAGCGTGGTCAGCGCCTCGGCGGCGGAGCCGACGAAGGTCATCTGCCACTCATTGCGCTTCGGTCGAAGCATGCGCTTCAAGCCCTCGAGCACGCGCGGCTCATCGTCGACGAACAGGACCCGGATCGCGCTCACGCGGCGGCTCCCGCCGTGGCATCGGCTTCCGTCTTGGTGCCGCCGATCGGCAGGCGGATGATGAACGTGGTGCCCTGACCCGGCGCGCTCAGCACCTTGATCGTGCCGCCGTGCTTGTCGACGATGACGTTGTGGGCGATGGCCAGCCCCTGGCCGGTGCCCTTGCCGACTTCCTTGGTCGTGAAGAACGGCTCGAATATCCGCTGTTGCACGTGAGTGGGCATGCCCGAGCCCGTGTCGCCGATCTCGACCACGGCCCAGTCGCCCTCGGCCCGGGTCTTGACGCGGATCTTGCCCTTGCCCTTGCCGCCGTCACCGACCACGTCGCTGATCGCGTGCGCGGCATTCACGATCATGTTCAGCACCACCTGGTTGAACTCGGCCGGCGAGCAATGCACCGAGGGCAGGTTGGCATCGAGATCCATGTCCATCTCGGCGACGTATTTCCATTCGTTGCTGGCAACCGTAATGGTGCTCTGGATGGCGCGATTCAGGTCGGTCGCCGTCTTCTCGCGCGCCGGGTGCGAGAATTCCTTCATCGCGCGCACGATCTTGGCCACGCGGTCCACGCCTTCCAGCGACTGATTGAGTGCGCGCGGGATTTCCTCCTTGAGGTAATCGAAATCGGCATCCTCGAGCGCCTTGCGTGCCTCGCCGCCGCCCGCCTCGACGAGCTGCTCGATGACCGAATCGAGCTCGCCGAACGACTCCTTGAGGAAGCGCAGGTTGTCGCCCACGTACTGGGTCGGCGTATTGATCTCGTGCGCGATGCCCGCGGCGAGCTGGCCGATGGCCTCGAGCTTCTGTGCCTGGCGCAGATTGTCCTCGAGGCGATCGCGCTCCTCGAGCGTCTGCTTGAGCATGGAGATATCGGTGACGCAGCCTTCCCAGCCATCGAGGGCCTGGGTGGCGTCGTACAGCGGCGCGGCATTGACGATCACGTGCAGCTCGCAGCCCTTGGCGTCGCGGATGGAGGTCTCCCAGCCTTCCACGGTGCGTTGCCGTGACATGAGATCGAGGAAATGCGCGCGCCGGCCGGGTTCGAACAGCAGATCGAGGAAGTTGATCCTCGGTGTCGGCACGCCGGCCGAGCCGATGAGCTTCACGAAGGCCGCATTGGCGGTCTTCAGGCTGCCGTCGTGATTGGCGGTGAACAGCGCCACCGGCACGTTGTTGAAGAGATCCTGGTAGCGGCGCGTGGCCCGCACCAGGTCGCGGTGGAAACTGTTGCGCTCCACCGAATAGGAGACGATGCGCGAGAGCATGCCGGCGTTCACGCGGCGCTTCTCCAGATAGTCCTGCGCGCCTTCGCGCACCGCGATGAGTCCCTGCTTGTAATCGTCGGACCCGGTCAGAACGATGATCGGGGTGAGATCGGCCACCGCCTTGAGCGCGCGCAGCGCCTGCAGGCCCTGCGCATCCGGCAGGCCGAGATCGAGCAGCACCAGGTCGTATTCGACCTGCTGCAATCGCGTCGCGGCTTCGCTCGCGGTCTGGACGGTATCGGTGACGACATGGTTCAGTCCGGCGTCCTTGAGATGCCGCTCGACCACGCGCGCGTCGGCGGGATTGTCTTCCACTAACAACAAGCGGATGTTCTTCAATTCGAATTCGCTGGTGCTCATCGGCGCGTTCTGTCCTGGCAATTCGGGACGACAGTCGTTCACGGTGGCGTAGACATCCCGGCACTACGCCACACGCAGTCATATCGGCCTTTGCGGCCAATACCTTAGACACGGCGCGACATTGCCGCCGCGGGCGAACCCGTTCACATATCGGCCGGCCCTGTGGCGCCTGAACCCCGCGGGCGCCCGGATTGAGCCGCCGGACACAAAGTTTTCGTTCCCGGCTATCCAGACTGACCGCGAGCTGCCGATGGATATCGCGACAGGCATATGGCGAATCTCGTGGCCCAGATCCTCGAAGTGGAAACCGTGACGGAACCGGCAGCGGAAACGGCAAAACTGCATCCGCTGTTCGCCGCGTACCCGGTCGCCTCGCTTCTCTATGGACCCGACGGCGTCATCGTGGCCGCCAATGCCGCGGCGCTGGCGCTGTTTCGCTGCGGCACTGCGCAACTGGTCGGGGCCGCGATGGTGTCGTTTCTGCCCGAATTGCGTGGCGCCTTCGCGGTTGCGCAGGGCGTCACCCATCGGCGCGTCGCCGTGCGCCGTCCGGACGGGAACAATTTCATCGCCCGCGTGCATTTCGTGCCCACGCTCGACGTCACTGCTCCCCTGATGGCGACCATCGAGGACCTGAGCGACTGGGAGCAGGAGATCGCGGCGGCCAACAAGGAAGTCGAGACCTTCATGTCCGCAGCCGGCCACGATCTGCGTGGACCGCTGCGGATACTCAAGGGATTCACGGAAGCCCTCGACGACGAATGCGCCGCATCCCTCAACGAGGAAGGCAAGTCCTTTCTCAAGGAGATCGTGCGCGCCGCGGATCGCATGGAGGGACTCATCGATGCGCTGCTCGCCCTGTCACGGGCCGGGCGCGCCGAAATGCATTGCGAGAACCTGGATCTCTCCATGCTGGCAGACATGGCCTTGTACGATTTGCGGCACGCGCGGAATGCTCGCGCCGTGGACGTCCAGGTGGAACCGGGGCTCACCGCCTGGGGTGATGTGCGCCTGATGATGGTGGTGTTGCGCACTCTGTTGGGCAATGCCTGGAAGTACACGGGCCGCATCGACAGCCCCACGGTGCGCTTCTATTCCGAGACTCGAGACGGCCGCTCCTGGCTGTGCGTCAGCGACAACGGGGCCGGGTTCGACATGGCCCATGCCGAACGACTGTTCCAGCCGTTCACGCGCCTGCACCGCCAGGACGAGTTCGCCGGCCATGGACTGGGTCTGGCAACGGTTCGCCGCATCATTCGGCGGCATGGCGGCGATATCCAAGCCGAGGCAGCGGTGAACCACGGCGCCACCTTCCGCTTCTGGCTGCAACCCGCACCACAGGATTGATCCCCCCGCGGGCCGTCGCACGGCAAACCGTGAGGGCCGGGCGGCAGGCGAAAAAAAAACGCCGCGCGGAGCGCGGCGTTCTTCAGAGCAAGGTTCGCTCTTCTCGGCAGAGAAGAGACTCTTACTTCGAGATCGAGCGACGGAACATCCGGTCGATCTTCTCGTTGGTCGCGTCGCAGCAGGACTGCGAAGCCTGCGCGGCGGCCAGGGCCTGGTTGGCAGCGCTCTGCGCACCGCTGGCGGTGGAAGAAGCCGACTGCGCAGCCGCATTGGCGGCGTCTGCGGAGCTCTTGGCGGCGGCGAGATCGGCCTGGAGGCGGCTCACCTGTTGCTTGAGGTTATCCACATCGGCCTGCAGGGGCTTCAGGTCCTGGCAGCCGGCCAACATCGTGAACGCTGCAACGGCAGCAACCTTGATAATCGCACTCTTCATAACGATCAATCCCCTTATTGGTGGTTGAGCAAGTCAGCTTCGCCATCAACTCGCATCGAATGCGATCTGAGTGAAGGTTGACGTCCATTAGGCGGGCGCTACTGCAACAAATTCGCGAGTTGTTTGCAACGAGAATTTTTTTTCTGTCGTCCTGTAGCGACAGTGGCGAGTCCGAACCTATTAGGTCAGCTAACAGAAATCAATCGGGCATGCCATCTCGCAGAATTTCCCGCGCGGCATTGTGGCCGGGAATTCCCGTGACGCCGCCGCCGGGATGCGCGCCCGAGCCGCACAGATACAGGCCCTTGAACGGCGTACGATAATCGCCGTAG
Organism: uncultured Pseudomonadota bacterium; assembly: GCA_946479515.1. Next base: position 8,916 of record CAMLGF010000033.1, on the reverse strand, counting down.
CCTAACATCGGCCGCGCCGCCCAGAGCTGATCGAGGCCTAACGATCCGTGGAAGATGTCGCCGCCGGCCAGGCCGAGTTTCTCTTCGAGGTCGAGCGGGCTCAGCGCGGAATGACCGAGGATGCTGGCCCGGAAATTGGGCGCATAAGAATCCACCGTCGCGAAGATGCGGTCGATTGCACTCTGCTTCTCCTGACGCCAGTCGCGGCCCCCCGGGAGGGTGTAGGAGAAATGCTGACAAAACAGTGAGGCGACGTGGGCCCCCTGCGGCGCAAGTGTCTGATCCAGTGTCGATGGGATGAGCATCTCGACGATGGGCTCGCGGGAGATGCCTTCCAGCCGCGCGGTGGCGAAGGCGTGATCCATGTATTGCAGCGAGGGCGCCAGGATGATGCCGGAGCCGAGATGCGCACCGCCGTCGTCGCGCGGTGCGGCATGGAATTTCGGCAATTCCGCCAGCGCCACGTTCATGCGGAAGGTGGCCGAACCCATCCGCAGTCGTTCGATGCGCGCGCGCAGTTCCGCGGGCAGCGGCGCGTCGGCGAGCAGGCGCAGGTACAGCGGCTTGGGACCGATGTTCGCGGCGACCACTCGAGCCCGGATCACGCGGCCATCTTCGAGTTCCACCGCGGTGGCACGCCGGTTCTCGACGACGATGCGCTTCGCGGGCGCTTCGGTTTCGAGCGTCACGCCGAGTCGTCGCGCCTCGGCGGCCATGGCCTGCGTGATCGCTCCCATGCCGCCCAGGGCGTGTCCCCACACGCCGGTCTTGCCGTTCACTTCGCCGAACACATGATGCAGCAGCACGTATGCGCTGCCGGGCGTATACGGGCTCGCATAACTTCCCACCACGGCGTCGAAGCCATACAGCGCCTTGACGGCGTCGCTCTCGAACCAGTGATCTAACAAGTCGCCGGCGCTGCGCGTGAACAGCTCGTGGATGTCGCGTTGCACGGCCGGAGCCAGCTTGCGCAGGTGACGGCCGAGCTTGATGGTGCTCCACAGGTCGCGCATCCGGCGCGGATCGGCTGGCGGCGTTTCCAGCAATTGCGCGCGCAGCAACTGCACGGCGGCATCGAGCATCTGGTGGTAGGAGGGCAATCGGTCCGCATCGCGCGCGGAGAACGCGCGGACCGAGGCCGAGGTGCGCGCGCCGTCCGGTCCCGCGGTGAGCGCGCGTCCATCGGGCAGGGGCAGGAAATTCTGCATTGGTCGCTCGAGCACCTTGAGCCCGTGATCGACGAGGCGCAGGTCGCGGATCACCTTGGGGTTGAGCAGGCTGACGGTGTAGCTGGCGGTGGAATTGCGGAAGCCGGGGTGGAATTCCTCGGTGACCGCGGCACCGCCGAGTACCTCGCGGCGTTCGAAGACGCCCACCGCTAGGCCCGCCTTGGCCAGGTAGCACGCGCAGGTGAGGCCGTTGTGGCCGCCGCCCACGATGACCACGTCGTAGCTGGTGGTGCCGCTTGACCTGGATAAATTCACAGTGTACAAATCCTCAGCCTCGATTCTTCTTTAAAGGAATCTGCCATGTCCGATCTCACCCCGCGCCAGACCGAAATCCTGCGACTCATCCAGCGCACCATCGCCGAGACGGGCATGCCGCCCACGCGCGCCGAGATCGCCAACGAGCTCGGCTTCAGGTCACCCAACGCCGCCGAAGAACACCTGCGCGCCCTGGCGCGCAAGGGTGTCATCGCGCTGGTGCCCGGTGCGTCGCGCGGCATCAAGCTCATGGACACCATCCGCGAACAACTCGGTCTGCCGCTCATCGGCCGCGTCGCCGCGGGCCGTCCCATTCTCGCCGAGGAGAACATCGAGGCCCGCCTCGACATCGATCCTTCCATCTTCCAGCCCAAGCCGCACTACCTGCTCAAGGTGGTCGGCATGTCGATGAAAGATGCCGGCATCCTCGATGGCGATCTCGTCGCCGTGCATCGTACGCCCGAAGTGCGCAATCGGCAGATCATCGTCGCGCGCCTGGAAAACGAGGTCACGGTCAAGCGTTACAAGCAGGAAGGGCCGGTGGTATGGCTGCTGCCCGAGAACGCGGATTTCGAGCCCATCAAGGTCAACGTCAAGGAAGACCCGCTCATCATCGAAGGCGTGGTGGTGGGCGTACTCCGGCGGGGCAGAGCGCTTTCCTAGAATCGCCTTTCTTAAGAATCAGAATGGCGCCGCTTCGGCGTAGGAGTGGCGTGTGAATGCCTGGAGATATTCCCGATGTTATTAGGTCTGCGTACGGCCATTTACCGCACTCCGGATCTCGCCCAGGGCAAGCTGTGGTACACGAAAATGCTGGGCCTCGCGCCGTACTTCGATCAGCCGTTCTACGTGGGTTTCAACGTGGGCGGGTTCGAACTGGGCCTGCTGCCCGATGCCACGCAGAACACCGTGGGCGTTTACTGGGGCGTCAAGGACATCGACGCCGCCCATGCGCGGCTGCTCGAGCTCGGCGCCACGCCGCGCACCGAGGTCACCGACGTGGGTGATGGCATTCGCACCGCTGACGTGCTCGATCCGTTCGGCAATGTGTTCGGCATCATCGAAAATCCGCACTACAGGCCGGGAGAATCCCTGTGAGAAGAGCCACCGGCAGTTTCGAAGTCAGCCTGCGGCCCCTGACCAACACCGAGGTGACGGCCGACCATGCGTTCGGCCGCATGCTGCTCGACAAAAAGTTCAGCGGCGACCTCACCGCCACCGCGCGCGGGCAGATGTTGACGGCCATGACCAGCGTCAAGGGCTCGGCCGGCTATGTCGCCATCGATCACGTCACCGGCGATCTCGACGGGCGCAAGGGCAGCTTCGTGTTGCAGCACTCCGGGTCCATGAATCGTGGCGTGCCCACGCTGTCCATCATGGTGGTTCCCGACACGGGCACGGACGAGCTCGCGGGTCTCAGCGGCACGTTGAGCATCAACATCATCGACGGCAAGCATTTCTACGACTTCATCTACTCCCTTCCGGAGCAGGGGCGCCTGAAGGCGGCGGGTTAGTGGGGCATCGATGTCCGCGGCTCACGACAAGCAACTGCAGGAGTTGCTCGCACACCCGTCGGTATGGCGTGGCCGCAGCCGCGCCGCCATCCCGACCTTGTCCACCGGCTTTGCCGCACTCGATGCGGGGTTGCCGGGTGGCGGGTGGCCGAGCCACGGCCTGGTAGAAATCCTCACGCCCCAGCCGGGCGTGGGCGAGCTCTATCTACTGTTGCCGGCGTTGGCCACGCTATCGAAGCAGTCGCCGGCTCGTTGGTGCACCTGGGTTTCGCCGCCGCACGAGCCCTTCGCTCCCGCACTCGAGGCGCAGGGCGTTGCGCTCGATCGCATGCTCGTCGTCCGCACTCACCTGCCGCTGTGGGCGCATGAGCAGGCGCTGAAGTCCGGCGCCGCCTCGCTGGCGCTGGCCTGGTTGCCGCGTGCCAGTCCGCGCGCCATCCGTCGCCTGCAGCTCGCGGCCGAGCAGGGGCGCGCGCTGGGTGTGCTCTATCGCAGCGAGCATTTCGCGAGCGAAGCCTCGCCCGCCATGTTGCGCCTGCTGCTCGAACCGAGGGTGATCCGCGGGCGGCAGGGCGCGCGCGTGAGCCTCATCAAGAGTCGTGGCGGCGCACGCGAGCCCATCGACCTGGAATGGGCTGCCGCGGCGTGAGTGCACCCACATGCACCCGCGCGCGTATCGATTAGTTTTTCCGGAACCGAAGGCACCAAGGGCGCCGTCCGCTTTACGGGTGCGGCCGGCGCCGCCACCGCCTTCGGGACCGGGACCTTCCGACCAGGCCGCGCTGGCCTTCGAGCCGCGCGAGCTGTGGGTGGCGGCGCATGTGCCGCGGCTGCCGCTGGCGGCGCTGCAGGCCCCGGTGAACGCCGCGGCAGGGGCTTGCGGGTCCATGGTCTCTGCACCCATCGCGATCGTCGATGGCGATGATCGTAATCAACGCATCATCGCCGTGGATCCGCGCGCGGAAGCCGCGGGAGTGTACGAAGGCATGACATTGGGCGCGGCGCTCGCGGTCATGCCCGACATCGATCCACGGCCGCGCGATGCGCATGCCGAGCTCGCACTCATGCGGCGGCTCGCGGGCCTGGCTGCCGCGTTCACACCGCAGGTGTCCATCGAGCCTCCCGATGGACTGCTGATGGAGATCAAGCCCAGCATCCGCTTGTTTGGCGGTCTGCGGGAGTTGTGCCGCAAGTTGCGGGCGGCCTGTCTCGCCGATCCGGTGTTCGCCACGCCGTCGCTGCAGCCCTGCTTCACGCTGGCGCCCACGGCACTGGCCGCGCTCGTGGCCGCGCGAGCCGGGGCGCGTTGCTTCATCACCGATCCGGCGGTGTTGCCCGCGAGGCTCAAGCCGTTGCCCATCGGCGTGCTGCGCTGGCCCGAACCCGAGAATCTCCGCCTCACGGCCATGGGCGTGCGCACCCTGGGTGAGCTGCTGCGCCTGCCGCGCGCGGGATTCGCGCGACGCTTCGGTCCCGCGCGGCTGGCGGATCTCGACCGGCTGCTGGGCCGGCGCGCCGATCCGCGCGCACGACTCGCGCGGCGCGAGCGTTACGTCGGTCGCGTCGATCTCGACCACGAGATCGAGGATCACGGGCGCATCCTCCAGGCGCTGCGGCCTTTGCTGGAAGAACTCGAGCGGTTCCTGTGCGAGCGGCAGCGCGGCATCACGGCCTTGCAATGTCGCTTTCATCATTACCGCGCTGCGCCCACTGCCTGCGCATTGCGCCTGGCCGCGCCCGAGGCCGATGCCGGCCGGCTGCTGTCGTTGCTGCGCGAGCGGCTGGCGACGCTGGTATTACCCGAACCGGTGCGGCGATGCGAGTTGCGCAGCGGTGCGCTGAGCGAGCGGCCGCTGGCCAGCAAGCCCCTGTGGCCGGCCGGTGAACACGGTCATGCGCCATCGGCTGAGATGCCGGCGCTGGTCGAGCATCTGCGAGCGCGGCTCGGCAACGAGGCCGTGTACGGCCTCCGGTCGGTGTCCGAGCACCGTCCCGAGAAGGCGTGGCAGAAGAGGGGAGCGGATCTCTTTGCCGACGGCGGGCGGGCGCGACCCGCGCTCACACCGGCAACCAGCGCGTGCATCCCGTTCCGGCGTCCGCTGTGGCTGCTGGCCGCGCCTGAGCCGCTCGAGCAGCAACTGGGGCGGCCGCGCCGCCACGGTCCGCTGCAATTCCTGCGGGGGCCGGAGCGCATCGAGAGCGGCTGGTGGGATGGCGCGGACGTCGCGCGCGATTACTACGCCGCGCGGGATTGCCGCGGTTCGCTGCTCTGGATCTATTGCCTGCGTTCCGGCGAGGGCGGCACGGGGCGCCGCTGGTTCCTGCACGGAATGTTCGGATGATCGATCTTCCCCCATACGCCGAGCTGCATTGCGTGAGCAACTTCAGTTTCCTGCGCGGCGCCTCGCATGCCGAGGAGCTGGTGGCGCGCGCCCGTGAACTGGGATACGCGGCGCTCGCTATCACCGATGAGTGCTCGCTGGCGGGCGTGGTGCGCGCGCACGCCGCCACGAAGAAGCTGCCCGGCGTCAAACTACTCATCGGCGCGGAATTCCACCTCGAATGCGGCCTGCGCTTCGTGGTCATCGCGCGCAATCGCGCCGGCTATGCGCGGCTCGCGCGCCTGATCACCCGCGGGCGTCGCAAAGCGGACAAGGGCAGCTATTCGCTGTGCCGCGCTGACGTGCAGGAGTTCCTGGGGGATTCGGCCGCGGCGAAGCCGGGCGAGGACGTGGCCGCGGGCACGCTGCTCCTGTGGCTGCCGCGGCTGCAGGCCCGGGCGCTCGGCGAGGACGCCGAGGCGCTGTGGCTGCGCGCGCACTTTGCCGGCCGTGCCTGGATCGCGGTGGAGCTGCTGCGCGACGGACGCGATCGCGAGCGCCTGGCGATGGCGCGCGCGCTGGGCGAGGCGCACGAGTTGCCGCTCACCGCGGCGGGCGACGTGCACATGCACGTGCGCGAGCGCCGCCGCCTGCAGGATGCGTTGACCGCGCTCCGGCACGGCGTCACGCTGGCGCAGGCCGGCGAATGCCTGCACGCCAATGGCGAGCGCCACCTGCGCGAGCGCGAGCGCCTGGCGAGGCTCTATCCACCCGAGCTGCTCGCGGAGACCGTGAAGATCGCCGCGCTCGCCGATTTCTCGCTCGACGAGCTGCGCTACGAATATCCGCGCGAGCTGGTGCCCGCCGGTGAGACCGCGGCCTCGCACCTGCGCAAGCTCACTTACGCGGGGGCGTGCAAGCGCTGGCCGCAGGGCATCCCCGACAACATGCGCGCGCAGATCGAACACGAACTCGCGCTCATCAGCGATCTCGGCTACGAGTCGTACTTCCTCACCGTGCAGGACATCGTCGCCGAGGCGCGCCGGCTCAACATCCTCTGCCAGGGGCGCGGCTCGGCCGCGAACTCGGTGGTCTGCTACTCGCTGGGCGTCACCGAGGTGGATCCGTCGCGCGGGCAGCTGCTGATGGAGCGCTTCATTTCGCGCGAACGCAACGAGCCGCCCGACATCGACATCGATTTCGAGCACGAGCGGCGCGAGGAGGTGATTCAGTACATCTACCGCAAGTACGGGCGTGACCGCACGGCGCTCACCGCCACCGTCATCAGTTACCGTCCGCGCAGCGCGCTGCGCGACATGGCGAAGGTGATGGGCCTGGACCCGGTGCAGGCCGAGCGCCTCGCGGGCGCCATGCAGTGGTGGGATACCACGGTGGATGCCGACCGCCTGCGCGAGGCCGGTTTCGATCCGGACAATCCCCAGGTGCTGGCGCTGCTCGGCCTGGTGCACGAGCTGCTGGGCTTTCCCCGGCATCTTTCCCAGCACGTGGGCGGTTTCGTGATCTCGCAGGGGCTGCTCGAGGAACTGGTGCCCATCGAGAACGCGGCCATGGTAGACCGCACCGTCATCGAGTGGGACAAGGACGATCTCGATGAGCTCGGCCTGCTCAAGGTGGACGTGCTCGGTCTGGGCATGTTGTCGGCGTTGCGGCGCGGTCTGGCGCTGGTCAGCGATTTTCGCGGCAGGCCATGCACGCTCGCGGATGTGCCCAAGGAAGACGCGCGTGTCTACGGGATGATCTCGCGCGCCGACACCGTCGGGGTCTTCCAGGTGGAGTCGCGCGCGCAGATGTCCATGCTGCCGCGGCTCAAGCCCGGGAGGTTCTACGACCTGGTGATCGAGGTGGCCATCGTGCGCCCGGGTCCCATCCAGGGCGGCATGGTGCATCCCTATCTACGCCGCCGGCAGGGACTTGAGCCGATCACCTATCCCAGCAAGGAGGTGGAAAAGGTGCTCGAGCGCACCCTGGGCGTGCCCATTTTCCAGGAACAGGTCATGCAGCTCGCCATCGTCGCCGCCGGCTTCACGCCCGGCGAGGCGGACCAGCTCCGGCGCAGCATGGCAGCCTGGAAGCGTCGCGGCGGCCTGGGACATTTCGAGAAGCGGCTCATCGAGGGCATGCGCGAGCGCAATTATCCCGACGAATTCGCGCAATCCATCTTCAGGCAGATCCAGGGTTTCGGCGAGTACGGCTTTCCGGAATCGCATGCGGCGAGCTTCGCGCTGCTGGTGTACAGCTCGGCCTGGCTCAAGTGCCACGAGCCCGCGGCCTTCACCTGCGCGCTCATCAACAGCCAGCCCATGGGCTTTTACGCGCCCGCGCAGCTGGTGCGCGATGCCCGCGACCATGGTGTCGAGGTCCGTCCCGCCTCCGTCTGCCACAGCACCTGGGATTGCACGCTGGAGCGCCGTGACGACGGCGAGCCGGCGCTGCGTCTCGGGCTGCGCCTGATCAAGGGGCTGGGCGAAGAGCCCGCCGTACGCATCGTCGCGGCGCGCGCCGACCGGCCCTTCGAGAGCGTGCAGGATCTCACGCTGCGCGCCCGACTACAGCGGCGCGAGCTGGAAGTGCTGGCCGATGCCGGTGCGCTGCGTGATCTTTCCGGCAACCGCCATCTCACCTTCTGGCAGGTGGCCGGCACCGAACAGGAGCTGCCGCTCGCGCCGGTGCCATGCGTGGCGGAGGCCACGCCGTTGCTGGCGCCACCCACGGAGGGGCAGAACATCGCGGCGGATTACCGGTCGGCGGGGTTGACGCTCGGCCGCCATCCGCTGTCGCTGCTGCGCGACCGGCTCGCCGCAGGCCGCATCGTCACGTCGCAGGCGCTGCGCGATGTGCCCAACGGCCGGACCGTGCGGGTGGCCGGCATCGTCACCGCGCGGCAGCGGCCGCAGAGCGCGGGCGGAGTGATGTTCATCACCCTGGAGGACGAAACCGGTTACGTGAATCTCATCGTCTGGGAGCGCGTGTGGTCCGCGCAGCGGCGCATCGCCAATGGCTCACGGCTGCTCGAGGTATCGGGCACCCTGCAGCGGGAAGCCGGCATCACGCACGTGGTGGCCAGCAAGCTCGCCGACCGTACGCGGATGCTGGGCGAACTGGTGACCCATTCCCGGGATTTCCGCTGATCGCGGGGGGGGGGGTTATCGAAGGTCCTTGGCGATGTTCATCTTGCGCACCGCCGTGGAATCGTCGTCGATGTCGTAATCGTCGAAGTCGCTGGTGAGCTCGGCGGTCAGCTTTTCTTCCATGCGCCGCTCGAGACGGCGCCAGGCCGGGTCACCTAGCTTCTGACCGCGCTTCTTCGCGGCGTCCAGGTCCTTGGCGAGGCGATCGAAATCCACTTCGCTCGTGGCTTCGAACGCCGCTTCTTCCTCGTCCTCTTCGAACTCTTCCGACTCCGGTTTCTCGTTCATTGCTCGTGCGAACCGAACGACCTCAGATGCGCGGGTTATAAATCGGGACCAACCGCCGTGCAATGGGGTTAATCAACGATTCATCATCGGATCAGATTATTCATCTCGAAGATGGGCATGAGCATTGCAAAAACGATGCCCATGACGAAGAGGCCCATCA
>CAMLGF010000032.1 GCA_946479515.1 uncultured Pseudomonadota bacterium | reverse complement strand
TCCAGGTTTGAGTAAACCCCTCTGATCGCGCAACCAATACTCAATCCTGGAATTACCACGAGAACCTTCACCCGGCACCGCTCCCGATCACCAATCCCACATGGTGCCATCTTCGAGGCGCGCAACCGGCAGCTGCTTGGGGTTGTAGGGATACTTCGCGGCAAGCTTCTCGTCGATTGTGACGCCGTGGCCTGCGGTCTCGCCGCAGTACAGGCGCCCGTCGTTGAAGGAATAATCGTGCGGAAAGACCTCATCGGTCTCGGGCGCGTGCTTCATGTATTCCTGGATGCCGAAATTCGGCACCCAGGTGTCGAAATGCAGCGCCGCGCCCATGCACACGGGTGACAGATCGGTGGCGCCGTGGAAGCCGGTGCGCACGCCGTGCAGCGCCGCGAAATCGGCGAGGCGCCGCAGATGCGTGATGCCGCCGCCGTGCACGATGGTCGTACGGATGTAATCGACGAGCTGGTTCTCCAGCAGCCACTTGCAGTCCCAGATGCTGTTGAACACCTCGCCCACCGCCAGCGGCGTGACGGTGTGCTTGCGAACCAGCTCAAAGCTTCGCTGGTTCTCCGCCGGCGTCGCGTCTTCCAGCCAGAACAGGCGATAGGGTTCGAGCGACTTGCCGAGCCGCGCCGCTTCCAGCGGGCTCAGGCGATGATGCACGTCGTGCAGCAGCTCGATCTCGTAGCCGTGATCCTTGCGCAGGCGTTCGAACAGTTTCGGCACGAACTCGAGATACCTCGGCGTGGACCACACCGTTTCGAGCGGCAGCTCGCTCTCCGCCGGCTCGTAAGCATGCTTGAGGCTGCTGATGCCGTAGGCCTTCTTGATGCCGGGCACGCCACTCTGCGCCCGCACCGCCTTGTAGCCCTGCGCGATGTACTTGCCGACCTCGGTGGTGCACTCCTCGATGTCCTTGCCGTTCGCATGACCATAGACGAGCACGCCGTCGCGCGAGCGGCCCCCCAGCAGCCGATACAGGGGCAGGTTCGCCATCTTGCCGAGAATGTCCCACAGCGCGACGTCGACCGCGGCGATCGCCGTCATGGTCACCGGTCCGCGGCGCCAGTACGCGCCACGATAAAAGAACTGCCAGATGTCCTCGATGCGCCCCGCGTCGCGGCCGATGAGATTCGGCACGAGGTGGTCTTTCAGGTAGGACGCCACCGCGAGCTCGCGGCCGTTCAGCGTGGCATCGCCCAGACCCGTAACACCCGACCGGGTAACAATTTTCAGCGTGACGAAGTTGCGCGCCGGGCAGGTGACGATGACCTCCGCGGCCACGATCTCGCGATCGCGGCTCGACCCCATGGTTGAATCATTCCCCACCGGATTGCCCACGCCCATTGCCCCTTCAGTGATTAAGAATTAACGTCGCCCGTCCGAAACGGGCCCGCATACTACCAATATGGACAAACTCAATCCCGATCGGCTGTTCCCCGCGGACCCGAGCACGCGAACCATCGCACGGAATCTGTACAAGCTCGTCAAGGATCTGCCCATCATCAGTCCGCACGGCCACACGGATCCGAAGTGGTTCGCGGACAATGTGCCCTGGTCCGATCCGGCTTCGCTGCTGTTGACGCCGGACCACTACGTTTTCCGTATGCTCTACAGCCAGGGCGTCCGGCTCGAGGACTTCGGCGTCGCCCGCGCCGATGGCGGCACCACCGAGCGCGATTCGCGCAAGATCTGGCGGCTGTTCGCGCAGCATTACCACCTGTTCCGCGGCACTCCGACCCGAATGTGGTTCGACTGGGTGCTGTCGAGCGTGTTCGACGCGGACATTCCGCTCACGCCCGAGAATGCCGACAAGACCTACGATCGCATCGCCGAGCGGCTGCAGAAGCCCGAGTACCGCCCGCGCGCCCTGTTCGAGCGTTTCAATATCGAGGCGCTGGCAACCACCGAGTCGCCGCTCGACGACCTGCTGCATCACGTCACCATCCGCAAGAGCGGTTGGCAGGGGCGGGTGATCACGGCATACCGGCCCGACAATGTCGTGGACCCCGATACGGTCGGTTTCCTCGACAACCTCAAGAGATTCAGCGAGCTCACCGGCGAAGACGCGCTCACGTGGCGCGGCTATCTCGCCGCGCATCGCAAGCGCCGCGCCTTCTTTGCCGTCATGGGCGCCACGTCCACGGACCACGGCCACCCGACCGCCCGCACGGCGGATCTCTCGCCCGCCGATGCCGAGACGCTGTTCGAACGCATCGTGGCCGGCAAGCAGAATCCCGGCGACGCGGACCTGTTCCGAGGCCAGATGCTCACCGAGATGGCGCGCATGAGTCTCGACGACAAGCTCGTGTTGCAGATTCATCCCGGCGCCTGGCGCAACCACAATGGCCCGCTGTTCGATCGCTTCGGAGCCAACGTCGGCGCGGACATTCCAACGCGCACCGACTACGTCGGTGCATTGCGTCCGCTGCTCAACCGTTTCGGCAACGATGCGTCCCTGACCATCATCGTGTTCACGCTCGACGAGAGCACCTATGCGCGCGAGCTCGCTCCGCTCGCCGGCCACTATCCGGCGCTCAAGCTGGGCCCGGCGTGGTGGTTCCACGATAGCCCGGAAGGCATGATGCGCTTTCGTGAGCAGACCACCGAGACCGCCGGTTTCTACAATACAGTGGGTTTCAACGACGACACGCGCGCCTTCCTGTCGATTCCGTCGCGCCACGACGTGGCGCGGCGTGTCGACTGTTCGTTCCTGGCGCGCCTGGTGGCCGAGCATCGGCTGCCCGAAAGCGAGGCGGCGGCCCTCGCACCGCAGCTGGCCTACGAATTCCCGAAGAAAGCCTACAAACTTTGAGCGAGCAACTGTTGGGGGGTCCTGGCGATGAGTACTGACAACGTGGGAAATGACACCGGTATCAACCGGGCTGCGGCCCGGCCGGGCAATTACCGCTGGTGGATCTGCGCACTGCTGTTCATCTGCACGACCATCAACTACGTCGACCGACAGTCGCTGTCGGTGCTCAAGCCCCTGCTGATGGACGCGCTGAACTGGGACGACGTGGACTACGGCTCGATCACCACGGCATTCACGTTCGCGTACGCGATGTTTCCCTCGGTCATCGGCATCTTCATCGACAAGTTCGGCGTGAAGAAGACGCTGGCCGGAGCACTGGTGCTCTGGTCGCTGGCCGCGGCGGCGCATGGCCTGGTGGCGACGGTGGTCGGCTTCGTCATCGTCCGTTTCATCCTCGGCCTCGCCGAGGCGGCGAATTTTCCCGCCTCGATCAAGGCGGTGGCGATGTGGTTCCCGCAGAAGGAGCGCGCGCTGGCCACTGGCATCTTCAACTCCGGCACCAGTGTCGGCGTCATCATCGTCTCGTTCGGCATCGTCTGGGTGGCGGAGCACCTGGGCTGGCAATGGGCCTTCGTGCTCATCGGCGCGCTCGGCATGCTGTGGCTGGTGTTCTGGCAGAAATATTTCTCCGCCCCCGACGCACAACCCCGTCTCGGCGCCGCGGAGCTGGCGTACATCCGCTCCGATCAGCCGTTCACCGAGAAGGCCGTGAGAGTGCCTTGGCACACGTTGATGCGTTATCGCGAGATCTGGCCCTTCCTGCTGGGCAAGCTCATCACCGATCCGGTGTGGTGGTTCTACCTGTTCTGGCTTCCTGACTACCTGGGGCGCGAGCGCGGACAGAACCCGCTCAACGCAGGCCTGTGGGTGGCGGTGATCTACATCGGCTCCAGCGTGGGTTCCGTGCTGGGCGGCTGGCTCTCGAGCACGTTGATCCATCGCGGCTGGTCCGTGGGCAAGGCGCGCATGACGGCCATGGGGCTGGCGGCGATCTTCATGCCGGGCTCCATCTTCGCGTATTACACCGACAGCTTCGCGGTCTGCGTGGCGTTCATCACGCTCGCCACGGCCTGCCACCAGGCCTGGTCCGCGAACCTGTTCACCAATGCCACCGACGTCTTCCCGCAGAAAGTCTCCGGCTCGGTGGTCGGCCTGGGCGCCACGGCCGGCGGCATCGGCGGCATGTTCATGACGCTGCTGGTGGGGCTGTGCGTGCAGTGGACCGGCAATCAGCAGATCGTGTTCATCTGGGCCGGCACGATGCACATCATCGCGCTCGCGATCTTCTGGGTGTGGTTCAAGGGCCGAATCCCGCACGTGAGCGTCGATCAGGATCTCGACGTGGATCACACGCATCGTGGCCTCGCGATCGCCGGCGTCGTGGTCGCCATTCTGGGCGCCGGCCTGGCCTGGGTGGTACTGAACAACTGGGATTACCTGGTCGCCGCCGTGAAGATCCAGGGTGCCGTGCAAAGCGAGGTGGTCGCGGTCGCGATTTTCCTGATCGGGGCGGCGCTCTTCTATGCCAGCCGCCCGAAGAAGCGGCTCACGGCCTGACCGGCAGAGTCGCGGACTTCCGGGCCGAGGATTCCGCGCCCGGCGAAGACGATTTCGCCGGGCGGGTTGCCTGACAAAGATGTGACCGCTAACATCCTTGCGTCGACCGCCGCGCAGAGTGCGGATTCATTGCTGGCGGCTGACACGCGGAAGGACCGCGGCCGGGAGCGCCGGCGCCAATGGCCGGCGCTCCTCGTTCATCAAGGGGTTCATCAAGGGCTTCCTCTGTCGCCCAGACTGTCGCGCGGCGGTGCCGCTCAGCGCACACTGGCCCGGCGCCGCACGGGCGAATAGCGGCGGCGCTTTTCCGCGGCGGCCGCTCGGGCGCGCTCCATCTCCTCGACTTCGGTGACCTTGAGCATGTCCTCGATGACGCGGGAGATGTGCTCGTGCATCGCCGATCGCGCGGCGTCGGGGTCGCGGCGCTTCAGCGCGCGCAGGATGGCATTGTGCTCGTCGATGGGCGGCTTGTTGCCCTGCGCGCGGCTCTTGTTGTCCATCGAGTGGCTCTGCGGCGAACGCGCGCGTGCGTCCCAGAGCATCTGCACGGCCGAGATGATGCCGCTGTTCTGCGTGGCGGTGGCGATCAGCTCGTGAAAGCGGCGATCCGCTTCCTCGCTCATGAGGATCTCGTTCTGCCGGTTGTCGTCGCGCATCTCGGCGATCAGCGCGCTCAGCTGTTCGAGCTGCTCGTCGTCGATGCGCAGCGCGGCCAGCGCGGCCGCTTCGCCTTCGATGGCATGGCGCGCCTCGAGTAGTTCGAAGGGTCCGATGTCCTTGTCACCCTCGCGGCCTTCGGGTGGCTGCCGGCTCGCGACGTACACGCCCGATCCCACGCGTACCTCGACGAGCCCGTCGAGTTCCAGGGCGATGATGGCCTCGCGCACCGTGGGGCGAGACACGCGGAAGCTCTGGGCGAGCTCGCGCTCGGACGGCAGGCGCTGGCCTACCTCGTATTCCCCCTCGGCGATGGCCTTCGCCAGCTTGTGGGCAATCTGCTCGTACAGCCGGCGAGGTTCAGTCATGGCACGCAAGTATCCGCGCCGGGCCGCGTGCCAACAAGAGCGGTCATGCCAAAACGTATATGGTGCCTTACCAAGATCGGAAAAGTGGACAGGGCGGTTGTTGCGTTTGGCCTGACCACTTGTTACGGTGCGCCCCTACATGAATGGCGCGGCGGCCACGGCCGGATGCGCCACACGATCAAGCGACCAGCAAGGACAAAGGAAGGGGAAAACCATGCAGATCAGTTCCGCCATCGGCCCGGCGGGCCGCCGTCATCGCCGCCAGCTCGTGCCCGTGTCCGCATCGCTCGCCATGGCCGTGGGCCTGCTGTGTCAGGCGAACCCGGCCAGCGCTCAGGAAAACGCCGCGCAGAACGAGCAGCTCGACGAAATCGTGGTCAAGGGTTACCGCGGCAGTTTGCAGAATTCCACGGCCGCCAAGCGCGAGTCGAACGGCTTCGAGGACGTGATCTTCGCCGACGACATCGGCAAGCTGCCGAGCCAGAACCTGGCCGAATCGTTGAACCGCATTCCCGGCGTGAAGATCAACCGCGAGGTCACGGGCGAGGGCCTGCAGATCGCGGTGCGCGGCCTCGGCCCGAGCTTCACCAAGGTCGTCTTGAACGGCAACAACATCGCCATCGCGTCCGACGGTTCGCTCAATTCCGGCCAGCGCAATCGCGAAGTCGACCTGGGCGTATTTCCCGGCGAGCTGTTCACCAGCCTTTCCGTTTCGAAGTCCGCGCAGGCGAATCAGCTCGAAGGCGGCGTCGCCGGCTATGTGAACCTGCGTCCCGCGCGCGCCTTCGACAACCCCGGGCAGCACTTCAAGTTCGCCGCCGAAGGCGCCTACACGGACATCAATTCCGAAGCCAGCCCGCGCGGCACCGTGAGCTACAGCAACACGTTCAACGACACGTTCGGCGTGTTCGTCGGTGTCGCCGCGCGCCGCACCAAGTCGCGGGTCGATGGTTATGAGACCGTCGGCTACGTCGATGGCTGCACCGTGACTGGCACGGCGTGCTCGGCCGGGTCGGTCGGCCGCAATTTCTTCGACTGGAACCCGATTGCCACCGCTGACTACGCGGCGGCGCACCCGGGCGTGAACGTGGGCGACACGCTCGATCTGGCCGCGGTGAGCGGCCAGACCCTGGCAGCGCTCGACACGGCGATGATGCCGTACCTCGGGCGCGGCGTGCTCGTCGAGGGCACGCGCCAGTCGACCACCGGCCTGATCTCGCTCGAGTACCGGCCCTCCGAGCAGTTGAACTTCGCGCTCGATCTCATGAGCAGCAAGTCCAAGAACGATTTCAATCGCGCCGACATCATGCTGTTCACGCGCCTGTCGCGCGTCTCGGCTGGCAACGCCATGATCCCCGAGAACATGGAACTCGACGAGCACGGCAATGTGCGCAAGGTGACGCTGTACAACTCGAGCTTCTTCACCGAGCAGCGCCCGTACATCGAGGACCTGGACTTCTTCAGCGCCATGCCGAGCATGCACTGGCAGGTCACGGACAACTTCGCGACCGACGTTTCCGCGAGCTACTCCAAGTCCGAGTTCGACCGCGACAATCCCACCTGGCTGTACCAGACACCAAAGGGCGTCACCACGTACACGCTGGCGAACGACACCCCCTCGTTCGACGTCGCCTTCGACGTCAACGGCACCACGGGCTGGACCTGGCTGAACAACAACAGCTCCGGCTTCCGCACCGCGCGCGATCATCGTGAAACCGAGACCAAGGGCCTGCACCTGGATTTCTCGCTGGGCGAGGAAGCCAGCCGCAATGGATTCAAGTTCGGCCTGGCGTACGACGACGCCAAGCGTCTGATGTCGGCGCTCGGCAGTGGCACCTATGGTGCCGCGGCCTTCGCGGCACAGCCGGATCCGACGCCGTTCCTGTACCCGATGGGTGCCTCCAACTTCGGCGGCACGCTCGACAGCAGCCTGGGTTACCCCGGTTGGGCGCAGATCGACTACGCCGCCATCAAGGAGGCGACCAACTACCAGCAGTACTACAACTCGATGACCCGCTCGGGCGGCGACGTGTTCGGCCAGACCGTGGGCGACATCAAGGAGAAGTACAAGGGTGGCTACCTCGAGGCGAATCTCGAAGGTGAGATCCTCGGGCGCAAGCTGCGTGCGAACGCCGGCGTCCGATTCGTCCAGACCGATCAGATGATGGGCTACCTGGACACGGCCGCCAACGAGTACAAGACCACCGAAGTCACGTACGAGGACTGGCTGCCGTCGTTCAGCGCCGTGTATGACCTCACCGACAGCATCAAGCTGCGCGCCGCGGCCTCGCGCGCCATGACGCGCGCGAATCCCGCCTTCATGTTCCCGAACGCGGCGTTCTCGGGGGTGGGTATCGATCGCGTCAGCGCCGGCAATCCGAACCTGAGCCCGTACTTCTCGGACAATGTCGACCTCGGCGGCGAGTGGTACTTCTCGGACATCGGCTATCTCGGCCTGACCTACTTCACCAAGAAGATCACCGGCTTCACCAGAAGCTCCAGCGTCGACGTGCAGTTCAACCAGCTGCCCGGGTACGGACTGAGCATCGACAATCTCGACCAGACGCGCATGGACCTGCTCGCGGCCTGCGGCGGCATCAACTCGCCGGGATGTCGCACCACGGTGACCACGCAGGTCAACGTGGACGGCGCCACCCGGCTGGCCGGTGTCGAAGCCGTCTGGGTGCAGCCGCTCGACATGCTCGTTCAGGGCCTGGGCTTCAACACCAGCTTGACCAAGATCAATCAGGACTCGGACACCCCGCTGACCAATGTCACCGGCATCTCGCCGTGGGCGTACACCTTCACGGGTTACTACGAGAACGACACCTTCCAGGTGCGCGCGACTTACTTCCACCAGGATCGTGCCGTCGCATCGGGCCCGACCTCGGACCAGTACGACGGCGACCCGCTGCCGCTGCGCCGCCTGGTGTCGCTGGGCCGCTCGCAGGTGGACGTGTCGATGAGCTATCGCCTGCCCACACAGATGGAGCTCGCGATCACCTTCGACGGGTACAACCTCACCAATGCACCGGTGGGCAACTGGAACGAGTTCACGGGAGTGCCAGACAGCATCTACTACCCCGGCGCGACCTATACGCTGGGAATCCGCGGATCGTTCTGATCGCCGGCGAAGAGCCGGACGCCGAAGGGAGACGACGCAGGTCGTCTCCCTTCTTCTTTTTCAGGCGGGGCGCGGCTCAGCCGCGTTCATGCGCGAGCAGCCACTGGTACACGTCCTCGCCGCCATAGACGCGGACCCAGGTGAAATGCCCCAGGTCGGCTTCGATGGTGAAGCGGCTTTCGACGCCGCCCCGCTTCTCGAGCTCGTTCATGGCCGCGAAGAAATACTGCGGGGGCACGGCGGGATCGCGGCCGCCCGCGAAACACCACACCGGCAGCCCGGCTTGCGCGATGGCGGCGGCCTGCGGGAGATAGCCGTAGCCCACCACCGGTGCGATGGCCGCGAATTTCTGCGGATACTTCGAACCGAAGAACCAGGTACCGAAGCCGCCGTACGACAGACCGGTGAGGTAGACACGACGGGGGTCGCCCTTGAAGTCGCGCAGCGTGGCATCGACCATCGCCATGACTTCCGCGTCCATTTCACTCCAGCCCTCCGGGGGGCCGAGCGGCGCATTCGGCAGCTCATTGTTCGCCGCAAGGCCGCCGAACGCCGGCTCGGTGCGCGAATTGCGTTCGTCCGGCCGCGGCGCGATGGCGTTCGCGGTGCGCTTCGGGATCTGCGCCGGGGTGCGGTTCTTGATGTATGGAATGTCGCCGCGGCTGAACTTGTCGAGCTGCGGCGAGATGATCACGAAGGGCAGGTCGCGCCTGCGGCACCAGGCCTCGAACACCGGGCCATGGATCAGCACGTAGTCGAGCTCGGCCTTGGCATCGCCGCGCTCGCCGTCGCCGTGCAGGAACAGCATGACCGGCCAGTCCTGCTTCTGCTTGAAGCCGCGCGGCAGGTAGACGAAGTAATCCCGCTCCTTGCCGGTGCGCTGGCTCTGATACGAAACACGGCGCAGCTCCGGTTCCGAGAGCGTCGCGCCCGCGGCTGCGGCGCCCGGCGCCACGGCGGCGACACCCGAAGCTCCGGCGATCAACGGCAACATTTCTCGGCGAGTGACCATGCATACCCCCTCAGGACTGGAGGGCCGATCATAAGCCGGGAAGGGCGCCGTGGCTCCCGCCGGCGCGCCCGGCGGGAGCCGCACGGTCAGCGAATGACGCGCGCGCCCTTGCCCTTCATCACGGCTTCCACTTCCTTGACGTTCACCATCGAGGTGTCGCCCGGCGTGGTCATGGCGAGAGCGCCGTGGGCGGCGCCGTATTCGACGGCGGCCTGCGGGCCCTTGCCTTCGAGGAAACCATAGGCGAGCCCGGACGCGAAGCCATCGCCGCCGCCCACGCGATCGTAGATCTCGAGGTTCTCGCGCATCATCGACTGGTAGAAGTTGCCGCCCGCATAGAGGATGGCGCTCCAGTCATTGAAGCTCGCCGTCCTGGCGTTGCGCAGCGTGGTCGCCGCCACCTTGAAGTTCGGGAACTGCTTGACCGCGGTCAGGATCATCTTCTTGAAATTGGCCGGGTCGATGGCGCTGATGTGCTCGTCCAGGCCTTCCACTTCGAAGCCCAGGCAGGCGGTGAAGTCTTCCTCGTTGCCGATCATCACATCGACGTACCGGGCGATGTTGCGGTTGATCTTCTGCGCGCCTTCCTTGCCGCCCTGGCTCTTCCAGAGCGACGCGCGATAGTTGAGGTCGTAGGAGACGATGGTGCCGTGCTTGCGGGCGATCTCCACCGCCTCGATCACCGCCTCGGAGGTGTTGGGCGCGAGCGCGGCAAAGATGCCGCCCGTGTGGAACCAGCGCACGCCTTCCTCGCCGAACAGCTTCTCCCAGTTCACCTCGCCCGGCCTGATCTGCGAGGCCGCGGAGTGGCCGCGATCCGAACAGCCGAGCGCCGCGCGGATGCCGAAGCCCTTTTCGGTGAAATTGAGCCCGACGCGGGTGTTGCGCCCCAGGCCGTCGAATTCGCGCCAGATGATCTTGGAGGTGTCGACGCCGCCCTGCATCATGAGATCTTCGACCAGCCAGCCGAGGTCATTCTGTGGCAGCGCGGTCACGGCCGTGGCGCGCTTGCCCCAGCACTTGCGCATGGCGCGCGCCACGTTGTATTCGCCGCCGCCTTCCCAGACCTGGAAGCTGCGCGCATTGCGCACGCGGCCGAATCCAGGGTCGAAGCGCAGCATCACCTCGCCGAACGAGGCGCAGTCCCAGCGCGCTTCCGCCGCCGGCTTGATCTTCAGCACGTTGTCAGTCATGTCTATCTACTTTGTTGCCTGTCGGTTTACTTGCCGCGGATGGTGCGGATGAGCTTGACCGTGTCGCGCACGCGCGCCTCGATGCCGGCGTAGTCCTGCTTGGCGAGCAGTTCCCGGGTGATGAGATTGCTGCCGATGCCGCAGGCGACGATGCCGGCGCCGTACCACTTGCGCAGGGATTCCTCGGTGGGCTCGACACCGCCGGTGGGCATGATGCGCGTCCAGGGCATGGGGCCCAGCACGTTCTTCACGAACTCCGGCCCGCCGACCGAACTGCCCGGGAACACCTTGACGATCTCGCAGCCGAGCTCGTGCGCGTAGGAAATCTCGCTGGCGCTGCCGCAGCCCGGCGAATAGGGAATGCAGCGGCGGTTGCACACCTTGGCGACGTCGGCGTTGAGGATGGGCCCGACCACGAACTTCGCGCCATTGGCGATGTAGATGCCGGCAGTGGGCGCGTCGACGATGCTGCCCACGCCCATGATCACGCTCGGGTCGGCCTTGTCGAAGTGCCGCGCGACCTCGAAGAACACGTGCGAGGCGAAATCGCCACGATTGGTGAACTCGATGCACTTGGCGCCGCCGTTGGCGCACGCCTGGATCACTTTCTGGCAGACCTCGACGTCCGGATGATAGAAAACCGGGATCACTCCCTGTTCCATCATCGCGGCCAGCACGGCCATTCGGTCCTTGTTCATCAATCGTCTCCGGTGTTAGGCACTGATCGGGCGGGGCATTCTCGCGAGCGGTCGGCTCCGCCGCAATGAGCGCGCGCGACGCCGCCCCAACTCTCATCCCGGCTTGCGCGCAACCAGCCGCTGGTCTATAAGGCTTTCGAGGTAACCGGTGTCATTCTAGCCTCCGGTTCACCTCGAAATACAACCAGAAGCGGATACAGGGGGAAACATGGCGAACACGAATCGCAACAGGGGACTCTTGCCCCTGATGCTGGGCTCAATCAGCGTTGCGGCCGGGGCTTCGGCCGCCGATCAGGACCCGGCGGCGGGGCGGTCCGAGGGAGCTGCCGGCGCCTCGGCGGCGGCGGCAAGCGCCTCGGCGGAAGAGCTTTCGACCGTCGAGGTAACCGGTTACCGTCTTTCGCTGCGCAACGCCATCGAGGTGAAGCGCAACTCCGACGTGATGATGGACGCCATCAATGCCGAGGACATCGCCGACTTCCCCGACGCCAACCTGGCCGAATCGCTGCAGCGCCTGCCCGGCATCGCTCTCGACCGCGACAATGGCGAGGGCCGCAGCATCACCGTGCGCGGTCTCGGCAGCGATTTCACGCGCGTGCGCCTCAATGGGCTCGAGACCCTGTCCACGGCGGCCGCCAGCGACTCGGGCGCATCGCCGAACCGCGGCCGCGGCTTCGACTTCAACGTGTTCGCCTCCGACCTGTTCAGCGCGCTGCAGGTGCGCAAGACGGCATCGGCCAGCACCGACGAAGGCTCGCTGGGCGCCACCGTCGACCTGGTGACCGGCAAGCCGCTCGACTACAAGGACCGCCGCATTGCGTTTTCCGCCGAGGACGCCTTCTACGAGAACGGCGGCACGCACAACCCGCGCTTCGCGGCGTTGTTCGCGGATCAGTGGCTCGACCATACGCTCGGTTTCTCGGCCTCCGTCGCCTACAGCGATCGCGAGTCGGAAATCGATCGCTACCGGCGCCAGGCGGGGCAATCCGACTACCTGTATCGCAGCAGCGTGTGGACGGGCAACGAGGACCCCGCGCGCGCCGGCTTTGCCGCGCCCGAGGGCACCGACTTCGGCAGCGCGTTCAGCAATCCCATCGCCATCGAGGCGCTGCGCGGATCGGATCCGGCGGCCTATGCCGCGCTGTATCCCGGCGCGCCCTTCAACACACCGGGGGACTTCACCGATTCGATCGTGCGCATTCCCTCCTTGCTCAACATCGAGCAGCAGGATCTCGCGCAGGAACGCCTGGGCGCCACGATCGCGCTGCAGTGGCAACCGACCGAGTCCACCCTGGTGAGCTTCGACGCGGTGTACTCTAAGTTCGAGCAGAAGAGCGACGTGAACCAGATCCAGTCGGTCGGTCTCAATCGCAACAACACCAACTCGACGTTCCAGAATCCTTCCGGCAGCACGACCATGGCACAGCGTCGCGGCACGTACGCGACCTGCACGTCGCGCGCGGGCACGGCGTACATCGATCCGATCGACTGCGGCGGTACCGGGGCGATGGCGGGTGGCGTGTTCGCGGGCCTGAACTCGACGAGCTGGAGCACCAACCCCAACAATCTCGAGCCCTTCGACTACTACAACAATCCGGGTTCGGTGGGATACGCGGGGGCCTCCGCGGTCGCCGCGGCCAACAACATGTACGCGCGCGACCTGTTCCTGGGTCGGCCCGGCGTGGACGTGCTGGCCGCGCACGTCTCGCCGGCCGGCAACGCCGACTATCTGGAGCTGCGCAACATCGACTGGCGTTCGACCACCGACTCCTCGTACTTCACGACGAAGTTCCAGCAGGCCTCGATCAACCTGCAGCAGGACATCGGCGAGTTCCTGAAGATGGACGCATTGTTCGGTCGGTCGCGCTCGATGAACGACAACCAGGGCCTGCTGGTCGAGTTCAATCGCATGAACACCCCCGAAACCTTCGTCTACGACGAACGCGACCATGGCTCGATGCCGCGCATCAGCTACGGATTCAACCTCGCGGACCCGAACAACTGGTCCATCGTCAAGGGATTCTCCGCGATCCGCCACTACCAGCGTGAGACCGACAACGACTACCAGGGCGGTCACCTGAACTTCGAGCTCGCCGTCAACGAGGCGCTGAAGCTGGAGTTCGGCGGAACGCGCCGGGAGTACAAGTTCAAGACCAATCAGGGTCAGCGCCTGACCAACGAGGTGCTGAATCCCAGCCTGCTGGAGCTGGGGCTCACCGCGTCAGACCTCGGGCGCGTCTACGATTTCGGCGACGGCCTCGATCTGCCGCAAGGCGCGCCGCGGTCATTCTTCGCGCCCAACATGAGTGCGTGGCAGGAGGCCATCGGCTTCGACTGCAACTGCGTCAACGAGTACGGCGACTGGCGTCTCTCGTATTTCTCCAATCCGGGAAATCAGTTCGGCGTCGACGAGTACGACACCAGCTACTTCGTGCAGCTGAACTTCGACACGCAGCTGTTCGAGCACCGGTTGTTCGGCAACATCGGCCAGCGCAATGCCGATACGCGCGTGGTGTCCTCGGGTTTCACAACCAACGTGGGTTCCACCGGCCCGCGACCGCTGGAGGCGCATCACGATTACTCCGACGATCTGCCGTCGATCAACGTGGCCTTTGAGATCTCGGACGAGCTGCTGCTGCGCGCCGGCTGGGCCAAGGTCATGGCGCGGCCGCAGCTCGGCAATCTCGCGCCGACCATCACGGGCATCTCCACGCCCTCGGCGATGGGATCGGTCGGGTCGCTGACCATCGGCAATCCCAGGCTCGCACCATTCCGCGCGGAAAACTTCGACCTGAGCCTGGAGTGGTACTTCAACGAAGGCGGCCTGCTGTCGCTGGCATGGTTCAAGAAGGACGTGACCAATTTCCCGCAGACCGTGTCGACCGAAGGCACCATCCAGGAGATTCTCGGTGCGGATGCGTATGCCTCGTTCCTGGAGACGCAGACGGCGCAGCAGCAGATCTGGCTGGAGACGGGTGGACCGGGCGGCACTGCCGGTGTCTATTCGATCCGCCAGTTCCAGAATGCGCCCGGCGGCACCATCAACGGCTACGAGCTCAGTTACCAGCAGGACCTCACCTTCCTGCCGGGCTGGATGAAGAACTTCGGCGTCCAGGCCAACTTCACCAAGCTCACCTCGGAACTCGGCTACATCATCGATCCGGTGGCCGGCATCGTCTCCAACGGGCCGTTCACGGGTGCGTCGCCGAAATCGGCCAATGCCACGCTGTACTACGAGACTCCGAAATGGAGTGCGCGCGTGTCCTGGGCCTACCGCGACCGCTACGTGACCAACTACCCGCTGGCCGCCGGCACCTGCGCGCCCGGCGAGTGCAATTCGCCGCTCATCAACGACTTCCTGGGCAGCGAGGCCACGCGCAACGTCGATGCGGCGTTGAAGTTCCAGGCGACGGACTATCTGCAGTTCACGCTCGAAGGGCTCAACCTCACCAACCAGACCGAGGATCGCTGGGCCTACCAGGACGAGCCGCTGGTGACGCAGTACTCGAGCACCGGGCGGCAGATCTTTGCCGGGTTCCGCCTGACGCTCTGACGCGTCGCGAGGCGGGATGGCCGCGCCCGCGCAGTCCGCCGCACCGGACTGCGCGGGTGACCGGGCCCCACGAATCCCCCGGCGGACTCCTCGCCGGGGCCGCTTTTCCGGCCGCATTGCGGAAAACTGTGCGCGGTTCGGTGCTGCGCGTAAGGGTGTGGCGGGCACACTGCATGGTGGCTCTCCCAGCGCACGTGACGCAGTTCACGCTATGACCCGCACACCACCGGAAGCAAAAAGCAGGATCCGGCAATCGCCGCTGCCCGTCATCGGGGCGGTGGTCGCGGTCATTCTCGTGGTTTTCTATGGATGGTCGCAGCGCGCCTGGTTGAGCAACGTCACCGACATCGAATCGCGCGACGTCGACATGCAGAGCCAGCAGTTGCAGCGCGGCTTCGCCAGCGAGCTCGAAGACCTGTACCACGGCATGTCCGACTATGCGATCTGGAACGAGACCGCGGAATTCGCCCGCGGCAACCGGCCCGAGTTCTTCGCGCAGTCGTTCAACACCGCCGCGCTGGTGCGGCTCGAGGTGGACACTTTCCTGGTGCTCGACCGCAATCTCGAGACGCGTGCCTCGCTGGCGCTGGATGCCGCCTCGGTGCAGCAGTACGAGATTCCGCCGGACACCGAGCTGCTCGCGGTGATCCGACAGGCCGTCACCTCCGGCCAGCTCAACGGCCCCACGGATCACGTCACGGGCATCGTGCAGCGGGCACGTGGCCCGGGCATCTTCGCCGTGCGCCCCATCTTCGACGGCTCTGGCACGGGGCAGCCGCAGGGTTGGCTCGCTTTCGCGCGCGCCTTCACGCCGCGGGTGATCGAACGCATGGGCCGGTTCTCGCCCTGGCCGGTCACCGGCTTTCCGGTCGCGGGCCTGGAGCGATCGGGCGTGCCGGAGGACGTGCGCACCTGGGTGCGCAGCTCGCCGCTCACCGCGAACATGCTCACGCGCGTCTCGGGGCGCAGCGCCGTCAACGGCTATCTCATCCTGCGCGACCAGCTGGGCACCCCCATCTGGCTGGTGCAGCTCGAGATCCCGCGCAGCGCGTATGCACAGGCGACGCGCACGACGCTGTACCAGACCATCCTACTGGGCCTGCTGGTTGCCGGTTTCACGGCCGTGGCGGCGCTGCTCGTGGCGCGTTCGCGCCGCCTGAATGCCGATCGCCTGGCACTGGAGTCGCGCTATCGCGCCATCATCGAGCAGGCCCAGGACGGCCTGCTGATCGCGGACGCACGTACTGGCGAGATCGTCGACGCCAACCCGGCCGTGCAACAGCAGCTCGGCTTCGCGCTGGATGAGTTGCGCGGGCGCTCGATCCTCTCGGTGTTGCGCGGCCCGAACGACTCGCAGGACCCGGTGATCGCCACGCTGGCGCGCGTCGAACCTTCGCGCGGCATCGAACTCGTGCAGTGGCTCAAGGACGGCCGGCAGATCGACGTGGAAGTGAGCTGCGTACCGATCGAGTCGCGCGACCGGCGCCTGGTGTCCTACCTGATGCGCGACCTGTCGGAGCGCAAGAAGGCGCAGTCGCAGCTGCTCGCCAACCAGCAGCGCCTCGACAAGCTCGCCAATCACGACACGCTCACCGGCCTGCCCAATCGATTGTTCCTGCAGGCGCACTTGCCCGAGGCGCTGGCGCGCAGCCGCGAAGCGGGCCAGATGCTCGCGGTGCTGTTCCTGGACCTTGACCGCTTCAAGCACATCAACGACTCGCGCGGCCACGAGGTCGGCGACAAGCTGCTGCAGGAGATCGCCAAGCGCGTGCGCGCGGCGGTGCGACCGGCGGACATCGTCGTGCGCATGGGAGGCGACGAATTCGTCGTGGTGCTGCACAAGGTCCACGTGCCGGACGAAGTGGCCATCGCCGCCACGCGCATCAACGAAGTACTGAGCGCCCCGGTCATGGTCGACGGCCGCGCGCTCGTGGTCACCGTGAGCATCGGCGTGAGCCTGTTCCCGCGCGACGGCGCGACCATGGGCGAGCTGCTCAAGCACTCGGACACGGCCATGTACCAGGCCAAGGACATGGGCCGGAACAACTTCCAGGTGTTCTCGCCGCAGATGGACCGCACCCTGAAGGAACGCGTGGCCATCGAGTCCAGCCTGCGTGCCGCGCTCAAGCTGCAGCAGTTCGACGTGCACTACCAGCCGATCATCGACATCCACACCCGCCGCGTCGCCGGGCTGGAGGCGCTGCTGCGCTGGAAGCACCCGACGCAGGGCTACGTGTCGCCCGAGCGTTTCATCGAAGTGGCCGAGGAAACCGGCCTCATCATTCCCATCGGCCAGTTCGTGCTCGATCGCATCGGCCGCGACATCACGCACTGGCGCGAGCAGGAAGCGCACCTGGTGCCCGTCTCGATGAACGTGTCGGCGGTGCAGCTGGAGCGCACGAAACTGCGCGAGCTCATCCAGCAGGCCATGCAGCGCAATCGCATCGGCCCGCAGCTCATCGCGCTCGAACTCACGGAGGGTTCGCTGTTCGAGACGCGCACCGGTGAGTTCCGCGAGGACGCGCTGGCGTCCTTGCGTGACCTGGGCGTCAAGATCGCGATCGACGATTTCGGCACCGGCTATTCCTCGTTGTCCTATCTCAAGCGCTGGCGCGTCGACTCGCTCAAGATAGACCGCAGCTTCGTGCGCGACATCGCCACCGATCCTTCCGACCATGCCATCGTCAGCGCGGTGATCGCCATGGCGCGCAGCCTGAACATCCAGGTGGTGGCCGAGGGCATCGAAACCTGGCAACAGCTGGAGATCCTGCGCAGCATGGGCTGCACCTATGCCCAGGGTTTCCTGTTCGCCAAACCCTGTGCGGCCAGCGACGCGCTGCGCTATCTGCGCGTGGATCCTCTCGATCTGCTCGAGGCGAACGACTGGCAGAGTGCGGGGACGCTGGCCGAAACCGGCTGAGCTGCATCACCGCTCGACCGGCGCTCGGCCGGAAGGATCCGCGTCGCGCGCGGCGGATCGCCGCGCACACCATCGCTGTGAAATACTTCGCCGATACTCTCCTCGGATGGTGACCTCCATGCGTTCACGATGGATCTGTGCAGCGCTTTGTCTCCTGGCGGGTGTCGCGGACGCGGCCGACCCCAGTGTCGAGCAGCTCAACGCCACGCTGTGGATGCAGCGCTCCCCCGAATATCGCGCCGGCACCGAGCAGGTGTACCGGCTCGCCACGGAGCGCATCGCCAACCCCGCGGCGGGCACCGCCGCCCTGGAGCAGATGGACGTGCCCGCCGAGCAGCTGGCGCGCATGCCCACGGCCGTGGTGCTCGATCTCGACGAGACCGTGCTCGACAACACCGTCTACCAGGCGCGTCTGGTGCGCGACCATGTCGCATTCGACGACAAGACCTGGGGCGAGTGGGTGGCCGCGGGTCAGGCGGAGGCCGTGCCGGGCGCGCGCGAGTTCATCGCCGCGGCGCGAAGGCTGGGCCACACGGTGTTCTACGTGTCGAATCGCGAATGCGACTGGCCGCCGCCCACCGCGGCAGATTCCTGCCCGGGCAAAGCCGCCACGCTGCGCAACCTGGTGCGGCTCGGCATCGAGCCCGCCGCCGACCCGGCGCGCCTGCTGATGCGCGGCGAGCGCCCCGACTGGCACGGCAAGTCGCAGCGGCGTGCCTTCATCGCTGCCAACTACCGCATCATCGCGATGGTGGGTGACGATCTCGGCGACTTCGTCGACGTGCGCACTTTCGCGGGCGACCGCGCGCGACTCGATTGGCGTTTCGGGGTGAATTGGTTCGTGCTGCCCAATCCGATCTACGGATCATGGGTACGTGAATTCAATTCCACCGGGAAGCGCTACGCCGGTCTGCGCACCGAGCCGGCCGTGCTGGAGCTGCCGGGCGGCGGTCCCTGGCGCGACGATGCCCGCAAGGTGCGCATCGCCACCTGGAACATCGAATACCTGATGTTGCCAGAGACCCAGACGGCCCTGGCCAGCTCCTGCGCCGAGAACGGCGGCCTCGTGGGCGGCGACGAGCGGACGCTGCCCTGCGCGATCACCCGCCGCGAGCCGCGCACGCCGGCGGATTTTGCCTCGCTGCGCCGCTATGCCGCCGAGCTGCGGGCCGACATCGTCGCATTGCAGGAGGTCGATGGGCCCGAAGCGGCGGCGCAGGTGTTTCCGGGCTACGACTTCTGCTTCAGCACGCGCGCCCACCCACAGAAGAACGGCTTTGCGATCCGGCGCGGCCTGCCGTTCCGCTGCGAGCCCGAATACCAGCCGCTGTCGCTCGACAACGCCGTGCGCCGCGGGGTGGTGGCCACGTTTTTTCCGGGCACGGCGCACGAGTTCCGCCTGATGTCGGTGCACCTGAAGTCCGGTTGCCCGGCGGGCCCGCTCACGGCGCCGGGTCGCAATTGCGAACTGTTGTCGCGGCAGGTGGCGCCGCTCGAGTCCTGGATCGAGGCCGAGGCCAACGCCGCCCATCGTTTCGGCGTGCTCGGCGATTTCAACCGGCGGTTCTCGGTCGAGCAAGGCCCGGCACGCGACGGCGACGGCCGGCAGCTCAATGTCTATGCGGAGATCGACGATGGCGTACCGGCGGCCGCGAAGCTCACCGACATCACGGCCCGGCAGCGGTTCACGCCCTGCACCAGCGGCAGTGAATATCGCGAGTACATCGACAGCATCCTGCTCGGCCGCGATCTGGCGAAGACGGTGCTGAAGAAATCGTTCGTGCGCGTGGTGTTCAACGACGCGGACGCGCAGGCACACTGGCTGTCGGACCACTGCCCGGTGGGCATCGAGCTGGCGCTGCGATGACGTCGATCCACACCAGCCGGTGATCGGAGCTGGGTGGCGGATCGTCACCCCAGACGAGCGCGGCCTGCGGCTGGTCGCGGCGCGGCCAGAACACCCCGCCATCGCACACCGTGAGGTGCCGCGAGGGCAGTAGATAGTCCACGCGCAGGTTGCCGGCGGCGCGGTCGCTGAAATCCGCCGTGTCCTGCGCCGGCTCGCCCTGGTGCGCGGCATTGGCGCCGCCCTGGGCCCGGGCGGCCTGCACGGCGCCTGCGCTCGCGGGTGTGAACGTGGCGTTGACACGCGGGTGGGCCAGCAGCGCGCGGATGGCGTCGTGTGCGCTGGCCCCATCCGCCGGGTCGGAGTTCTGGTCGCCCATCACCACGAAGTTGCGGCCCGTGAAGCCCCCGCGCCGGCCGCCATCGTCCGTCATGTAGCCCGCGCCCGAGAGGTAATCGCTCCAGAAGCGCACCTCATCGTGGTTGCGCAGCCCGTTGCGGTCCTCGGGGCCGTCGAAGGACGGGGGCGTGGGATGGCTGGCGAGCACGTGCAGCGTGTGGTCGCCGATGCGCACCGGCACGTCCCAATGGCTCTTCGAGGACAGCGGCAGCACCGCGAGTTCCTGTGGCGAGTACCAGTCGGCGGGCGCGGCGGTCGCCGGATCGTCGGGCAGGCGCGCGCCAGGCATGTCGCCCCAGCGGAAGCGGCGGAAGGTGCGCGCACGCGTGGCGTCGATGGGGAAGCGCGACAGCAGCACCATGGCGTACTGGCCGGGGAACTCGCCGAAGCCGAGCGCATCCTGCGCGCCCGCGGTGCTGCCGTCGTTGTCGAGATCGAAGCCCGACGGCTGGCCGGTATTCGACTCGGCGAAGAACACATGCTCGAAGTGCAGGGGCCGCGCGTCGTGCTGCGGTTTCGCGAGATAGTTCGCCTGGAAGGCCGCGATCGCCTCGCCGTGCGCGTCGTAGTCGAATTCCTGCAGCAGCAGGATGTCGGGGCGCACTCGCTGGATGATTTCGGCGACGGCGCGCGCCTGGGCGGAGTCCGCGGTGGCGAGTTCGCGGCGCAGCTCGCCTGGCGACGCGCG
This sequence comes from uncultured Pseudomonadota bacterium, assembly GCA_946479515.1. The sequence goes on along the minus strand of CAMLGF010000032.1, from coordinate 18,358 downwards.
GTTGAAGCTGCAATTGAACGTCGCGATGCGAATCGGCGGTGGCGACATGCGACTGGCGGCCGCTGCCATGGCCGGCGCGGTAACGCCGGCCATGGCCAGAGCGGCCAGCAGCAGCCGCCGCATCAGAACTGGAACTTGATGCCGAGCTGGATGCGCCACACCGATGGCAGCGCGGAGATCGAGTTGACCACGGTGCGCGGCCCGGTCTGTCCGAAGACGGGCGCATACGTGTAGCGCCCATTGTTGATGCCATTGACCTGCACCACCGGCGATACGTAGGGGAAGCTCACCTGGCTGAGTCGTCCCCAATCGCTGTTCAGAAGGTTGGCGAAGTTCTCGATGTCCAGCGAGACGATGCCCTTGGTGTCGCGGAAGAAGGCCGGCAGCTCCTGCGACAGGCGCAGATCCGCCACCGTGTACCACGGGCTGGTGAAGGCATTGCGCGGGGCGATGCGGCCGCGATACCGGGCCAGGCCGGAATTCTCGATGAAGGTGTCGAGCGCCTCCCAGGTGAGCCCGCCGGCCAGATCGATCTCGCTGGCGTCCGCCGGCACGTAGAAGAGCTGCCGCTGGCGCGAACCCTGGCGCGGATCGCCGAACACGCTGGAGCTGCCGCCGAAGGTGTAACTGAACGGCCTGCCGGAACGGCGCTCCGCGAACAGGCCCACCGCCGTGTCGTAGTCGCCGAAGAAGGCCTTGCGCCAGGTGAGCGACAGCGGGAAGCGATGCTTGATCTCGTAGTTGGACGTGGCCAACGCCGGATCGTTGATGTCGGCGGTGGCGAGGTTGTCCCAGTTCGACAGCGCGGTCGAGCTGGTGCCGGCATTCACGTCCTCGATGTCCTGGTTCGCGTAGCCCAGGTACAGGTCGAAGCGGCCGGCGCGCGTGCGCCAGGTCTTGCTGATGTCGAGCGTGGAAACGAGGCCCGAGCCCCCGCTCGTGTTCGTCAGCAGCAGGTCGTTGCTCGACGGAGTTCGCGTGTCGCCGGGACGCAGGCCGTACAGCGGGCGACCATCGGGCGCCGTGCCCGTGGGAATGCGCCGCAGGTCGCGCCACAGCACAGCGTCGCGCACCTTCGTGTAGATGAAGTCGACGCCCATGCGCCAGTCGTCGCCCAGGAAGCCGAGATTGAAATTGCGCGAGGCGCTGAGGTTGTAGCGCCAGGACGAGGGAATGTCGAAATCCGGGTCGATGGCGTTCACCGGCCCGTCACCCGCCACGAGCAGTTGCTGCGCCTCGATCGGAATGTCGAAACCGTCGATGTTGGTGAGCACCGCCGCCTGCAGGTCCGCCGGCGACATCGGGTTGACGGTGATCTGCGAGGTGGCGACACCGGTGTTGCTGTAGCTGTTGGACAGCCAGACATTGGGCGAACCGCCGCCGAACAGGCCGACGCCGCCGCTCAGCGTGGTGCGATCGTCGATTTCCCAGGTCAGGCCCACGCGCGGCGAGATCAGCTGACGACCGTCGAAGGTCTCCTGGTTGTCGAAGCCATAGCGATCGACGAAGTTCTGATTGAGCGGCGGCACGTCGCCCGACTCGTACTTGTCGAGCCGCACACCCCCCACCAGGCTGAGCGACGGGGTGATCTGCCAGCGGTCCTGCACGAACAGGCTCCAGGTGTCGAGCTTGAACGACGCCGCGGCATCGTCCGCGTTGTTGCTGATGGCGTTCTGATAGGTGAACGACTGCGCGGTGCGCGCGCGGAAGTCGTCGATGGAATCGAACAGGTATTGCCCCTGGCTGTTCGAGACGAACAGGTTGAACACGTCGAGCTTCTCGAGCTCGATGCCGGCGCTCAGCGTGTGGTCGCCCAGGCGATAGTCACCGCTCAGCTTGAACTGGTTGAGATTGTTTTCGAGCTCGTTGGCGTGCCGGAATTGATCGGGGCCGATGTACACGGTGCCGCCCTGCGTGGTGCCGACCTGCATCTCCGCGAAGTCCGTGCCTTGCAGCGATGCCTGGATGCCGGTGACTTCCTTGCGGCCGATCTTGAGTTCGGTGGAGAAATTGTCCGTCCAGTTGGAGAACAACTGCAGCGACAGCTGCTCCAGCGGGAAGGCGCGGTTGTACCAGTTCGACGGTGAGGCGATGCGGTTCAGCGACACCGAATTGTTGGTCGAGTTCTGGATGATCGCGTTGCCATCGCTCTTCTGGTACGCCAGCGCCATGCGGTGCTGATCGTTGATGTTCCAGTCGAGCTTCACGAGGATCTTCTCATCCTCCTCGGGCAGCGCGCCGGTGAGGTCGCCCGGGTCGAAGCCGTAGACTTCGCGCGCGATGTCGACGATCTCGTTGTAATCGGCGAGCGAGACGCCCGGCACGTCCACCGGCAGCCCGGCGCCCGTGGGACCGAGATCGACCGGCGACTCGCGTTCCAGCTTCTCGTACGAGAGGAAGAAAAACAGCTTGTCCTTGACGATCGGGCCGCCGAAGGTCGCGCCATAGGTCTTCTCGTCGAATTGGAAGGTGAGGTCATCCTGCTTGCTGCGATCGCCGACCAGCGAGTCGTTGTACTTGTAGTAGTAGGCGGAGCCTTCGAAATCGTTCGTGCCCGACTTGGTCACCAGCGTGATGGTGCCGCCCTGGAAGCCGGAATCGCGCACGTCGAAAGGCGCGGTACGCACCGACACCGCTTCCACGGCGTCGATGGAAACCGGCGAGCGCTGCGTCGGATAGCCGTTGTTGTTGAGACCGAAATCATCGCTCTGACGGATGCCGTCGACCGTGATGCTGTTGTAGCGGCTGTTGGTGCCCGCGATCTCGATGGCATCCGAATTGGTCGGATCGATGATCACCTTCGGATCGAGTCGCACGATCGACTTCACGTCGCGGCTCACGCTGGGAAGATTGGCGATGTCGCGGCTGGAGAATTCACTGGTGGCGCCGATCTCGGCGGCACGCAGGCGAGTGCCCGCGACCACCACTTCCTGCATGCCCGCGCCCACCATCGCCAGATCGATGACGGTGGGTTGCCCCAGCGCGGTGATGAGATCGTCGAGCGTCGCCTCTTCGAAGCCTTCCTTGGCGGCGGTCACGCGGAAGGGGCCGCCGACACGCAGCCCCGGGACCTGGAAGCGTCCGTCCGCGCTGCTGGTGACCGTGCGCGTGGCGCCGGTGGGCTCGTGCACCACGGTGACCGTGGCGCCTCCGAGCGGAGTCCCGTCCGTACTCACCACGCGTCCGGCGATCGTGGCGGAAATTTCCTGCGCGAATGCGCCACCACAGATGAGTTGCGCGGCAACAACGAGCGCGGCAATCGCCAGCGCGCGGCGTACCGCCGTGAGCGAAAAGCTAGTCATGATGATTCCCCGGGTTCTTGGCTGGGCGAAGCCCCTTGCGGCGGATATTACAAACCCGAATCGTGGCGTGCGAGTGACAATGTGGCGCGCGCGCAATTGCTGCGCTGGCGCAGTGCGAGCGGCGCGCGCTGTGCCCAACGGTGGCGCGCGACAGCGGCGGCCCCCCGGCACGCGCGAGCGGGAATTCAGGCGGGAATCATTGCGCCGGCAAGAGCTTGCGAAAAATGCCTGCGGCACAGCGGCACGTAGCGCTCATTGCCGCCGATCTCGATCTGCGCGCCCTCGCGCTCCGCGGTGCCGTCGGCCTTGACACGCACCACCATGATGGCCTTGCGCCCGCAGTGACAGATGGTCTTCAGCTCCACCAGATTGTCGGCCCAGGCAAGCAGCTGCGCGCTGCCGGGAAACAGCTCGCCGCGGAAATCGGTACGCAGTCCGTAGCACAGCACCGGCACATTGAGCTCGTCGACCACCGCCGCGAGCTGCTTCACCTGCGCCGCCGTGAGGAACTGCGCCTCGTCGACCAGCACGCAGGCGAGCGGGCCGGCGTTGAGTTCCGTGGCGATCTCGCGCTGCAGGTCGAGATCCGGGCGGAAGTGCCGCGCCTGCCGCTGGATGCCGATGCGCGAGGCGATGCGCCCGCCATCGCGCGAATCGATGTGTGCCGTGAACAGCAGCGTGCGCATGCCGCGCTCTTCGTAGTTGTGACTGGCCTGCAGCAAGGCGGTGGACTTGCCCGCGTTCATGGTCGAGTAATAGAAGTACAGCTTGGCCATGCGGGCGCGCTCAGAACGACGTGACGATGCCGACGACGGCGGCGCACATGCAGGAGGCCAGCGTCGCCGCGAGCAGCGCGCGAAAGCCCAGCGCCATGAGATCGTCGCGACGCTCCGGGCACATGGCGCCGATACCCGACACCTGGATGCCGACGCTCGACAGATTGGCGAAGCCGCACACCGCGTACAGCGCGATCAGCCTGCTGTGCTCCGACAGCGTGCCCGCCGGCAGCTCCTGCAGGCGTAGATAGGAGATGAACTCGTTGAGTATCGTCTTGACGCCGAGCAGGGTGCCGACCTCCGCCGCCTCGTTCCAGGGCACGCCCATCAGCCAGGCGATGGGTGCGAACACCCAGCCCGCGACGCGCTCCAGGGTGAGCGGCGCGCCACCGACGTGGATGAAGCTGATCATGCCATTGAGCAGCGCCACGAGCGCGATGGCCACGATCAGGATGGCGATGATGTTCAACCAGATGTTGAGGCCGTCCGAGGTGCCGCGGGTGACGGCGTCCATCGACCCCTGGTACACGCGCGGCGGCTTCTCCAGCTGCTGCGAGCTCGCGTTGTCCTCGGGCAGCATCACGTGCGCGAACAGGATCGCCGCCGGCACGGACATGATCGACTTGGTGATGAGCTGGCCGAGCACGCCCTGCACCTGCTCGCCCAGCATCGCCGAATAGATGACCATCACCGAGCCGGCGATCGTCGCCATGCCGGCGGTCATCACCAGCAGCAGCTCGTAGCGCGACATGCGGGCGAGATAGGGGCGCACCAGCAGCGGCGCCTCGATCTGGCCCATGAAGATGTTGGCGGTGGCCACCAGCCCGGCCGGACCGCGCGTGCCCAGGGCGCGCTCGAAAATCAGGGATATGGCCCTGATGACCAGCGGCAGGATGCGCCAGTACCAGAGCAGCGCGGAGAGCGCGGACATCACGATGACCAGCGGCAGCACCTGGAATGCGAAGGTGACCAGCGTGCCGGGGTTGGTCACGCCGAAGGGTGGCGTGCGGCCGCCGAGGTAGCCGAACACGAACGACGTCCCCTCCAGCGTGGCCGCGCCCAGCGCGCCCACCGCGCGGTTCACGTATTGCAGCGCTTCGCGGATGCCCGGCGCCTTGAGCAGGGCCACGCAGATGACGAACTGCAAGGCCACCGCGAATGTCACCAGCTTCCAGTCGATGCGGCGGACGTTGCTGCTGAACGGCAGCGCGATGGCGACGAACGCGACGATTCCGAGCAGGGCCTGCAACGCCAACATCGGATGGGACCTCTCGTTGTTCTAGTTAGATGAGCTTGATCTCCCGCAGGCGTTCCTGCAGGAAGTCGTGCGCGGTGATGGGGGCGGGGAACTGGTCGGGGTGCTGCTCGTCGACGTACTGCGGCAGGGTCTCGATGAGGAAGTCGGGGTTGAAGTGCAGGAAGAACGGCAGTGAATAGCGCGCCTTGCTGGCGCGCTCGCGCGGCGGATTCACCACGCGATGCGTGGTCGAGCGCAGGTGCAGGTTGGTGAGCCGCTGCAGCATGTCGCCCACGTTGCACACCAGCGAGCCCGGTGGCGGGTTGATCGGCAGCCACGCGCCGCGCCTCGACAGCACCTCCAGTCCCGGCTCCTCGGCGCCCAGCAGCAGCGTGATGACGTTGATGTCCTCGTGCGCGCCGGCGCGCACCGAGGGCGTGGGCTCGGGCGGCATGGGCGGGTAGTGGATGACGCGCAGCACGCTGTTGCCGAGGTCCACCTTGTCGTCGAAGAAGCCCGCCGGCAGGCCGGCGGAGCGCGCGATGGCCGACAGCAGCCGCAAACCCAGCGCGTCGAACGCCTGGTACAGGCCGTAGGTGGTCGCGCGGAACCCGGGGATCGAATCCACCCAGATGTTAGGCGCCATCATCTCCGTGAAGGGATGCTCCGCGGGCAGCTCGCGCCCCACGTGCCAGAACTCCTTGAGGTCGTGATGCTGCGCCCCCTTGGCGGTCTCGATACCGAAGGGCGTGTAACCGCGCGCGCCGCCCCCGCCCGGCACCTGGTAGCGCAGCTTTTGCGCCTCGGGCCACGCGAAGAACTGGCGGAAGCAGTTCAGGCAGCGATCGATCAGCCCCGTGTCGATGCCGTGGTTCTCGATGATCGCGAAACCGTACTCGGCATACGCGGCGGCGATGTCCCGGGCGAAGGTCGCGCTGTGGACGTCGCGTGCGTCGAGCGTGGGGACGGCGTCGGACATGACGGGCTATTGTGCCTACCGGGTGCGGGATGTAGAAGTCGCCCATGCAGGACGGAAAACTCGGGGAATCTCTGCGCCGCCCGGTCGGCGTTCGCCAGGTGGCCGCCGCAGTCCTGATGGTTCGACCGAAGCATTTCGGCTTCAACGCCCAGACGGCGGTCACCAACCGCTTTCAGAACCCGGCCTCCGCCGCCGCCAGCGACGTGTCCCTGCGTGCATTGCGGCAGTTCGACGCGTTCGTCGCCGCGCTGGCCGGCGAGGGCGTCACCGTGTGCGTGGTCGAGGATACCGACCAGCCGCGCAAGCCCGATGCAGTCTTCCCGAACAACTGGGTCAGCTTCCACCGCGACGGCACGGTGGTGCTGTATCCGATGCACGCACCAAACCGGCGCGCCGAACGACGCCAGGAGATCATCGACGCCGTGGTGCGCGCGACGGGTTTCGAGGTGTCGCGCGTGCTCGATCTCACGCGGCACGAGAAGGCCGGACGCTTTCTCGAAGGCACCGGCAGCCTGGTGCTGGACCACGTCGCGCGCGTCGCCTACGCCTGCCGTTCGCCCCGCACCCACGGCGAGGTGGCGGCCGAATGGGCCCGCGAGCTGGGCTACGACCTGGAGATGTTCTCGGCCAGCGATCAGGGCGGCACGCCCATCTATCACACCAACGTGCTCATGCACGTGGGCACGCGGGTGGCGGTGGTGGCGCTGGAAGCCATCGACGAGGCCGACCGGGCGCGCATCGCGGCGCGCATCGAGAACTCCGGTCGGCAGATCGTCGCCATCGATTTCGCGGAGATGAACGCCTTCGCCGGCAACATGCTGGAGCTCGGCAGCTGGGACGAGTACCTCGGCGACTACACCCTGCTGGTCATGTCGGAAAGCGCCCGACATGCGCTGTCCACCGAGAAGTACAAGTACCTGTACGCCTCCGTCGATGCCGTTCTGGCGGTGCCGGTGGACGTCATCGAACGCCACGGTGGGGGCAGCGTTCGATGTATGCTCGCCGAGGTGTTCACCCGCTGATTCATCCATGGATTTCGGCCTCAAGGTCCTGCTCGCCTATCTTCTCGGGTCGATCGTCGGCGGCCTCGTGGTCGGCCGCCTCCGGGGCGGCGTGGACATCCGCAAGATGGGCAGCGGCAACGCGGGCGCGACCAACGCGCTGCGCACCCAGGGCAAGGGTTTCGCCGTCGCGGTCATCGCCATCGACATCGCCAAAGGCTGGCTGGTCTCGGGCGCGCTGCCGGGTCTGCAGTTGCCGGGCGTCGCGGCATCCGATGCGGCGCTGGCGGCCTGGCTGCCCGCCACCTGCGGTTTCGCGGCCATCCTTGGCCACTGTTTCCCGGTTTGGCATGGCTTCCGTGGCGGCAAGGGTGTGGCCACGCTGGTGGGTGCGTTCGCGGGGCTCGATGCCTGGCTGCTGCTGCCACTGTTCGCTACCTGGCTCGCCGTGGTCGCGGTATCCGGATTCGTCGGCCTCGCATCCATCGTCGCCTCGCTGGCGCTGCCCTTCTATCTACTGTTGCGGGACGGCGCTGCGCTGAGCGCGGAATGGTGCTTCGCCATGGCCTGCGGCCTGCTGGTGCTGTTCACGCATCGTGGCAACCTGCGCCGCATGCGTGCGCGCAGCGAGCCGCGCGCGCGGCGGCTGTGGCTGTTCGGGCGCGGTGGCGTCTGAATGGCAACGCCCGCGCCGCCGGTTCTGCCGCTGACCCAGCGCGTCTTCCAGCGGCTGTCCAGCGATCAATTCCACTCCGGCGAGGCGCTGGCGGCCGATCTCGCGGTGACGCGTGCGGCCGTCTGGAAGGCAGTCGAACAGCTGCGCGAGCTGGGCGTGGCACTGGATGCCTCCACTCACAAGGGTTACCGCCTCGCGCCGGGCATCAGCCCGCTCAGCGTCGCGGCCATCGAGGCACAGCTGCCCGCTGGCGTGCGCGAACAGATCGAGTCGTTGCAGGTGGAGTGGACGCTCGAGTCCACGAACACGAAATTGCTCGATGCGCTGCCGCCGGCCGCGGGTTTCGCCGCCGTGTTGCTGGCCGAGCATCAGACCGGTGGGCGAGGGCGCCGCGGCCGGGCCTGGGTGGCGCCGCCCGGCGGCGCGGTCTGCCTTTCCGTGGCATGGCAGTACGCCGAGCTGCCCGCGGATCTGCCGGCGCTCTCGCTGATCGTGGGACTTTGCGTGGTGGACACCCTGCACGAGCTCGGGGTCTCGGGCGTGCGGCTCAAGTGGCCCAACGACCTGGTGACCGCAGCGGGCAAGCTCGGCGGAATCCTCATCGAGATGCGCGCCGAGGCCGGCGGCCCGGCGCACGTCGTGATCGGCATCGGGCTCAATGTCCGACTCGACGACGACGCGCGCGAGATCGTCCGCGCGACCGGCAATGTCGCGGACGACATCCGCGCGCACCGCGAGCCCGCGCCGGATCGCAATGCCATCGTCGCCGGCGTCCTGCGCCGCCTGCTGCTGGCGCTACGCGAGTTCCCACGTCGCGGGTTGCGGCCGCACCTGTCGCACTGGAGTGCCTGCGACGCGCTGTTCGACCAGCAGGTGAGCGTGGAGAACGCCGGCGAGCTCACGCTGGGCGTCGCCCGCGGTATCGATGCGCATGGCGCCCTGCTGGTCGAGACGCCGGGCGGTGTGCAACGTTTCATTTCCGGAGAAGTCAGCGTGCGCCCCGTGCGAGGAGAACCCGGGTGAGCATCCTGCTCGTGGACATCGGCAATACGCGCGTGAAGTGGGCGCTGCTTCGCCGCGGGCGATTCGCGCCCGGCACGCCGCGAGTCCACGGCGGCGCCAGCGATGCCATCAGCGCACTGCTCGCCGCGCGGCCGGTGCGCGCGAGCGGCATCGAACGCGTACTCGCGGTGAGCGTCGCGGCACCGCGCCTCGCACAGGCGCTGGCGCGCGAAACCCGCGCCCGCTTCGGCGTCGAGACCGAGTTCATCGAGTCGGCGCGGCACGCGGGCGGCGTCACCAACGGTTATAAAGAGGTGTGGCGGCTCGGCGCGGATCGCTGGGTGGGCGCCATCGGCGCGCACGCGCTGGCGCGCGGACGCGACGTGCTGTTCGCCATGGCCGGTACCGCGCTGACCGTCGATCTCGTCACCGCCGCCGGGCGGCATCGGGGCGGCGCCATCATTCCCGGGCCTGCCACCATGGTCGCGAGCCTCTTGTCCGGCACCAATGGCATCCGCCGTCGCGCCCGCGGTCTCGCCGCTTCGTCGCGCAGTTTGTTTGCCGCCGACACCGCGAGTGCGCTCGCCGCCGGTTCGCGTATCGCCGCCGCGGCTTTCATCGACCGCGCCGTCGAGGAAGCCGCACGCACCCTGGGCCGCCCGCCGATGCTGCTGCTGAGCGGCGGCGCCGCCGCCGAGCTGCGCCGGCACTTGCGCACGCGAGCCCGGGACGTGCCCGACCTGGTGCTGCGCGGCCTGGCGGAACTGGCGCGAGCCCGCGCCTAGCGGCGCGCCCGCGCGCAGCCGCTGGCGATCGCGCCGCCGGTAGAACACGCGCACTGAAATGTCTACACTGCCGCGCGCGTGCGTGCCGTCCTTCTCGTCCTGCTGCTGGTGAATCTCGCCTTCTTCGCGTGGGCGCAATGGCTCGCGCCCCGGAACGAAGCCGCATTGCCCGTGTCACCCAAGGTGAACGCACCGCGGCTGCAGCTCGCCAGCGAAGCGCGTCCGTCAGAGCCTTCCAGCGGCGATCGATGTGTCACCGTCGGTCCGTTTCCAACCAACGAGCTCGCCGCGCGCGCCCGCGCCACGCTCACCGACAGCGGCTACGACTCCGTGCCCCGCGAGGAGAAGACCCGCGACGTCGGCGGCTACTGGGTGTTCCTCGAAGCCCCATCGACCACGGCCGCCGAGAAGCGGCTGCTCGAGCGGCTGCGGCGCGGCGGTATCGCCGATGCACAGGCCGTGGGCGACGACGGCAATCGCCGCATCTCGCTGGGCGTGTTCTCCGAGGAGGCGCGCGCCATCTCGCAATCCGAACGAGTCGCCAGGTTGCGGCTGCTGCCGCAGATCGAGGCCCGCGAGAAAGACACCATCGCCATCTGGCTCGACCTGCAGCTCAAGTCCGGCGCCGCACCGCTGGAAGGCCAGAAGTTCCGCGCCGGTGAATCGGAGCTCGAATTCCGGCCCTGCCCCGCGCCCGCGGAGGATGCGCCCGCGGGCGATGATGAATCTGCCGCCGGGCCCGATGCCGATGCGCTGGAAAGCGACGCCTCGCCCGCCTAGGGCGAGGTCGTTGGCGCGCCCGGGGCCGCGGGCCTAGAATTCGGCTGGCGCCACTCGCCATTTCCGAAGGGCCGGCTTAGCTCAGTTGGTAGAGCACCTGATTTGTAATCAGGGGGTCGCGGGTTCGATCCCTGCAGCCGGCACCATCACTTCACCAACGTCACCGGCACCGCCGCCAGCGTGATCACCTTGGTGGTCACCGAGCCCAGCAGCAGACCACGCACACGGCCGAGACCGCGCGTACCCATGATGATCTCCGTGCAGCGCGTCCGCTGAGCGAACTCCGCGATCACCTGCGCCGGGTCGCCGACCCGCGAGTAGCTGTCGTGCATCGCGCCCAGTCGTTCCGCCAGTGCGCGCGCGGGTGCGAGGGCCTCTTCCGCCATCCTGTTCTGGTGCTCCTTGATCATCGCGCGCGGCACGTATCGGCTCGAGGGCATTGCCGGCTGCACATTCAGCAGCAGCAATTGCGCATGCGGCGAATCGCGGAAGCGCTCGGCGGCATGGCGCAGCGCGCGCAGTGAATTCGGCGAGCCATCGACGGGTACGAGAATGTTCCGGGTGGGCATGATCGATCCTCCCTAGTGACTGATGCTGCGCGCGAGCAGCCACACGGCTCCGGCATACACGCCGAGAATGGCGATGCTCTCGACGCGGACGCGGTCGATCGCGCGGCCGCGCCGCGCGAGTATGCCGAGGGCGCCGAAGCCGATGGCGATGACGCCCGCCATGGCGGTGGGCACGTGGGCGCGTGACACCTGTGAAAGAACGGGGCCGTGCACGTAGCTCACGTCCATCGCGAACAGGATGCATATATTGAATGCATTGCTGCCGAGGATGTTGCCGACGGCAAGATCGAACGCCCCGAGCCGCGCGGCGGCGATGGTGGCGGCGATTTCCGGGAACGACGTGGTCAGGCCGACCAGCAGGGTGCCGATGAAGGTGGTCGAGGTGCCCGATTCGGCCGCGAGCACCTCGGCGCTCAGGACCAGCAGCGGTGCGGTGATCGTGAGTCCGGCGGCGCCCAGTCCGAAACCGGCGAGTCCGCGCCGCAGCACGGAGCGGCGGGTATCGCCGAGGGTGAGCTGTTCGGGCGGCGCGGCCGGCTGTGAGCTCAGGTAGACCGAGCGCATGCCGAGCACGTATACCGCCACGATCAGCAGGGTTTCCACGCCGACATGGCCCACGCGTCCGAACCCGCCCGAGGCAATGGCGGCGGCGGCGATGGTGGTGACGATCATGCCGAGCGTGGCCACGAGCGCGTGATTGGGTGAGGCCAGGTCGAGCACATTGCGGCGCCGGTAGGCCAGGTCGAGCAGGGCCAGCAGCAGCATGTTGGCGAGCGTCGAGCCGAACAGATCGCCGACGCCGAGATCGACGCTGCCGAGCACTGCGGCGTTCACGTCGGTGGTCAGTTCCGGCAGCGACGTGCTCGAAGCCAGCAGCAATGCGCCAATCCAGGCGCGCCCCAGGCCGGTGGCATCGGCAATCGCATCCGCATGGCGCGCCAGCCGCGACGCAGTCAGGAATACGAGCACGCCGGCCAGCGCGAATGCCGCGAGCGGCAATCCGATGCCGCGCCCGCCGATCAGTGAAAACGCGAGATCGTGCATCAGGACGTCACCGGCGCCTGTCGATGCGGGACCCGCGCGGCCGCCGGCAGCGCGGAGTCATCTCTTTTCTTTCAGCCGGCACGCGCGTGTTCGGGCGAAGGTCTCACCTGGATTGGCAAGCCGGGCCTCCCGCGCAGCGGCGGCCCTGCTCCAGGGTCTTGCCACGGAACACCTTGGCGTTCTCCACCTGCGCGCGCAGCTGCTCTTCGGTGAAACAGGTGGTGGTCCAGAGCTTCGAGCCCACGGATTGCTCGCGCTTGCAGAACAGCAGCTCGCCATTGTCGATCCGGCGCTCGTAACCCCTGGCGGCCTCGGCGATGACCGGGTCGAGATTGGTTGCCAGCTCCGCCTGTGCTGGGGTCTCGAGCCGCGGCTCGGACTTGCCGGACGGGGCGCTGGTGCAAGCCTGCAGCGTCAGCACGATGGCGGCGACGAACATTGCGGGGATCAGGCCACGCTTCTTCATAATGCAGATTCCCAGGTGTCGGATGCGACTGGCGCCGGTTCTACCCCAGGACGCCGGAAGCCCGCAATTCGGGGCTAACCTTTTTCTTTGCAGGCCGTCCAAATCCCCGTGCTCACCCTTCTGAAATCGTGGATCCGGCCCGACGCCTTCCACAGCGTGCTCAGTGCGCGGGGCCCGCGCTGGTACAACGCCTGCCTGCGCATCACGCGCGATCCGGAGCTGGCGGCGGATGCGGTGCAGGAAGCGTTGCTGCGTGCCTGGGATCGCCGGCACGAGTTTCGCGGCGATGCGGCGCTGGATTCCTGGATCCATCGCATCGCGTTGAACGCCGCCATCGATCTGGCGCGCCGGCGCAAGACGCGCGCGGAGGACGAGCTCGACGAGGAGGGCCTCGAAGCGGCCCCGACCTCGTCCCCCGAAAGCGACTACTCGTTGCAGGCACTGGACAAGGACCTGTCGGCAGCCCTGCAACGGCTCTCGGCGATGGAGCGCCAGGTGTTCCTGCTCAAGCACGTCGAAGGCTGGCGGCTCGATGAGATCGCCGAAACCACCCGAACCTCCATCGCCGGCGTGAAGCACGCGCTGTTCCGCGCGGTGCGCAAGCTGCGCGTCGATCTGCACGTCTGGAAAGGCGAACCCTCATGATCACCGACGAAGAACTGCTTCTCTATTACTACCGGGACGGGCTCGAGCCGAGCGAACGCGCGCGAATCGGCGCGGCGTTGGCGGCGCAGCCGCAACTCGCGCAACGACTGCATCGACTGGTGGCGCGGCTCGACGCGGTGGCGGCGACCGAAGACGTCGCGCTGCCGGCGGGAGTACCGCAGCGCTGGCTGGCCGCGCTCGATGGCGCGGCGGCGCGCGGCTCAGGGGTCGCGCCGCGGGCGCGCCGATTCAGGCAGACGCGCTGGCTGGCCGCGGCGGCGACGCTGGCGGCGATCGCGTTGGTGGTGATTTTCCAGGCGGCCGCGCCACCGGCGCGCATCGCCGGCGAGCACGGGGAGCCGTCCGTGGCCGGGTCCGTGGAGCGGCCCGCATCGGCCTACGAGAACGGCCTCAGATTCCATCTCGCGAGCACCGAGCGCCGCCTGGCATCGCTGGGTCGCGCGACGCCCGAAGAACGGACCAAGCTGCTCGAGGCGATCATCGGCCAGAACCGCCTCTATGCGCTGGCGGCCGAACGCGCCGGCGAGCCGCAGCTCGCGCGCGTGCTGCGCGCATTCACGCCGGTGCTCGAGGATGCCGTCCGGGGCGAGGGCGAAAGCCGCGCGGCGAGCCTCGCCCGGTTGAACTTCGAGCTGCGCGTCATGCAGGCCCGGTTGGGCGGCGACGCGCAGCCACCTGCCAACACACTTTGAGAGTCGAGGTACCACCATGAGCTTCAAACTATCTACCCTGGCCGCGGCGATGCTGGCGGCGATGTGCGCGGCAGGTGCGGTCCGGGCGCAGGCGCCGCCGGCGCCGGGCGCGGCGGTCGCGGACGGCGCCGATCGCGCACCCACCGCCGACGAAGAGCTGGCGCTCGCGGCGCTGGAGGGCCTGCTGGCGCAGCCGGGCGGGCGGGCGCTGCCCATTCTCAAGAAGGTGCTCGCGGGGCCGCAGACCACGCTGGTCAAGCAGCGCGCACTGTTCGTGCTCAGCCAGATCGACTCGCCCGAGGCACAGCAGATCCTCGCGCAAACCAGCCGCTCGCAGAACGCGCAACTGCGCAGTGAAGCGATCCGCAGCATCGGCATCAGCGGCAATGCGCAGGGTCTCGACTCGCTGCGGGAGATCTACGACGCGGGCAATGCGGAGGTGAAGGGCGAGGTGCTGCAGGCCTGGCTGATCGCCGGCCGCAAGGAAGCGGTGTACCAGGCGGCACTGAATGCGAAGAACGAGGACGAGGCGGCCGCGGCCATCCAGATGCTGGGCGCGATGGGCGCGACCGAGGAACTGCGCAAGCTGGGTGAGCGCCCCAACGCGCCGCGCGGCCTGGTCGAGGCCTACGCCATCAGCGGCGACCTCGCCAGCCTGCGCAGGATCGCCGAGGGCAGCGGCAACCCCGCCACGCGCATCGACGCGGTGCGCAAGATCGGCATCATCCAGAGCGATGCGGCGCGCACGGCGCTGCGCGAGATCTACACGCGCAGCACTGACGAGGAGACGCGCGAGGCCGCGCTGCAGGGCATGCTGATCGCCGGCGATGAGCAGGGCGTGCTGGCCCTGTATCGCGCCGCGAAATCCAGCGACGAGAAGCGCTCTCTGCTGCGCACGCTCGCCATGATCGGCGGCGATGCGGCGCTCGAAGCCATCGATCAGGCGCTGGGAGAGAAGCCATGACGGGCAGACTTCCGGCGCTGGCCGTCGTGCTGGCGGTGGGCTTCGCCACGGCGCCGCAGGCGCGTTCCGCCGCGCCGCAATTGCCACGCGATGGCTGGGTGAGCTGGACTGTCGCCACCACCGACACCGCTCCGCTGTGGTGCTGCTGGAAGAATGGACGCGGCGAGGCGACCGCGCGCGAACCCTGCCGGCTCGACGCGCGTACGCAAGGCTTCGGCGCGCGCGGCCGGCACGAAACGACGGACGCGGCGACGATCTACGTGCGCACGGCTGACGGGAAGATAGACCGCCTTAGGGTGCTGGCGGCGTCGTGCCCGGTCGAGACGACCACGCCCGTGCGGGCGCTGGCCGACGTCTCGGCGGATGACAGCGTGCGCTGGCTCGTCGCGCAGGCGCGGCAGCACGACCGCGATGCGGGCACGCATGAACCGATCGTCGAGCAGGTGCTCGCGGCACTTGCCCTGCATCGCGGCGCCGGCGCCTTTCGCGAGCTCGCGTCCCTGGCGCGCGCCGACGAGCGCGCGCCGACGCGCAAGTGGGCGGTGTTCTGGCTGGCGCAGGCCGGTCAGCCGGGCGCAGAAGGCGTGTTGGCCGGTGCGCTGCGCACGGACCCGGATGGCGAAGTTCGCGAGCACGCGGTGTTCGCGCTGACGCTGCTGCCCGATGAACGCGCCACCCGGGCGCTGATCGCGACGGCCGAGGATCGCTCGCTGCCCCGTGAACAACGCAAGCGCGCGGTGTTCTGGCTGGCGCAGTCGGAGAGTGATTCCGCGCAGGCCTACCTGGACCAGGTACTGGCACGCGCGACGCGCTGACAAAAGCGAACGCCCCGCCGGTCTGCACCCGGGCGGGGGTCGGTTCGCTCGCGTCGATCAGCCGGGGATCAGCCTTCTTTCGCCTTGAACGCCTTCACCTGCGCGTTGAAACGGTCGGCCACCTTGACCAGCTCGGCGCCGGCGGCGTCCTTCTTCGCCGTGCTCTTCTCGCAGGCGAAATACTCTTCCATGCTGCTCTTGAAGGCATCGACCTGCCGCTTGGCGGCGAGCATTTCTTCCTTGCTCGCGGTCTTTCCGTCGGGAATCGAGCTCGGCGCAGTGGGACGTTCGCAGCCCATGGCGGGGACGGCGACCGCTGCCAGGAGAACCGAAATCGACATGCACTTCTTCATCATCACTCTCTCTCCGTGTTAACAGAACCTGCCGGTCGCAGCGGAGGCGCTCCGCATCACCGGTCTCGAGAGTGGTATCGGCAATGGACTGCCGTTGCTTTAGCGCCCGTGAGCCAGGCGTCGCATTAAGAAATGTGATGCGTGTCCTGCGCTGCCGACGCC
Organism: uncultured Pseudomonadota bacterium; assembly: GCA_946479515.1. Next base: position 2,089 of record CAMLGF010000032.1, on the reverse strand, counting down.
TCGCGCCGATATCACGGGCGATGCAGGACACCAAGAATCCAAGAGAGGAGGCTGGTGGAGGCGGCGGTGCGCGCAAGGTGCTGACGTTTTCGCTCGGCGGCGAGGTCTACGGCGTGGACATCCTGCGCGTGAAGGAGATTCGCGGCTGGACGCCGGTCACGCGCATTCCGCAGTCGCCACCGGCCATGCTGGGCGTGCTGAACCTGCGCGGCGTGATCGTGCCCATCGTCGACCTGCGAGTGCGTTTCGGCCTGCCCGCGGCGGAGTTCAACGCCGTGACCGTGACGATCGTGCTGTCGCTGCACACCGGGGCGGGGCAGAAGGAATTCGGATTCGTCGTCGACAGCGTGCGCGACGTGGTCGATCTCACGCCCGACGGCATCCGCGCGGCGCCCGAGGTGGGCAGCACCGCCGCCAATGATTTCATCGAGGCCATCGCCACTCACGATGAGCAGATGTTGATCCTGCTCAACGCCGAGCGACTGGCCGTCGCGGAAACATCTTCCCACGGGGTCGCCGAGCAGGCGGCCTGATCACAAACCCGCCAGGGATTTCGTCATGCGTTTCAAGATTTTCAAGAACATCCGTCTCTCCGTGCAGCTGTTCGCGCTGGTCGTGGTCACGATGGCCATCGCCACGGGACTCATCTATTACGCCATGCTGCAGGTGAAGAGCACGCAGGGGACGCTCAAGCACACCATCGACAACCGCATGGTGTCGGGCCGCTCGATCCAGGGCGTGGCCGATGCGCTCAATCTTTCGCTCGAGGCGTCGCTCGACGTGGTCGAGCAGACCCGCACGCCGCAGGAGGCCTACGATCTGATCAAGGCCTCTGTCGGCAAGGCACGCGACGATTGGGACAACTACTTCCTCGGCGACATGATCGAGGAGGAGCAGGCGCTGGCCGATGAGACCACGCCGTTGCTCGACGGCGCGTACAACAAGATCGACCGGCTGCTCAAGATGCTCGAGAGCGGCGAGGTGAAGGAACTGGCCGCGTGGCGCAACGAGACGCTGCGCCCGGCGCTCAAGGACGGCGCCTCCAATCTGAAGAAGCTGATCGACATGCAGCTCACCGCGGCGAACCTCGACCTGGATGCGGCCAAGGCGAGCTATGCGACGGCGCAGCGCAACGGCTTCAAGCTGCTCGCAGCCGGCGGCGCGCTCGCGTTCGTGCTCGCGTGGCTGATCATTCGCGGCGCCATGCGCAAGCTCGGGGCCGACCCGGGGCAGGCTGCCGAAGTGGCGCGCCGCGTGGCCTCGGGCGAATTGCAGTTCGAAATCGCCGAGAGCCGCAACGACGAGCACAGCCTCATGGGCGCGCTGCGCCAGATGAAGGACAGTCTGCTGCAGTCGAAGCTCGACTACGAAGGCCAGATCAACGCCATCGCCAAGGTGCAGGGCGTGGTCGAGTGTTCGCCGGACGGCAGCGTGCTCAATGCCAACGAGATCTTCCTGAAGGTCATGGGCTATTCGCTCGACGAGGTGAAGGGCAAGAAGTATTCACTGTTCGTCGATGCGGACCTGCACACCCTGGACCACGGCCTGTGGCAGAACCTGCAGCGCGGCGAGAGCCGCCAGGGCGAGTTCCGCCTGGTGACGCGCGATCGGCGCGAGATCTGGGTGCAGGGCGTGTTCAACCCCATCGCGGATGCCTACGGCAAGCCGTTCAAAGTGGTCGCCTACCTGAATGACGTGACGCAGGCGCGCCAGGAGGCGGTGCTTAACGCGGCGTTCCGCGGTGCGTTGAACCGCCTCGACGCCAACGTCATGGTCGCGAACAACGAGCTCGAGATCATTTTCGTCAACCCGGCCGCCGAGAAGATGCTGGCACGCGCGCAGCAGGATTTCCGCCGCGACCTGCCCGGCTTCGAGGCCGCCAAGGTGCTGGGCAGCAGCCTCGATTCGCTGACGCGCGACCCCGCCAAGCTGCGCGGCGAGATCGAGCGCCTCACCGACCTGGCGACCCGCCAGGAAGTCATCGGCGGGCGTGCGATGAAGACCATAATGAGCCCGATGAAGGACGACACCGGCCGCCGCCTCGGCACGGTGCTCGAGTGGTTCGACCGCACGCAGGAAGTGGCGACCG
>CAMLGF010000031.1 GCA_946479515.1 uncultured Pseudomonadota bacterium | reverse complement strand
AATTGTGCGTTTCGCTCCGCGCGCTCCTCGGCTCGCCGGGTGCCTGTGGGACAATCGTGGCATGACCGCCGAATGGATCGGATTCGCAGCCGCATTCCTCACCAGCTTCTCGTTCATTCCCCAGGCCCTCATGACCATCCGCTCGAAGAACACGAGCGGCATCTCGCGCGGCATGTACGCCATGTTCACGTTGGGAGTCGCGCTATGGCTGGCGTACGGCATCTATCTGCATTCCTGGCCCATGATTGCCGCGAACACGGTGACACTGGCGCTCGCGGCCACGATCCTCGGGCTCAAGCTGCGTTACGGCTGAACGCCGAACTACTGCAGCACGGGGCGCTGCACTTCGACGACCACCCGATCGCGCAGGGTCACGCTACCGCCGAGAAAACCCGAGGACCCGATTTCCAGTGCGTAGAACAGCACGCGCGCGCCATCCTGGCTGCGCATGGATGTCGGCGGGCCGAGCAGGCCGACGACTTCCAGTTCGCTCATGCCGGCCTGCACCCTGCGCCATTTCGCGGGGTCGATCCAGGCATCATCGGCGGCCCGCGCCGGAGCCGCAGACGGCGTTCTCGCGGCGGGCAGCGACGCCACGGGTCGTTCGAGTTCATCGATGCGGCGGCTCAGCGCCTGCACCTGCTGTTGCAGGCGTCGCAATTCCTGCTCGAGGAAAGGCACCCGCGCATCATCTGCCGCGCGAGCCGCCAGCGGTGATCCCAGCGACCATCCGATCAGCATCATCATCACCAGTGTCGCGCGCGCCATCGGGCCTCCTGTGGCTGTGACGCGCGCGGGGCTCACGAAGTTCGGCGATCGCATGGCGCCGGGGCGCGGGCACGCATTCACGGACGCCACGGTGTGCTGTCGGCGAAGCGCACCGGGACGATGACACCGTAGGACAAAGTCGCGGCCCGATCACAACGCCGACGCGCCCGATTCGGCCGGCGCGCCGGGGCCCTCGGAGCGAAAAGCCCAGGCTGTGCCGCACATGCGGTTTTGACCTGGCAATCCGCTCGGTTTCAGAAGCCTCGGTGGGCGTTTCTCGCGCACCCGACCGGGCCCACATCGATCCAGACTCGCCGCCGCACAGCTCCCCCGACATCCACACCCCCACCACCAGATGAGCGCGCAAACGGGGCCAAACCGGGCTGATCTGGCAAATATCAATCAACTACGGTAAATAACCGATCAATTTCGATCGCCTTCGGACAGCGATCGGCAGGCAAGAAGGGGCCTGCTCACGGACCAGAGCGCTTAGCCACAGGGGGAATCTTCAATGTCCATGTACCTTCGTCACTCCATACCTCGGTCGCGGCTCGCCGTGGCCATCGCGGCCTGCCTCGCGTCCTCGACTGCCGTCGCGCAGGATCAGGACGCGAGTTCCTCGCAGGTGCTCGAAGAGGTGGTGGTAACCGGTTTCCGCGGAGCGCTCAACACGGCGCTCGCGGAGAAGCGCCAGGAGACCGCGGCCATCGATGTCATCGCATCCGAGGACATCGGCAAGTTTCCGGACAGCAACCTCGCCGAGTCCATGCAGCGGATTCCCGGCGTGGCGCTGACGCGCGGTGATGGCGGCGAAGGACGCAACATCTCCGTTCGCGGCCTGGGACCCGGATTCACCAAGGTGCGCATCAACGGCATGGAGGGCGCCGCGCAAACCGGCTCCAGCGACATCTACGGCGCAGGCAACAACGGCCGCAGCTTCGACTTCAACGTCTTCCCGACGGAGATCTTCTCGCAGCTCGCCGTGCGCAAGACGCCGTCGGCGGACGTGGAGGAAGGGTCGCTCGGCGCCACGGTGGATCTGAAGGCGCCGAGCGCATTCGACTACGACGACGACCAGGTGTTCTCGATCACCGGACGCGGCATCTACAACGAAGTGGCCAAGGGTGACGTGGACCCGCGCGTGTCCCTGCTCGCCGGCAAGAAGTTCTTCGACGACACCTTCGGCGTGCTCGCTTCGTTCTCGTTCCAGGAGCGCCACACGCGCGAGGTGGGCTATTCCGCGGTGGACATCCTCAACATGGGGTCCAACGCCAACAACGTGGGAACTTCCGCGGCCCCGATCCTGCTGCCGTTCTGCACCCCCATCGGCTGGACGTTGACTCCGCCGAGTCCGACGCCGGGCACGCGCGGCGCGACCGACACGGAGTGCAGCCCCGGCAATCCGCGCACCAGCGATCTCGACGCCTTCATGGCGGTGTACAACCGGACCAATCCCTCCATCCGCGACGCGGCGGGCAACCTGGTGCCCGGCGGCGGCGCCTATGCGCCGCGCCTGCCTCGCTACGTGAACTCCGAGCAGGACACCGAGCGCGCGGGCGGCAGCCTCTCGCTGCAGTGGCGCCCGAGCGAGCACACGACCCTGTCGCTCGACGGCCTGTTCTCGCGTTACCAGCAGGAACGGCGCGACAACTACATTCTCGGTCTGTCGCTGGGGCGCAATCTCAGCAACAACGGCCAGCCGATGGTTTCGATCCGCGACGTGGAGTTCGACGAGAACGGCTCGCTGGTCTATGGCGTATTCGACGGCATGGACGTGCGCTCCGAGGGACTGGTCGACCAGTTCGTCTCGACGTTCAAGCAGTTGAGCCTGTCGGCCGAGCACGAAATCAACGACACCTTCAGCGTGCACGCCTATGCGGGAAGGTCGATCAATGTCTGGGACGGCCCGCTGCGTTTCCAGACCTTCCTCGACGCCATCGACACGAGCAACTTCGTCGTGGATTTCCGCGGCGGCCGCAGCTCGCCGCTGATCGGCTTCGGCTTCGACGTCTCCAACCCGGACAACTTTCAGTACGCGCCCACGCCGGACGGCAACCAGACCGTGCTCGGCGGTTTCTCGCTGCAGGGCAAGCCCTCGCAGAACATCACCGCCAACAATACGTTCGAGCTGGATGGCACCTGGCAGATGAACGACACGTGGAAGATGAAGCTGGGCGCGCAGTATCGCGAGAGCCACTTCAGCAGCCACGGCGCGAATCCGCTGCGCAATGCCACCAGCACCCAGGCCCTGCCGGCCGGCACGAGCGTCGCGGATCTCACCCGGCAGATTCGTGGCCTGGATGATCTGTTCGGCTCGGGTGCCCCCGCGAGCTGGGCGGCCATCGACATCCACAAGTGGGACGACGTGTTCGACATCGACAGCATCCCGGTGTGCTACGCGCCGCAGTGCGGCGCGGCGCAAAGCAAGATCTTCGAAGACGTGAAGAGCGGCTACCTGATGTTCGCGTTCGACACCGGTGATCGCTGGGGCATTCCGATCCGCGGCGATTTCGGCGTCCGCTACGTGATGACCGATCAGTTCGCGGCCGGCATCATTCCGGTCTCGGCGCCGTCGTCCTCGCCGTATACGTCGTTCGCCCAGCACAACGAGGTGACGCGCGACTACAGCGACACGCTGCCGTCGTTCAACGTGGTGTTCGAGCTCACGGACAACCTGCTGGCGCGTGTCTCGGGCTCGAAAGTGATGTCGCGCCCGGAGCTCGGCAATCTGGCGCCCACCGCGGGCGTCACCGCCACCACGCGCACCGGCAACGTGAACAATCCGTTTCTCGACCCGATCCGCGCCAAGACCGCGGACGTGGCGCTCGAGTGGTACTTCCGCGAAGGCTCGCTGCTGTCGGTGGCGTATTTCTACAAGGACATCGAGAGCTTCATCCAGCGCATCACCAGCCAGATTCCGTATCGCGAGCTGGGCCTGCCGGACTCGCTGCTGGACGGCACGCCGTCTTCGCCCACCGACATCTTCACGGTGGGTCGCTTCGAAAACACGCCCGGCGGTCCGCTCAAAGGCTTCGAAGTGAACGCGCAGGTGCAGTTCAACTGGCTGCCGGGCTTCTGGAGCAATTTCGGCGTGCTGGCCAACTACACCAAGGCAGAAGCCAAGATCGAATACATCCTGCGCAGCCAAGGTGGTGTGCCCACCGCGACCACCACCGCGGATCTCGTCGGCCTGTCGCGCAATTCGGCAAGCGGCACACTGTTCTATGAGAACGACCGGTTCAGCGTGCGCACCACGGCGTCGTATCGCGACAAGTTCTTCCGCGCATTGCCGGCATCGCCGGGCAGCGACGTGCGGGGCGACCTGTCCTCGACCTTCGTGGATGCGCAGGCGTCCTGGTTCGTGAACGACAACCTCACGCTGATCCTCGAAGCGCAGAACCTCACGGGTGAGCGCAACGTGCTGTACATCGACAATACGCGCGAGGACACCCTCTTCGAGACCGAGGTTGGAACCACCTACACGCTGGGAGCCACCTTCAAGTTCTGAGATTCGGCGTGCCGCGAGGGGTGCGGTCGCCGGGCCGCACCCCTCTTTTCTTTCGCCGGTTCCTAGTTAGATCGGCACGCACTGGGGACAGGTATCGACTCGCCGGCAAGAGCGTCCCAACTACGTGCCAGGGGACTGTCCCGAGCTGTTGCTTTTCAGCCAACGGAGCGCCGCAACACGCCCTGTGAATGTCGCGTCGGGACTTTTTCGCGTCTCGTCGAGACATCATTTCGTGCGCCTGGGACACGATTCCGAGACTTCCACTTTCTTGTTTCAAAAGAAAAAAAGGCGCATGGATTTTCAGCGGCGACGGCACTACTCTCGCCCGCTGTGTCGAGGGGGGCTCGATGGTCTGGGCACGGTTTCACTCGTTGTTTCCGTGCAGCTCGTGGGCAGTTCCAATGTCCGCGCGCGCTGTTCTGCCGTGTCCCATCGTCCGGTCGAGAAAGGGCGACCGTTCTAGTTCCAGGTTGAGGGACCTCGCCGTACTCGCGAACTGTTTGCGAACGCGGCCAATGGAAGTTAGAGCGCGGTTCAGGAGACACTAATGACATTCAATCCGAAGATACTGCCCATGACATCGAGGGCACTCTTCACCATCATCGGTGGAGCAGTGCTGGTGAATCCCGCATTCGCACAGGACCAGCAGGACCAGAGCGGAGAAGAGCTGGATACCGTGGTCGTCACCGGCATCCGCGGCAGCTTGAAGGCTTCGATGAACCTCAAGCGCGAGGCCACCGGCGTCGTCGACGCAATCAATGCCGAGGACATCGGCAAGTTTCCCGACACGAACCTGGCCGAGTCGCTGCAGCGAATCACCGGCGTCTCGATCGATCGTGTCAACGGCGAAGGCTCGCGCGTCACCGCGCGTGGTTTCGGCCCCGGCTTCAATCTGGTGACGCTGAACGGCCGCACCATGCCGACCGCGGACGTGGTCGTGGTGGGCAGCGGTGGCGACGGTGAATATGGCACCTTCACCAGCCGCGCGTTCGACATGTCGAACCTCGCCTCCGAAGGCGTTTCGGGTATCGAGGTGTACAAGACCGGGCGCGCCGCGAATCCTTCGGGAGGCATCGGCGCCACGATCAACATCAAGACGCTGCGTCCGCTGGACGCGGGCGCCCAGGCATCGTTCGGCGTCAAGGCGATGCACGACACCAGCGTGGAGAGCGGCGACGAGATCACGCCGGAAGCCTCCGGCCTCTTCAGCTGGGCCAATGCCGACGAGACGTTCGGTTTTGCGGCCTTCGGCAGCTACCAGAAGCGTGACAGCGCGGCGGTGGGCGCGTCGAACCAGGACTGGAACGTCGAGCGTCTGGACGCGTTCCTCGATCCCAACAACGGCCGCGTGCGCGGCGACAATCCGGCCACTCCGGAAAACGAGGCCACGCAATTCACGAACATGCCCAGCGGCAATCCGCTGGTCGTGTTCCCGAACAACAGCGACTACTTCTTCTCGGAAGTGGAGCGCGAGCGCGTCAACGGCCAGCTGACCCTGCAATTCCGCCCGGTCGAGTCGCTGACCCTGACTCTCGACGGCCTGATTGCCACCAACGAGGAGCAGGAATTGCGCTCCTCGCAGGGCAACTGGTTCAACCGGCCGTTCGCGCAGGTCGCGTTCGGCGATCCCACCGACGTGGTCAGCGTGGTCTACCTGCAGGAAGCGCTCAGCGCCCCGAAGGACATCGCCTGGGGTCAACAGCTGCGCGCGACCAAGGATGAGCTGCAGTCGATCGGCTTCAACGCCGAGTGGGACGTCACCGATCGCGTCAAGCTGCGTCTCGACGCCCATTCCTCGACGGCTAAGAGCGATCCGAACGGCCCGAACGGTCTCACCAGCTACGACTTCGGCACCGGTGCCGCATCGATCGCGGCGCACAGCCTCGACCTGAGGAGCGGTTTCCCCGTCCAGGACTTCACCTACGACGACGGCGCCCAGAACGACAACGGCATCATCGACATCGGTGACGTCAGCTCGTCGGTTGGCCGCACCTCGCTGCAACGCCAGACTCAGGACGTCGACGAGTTCCGCCTGGACGCGGATTTCTCGATCAACGAGGACATGAAGTTCTCGGCCGGCGCCGCTTATCGCACCACCAGCATGGACCAGCGTCGTCTGGTGACCGCGCAGATCCTCGGCGACTGGGGCGTCACGCAACCTGGCGACATCGAGGCGCACGCACCCGGCGCCCTCGAGGCCTACTGCCTCAGCTGCCTGTACGACGACTTCAAGCCGGGCGACGGCGCCGTGGCTTTCCGTGGCAATGCGGCGGCTCTGTACAACGCGGTGTCGCCTTACTACCTGGGTCTCGGTGGTCACCCCATCCAGACCTGGAACAACGACGCCAACGGTGTCGACGAAGACATCACGTCGGTGTACGCGCAGTTCGCGTGGAACGGCGAGATCGGCGGTCGCGAGGCCAACCTCACCGCCGGTGTCCGCTACGAACAGACCGATGTCAGCTCGGCAACGCTGCAAGCGGTGCCCACGGCCATCGTCTGGACGGCGGACAACGACTTCGCGCAGCAGTTCGGCAGCAGCGGTTCGGACCTCGTCACCGCCGATGCGGACTACGACCACATCCTGCCGAGCCTCGATTTCTCGGTCGAGGTCCTCGACAACGTCGTGGTGCGTGCTTCGTACAGCAAGACGATCGGTCGCAACGACTTCGGGTTCCTGTTCGCCGGCCAGAATGCCGGCACGCCGCCGCGGGCGACCGCGCTGGGCGTGGTGGCCACCGGCAGCAGCGGCAATCCGGGCCTGGTGCCGCTGGAGTCGACCAACCTCGACCTGTCGCTCGAGGTGTATTACGCGGACGACAGCTACGTCTCCCTCGGGTTCTTCGACAAGGACGTGGACAACTTCCAGGGCACGGGCGTGTTCACGCAGAGCATGTTCGATCTTCGCGATCCAAGCTCGGGCGCCCCGGGGACCCGTTCCGGTCAGGCTTCGGACATCATCCCGACGATCCCGGGCGCGGTTCGCAACGACGTGAACCTGTTCGTGCTCACGGCGATGATCGACAACCCGGGCGATTTCCCGGATCCGCGACAGGCATTCATCGACAATTCGACGAATGGCGTGCTCAACCAGGCATTCGCGGACCAGATCTTCGCGGCCTACGACATCCTGCCGGATGCGTCGGACCCGCTGTTCGAGTACCGGGTGTCGACACCGATCAACCAGGAGAAGGCCAACATCCATGGCGTGGAACTCGCGTTCCAGCACTTCTTCGGCGAGTCGGGCTTTGGCCTGCAGGGCAACTACACGGTGGTGGACGGCGACGTGGCGTTCAACAACGCCGGCGACCCGGGCGTCAACCAGTTCGCCCTGGACGGCTTGAGCGACACGGCAAACGCGACGTTCATCTACGAGAAGCACGGATTCTCGGCGAGACTCGCGTGGAACTGGCGCGATGAGTTCCTCTCCGGTGCCAACCGTGGCGGCTACACCAATCCGACCTACACGGACGCGTACCGGCAGTGGGATCTCAACGTCAGCTACGACGTCAACGACCGGCTTCAGGTCAGCCTCGAAGGGGTGAACCTGACGGGTGAAGACGTTCGTACGCACGGCAGAGCTTCGATCGACTACTGGTTCGCCCAGGACCTGCATCCGCGTTACCTCCTCGGTGCGCGCTACAAGTTCAAGTAGGACCGCTGAAGTTCGTGTGAACGGGGAGAGGCCGCTGTACGCAGCGGCCTCTCCTTTCCAGCGTTACGATCGCGAACATGACCGCTCCCGTGCGCAGAACCCGCGAAGTTTCCGGCGTCGCCCCGGACCACATCCCGTTGGAGGAACTGATCGCGGCCGGCGAACCCGCCATCCTGCGGGGGCTCGCGCGCGACTGGCCGCTGGTGGCGCGGGGGCGTGAATCGGCCGAGAGCGCCGCGGCGTATCTCAAGTCGTTCTGCAGCCCACGAGGCGCCACGGTCTACGAGGGCGACCCCGCGATCCAGGGCCGATTCTTCTACGACGATCAGTTCACGGGCCTCAATTTCACGGCCGGCCGCATGCCGCTCGCCGAGTGCCTCGATCGCGTGCTCGCCACCGCCGGTTCCGCGCAAGCACCCTCGCTGTACGCGGGCTCCACCGATGTCGACACCTTTCTTCCCGGGCTGCGCGCCGAGAACGACCTCGCGCTGCAGGATGAAAACTTCCGCGCCCTGCGGCCGGTGGTCAGCATCTGGATTGGCAATCGCACCGTGGCGCAGGCTCACTACGACCAGTCACACAATCTGGCCTGCTGCATGGTGGGCCGTCGGCGTTTCACGCTGTTCCCGCCCGAACAGATTCACAATCTTTATCCCGGGCCGCTGGAGCCCACGCCGGGAGGGCAGGTCGTCAGCGTCGTCGACTTCCGTGCGCCGGACTTCGCGCGCTTTCCGCGATTTCGCGAGGCGCTCGCGGCGGGCGAGGTCGCCGAGCTCGAACCCGGCGACGTGCTCTTCTATCCCGCGCTCTGGTGGCACCACGTCGAGGCGCTGGATGCTTTCAACGCGATGATCAACTACTGGTGGCATCCGGCCCCGGCGTGTCTCGACTCACCGCAGACCACGCTGTTGCATGCGCTGCTCAGCCTGCGCGATCGGAGCACCGCGGAGAAACGCGCCTGGCGGGAATTCTTCGACTACTACGTGTTCGGCGATGCCGATACGGCGGGCCGACACCTTCCGGAGCGGGCGCGGGGATATCTTGCGCCCATGGACGAATCCAGGGCGCGACGCCTGCGCGCCCTCTTGCTCAGCCGTCTCAACCGATGACGAGGTGCGTGTGCGACCGGCAGTCGTGAAGAAAATCGTGATCGCGGGAGGCGGTACCGCCGGCTGGTTGGCGGCCGCCGCGCTCTCGAAGCAGTTCGGCGAACTACTCGACATCTCGCTGGTGGAGTCCGAGGAGATCGGTACCGTGGGAGTCGGCGAAGCGACCTTCCCGTCGATTCTCGCCTTTCATCGCCTGCTCGAGCTCGACGAGCGCGAATTCATGCGCGCGTCGAAGGCGACGTTCAAGCTGGGCATCTCGTTCGAAGACTGGGGCGGCCTCGGCGATCGCTACATGCATGCATTCGGCACCATAGGCCGCTCCACCTGGATGGGAGATTTCCAGCACTTCTGGCTGGCAGCGCAGGAGCTCGGCTTCGGAGGCGATCTGGGGGACTACTGTTTCGAGCGGGTTGCGGCGCTCGCCGGCAAGTTCGCCATGTCCGACAGCGTCAAGATCAATTACGCCTACCAGTTCGATGCCGGACTGTACGCCGTTCATTTGCGCCGCATGAGCGAGGCGAAGGGCGTGAAGCGCATCGAGGGAAGGATCGCGCGCGTGGAACAGGACGGTGAGAGCGGCTTCGTCAAGGCGCTGGTGCTCGAGTCCGGGCAGGCGGTCGACGGCGATCTGTTCATCGATTGCACCGGCTTTCGCGCACTGCTCATCGAGCAGACTCTGAATGCCGGCTACGACGATTACAGTCGCTGGCTGCGCACCGACTGCGCGCTGGCGGTGCAGACGCCCGCCACCGACGACATCCCGCCCTTCACGCGCTCGATCGCGCGCGAATCCGGCTGGCAGTGGAAGATTCCCCTGCAGCACCGCGCCGGCAATGGCCTGGTGTTCTGCAGCCAGTATCAGTCGGTGGACGACGCACGGCGCACGCTGCTCGACCATCTCGATGGCGGGCCGTTGTTCGAGCCGCGCCTGTTGCGCTTCAAGGCTGGACGTCGGCTCAAGGCCTGGGACAAGAACGTGGTGGCGATGGGCCTGGCGGGCGGTTTCATCGAGCCTCTCGAGTCCACCAGCATCCATCTGATCCAGATCGGCGTGACACGGCTCATGCAGCTGTTTCCGTTCAGCGGCATCACCCAGGCGTTGGTCAACCGTTACAACGAGCAATCGCGCGTCGAGTACGAGCGGGTGCGGGATTTCATCATCCTTCATTACAAGGTGACCGAACGCGAGGACACGCCGTTCTGGCGCGATTGCCGGCACATGGACATTCCCGACTCGCTCGCTGAGCGCATCGAACTGTTCCGCGAGAGCGGTCAGGCGTACCAGGCCACGGATGAGATGTTTCGCGTCGAGTCCTGGATGCAGGTGATGCTCGGCCAGCGACTGCGGCCGCGCGGATACCATCACATGGGACGCATGCTTGGGCCGGAGCGTCTGCGCAAGGCGCTCGACACGCTCAAGGGCAGCATCGCCGGCGCCGTCGCGCGCATGCCGACACACCGGGAATTCCTGCAGTCGTATTGCTGGAGCGCGGCGGACTGATCGAGGCGCCAGCCTGCGTTCGCGGCGCGATGGCGGCCTGATCCGGGCCGCGCACACCGCGGGCGCGCTTCTTTGCCAGGCCCGCGGATAGGCGTAAGGTCTGCGCCCATAACAGCTTCACCAAGCGAACCGAACTTGAACTCCGAATCCCCCGCTTCCGCCCGACTCTCCAAATCCCTGCGCGCGCGCCACTTGATGATGATCTCCATCGGCGGAATCATCGGCGCCGGCGTGTTCGTCAGCAGCAGTGCGGCCATCGCCACGATCGGGCCGGCGGTGTTGATGAGCTACGTCTCCGCGGGACTGGTCGTCTTCGCGGTGATCTGGATCCTGGCGCGCATGGCCATGGACCAGCCCGGTCTCGGCTCCTTCACCGAGTACGTGCGCGCCGGACTCGGCGACAACGCGGGTTTCGTCACCGGCTGGCTGTACTGGTGGTTCTGGGTGGTGGTGGTCGCCATCGAAGCGATCGCGGGGGCGAAGATCATCCAGTCGTGGCTGCCGATGTTCGAGGTCTGGCAGATCGGTCTCGCGCTGATGGTGCTGCTGACGGCGATCAATCTGGCTTCGGCGCGCTCGTACGGCGAGTTCGAATTCTGGTTCGCGTCGATCAAGGTGGCGGCCATCGTCGTGTTCATCGTCCTGGCCGCGGGCTGGTTGTTCGGCGTGGGCAATGCCGCGAGTCCCGGCACCACGCATCTCACCGCGCATGGCGGCTTCGCGCCCTTCGGCTGGAAGGCGGTGCTTGCGGGCGTCACCACCGTGATCTTCTCCATGGTGGGCGCGGAGATCGTCACCGTTGCCGCGGCCGAGTCCGCCGAGTCCAACAAGACAATGGCGCGGCTCGCGGCGAACGTGGTCCTGCGCATCCTGCTCTTCTACGTGCTGTCGATGCTGCTCATCCTGTGCATCGTGCCGTGGTCCGATTTCAGACCCACGGATTCCACCTTCGCGCTCACGCTCGAGCGCATGGGCATTCCGGGCGCCGCCACCATCATGAACGCGGTGGTGATGACCGCGGTGCTGTCCTGCCTGAACTCGGGCGTCTACGTGACCGCGCGCGTGCTGTTCACCATGGCCGACAAGGGCGATGCACCGCGCTGGCTGGTGCAGGTGAATCGCCGCCAGGTGCCGGCGCGCGCCATCCTGCTCGGCAGCTCCTTCGGCTTCATCGTCATGGCGATGACCTGGGTGACGCCGGAGAAGCTGTTCACCTTCCTGCTCAATTCCTGCGGCGCGCTGATGCTGTTCACCTATCTGTTCGTGGTGATCGCGCATTTCAGGTTCCCATACGCGGACGATTCACGGCGCACCAGCCGTGGCGCGCGCCTGGTGGCCGCCGGCGCCGCGTTGGCCATGGCCGCGGTACTCGTGGCGATGTGCTTCATGCCGAGCAAACAACCCGAAATGCTGGCGAGTTCGGCCTGCCTGGCGCTCATCCTGCTGGCGTTGGCCGCTAAGCGACTGCTGCAGGCTCCGCGGGTGGGTACATCGCGCGCGGCGGGCTGACCGCCGGAACTCGCGCGCAACTGCGACAAACAACCCCGCCACTCGGCGCGCGATCGCCGCCGCTTATGTAACTTGTGCCGGCGCCGGGCGCGGGCGCGCGACCTGTCGTGCCACTCGCGCACGCGTCTCGCGGCCGGATGAGATGCGACTCACATTGTGACGGACGTCTCTCTTAGTACGATGCCGCGCGAGTTCGATGAAGGGCGCTCAGGCCATGGCCTGCAATAACCATAATACCGACCGCGCCATCCGCGGCGAAGTAGTTAGTCTGTTCCCTGGTGCCTTCCCGGCCATGGTGTGCGGACCGGAGCGCGTGCGGCTGCGCGCCGCGCAAATGCGCCTGTCGGGTCGCGCATGAGCCGCGCTGCCGGTCGCGGCTGGTGGCTGGGCGTGCTGGTGGTGTTTGCCGTGTGCGCGGGGCTGGGCACGCTCGGCTGGCTGCAGCCGCTCGACGACGCCTTCGCCGACCAGCGCGCGCGCCGGTCGATGCACGACATCCGGCCCGAGATCGTCATCGTGGGCATCGACGGCGCGAGCCTGTCGTCGCTCGCGCCCTGGCCCTGGCCACGTCGCTATCACGCGCGGCTGCTCGACCAGCTGGCGCGCGCCGCGCCGCGAGCGGTGTTCCTCGACATCGATCTGAGCGCCCTGGCGGAACCGGCCGACGATCTGGCGCTGGAACTGGCGCTGAACAGACCGCGCGATTTTCCGGTGATCCTGCCGGCGCAGTTCCGGGACGAGAACGGAACGGCCCACCTGAGCAAACCACGGTCACGTTTCGCCCGGCGCACCGAACGGGCACTGGTCCACGCGCAGCCGGGATACGACGGCCGCGTGCGTACCTGGCGAACTTCCTGGAATGTCGCCGGCACGCGCGAAGCCAGCATCGTCGATCGCGATCGACGTCTGCCCGATCGATACGACGTGAGCATCGATTACTCGATCGCGCCCGCGTCCTTCACCCACGTGTCCTATGCCGACGTGCTCGCGGGCCAGGTGCCGCGCGAGGTGTTCGCGGGCCGGACAGTGTTCGTCGGCGTCACGGCGCCGCAGCTCGGCGAGCGGCTGCGGGTGCCACTGCACGATTCGTTGCCGCGTGTCGTGGTGCAGGCGCTGGCCGCGGAGACCGTGCGCGCCGGCGCGCCGCGTACGTTGCCCGGCTGGGCGGACGGCGCGCTGCTGGCGATCTGGGCCGCCGGCCTTGCCCTGTTGTTTGGCGCACGCCGAGGTACGCCGTGGCCGCGCAACGCCGGCGTGCTCGTCCTCGCCCTGGGTCTCGTCTGGGGTCTGTCCTGGTACCTCTTCCAGGTCGAACGAGTGTGGCTGCACGTGGCCGCGCCGGCGCTGGCGGCCGCATTGCTGTTCGTGGCGAGCCTCGTGTCCTCGCTCGAGACGCGCACCTGGCGTGCGCTGACCTATGCGCTCGGCTTGAGACGGCGCGACGCGCTCCTGAAGGGCATCGTGCAGTCCTCCACGGACTGCATGGTCTGCGTGGACGAGGAGGGCATCATCCGGACGGCGAACCCGGCGGCCTCGCGGCTGTTCGACTGTCCGGCTTACGAGCTGGTCGATGAGCCGATCTCCAAGTTCATCACGCTGCTGGCCGGCGCGGGGGTGGGTGCGCGGCTCGGCGAATTGCATGGCGTGATTCGCGAATGCGACGCCCGGACCGCGCGCGGCGACGTGTTCCCGGTCGAGATCTCCGTGAGCCGCGTGCGGCTGCCGGCCGAGCGGCTGTATGCGGCCATCGTGCGCGACATCCGCGAGCGCCGCGCCGAACGGCGCCGGCTGCACCACCTGGCCACGCACGATTCGCTGACCGGCTTGCCCAACCGCGCGGCGCTGCTCGCGCATCTGGAAGGCGCACTGTCGGCGCGCTCCGCGGCGACGCTGGCATTGCTGATGCTCGATCTTTGCCGGTTCAAGGAGGTCAATGACACGCTGGGTCACGGCGTCGGCGATCGCGTGCTCTGCGAGGTGGCGCAGCGCTTCGCCAGCACGCTCGCCAGCGAGGGACTGGCGGGCCGGTGCCTCATCGCGCGCATCGGCGGCGATGAATTCACGGTGGTGCTGGATGCGCCCGGATCCGCGGATTTCATCTCCACCACCGCACAGCGGCTCGCGGACAGCCTGCGCGCGCCCATCGATCTTGCCGGCATCGCCATCGAGGTGGGTGTGAGCATCGGCATTGCCCGGGTTCCGGAGGATGCCGCCGACTTGCAGGCATTGCTGCGCCACGCCGACGCGGCCATGTATGCCGCCAAGCGGCGCGGCAATCCGTACGAGTTCTACGACACCGAGCACGACGAGAACACCACTCGCAAGCTGGCGCTGGCCGTGGAGCTTCGCGCCGCCCTCGCGGGCGACCAGCTCGCGCTGCACTATCAACCGCAGGTCAATCTGCGCAGCGGTCTGGTCGAGAGCTGCCAGGCACAGGTCCGCTGGACGCATCCCGAACGGGGCGCCGTGAGCTTGGCGGAGCTGGTCCCGGTAGCCGAATCGACCGGTCTCATCCGCCCGCTCACCGAGTGGATGCTGTCGTGCGCGCTCGCGCAGGTGCGGGCCTGGCGTGAGCGTGGCGTGCATCTGCGCGTCGCCGTGAATCTCTCCGCGCGCCTGTTGCAGGACAGTGCATTCCCGGGGCGGCTGCGCGAACGGCTGGCGCAGTTCGCCGTGTGCGGCGCCTCCCTCGAGCTCGCGATCGCCGAGAGTTCGCTGCTCGTGGATCCGGCACGCGCCCAGCGCGTCATCCAGGAAATCGCCGCTCTCGGCGTGCTGCTCGCCATCGACGGCTTCGGCGCGGGCTGTTCGTCGCTGGGATATCTGCGCGGTCTGCCATTGACGTCCCTCGAGCTCGACGAGTCCTTCGTGACGGGCATGCGCGCCAACGTGGCGGACCGCACCATCGTCGAATCGGTCGCCAGGATGGGCCAGGCACTCAAGCTCAAGCTGGCCGCGCGCGGGGTCGCGAGCGATTGGGACGTGGCCTTACTCAAGGCGACGGGCTACGACCGCGCGCAGGGCCTGCAGTACGCCCGCGCGCTGCCGGCCGATGACTTCATGGCATGGGTGGTCGACTTCAATGCCACCGCCATGCTCACCGGCGGCGATTCGCTGCTCGCGCCCTCGCACCGGATCGACCCCGAGCTGGAAGCCGCGATTCGCGACGTCAGCTAGCGTCCCGTCCGCGCACGTCGTCGTCGTTTTCGCGCAACGATTGACCATTTCAGGCTGGCGCAGCTGGCTGTTACCGGTCGCATGCACACCACAAAAGCCTTTTCTTTTACCTTGCCTGGGCGTATGTATGCGAGCACTTCGCCGGAGAGGGAGGGGGACCGGTGATCCCACAACCAGGAAGGTCCAGCATGAAACGGCCAAACAACAGGCATCGGCTGTCCGCACGAAACGTTCTGTTGCCGTCATTGATCGCCGCCGCCGTCGGGGCGAACGTCGCGCACGCGCAGAACGCCGATCAGGAAGACAGGATGCAGGAAGTCGTGGTGACCGGCTCGCGCATCATCCAGACCGGGGTCAACGCGCAGTCACCCATTTCCATCATCGATCGCGGCGTCATCGACAAGACCGGGCTCGCGAGCGTCGGCGATCTGCTGCAGCAGACCGTGTCATCGGGCAAGGCGCTCAACGCCAAGTTCAATTCCTCGGGCAACTTCGGCTACCCGGCGGACGGCGGAGGCATCGGCGCCGGTTCCGCGCAGGTGGACCTGCGTAATCTCAGTTCCAAACGCGTGCTGGTGCTGGTCGACGGCATTCGCTGGGTGAATGAGTCCTCCGCCTCGGGCGTCTCGGGCGCGGCCGATCTCAACACCATCCCGCTCAGCATCATCGATCGCATCGAGGTGCTCGAGGATGGCGCTTCGGCCATCTACGGGTCAGACGCCATCGCGGGCGTGGTCAACATCATCACGCGCAAGGATTTCGAAGGCGTCGAGCTCAACGCCTATCGTGGCGAATGGGATCTCGGCGGCGCGACCACGGATGCCAGCATCACCATCGGTGGCGGTGGCGAGAATTTTCACGGCATGTTCGTCGCCAGCTACTACAACCAGGACGGCATCAGCTCCGGCGACTGGGAACAGTCCGCGTGGCCGGAACCGAACGCGGGGCTCGCGGCGGGTAGTTCGGGCATTCCGCAGGGCCGGTTCACGTTCTGCGACCCCGGACGCGCGGCCGGCACCGCCGGCTTCTGCGGCGATCCAGACCTGTGGTACGACGTCACGCTGAACAATGGCGCGGCGCCGACCGGCTGGGACCCGGCTAATCCGGGCAGCGGGAACTTCCACAACTTCAGCGGCGCCGACCGCTTCAATTTCGCGCCGTACAACCTGTTGCTCACGCCCTCAGAACGCAAGTCGATGTTCGCGAGCGTGGAGTTCGATCTCAGTGAGAACGTGAGCGTGTACGCCAAGGGCCTGTTCAACAACCGCCGGTCGACCAACCAGGCGGCGCCGGAGCCCATGTTCGTCGGCCCGTTCACCGGCTCGGGCGGTCTCGCCGACACCATCTCCATCTCGGCGCTGAACCCGTTCAACCCCTTCGGCATCGATCTCGATGCCGGCAGCAATCTCGGTTGGGTCACGCGCCGGCCGGTGGAAGTCGGCCCACGCATCTTCTCCCAGGACGTCGACACCTGGTACGCCAATGTCGGCATCAAGGGCGAGTTCGGCGCGGGCGAGCGCCGCTTCCATTGGGACGTGAACGCCGTGACGTCCGAGAACAGCGCAGACCAGATTTTCCGCAACGGCTACAACGTGGCGAAGATCGCGCTGGCACTCGGAGATCCGGCGATCTGCGCGCAGGTGCCCGGTTGCGTGCCGCTCGACATGTTCGGCGGCCAGGCACGGCCGTTCACCCAGGACATGATCGACTGGATCCGCACCACGCAGATCGACCAGAGCACGCAGAAGCTGACGCTGCTCTCGGCCAATCTCACCGGCACGCTGTTCGACATCGGCGATCGCCCCGCGGGTTTCGCGGTGGGCGCCGAGCATCGCAAGTACCAGGGCAGCTTCCTGCCCGATCCGCTGCGCCAGACGGGCGAGTCGCAGGACTCGTTCGCCTCGCCGGTGGACTCGGCGTACGACGTCAACGAGCTGTATGCCGAATTCAGCTTCCCGCTGCTGGCGTCGCTGGACACCAGTGCCGCGGTGCGCTGGTCCGACTACTCGACCTTCGGCAGCGAGGCGACCGGCAAGCTGGGCCTGCGCTGGAAGCCGGTGGACGGGCTCGCATTCCGCGGCACGTACTCGAAAGGTTTTCGTGCGCCGAACCTGGGTGAGCTGTACGGCCTCACTCAGTTCGCGGCGACGCTCACGGACCCCTGCGGTCCCACGGGCAACGTGGTGGTGGACGCGTCGGATGGCCTCGACACCACGCCGCTGGAAACCGCCTGTCGCGCGCAGGGAGTGCCCAACGGCTTCGAGCAGGCCAATACCCAGATCACGACGTTCACCGGCGGTAATCCGGATCTCGATCCGGAGAAGTCGGACAGTTACACGCTGGGCATCGTGCACGAGGCAGCGTGGGCCGAGAGTTTCTCGCAGCGCCTCACCTTCGAGCTCACGTACTACAACCACGAGATCGAGAAGGGCATCCAGGCGCGCGACATCCAGGCGCTGATCAACGCCTGTCTCACCGAGGGCGCCGGCACGGATGCCACGCTGTGCTCGCCGTTCACGCGCGGACCCAGCGGCAATCTCAACCCGCCCAACAACTTCCTCGACAACCTGGGCTCCATCGAGACCGACGGCATCGACTTCAAGATCGACTGGCGCGGCATGGAGAAGTCCTGGGGCACGCTGTCGGCGGGGCTGCAGGCCACGCGCACCAACAAGTTCACCGCCACGGATACCGATGGCATCGTTTCGCAGCGCGCGGTCGGCATCGAGGTGAGCGACAGCGCCATTCCGAAGCTGCAGGCCAACCTGCAGCTCGGCTGGGAGCGCGGCGACTGGGGCGTGAACTGGTCGGCGCGCTACATCGACGCGGTGGACGAGTACTGCGGCAACGCCGTGATCACCGACGTGCCGGGGTGCGACAACGGCGAGACCTTCAACACGCTCGACTCGACCATCTACAACGACGTGCAGGTGGCGTGGAACAAGGCGTTCAACATCGAGAAGTTCAAGCTCTCGCTGGGAGTGAACAACATCTTCGGGGAAGACCCGCCGATCTGTTACACCTGTTCGCTCAACGGCTACGACGCGGGCACCTACGACCTGCCAGGCAGCTTCTGGGCGCTGACCGCGAGGTACGGGTTCTGACCTGACGAGAAGGGGTGATGCTGAGGGGGGACGGAGAAGCGCTGGTCGCTCTCCTTCGAACGGGCGCCGGCCGGACGTGTCTGGTCGGCGCCTTTTCGTTCTGCAGCGCGGGGCGGTGGAAGGCGGCGCCCGCTACTTCAGCGCCTGGTATTTCTCCGGGCTGAAACCGACCAGCAATGTCTTGCCCGTCTCGAGCACGGGCCGCTTGATCAAGGACGGTTGGGCGATCATCAGTGCGAGGGCCTTGCGCTCGTCGAGATCGCGCTTCGCCGCCTCCGGCAACTTGCGGAACGTGGTGCCGGCGCGGTTGAGCAGCTGTTCCCATCCAACTACCTCGGCCCACGCGGCGAGCCGCGTGCGATCCAAGCCGGCCACCTTGTAGTCGTGAAACTGGTAGCCGACGCCATGTTCCTCGAGCCAGCGGCGCGCCTTTTTCATGGTGTCGCAGTTGGGGATGCCGTACAGGTCGACGCGTTTCAAGGGTCATTGCCTCGGGTCAGCGAAAGGCGCGATTATGCGCGGCGGATCGGGGAGGGACAGCATGAACGCAGTGGCGGACCGACGAGGCTACCGGCTCACGTCCATCGACATGCTGCGCGGCCTGGTGGTCGTCATCATGGCCATCGATCACGCGCGCGATTTCCTCAGCGTGCAGATGTCCATCGACCCCATGAGCGATCCCGATGTCGGTCTGCCGTTGGCGCTGACGCGCTGGATCACGCACTTCTGCGCGCCGGTGTTCGTGTTCCTGGCCGGCACCAGCGCCGCCCTCATGGCAGCCCGCAAGACATCGGCCGAGCTCGCGCGCTTCCTGCTGACGCGCGGCCTGTGGCTGATTTTCGTCGAGGTGTTCCTCATCTCCACGGCGATCACGTTCTCACCCGGCGGCCTCGAGCAGTTCGGTGGCCGCACGCTCGGTTTCATGCAGGTGATCTGGGCCATCGGTGCCAGCATGGTGCTGCTCGCCGGACTGCAATTGCTGGGTCGCAGGACGTGCCTGTGGCTGGGCGCATTGATCGTGCTCGGCCACAACCTGCTCGACGGCCACTGGCCCGCCAGCCAGGGCATCACGGACACGTCGCCGCCGCTCTGGGCCGCGCTGCACACCACCATGGCCAAGGCGGCCGGGCCTTTCCACTTCCTGTTTCTATATCCGCTGCTGCCCTGGGTGGGCGTGATGCTGCTCGGCTATGGCGCGTCGCTGCTGTTCGAGTGGCCGGCGGCGAAGCGCAATGGCGCGTTGCTGCTCTGGGGCCTGGCCATCACCGCCGCGTTCATCGCGCTGCGCTTCATCGATGCTTACGGCGAACCCAATCATTGGCAATCGCACGCGCGCGGCGCGGCCACGTTCATCGACTTCCTCAACACCACGAAATACCCCCCGAGCCTGCTGTTCCTGGCGATGACGCTCGGGCCCGCGGCGATCTTCTGTTCGTTCGCCGATCGCATGCGAGGCTTCGTCAAGGATGCATTGGTGGTGTTCGGGCGCGTGCCGTTCGCGTTCTACGTCGCTCATTTCTATCTACTGCACCTCATGAGCGTGGCGCTCGGCGTGGCGCAGGGTTTCGACGCGGGGCAGCTGGCCACCTTCCCGCTGTTCTATCCGCCGGGATACGGCCTGCCGTTGCTCGGGGTGTACGTCGCCTGGGCCCTCGCGATCGTCCTGCTGTACCCGCTGTGCAGATGGATGGCAGGCGTGAAGGCGCGCAACAAGGCGTGGTGGCTGAGCTACCTGTAGCCGGCGCTAGCCGCGCAACTCGGGGCAGCGACGCAGCCACAGCGTGAGCAGGGCACCCACGACCAGCACGCCCGACAACGCGGCCATGGGCGCGACGAAATCCCCCGTGGACTGCTTCAGCCAGCCCACGGCGGAGGGTCCGACCACGCCGCCGACCGCGCCCATGGCATTGATCAGCGCGATCGATCCGGCCAGCGCGCTGCCGGAGAGGAACTTGCCGGGCAGCGCCCAGAAGGGGCCGCGCGTGCAATAGTCGCCCACCGCGGCAACGGCCAGCGCCGCCATCGCCAGCCCCGGTGAACCGAAGTAGCCGACGGCGATGAACCCCGCCGCGCCGACCAGCGAAGGAACGGCCACGTGCAGGAACCGTTCGCCGGTGCGATCGGAGCTCATGCTCACCAGCAGCATGCCGACGGCCGCGGCCACGTAGGGAATCGCGGAGAACAGCCCGACCTCGAATTCGGTGTAGCCGGAGAGCGCATCGACGATGGATGGAACCCAGAACGTCAGTCCATAGCTGCCGGTCTGGCAGCAGAACATCACCACGGCCAGCAGCCACACGACCGGGTGGCGCAGCGCTGCCAGCAATTGCAGGCCGTGCCGCCCGTGCGCCTCGGCATGCTCGGCCTCGATGCGTTGCGCCAGCCAGCCGCGCTGCTGCGCGTCGAGCCAGTGCGCATCGGCTGGCTTCTCGGTGAGAAACCACAGCACGACGAAGCCGAGCAGGACGGCGGGGATACCTTCCACCAGGAACATCCATTGCCAGCCGTGCAGGCCCAGGTATTCGTCCATGCTCTGCATGATCCAGCCCGAGAGCGGCGCGCCGAACACCACGGACAGTGGAATGCCGATCATGAACCAGGACACGGCCTTGGCGCGGTAGCTGCGCGGAAACCAGTGGCTCAGGTAGTAGATGATGCCGGGCAGGAAGCCCGCTTCCGCGGCGCCGAGCAGCAGCCGCATCAGGTAGAAGCTCCACTTGCCCTGCACGAACATCATGGCGATGGAGATGATTCCCCAGGTGATCATGATGCGGGCTATCCACAGGCGCGCACCGAAACGCGCCAGCAGCAGATTGCTGGGCACCTCGCACAGCGCATAGCTGGCGAAGAAGAACAGCCCGGCGCCGAGGCCGTAGGCGGCGTCGCCGATACCGAGATCCGGCCCCATCTGCAGCTTTGCGAAGCTGACGTTGACGCGGTCGAGCCAGGAGACGATGTACAGCAGCAGCAGGAACGGCAGCAACCGCCAGTGGACGGTGCGCATGGTCCGCCGCTCGATGGCGTCGTCGCCGGGTGCTGCCTGCATGGGGCGCGAGTGTATAGGATAGGCACATGAACGAGCCGCAGGACTGGGTGGATGTCGGCGCCGCCGAAGATTTCCGGCGCACGCCGCTGCGCGAAGCGCAACTCGGGGAGCGAGTCGTGGCGATCTCGTACAAGGACGGCAGGTTCGGCGTCATCTCCAACGTCTGCAATCACGTCGGCGGGCCGCTCGGCCGGGGCCGGCTCGATGGGGAGTACGTGGTCTGCCCCTGGCACCAGTACAAGTTCCACCGTTGCACGGGCGAGGGTGAGCCGGGCTACGAGGCGGACAAGGTCCCGGCCTACGCCGCCAAGGAAGAGAAAGGCAGGTTGTTAGTCACGGCGAAGCCGGTCAGCCGGCGGGGACATCTGCACCACGATCCGCACCCGCTGACGCGTTCCACCGAGCGGGCGCCCGGGCCGCTGCGCGTGGGCGGCATCTCGACCACGGCCATGGACGCGAACAATCCGCGCTTCTCCACGTCCGAGCACCTGCTCGAGGTGGCGCTCGAGCACGCGCGCTCGCTCGGCGCCGAGTCGCGGTTGATCAGGCTCAATGACCTGCGCTTCCGCCATTGCGAGGGCTTCTACTCCAAGGCCGCCAAGGCCTGCACCTGGCCGTGCTCCATCACATCCATGGACAAGGACGATCAGCTGGATGGCGTGTACGACCTGGCAGTGCACTGGGCGGACATCCTGATCGTCGCCACGCCCATCCGCTGGGGCGCGGCGAGTTCGCTCTACTACAAGATGGTCGAGCGCATGAACTGCATCCAGAACCAGATCACGCTGCACAACAAGGTGCTGATCCGGAACAAGGTGGCCGCATTCATCATCACGGGCGGGCAGGATGGCATCCAGGCCGTGGCCGGGCAGATGATGGTCTTCTTCAGCGAGATCGGCTTCCTGCTGCCGCAGTTCCCGTTCATCGCGCACTCGCTCGGCTGGGAGGCCGAGGACATGGAACGCAATGTGGAGTTCGTCGCGGCCAGCGACCATCTGCGCGCCGGCGCGCGCGAGCTGGTGACGCGCAGCGCGGCGATGGCGCAGTGCCTGCTCGAGCGCGACATCGCGCATGCGCGCATCGAACGCGGAGGCCGGAAAGCATCGGCCTGACTGTCGGCCGCCGAACCTGGGGCGGTTTCAGCCCCGCGCGAGCTTGGGCGTGGTGGGCTGGTTCGATTGTGGACGAATGAGAGAGGCCAGCTGCGCCAGCAGCTCTTCCTGCATCTGCTCGAAGGCCGCCAGCTGTGCCGGCGTCAGCAGCGTCGCCGCGCGAGCGCGCATGCGCTGGCTGTAGGCCAGTGCTTCGGCGAGTTGCGCGTCCGTAGAGCCCGCGTCGGAGGGGTACCAGACCATGCCGAGCGCGGTCCCGAACCCTTTCAGATGCGCGCCACGCTGCTGGGCTTCCTGTGAATAGCGTTGGCGTTCATCGGCCAGTGCGGTAATGAGCTGCTCGGCCTGGGCTTGCGGCAGGAACTGCGCATCCGACAGGCGCCCGCGAAACTGCGCCACCGAGTCGCGCTCGCCCAGGGTGTCGCGATAACGGTTGAAGTCGTCGATGTGTTCCGGACCCAGCAAGGCCAGCAGTTCCTGGCTGCGGTCGTCGATCATGCCTCGCCGGGGATTCTGCGGATCACAGCCGGCGTCGGTCGCGCATTGCGCCCATTGGGCCTGGGCCTGCAGATTCTGCTGGGCGACGAGATCGACGAGCTGTTCGAATTCGTCGTTGCTCAGCCGCAGTTTGTCCTTCAGCGCGTCGTACTGGCGGCGCACGCCCGTGCGTGCCTCCTCGAGCAGCACCTGTCTTTGCGCGGAGTCGTCATACCTTGCCAGGAACTGACGAGCGAAGGGGACGGACGGGTCCTTGCCGAGGTCGCGCTGCGCGGCGACTGCCGGCGTGCTCGCCGGCGCGGCGTCCGGTTGCTCGCGGGTCGGTGCGTCCGGTGTTCGCGGCGTGGCAGCCTGAGCGGGCGGCTTGGCCGCGGTGGCTGATGGCGGCGAAGTCTCCCGCTGCGCTTCGCGACCCCGCGCCGCCATGATCGTATTTGTCGCGCTCTCGCGCTCGTGGAGTTCCCAGGCCAGCCAGGCCGTGGTGGTCGCCAGGGTGGCGGTTGCCACCGACAGGACGAGAGTGGAGGTACGCATGCCGCCATCTAGCCACAGACTACCGCCTGGCGCCACTGGCCAACTAACCAGTGCGCTACCGGGAATGAACCCCCGGCTAGCTAGACGGAATGAGCCACCAGGCAAGCCAGAACGCCGCAACCAGCAACACCAGGCCGGGTGCGAGGCTCCAGAAGTAACGGCCGCCCCCGGTATGGGCGAATGCCAGCTTCGAGATCGTGTTGGTGGTCAGCACCAGCCCGACGGCGACGACGGCGAGCGCGTGCGGCATCTGTTGCTGTGCCGCCAGCGAGCCCACCGACGCGGCGGTCGAGTGGGCATCGGCGAAACCGCCGATCACCACGCCGGCCAGCGCCCACGTGGCGCCGAACGTGTTCTGCAGCCACGCCACCAGCAGCGCCACGAGCAGGAAGGCGCCGGCGAACAGCAGGGCGGTGCGCAGCCTGAAGGCCCGGCCGGTCACCGGGGCCGGCGCCGCACCGTCCCGCGAGACCAGCAGCATCGCGCCGCCGTAGGCCGCGGCGACCAGCCCGGATACCACCAGCGGCCAGCGCATCTGCGCGAGCAGCGCGGCGTCGCTGACCGCGATCACCAGCGCGAGCTGGATCACCGTGGCGATCTGCGAGAGCGCGGCGCCCGCCACGGCGGCGGGCAGCACCTTCGGATCGGCCTGCGCACGCTTGCCCATGGTCGCCACCACCGCGGTGCTCGACACGAACCCGCCCAGCAAGCCGGACAAAGGCAGGCCGGAACGCGGACCGATCACGCGCTGCGCCACGTAACCCGCGGCATCGATGACCATGATGAGCACCGTGAGCTGCCAGATCAGGCGCGGATTGACGACACCCCACGGGTCGATGGCGTGGTCCGGCAACAGGGGCAGCACGAGAATGGCGGCCGCGGCCAGCAGCACCGCATCGCGCAGTTCCTGCTCGGACAACTCCTGGCGCGCGAAGCCGTGCAGGGGACGGCGCGACACCAGCAGGATCACCACCAGCACGCCGCCCGCCGCGGCGAGCAGCGGCTTGCGCGCGGCCAGCACCCCGATGACGAAGGTGGCCAGCAGCGCCATCTCGGTGGTGAGCCCGGGATCCTGGCCATGCGACCTGTAATAAGAGAACGCCGTGAGCACGACCACCCCGGCGGCCACGGCGCCGAGGATGACCGCCGAGTCGCTGAACGTGGCAAACACCGCGAGCAGCGCGGTGATGGCGAAGGTGCGCACGCCCGCCGCCGCGGGTGTGACGCCATCGGCGCTGCGCTCGCGCTCGATGCCGATGAGCAGGCCCGCGCCGAGCGCGACCAGAATGGCGGCCGCCTCGGGAGCCAGCGAGAAACCACTCATGGCGGGCGATCCATCAGGTGGCCGCGATACCGAACGACAGCGAGTTCTGTCGCTGCCCCTGGCTGTTGGCGGCACTCTGGGAAGGCATGCGTTGCATGCCGCTGGCATCGCGACCCGGGAAGTAGATTGTCGCGATCATGTCGTGCACGGCAATGACGTTGATCTGGATGCGGTCGATCAGATCGTGCAGACCGGGCTGGTCGAGACTGGCCAGCGGCGCTCGGGCGATGAAACTGAACGCCGTGTCGAGCACTTCCATGACGGCCTCGCTGCGCGGCAGCGGCTTGAGAAAGCTCTCCAGCTGCGTCAGGCAGTACAGGCATGAGCGCGGGAACTGATCGTCGCGCAACAGAAACTGGAGCACGTCCGTGCGCCGGATGCGGGTGCGCATCTTGAGACGGTACATCTGGTAGCCCGAGAGGCTTTTGAGCACGCTCATCCATTGCACGCTCTCGAAGGGGCGCAGTTCGGGAGTCTCGGCGGGCAGCAGTTGCGCCGAGCGCACGTCGATGATGCGGCTGGTCATGTCCGCGCGCTCGAGATTGCGGCCCAGCATGAGAAAGGTGTGCGCATCGTTGCGGTTCATCGTGCCGTCGAGCATGCCGGCGATGGTCTGCAGCGTGACGACGATGCGCTTCAGGAACTCGAAGCGGGTGCGTTTGTTGATGCCGGTGGCGAGGTCCTGGCTGAAATCGGCGTAGAACTGGTTCAGCAGTTCCCAGGATTCGGTGGGCAGGATCTCGCGCAACGTGCGCGCATTCTCGCGCGCCGCCCGCAGGGAGGAGCAGATCGAGCCCGCGTTTTCCGGGTCGGCGATCAGGAAGTGGACGACGTCGCGTTCCTCGCCGCGCAACTTCCCGCCCGCATGCTTCGTGTCGAACTCGGCGCGGTTGCCGGAAATGTCGACCAGCGGCAGCCAGCCCGGCGCGATGCCGCCGGGCAGGTCGAGCAGCAGGTTGCTGTTCACGCCGATGATGCGCGCGGTGTTCTCGGCGCGCTCGAGATAGCGCGACAGCCAGTACACGTTCTCGACCACCCTAGCCAGCATGGGTATCGGTGTCCACGATCCAGGTGTCCTTGCTGCCGCCGCCCTGCGATGAATTCACGACCAGCGATCCCTTGCGCAGGGCCACGCGCGTCAAACCACCGGTGGTGACGCTGGTCTCGCGCCCGCTGAGTATGAACGGCCGCAGGTCGACGTGGCGCGGCTCGAGGCGGTCGCTGACCAGCGTCGGCACGGTGGACAGCGTCACCACGGGCTGCGCGATGAAACTGCGCGGATCCGCCTTGAGTGAGTCCGCGAACTTCGCCCGGTCGTTGCGGGTCGACATTGGCCCCATCAGCATGCCGTAGCCGCCCGAGCCATCCACGGGCTTCACGACCAGCTGTTCGAGGTGGTCGAGCACATGCGACAGTTGCTTGCGCTCGCCGCAGCGCCAGGAGGGCACGTTGGGCAGGATGGCATCCTCGCCGAGGTAGTACCGGATCATGTCGGGTACGTAGGTATAGACGAGCTTGTCGTCGGCCACGCCAGCGCCGGGTGCGTTCGCCAGCGCCACGTTGCCGCGCGCCCAGGCCCGCATCAGCCCGGGTACACCGAGCGCCGAGTCATTGCGGAACACCTCGGGGTCCAGGAAATCGTCGTCGATGCGCCGATAGATCACGTCGACGCGCGTCCAGCCGCGCACCGTCTGCATGTAGACCACGTCGTCGCTGTCCACGGCGAGATCGCGCCCCTCGACCAGTTCGCAACCCATCTGGCGCGCGAGGTACGAATGTTCGAAGTAAGCGGAGTTGTAGATGCCGGGCGTGAGTACCACGACCTCGGGGCGCGTCTCCTTGCGCGGACTGAGCGCGCTCAGCATGTCGTAGAGCTGCGAAGGGTAGTCGTCGACCGGCAGGATGGCCGCGCTCTCGAACAGCTCGGGGAATACGCGCTTGACCACTTGCCGGTTCTCGATCATGTACGACACACCGGAGGGCACGCGCAGGTTGTCTTCGAGCACGTACACCGTGCCGTCCTTGTCGCGGATCAGGTCCGAGCCGCAGATGTGCGCCCAGGTGCCGAGCGGCGGCCGGATGCCCTGGACCACGGCACGGAAGTTTTTGGACGTGGCGATGATCGACGCCGGCATGTGCCCGTCACGGATGAAGCGTTGCTGGTGGTAGCAGTCGTCGATGAACAGGTTGAGCGCGCGTGCCCGCTGCATCAGTCCGGCCTCGATGCGCTGCCATTCCCTGCGCGAGATGGTGCGCGGGATGATGTCCAGCGGCCAGGCGCGATCGATGCTGCCGGCCTGCGAGCCATCCTTCTGGTCGTGATACACGGTGAAGGTGATGCCCATGGACTTGATGGCGAGCTCCGCGGCCTGCTGGCGCAACGCGATCTCGCCACCGCCCAGCGAGGCGAGGCAGCGCATGAGCGCCCGGCCTGCGGCGCGCGCGCCGCCGGCCGGCCCCACGATTTCGTCGTGGAAGCCCGGGGAAACATAGGAGGTCCAGTCGGTCTTCATCGTGGCAGCGCTTTGCATCCGAAAATACCAGAGCGCAATCGTCGAGTTCAAAAGAAGTGCGCGCGCCGTCCGGTATGCCTCCGCCTGGTGCTGGCACTGCGGAT
The DNA here is from genome assembly GCA_946479515.1 of uncultured Pseudomonadota bacterium. Next base: position 12,595 of record CAMLGF010000031.1, on the reverse strand, counting down.
TTGAAGCAATTTGGTGCGGAGCCTGTTAGTACACTGTGTAGAATGCCAGCGTGTCGATCCACTGGCGCGCGCCATCACGTCACGCTGTTCTGTCCGGCGCATCACCGGGCGGCGGCGGCGTTCCATGGCTAACTACCTTGTCGACGAACGGCTGCCGTGTGCAGCCGGAGTCGCGGTGAACGAAATGCAGGCAGTTCTCGAGCCGGCCGACCTGCGACGCTACGACGAGCTGAACGATGCGCACGGAGGCCTGCGGCCGCACTGGCGGCCGCTGATGGAGCGCCTGCGCGCCGGCGAATCCCGCGACCTGGTGCGGCGCTCGCTCGAGCTCGCCCGCCGGCTGGTGGTGGAGAACGGCGTCACCTACAACGTGTACGCGGATCCGCAGGGCGCGGACCGGCCCTGGGCGCTGGACCCCCTGCCGCTGGTGCTGCCCGCCGGCGAATGGCAGGCCATCGAAGCGGGCGTCGCGCAGCGCGCGCATCTGCTGAACGAGCTGCTCGCCGACATATACGGCCCGCAGCGCCTGCTGGCGGAGGGCCACATCCCCGCCGAGCTGCCCTTCGGCCATCCTAACTACCTTTGGCCCTGCCAGGGTCTGCGGCCGCCCGGTGGCGCCTGGCTGCACACCTACGCCGCCGATCTGGCGCGCGCGCCGGATGGCCGCTGGTGGCTGCTGGCCGACCGGACGCAGGCCCCGTCGGGCGCCGGCTACGCACTGGAGAATCGCGAAATCCTCGAGCAGGTGTACCCCGAGATGCTCGGCGACATGGGCGTGCGCCGGCTGCGCGGTTTTTTCGGCCACCTGCGCGAACTGCTGCTGGCGCCCGACGCCGGCGCCGAAGCGCCGCTCGCCGTCATCCTCACGCCCGGCCCCTACAACGAGACCTACTTCGAACATGCCTTCCTGGCGCGGCAGCTGGGCATTCCGCTGGTGGAAGGCAACGACCTCACCGTGCGCGCCGACACCGTCTATCTGAAGACGCTGGGCGGACTGCGCCGCGTGCATGCCATCCTGCGCCGGCTGGATGACGACTATTGCGATCCGCTCGAGCTGCGCGGCGACTCGGCACTGGGAGTGCCGGGCCTGCTGGGCGCGCTGCGCGCCGGGCGCGTCATGGTGTCGAACGCACTCGGCACCGGCGTGATCGAATCCGCCGCCTGGCTGGGATTCCTCCCGCCGCTGGCCGAACGACTGATCGGCGAGCGGCTGCTGCTGCCGGAGGTGGCGACCTGGTGGCTGGGCGAGAAGCCGGCAATGGAATACGTGCTCGCCAACCTCGAGCGCCTGGTGATCAAACCCGCTTATCCGAATCAGCGCTTCGAGCCAATGTTCGGCCGTGAATTCCAGGGCCGCTCGCGCGAGCTGCTGGTGGAGCGCCTGCGCAACCGGCCCTATGCCTACGTGGCGCAGGAACACGTGCATCTGTCGCATGCGCCGGTGTGGAAATCCGCGGCATCGACGGAGCTGATATCGCGCGCGCTCACCATCCGCGTGTACGCCGTGCGCACGTCGCAAGGTTTCAAGGTGATGCCGGGCGCTCTGGCGCGCGTCGCCAACGATGACGCCGCGGACGTGGTGTCCACGCAGCGCGGCGGTGGCGCCAAGGACGTGTGGGTGCTCGGCCAGGGCCGCGAGGCGGCGGCGGCTGCCACGGCAGACCTGGATTCGCGGCGCCAGGATCACATCCCCTCGAGGCTGGTCGAGAACCTGTACTGGCTGGGCCGTTACGGCGTACGCGCCGAGAACGACGCGCGGCTACTGCTGCACACGCTTCAGGCCCACAGCGTCGCCGAGGCCTGGCAGCATGCGAGCGGCATCTGCCGTGAGCTGGAAGCCGTGGCTCCCGGGCAGGACATCGGCGACGCGCTGCGCGAGCGTGCGGCGCGAGGCCTGCAGTCCGACGTGCGGCAACTGGCCTGGTGCGCTTCGCAGGCGCGCAGCCGCCTGTCGTCGCGCTACTGGCGCGGCGTCGTCGGGCTGCAGCGCCAGATGCAGGAGGCCACGGCCTCGCGCGGCGGCAGTCGCGAGCCTTACGAGCGCGCGCTGCTGTCGCTCGCGGCGCTCGCCGGTTTCACGGAGCAGGACGTGCTGCACGACGAGGGCTGGCGCCTCATGCGGCTGGGGCGGCGCATCGAGCGATTGCAGTTCGTGGCAGGCATCCTGGCGCGGCAGCTCGAAAGCGCGCACGCCACGCGGACCGGGGCGGTGGAATGGCTGCTCGAAGTCTGCGACAGCACGCCTGTCTACCGCGCGCGTCATGCGGGCGCGGCGCGGCTGTCGCAGGCACTGGATCTGCTGATGAACGATCGCGAGCATCCCATGGCGCTGCAATTCCTGCGCGAGGCCATCGACCACGACCTGGACGAGCTGGCTCGCGGCCTCGGCAGCGAGCGTCAGGCGGGCGTGCCGGAGGCGCCGGCGCCGGCCGTGCGGCTCGACACCGCGGATGTCGCCGGCGCCGAGGCGCGCGCCGATCTGGCGCGGGCGCTGCGGACACTGCAGGCGGGCGCCGCGGACCTCTCGGACCGGATCACCCGCCGCCATTTCACGCTGCTCGAAAGCAACGCGCACGCATTGGCATCATGAGCAACGCAAGCCGCCGCTATTTCATTCGCCACGAGACCCGCTACCGGTACGCGGACGACGTCGTGCATTCGCATCACCTGCTGCACCTGGTGCCGCGGCCCGCGCCATTCCAGGAATGTCTCGAGCACCAGATCCGCATCTCGCCGGCCGGGCATCGGCGCGTGGACGAACTCGACGCCTTCGGCAATCCCATGGCGCGCGTGGAGCTGTCGCGGCCGCATCGCGAGCTCGAGGTGGTGTCCGAAATGCAGATCGAGGTTCACCCCCGGCCCGCGGTGCGCGTCGAAAGCGCGCTGCCCTGGGAGCGGGTGCGCGGCGCGTTCGAGTTTCGCGCAGCGTGGCCGTCGCGCGAGCAGCTCGAGGCCGCCCGCTTCCGCCACGAATCGCCGCACGTGCGCGTCAAGCAGTCGTTCACGGATTACTCGCAGGGCTGCTTCCCCGAAGGCCAGTCGGTCCTGCAATGCGCCGAGGCGCTGTGCACGAAGCTGCACAAGGACATCCAGTACGAGCCCGGTGTCACCCACATCGGCACGCCTGCCACGGAAGTGCTCGAGACGCGTCGCGGAGTCTGCCAGGACTTCGCGCATTTCATGATTTCCTGCCTGCGCTCGCGCGGGCTGCCGGCGCGCTATGTCAGCGGCTATCTGCGCACCACCGACCCGGCGGAAGCCGGTGGCGAGCGCCTGGTGGGGGCCGATGCTTCACATGCCTGGGTGTCGGTATGGAGCCCGCCGTACGGGTGGATAGACTTCGATCCCACGAACGGCTGTTTTGTCGGCACCGACCACGTGGCGGTTGCCTGGGGCCGGGATTTCGGCGACGTGTCGCCGCTGCGCGGCGTGATCCTCGGCGGTGCCGAGCATCAGTTGACGGTGAGCGTGGAGGTGCTGCCGATTCTGGCGCGCAGCCCGGCCACGTCGGCCGACAACACATAATTCCTGATGTTCTTCCACAGGCTGTGGAAGCCATAGCCGCCGTCGACCAGCTCGTCGAGCGCCTGCTGCGCGGTCCAGTTCTGCTCAAGCATGCGGTACATGGCGCTCATGAGCCCGGTGCGGTCCGCGCCATGCTGGCAGTGGATCAGGAATGGACCCTCCTGCCGTTGGCGCAGCATGCGCATGACCTCGATGACGTGATCGTCGCCGGCGCGCCAGGTGAGGATCTTCACACGCCGCAGCTGCAGTGCGGTGCCCGCGGCTTCGTCGTCGTCGCTGTTGAAATAGCGCAGGTTGATGACGGTGCGGATGCCGAGCTTTTCCAGGTTCCGGAAGCCCTCCGCAGTGGGTTGCTCGCTGCGATAGAGATAGTCGGTGAGGCGGTGCAGATTGGGGACGCCGGGCAGCTCGACGGGTACCGCCCAATCGGCATTGCGCGCGCCCTCGGGCGCGGGCGCCTGCGCCATCGCCGGCGCGGCGGCAAGGATCAGCAGGCAGGCGAGCGCGCGTGTCATGTGCCCGAGCATAGCAGCGCCACCACGTTGGCCGCCGCATCCGGGAGGGCGATTCCGTGCGCTGCGTCACTCATGGCACGCAGGCGGGCGCGATCCTTCAGCAGGCGCGCCAGCTTGAACTCCAGTGTCGCCGCATCGACGGCCTTGATGGCGGCGCCGGCTTCGAGTAGATAGTCCGCGTTGCGCTCCTCCTGGCCGGGAATCGGCGAGACGAGCAGCATCGGTCGCCCCCTGGCCAGGCACTCCGAAACCGACAGGCCGCCGGGCTTGGTCACCACGAGGTCCGCCACGCTCATCAGTCGTTCCACCGTGGTGGTGAAGCCGAGCGGGAACAGTCGGCCAGGATGCGACGCGGCGAGCGCCCGCAGGCGCCGCAGCAGGTCTTCGTTGCGGCCGGCCAGCGCGATCAGCTGCAGGTCGTCGGGCAGGCGCAGCAGACGCGCCGCGAGGGCATCGAGCCCGCCGACACCTGCGCCGCCGGCCATCATGAGTACGGTGAATCGCTCCGGCGACAGCCCGAGCTCGCGCGCGCAGATGTCCCGTTGCAGCGGCACTGCGAACTGCGGCATTACAGGAATGCCCGTGACCGCGATCTTCTCGCGCGGTACGCCGCGGTCTGCCAGGCGAAACGCCACCTCGTCGCTGGCCACACAGTAACGATCGACGTGCGGATGCACCCAGAGTGCATGCACGTCGAAATCGGTGACCTGGACCCAGATCGGCGGCAACGCGGCGCCCTTGGCGCGCCGGCGCGACAGCAGCTCGGCGGGCAGAAAGTGAGTGCACAGGATGACGTCGGGAGCCACTCGCCGGATCTGCGCCGAAAGCTCGCGTGTATTGAGCCGTTCGATGGCGCGCTTGAGCTTGCCGGCGAGCGAATCGCGGCTCGGCCGGTCCGATTTTCCGTAGAAGTACGCCCAGAGCTGCGGCAGCTTCTCCACGAGCTTGATGTATTGCTGGCCATACAGCCTGCGGAAATCCGCGGATACCAGGGTCAGCAGGTCGATATGCGTGACATCGAGAGCGGGTTGCGCTCCACGGGCCGCGGCTTCGATGGCCTGCGCAGCGCGCACGTGTCCCGCGCCGGCGGACACGCTCAACAGGAGCAGCTTCTTGTTTGCCACGCGGTATTCTAGCCAGGTCTCGAGGGAGGGTTTTTCGTGAAGAGATTGTTCGCCTGCCTGGCGATTGCCTGTCTGGCGTCATCGGCAATTGCCGCCAAGAAAGCTGAACCAACCGCCGCCGAGCGGGCCGCCACGCACGGCTACCTGCGTGTGACCATGCCGCAATGGGAATTCGCCAGCGAGTTCAGGGTTACCTCACTACAGGGCAAGAAGCAGACGTTCGTGCCCGAGCTCAAGGAGCGTCGCGGCCTCGACTGCTGGGGCGGGTGGATTGCAGCGGGTGAATACCAGATCACGGGAATCCTGGGCGCCGACGGCAAACCCTACGCTCCCATCGTGGTGCGCGCCGGCGAACTGACCGATCTCGGCGTACTGCTGCGGGTGCCGCTGGGCGGCTATGAATACATGATTGTGCCGTCGAGCGACGCGCATAGCGACGCGGACACGGAGGCGCTGCGCGTGACGCTGGCGCCGCTCATGAAGAGCGCGGACGCCATCCGCTGGCGCCCGGCGCAATTGCCGCAACCGGCAAGATTCACGGAGAAGAGCGCGGGCCTGGGTTTGATCGGCGACCTGCTCATCGCGCACGACCGCAAGGTGAACAGGCCGCCGCTGGCGAAGACGCTCAGGGAGACGCGCGACCGCGATGCCTTCCTCGCGCTCGCCAAGTCCACCATGCCGCCGCGCGAAGAGGAAGCCGGCGTGGATGCCGCAGGAAATCTGTACTACGGCGCCGACCTCGGTCAGATCCGGGTTCGTGACACCGCGGGCAACTGGAGCAGCCTCGACACCGGGACGCTGCTGGAGATCACGGCGGTCGAGCCCAGCGGCAACCGGCTGGTCGCGGGCAACATCCGCGGCCAGATGCTCGCGAGCGACGATCGCGGCCAGACCTGGACCGTGGTCCGCGCGCTCGACCCCTCGCTGGCCATTCTCGACATCGACCGCGCCGGTTCGCGCTGGCTGGTACTGGCAGCGCCCTTCGTGGACGTGCCGCCACCACTCGGCTTCGTCGCTGCCCAACCCGGTACGCCGCGCGCCTGGACGATGCGGGACAAGCTGCTCGTCTTCAGCGGCACGCAGGACGACCTGGCGGATCTCGCGCCGATCCGGGAAGCCGCCATGGCGCCGCTCTGGGGCGCGCATTGGCGCGGCGCGGCCGAGTCCGTCGTCGGCCACGTGGTGAACGGCATCTACCTGGTCAACACCGTGCCCGGCATCCAGCGCCTGGATCTCGCGACCATGACCTGGTCGCTCGCCACCAGCCCCGGGCACCGCGTCGACACCATACGACTATCTACTGACGGCAGGATCATGACCGTCAAGCGCCAGCAGGGCGCATTCAGCAAGATCAGCACGTCCACGGATCTGGGCGACACCTGGACGCCGCAGAGCCGGCCGCCGTACATCATCTACGACGCGGCGTTCGAGACCGCCGGATCTGGCATGGCGACGCGCTGGAACATGAACGCGTTCAGCGTATCGCTCGAGTTCTACGAGTACGACCCGAAGGTGAAGGATTGGCGCAAGGCCTATGAATCGCCGCCGGGCTGCGTGCAGATGCTGCGCGATGCGAACTTCGTGCAGCGCTTCTGTCTGACTTCGGGCGGCAGCGTGCTCGCTTACCGCGATGGCACCTGGACGGCGGAGTTCGCGCTGGAGTAACCGCCCACCCCTGCCCGCCGAAGGGCGGACACCGTCCCCTTGAGAGGGGGAATGGGGGGAGCGGTGTCCGCGCCTCGGCTGCGTTTCAGGGTGTGCTCGATAGTCGGCCCTCAGCTCTTGACGGGAATGGCGCGGAATGTGACGACCTCGCCGTCCGGCGTGGCCTTGCACGAGGCCTTGGCCAGCAGCTCCCGGGTCCGGGCGTTGCGCGCGACCACGGTGAAGGAGTTCGGGTCGACCAGATCGGAGCTGAACTTGCTCGGTGCCTTGACGGTGTAGTCGGGCAGCTCGTCCGCCTTGGCAAGCGTGGCGATCAGCGCCTTGCTGCAGGCGGCGAGAGCCGGCGTCACGGCGGCAGTGCCGGCATGACCATGGGCGGCGAAGGCGATCATGGCGGCCATTACCGACAGCTTCGCGGACCGCTTGCCGGACAGCCCGGCGGGCTTCGTGGTGGTTCGAGGAATCATGTTTGCGCTCCTGAGTAGTTTGAAATGCACGATTGTCAAACTACCGGCGGCGGCACGCGCGGACAAACGAGATGTTTCGGCGCGATCGTCAATTTTCCTCACCCATGCGGCACAGATCGATCAGCCAGTCGCACAGCGCGCGGATGTCCGCGCGGTTCTCGTCCTCGGCGCGCACCAGCAGCGTGTAGTGTTCCTGCGTCACGAGCTCGTCATCGAACACGCGTACCAGGCGTCCCTGGGAGAACTTGCGCCGCGACAGTTGCGCGGGCAGCAGCGCGATGCCCAGTTTCTTCTCGGCGGCGCGCGTCGCCGCCGACATCGAGTCGATGCGCACGATCTGCGCCGGCCGAAGCTCTTTCATGCCCACCGCGCCGGCCCAGCGGTCCCAGTCGTCGCGCCGCGCCTCGTGTACCAGCAGGGTGTGGCCATTGAGTTCCTCGTAGCGACGGACCGGCCTCTCGGCGAGCAGCTCCGGCGAGCAGGCCGGCACCAATGCCTGCGCGAACAGTGGATGGGCGACGACCCCGCTCCATGGTCCGGCGCCGACCACCACGGAGATGTCGGCCTCGGCCACGTGGTTGCGGCCGTGACCGCCCGAGGTGTCGATGCGCAGATCGATGCCGTCGTGCAGCTTGGAGAATTCCGACAGCCGCGGCAGCAGCATCTCGCTCGCGAAGTACGCCGGCACGTGCAGGCGCACGCTGGAACGGCCGAAGCGCGCGCACAGCTGCTCGGTGACCGCGTCCAGCCGCACGAACAGATCGTCTATCTGCTCGAGATAGCGCGCACCGGCATCGGTGAGCGCCAGCGCCCGGGCACCACGCGAAAACAGCGGCAGGCCCAGCTGCGTTTCCAGCGTTCTGATCTGGTGGCTCACCGCCGACGGCGTAATGCAAAGCTCATCGGCCGCGACGGCGAAGCTCGAATGTCTGGCGGCGATCTGAAAGGTCTTGATGGCCTTCAGCGAGGGGGTACGCATCCCATTGGAACACCCATTGACTCAGCCACAAGCTGCGATGCCGGAGACAAAGCAAGGGCCGTGCCACGCCGCGCGAAGGCGTAAGTACATGTTCCTGCTCGCGCTGCACCGTTGACGCGCCGTCACGATGTTCAGCGTTGGCGCGCAAAATCCGGGACATGCCTCAATATCGATTGTCACAATTCCGTCGCGCGCGTTCGCCATTTCCATTTCTTAATGACCGCGTCAGCGGCGCCTCATGACGCGCGCTGCAAGCTGCCTGCCGCTGCGATCGGCAGCGCATGCCCGGAGACCTCCATGAAACTGATCCCCAGCCTCGCGATGGCCGCGCTGCTCAGCGCGGGCTCAGCCTTCGCCGCCAGCACCGCCACCGCCACCGCGCCCACGGCCACGCCGGCGTCGAGCGCGACCCCGGCCACGAAAAAACACAGCATGTCGATGCACTGCGGGAAGGAAGCCAGGGCGAAGAAGCTCACGGGCGATGAGGCCGCGAAATTCGTCAAGGAATGCAAGGAAGGCAGGAAGGATTGACGCCGCGACTTCTCCCCGCGCCCGGTTCGGCGCGAATTCACCGAGGCGGTCCGCTGCCGTCTACTGACAAGAGGTGCCCGGACCTTCTCGTCACCTGAGACCTGTGCGGAAGGTTCGCCCTCTTGTCAGGAGACGGCAGCGGACTCCCTCGGTGAATCCGCATCGCGCCGGGCATTCGCGGCCGGGAATTCGCATTGCACGAGAAGTCCCGGCTGATTGTCAGCCAGCGTGAGTTCCGCCCCATGAAGCCTCGCCACCGCCGCCGCAAGACTCAGGCCCAGCCCGCTGCCGGCGGTGCGGCCCGCGCTGTCGCCCACGCGCACGAAAGGCCGCAGTGCCGCTTCGCGGTCCGCCGGCGGGATTCCCGGCCCGTTGTCCGCCACGCGCAGCCAGACCACCCCCGGCCGAGTGCCCACGCTCACGTGCACGCGCCCCCCGTGCGGCACGTACTTCAGGGCATTCTCGAGGAGATTGGTGATCAGCTGTGCGAGCAGCTGGCGATTGCCGGTCAGTGGTGCGGGTCCTGGCGCATTCACTGAGACCTCGAGCCCCGCGGCGCGCATGCCCGGTTGATAGAGCTCCACCAGGTTGCTGGCCAGCGCCGCCAGGTCCACGGCGTCACCGTGCGTGGCCACGCCGGCGGCCTCGGCGCGCGCGATCTCCAGCAGCGTCGCCAGCGTGCGCTGCACGCGATCGAGATCCTCGAGCGCCGGCGCCACCAGCTCCAGCGCCTCCGCCGGCAGGTGTTCACGCAGTTGCGCTTCCTCCAGCCGCACGCGCAGGCGGTACAGCGGAGTCCGCAGGTCGTGCGCGATGCTGTCGAAGGCGGTCCGCAGCGTCGTGGTCTGTTGTTCGATGCGGTCCAGCATCGCGTTCACCGCCTGCGCCAGCGCGTCGAATTCGTCGTGCGAGCCTTCGACGTTGAGCCGTTGCGTCAGGTCGCCTTTGATGATGGTGTCGCAGGTGATGGCGTAGTCGCGCACGCGCCGCGCGGTGCGGCGCGCGTACGCCACGCCCACCAACCACACGCACAGTGCGGTGAGGGCGATGCCCCAGAGTGTCGCCATGCCGAAGCTGCGCAGCACGCGTTCGCGCTCACTGGTGTCGGCGCCCACCAGCAGCCAGTAGCCACCGGGCAGTCGCTGGATGCGCGCCTCGACCGGGTGCAGCACAGTCGCACCGCGCTCGTGCGCGGCGATGTCGAACTCCACCATGCCGGCACTGCCGGTGTTCAGATCGCGGGGCCAGGCGCTCAGATTGCCGGCGATGGGCCGAAAGCGGGCATCGGCCATGAGGAACACCGCGCCGGTGCGGCCCCAGCTGTCGGCGCGCAGGCGCAACGTGGCCGCCACCTGCGGCAGTCCGCCGAGCCTCAGATCATCGGACAGGTCGGCGAGTTCGGCGCGCACCACCGCCGATATCTCGCGCTCGAGCGCATTGCGCGTAACCAGATAGACGCTCACCAGCAGAATGCTGGTCAGCACGGTGACCAGGGCGGCGTACAGAACCGCCATGCGCGCCGACGACATGCGCAGGGCGGGCCCCGCCGCGCGCGCGCCGTTCGCGGTCACCGGGCACCGTCGCGCAGCACGTAGCCCGCGCCGCGCACGGTGTGCAGCAGCGGGTGCTCGAATCCCTTGTCGATGGCGGCGCGCAGCCGGCTGATGTGCACGTCGATGACGTTGGTCTGCGGATCGAAATGCAGGTCCCACACCGCCTCGAGCAGCATGGTGCGCGTGACCACCTGACCGGCGCGGCGCGCCAGGAATTCCAGCAGCTGAAACTCCTTGGCGGTGAGATCGATGTCCCTGCCGCCGCGCGAGACCTTGCGGCCGAGCAGGTCCAGCTCCAGGTCCGCGATGCGGATGCGCGTGGTCACCTCGGGCTGGTTGCCGCGGCGGAGCAGTGCCTCGATGCGCGCCAGCAGCTCACCGAACGCGAAGGGCTTGGTGAGGTAATCGTCGCCGCCGGCGCGCAGGCCGGTGATGCGGTCGTCGACGGAGCCGAGCGCCGAGAGGATCAGCACCGGCGTCTGCCGGCCATTCTTGCGCAGCATGGCGATGATGCTGAGCCCGTCGAAATGCGGCAGCTGGCGATCGGCGATCAGCAGGTCGTAAGTGCCCTCGGTGGCGCGGAACAGACCTTCGCGCCCGTCGGCGGCGATGTCCACCACGTAGCCGCTCTCACGCAGGCCCTTGGCGAGGAACCGGGCGGCCTCGGCGTCGTCCTCGATGAGCAGCAGGTGCATTTGCCGCGGCACGCTAGCAGTCCTCCGGAGTTCCCGCGCTTACGAAATCTTAAAACACACGGGCACTACTGCGCGGCCGTCACCGCACTGATCACCTGCGAGGCATCCGCCGGCGGTAGCGCGAGGATGCGCTGATACAGCGCGATCGCGATGTCGCACACCTTCACGCGATCGATGTCCGGCTCGCGGACGCGCGACATGAGCCGGGTATCCGCGCCGAACTGCGCATAGACGGCATCGACGACCGGCCCGAGCTTGCGCGCGGCTTCTTCGGCCGGCGGCGGCGGTGCCGGTGTCTCGGCGGAGCTGCGGATGACGTCGGCGGCCAGGGCCAGCGTGCGCGCCTGGGCCTCGGCCGGCAGCTGCGTGGCCACGCCGGCCTGGCCGGCGATTTCCGGGTAGAGATAGCGGAAGCACGCATCGCCGGGGCGCGCGCGCAGCCGCTGGAGGTTCGCCAGCAGGTCATGCAACAGCCGCAGCTGCGACTGCGCCGACGCGCGGCTGAGCCGGCGGGTGGCCGCCGCGGTGAACTCGGCATTCGCCACGTTGATGAAATTCGCGCGGCCGGCGTCGTCAGCGACGTGGGCATGGGCCGCGCGCACGCGTTGCCAGGCCTCGGGCTCGTGTTTCTTCAATACCTGGTAGGCAGGCTGTGCGAGCAGGTCGGCATCGGGGCCAGCGGCGCCAAACCATCCCAACCGGGCACCCAGAATCACGAGACCCAGCAGCACCAGGCCGGCCGCGACGACCGCGATGAGGGTCTTGCCCGGGGCTCTGCCGCCCCCGGTCGGCGCGATGGCACTCTTCACGTTGTGAAGCCTATCAGGCGACGGCCAGTGGCTTCGTGTATAGTCGCGCCCGCTCAATCGTCCGATGGATACGTCCTGAAGGACTTGGGGTCGCGCGGTCATCGCCCCCCAGAGCATGCAAGTTGAGGCGCTCCGGCGCACTGATTCGCAACATCCCTCGCCAGTGACCGCTGCGGAGGCTCTCTGAGTCCTCACGCAACGCGAGTCTGTCTACTCATTTACGAGGCATTTCAATGTCATTCGATTCCCTTGGGCTCAAGCCCGAGCTGCTGCGTGCCGTGGCCGACAAGGGCTACACGCAGCCCACACCCATCCAGGCGCAGGCCATTCCGGCCGTGCTGGCCGGCAGCGACGTGCTCGCGGGCGCGCAGACCGGCACCGGCAAGACTGCCGGCTTCACGCTGCCGCTGTTGCAGAAGCTGGGCGCACGCCACGGCCGCAACCCGCGTGCTCTGGTGCTGACACCGACGCGCGAACTCGCCGCACAGGTGGCACAGAGCGTCACGGACTACGGCAAGTACGGCGACCTGCGTACGCAAGTGATTTTCGGCGGCGTGTCCGAGCGCCCGCAGATCGCGGCCTTGCGCAACGGCTGCGACATCCTGGTGGCCACGCCCGGGCGCCTGCTCGACCTGTGCGAGCAGCGCGCGGTCTCTCTGTCCGACGTCAACACCTTCGTGCTCGACGAAGCCGACCGCATGCTCGACATGGGCTTCATCCACGACATCAAGC